>JBAOII010000024.1:0-83317 GCA_037045685.1 Candidatus Competibacter sp.
ACTCCCCCCGCTCCCGCGCGATGGCCCGATAACCGATGTCGGTGCGGTAATAAACCCCGTCCCAGCAGCACCCGCTTGACCAGGTTGTAGGCCAAGCTTTGCGCCTCGGCGACCGTGCCGCCCAGGGCGGTGGCGCACAGCACCCGCCCGCCGTGGGTGACGATATGACCCTCCTTGGTCTCCAGCGTCCCGGCGTGGAACAGCTTCACGTCGCCCAACTCCTCGTCGTGGCGCGGCAAGCCCTCGATGACATCGCCCTTGCGATAGGCGCCCGGATAGCCGGCGGCGGTCATCACCGCGCCCAAGGCCGGCCGGGAATCCCAGTCCGCCTTGACCTCATGCAATCGCCCGTCCAGGGCCGCGCCGCACAACTCCACCAGATCGGAGCGCAAGCGCATGATGAGCGGCTGAGTTTCGGGGTCGCCCAGCCGGCAGTTGTATTCCAGCACCTTGGGACCGTCGGCGGCGATCATCAAACCGGCGTAGAGAAAGCCGACGTAGCGACAACCTTCCGCCGCCATGCCGCGCACCGTGGGTTCGATGATTTCGGCCATCACGCGATCATGCAGTTCCGGCGTCACCACCGGCGCGGGGGAATACGCGCCCATGCCGCCGGTGTTGGGGCCTCGGTCGCCGTTGTCGCGCGCCTTGTGATCCTGCGAGGACGCGAACGGCAAAATATGCTCGCCGTCGGTCATGACGATGAAGCTGGCTTCCTCGCCGTGCAAAAATTCCTCCACCACCACGCAGTGGCCGGCCTTGCCAAAATCCGCGCCGCTCAACATCCCGCGCATGGCGGCGATAGCCTCGTCCTCGCTTTGCGCCAGAATGACGCCCTTGCCCGCCGCCAAGCCATCGGCCTTGACCACCACCGGTGCACCCATTTCGCGGATGAAGGCTTCCGCCGCGTCGGGGTCAGTAAAACTCTGGTAACGGGCGGTCGGGATGCGATGACGGGCCAGGAAGTCCTTGGCGAAGGCTTTGGAACCTTCCAGTTGCGCCGCCGCCTTGCTCGGCCCGAAACAGCGCAGACCGGCGTTGGCGAACAGGTCGGTGATCCCCAGCACCAGCGGCACCTCGGGACCGATGATGGTCAAATCCACATGATGGCCCTGGGCGAACTTGAGCAAATCCGGCGGATCGTCGGCGGTGATGGCGATATTGGTCACCTTGGGTTCGCGGGCGGTGCCGGCGTTGCCCGGTGCGACGTAGACGTTTTTCACCCGGCTGGATTGCGCCACTTTCCAAGCCAGGGCGTGTTCGCGGCCACCGCCGCCGACGATCAGGACGTTCATGTAACCCTCACCCCCGACCCCTCTCCCCGTGGGAGAGGGGAGTCTTGTTAGTGGCGGAAATGCCGCATTCCGGTAAACACCATCGTCATGCCGTGCTCGTCGGCGGCGGCGATCACCTCGCTGTCGCGCATGGAGCCGCCCGGCTCGATGACGGCGGTGATGCCCTGCTCGGCGGCCAGGTCGATGCCGTCGCGGAACGGGAAAAACGCATCGGAAGCCATCGCCGCGCCTTTCAGGTCCAGCTTTTCCTCCCGCGCTTTCATGATGGCGATATTCGCCGAGAACACCCGGCTCATCTGCCCGGCGCCGACCCCGAGAATCATGCCGTCCTTGCCGTAGACGATGGCGTTGGATTTGACGAATTTGACCACCTGCCACGCGAACAGCAGGTCGATCATCTCCCGGTCGGTTGGCTGCCGTTTGGTGACCACTTTCAGATCGGACGCCGCCACATGACCCAAATCGCGATCCTGCACCAGCAGGCCACCGGTGACTCGCTTGTAGTCCCAGCCCGGCGCGCGAACATCGCCCCAGTTGCCGCAGGCCAGCACCCGGACGTTCTGCTTGCTGGCGGTCGCGGCCAGCGCCTCCGGCGTCACTTCCGGGGCGATGATCACCTCGACGAACTGCCGATCCACGATGGCTTTGGCGGTCGTGGCGTCCAGCGGCCGGTTGAAAGCGATGATGCCGCCGAAAGCCGAGGTCGGATCGGTTTTATAGGCGCGGTCGTAAGCTTCGAGAAGGCTCGAACCGATAGCCACGCCGCAGGGATTGGCGTGCTTGACGATCACGCAGGCCGGCGCGGCGAAACCCTTGACGCATTCCAGCGCGGCGTCGGTATCGGCGACGTTGTTGTAGGACAATTCCTTGCCCTGCAACTGGCGGGCGGTGGCGATGCAGGCTTCCGCCGGCTTCGGCTCGACGTAGAATGCGGCGCCCTGATGGGGATTTTCGCCGTAGCGCATGTCCTGCGCCTTGTGGAACTGGACGCTGTAGGTGCGCGGAAACGGGTCGCGCCCGCCCTCGGCCTGGATGGAACCCAGATAGTTGGCGATGGCGCCATCGTAGCGGCCGGTGTGCTCGAACACCTTGACCGCCAAATCGAAGCGGGTGGCGGCGCTCACCGCCCCGGCGTGATCCCGCATTTCCGCCAGAACCCGCTGGTAGTCGCCGGCATCCACCACCACTGTGACCGCCGCGTGGTTCTTGGCCGCCGCCCGCAGCATCGCCGGCCCGCCGATGTCGATGTTTTCAATCGCGTCGGCCAGCGCGCAATCCGGCTTGGCGACCGTGGCCTCGAACGGATAGAGATTGACCACCAGCAAATCGATGGGCGGAATGCCGTGCTCGGCCATCGCCCCGTCGTCTTCCCCGCGCCGGCCGAGCAAACCACCGTGAATTTTCGGATGCAGGGTCTTGAGGCGACCGTCCATCATCTCGGGAAAGCCGGTGTAATCGGCCACTTCGACGGCGGGAATGCCGCTGCCGGCCAGCAGCTTGGCGGTGCCGCCGGTGGAGAGAATCTCCACGCCGCGCTCGATCAGGGCGCGGGCGAAATCCACGATGCCGGTCTTGTCGGAAACGCTGATCAGGGCGCGGCGGATGGGTAAAGCGGTTGTCGGGTTCATGCGAAAGTCCGTTGCGTCGGATAAGGAGAAGGTTAATTTTGGGTATCGGCGTCCCGAAGCGCCGCGCGCAGGGCACGCACCGCCTGGGTCTGGCTCGGTTCGCCCATGCAGCGGGCGATCAGCGCAGGGTCGAGATCGGGCAGGAGGCGGCTTCTCGCGCTGGCGAGATAGCCTTGGTCTTGGAGAACGAAAAACCGGAGCGCGCTTTTCTGCCAGAACCACACTTCCGGCACCCGCAAACCCCGGTAGACTTCCAGCTTATCGATGCCGCCCGAGGTCCAGACCACCTCGATGGCGATGTCCGGAATGGTCGGCTCGGCATCCCGCAGCCCCACGACATAGCATTCATCGGCTTCGACGCCCAGCTTGTCCTTGGCGGACTTGACCGTCCACGAACCGTAACCGTTCAGCTCGATTCCTCGCTCCTCGGCGTAGGCTTCCAGCAGGCGGGCCAAGGTTTTTTTAAAAATCTCGTGGTTGATCGAGGGCGACATCAGTTCGAGCTCTCCGTTCCAGTACGTCACGCGCGCGCCGCTTTGCTCGCCGCGCAGTGCTAGGAAAGATTCGTAGCCTTCCCAACTGATGTCGTGCAGACGAACGCGCTGGTCGATGTGCTCGACGAGAATCGTCGGGGGGTGGTTCAGTGCTGGAATCATGGCAGGAGTTCCAAACTGGGATACACGCTCAGGCCGCATCGGTCGGCATCGGGCCAAAATACATATCGTAGAACCGGTCCTTGTCGGGGTCGTACTGCATCAGCTCGCCGTTTTCGAGATCGTAGTACCAGCCATACAGGTTCAGACTACCCTCCTCGACCCGCTGGCGAATGAACGGGAAGGTCATCAGATTGGTCAGCGAAGTCCGCACGCCGGCCCGCTCGCAGGCCCGCTGCTTGAACTCGCGGCTGGCGTCCGGCCAGCGTTGCAGCACCTCGTCGCGGGCCGGCGCGGCGATCCGTACCCAAGGCGCGATATACCCTTCGCCCTCGTCGTTTTCGCCGTAGCCGTCCAGCAGAGCGCTGATGCCGCCGCAGCGCGAATGGCCGAGCACGATGATGTTATGCACTTTTAAATTGCAGACGGCGAATTCCACGGCGGCGCTGGTGCCATGATAGCGGCCGCCCGTCTCGTAGGGCGGTATCAGGTTGGCGACGTTGCGGATCACGAACAGATCGCCGGGCGCGGAATCGGTCAGGATGGCAGGATCGACCCTCGAATCGCTGCAACCGATCAGCAGCGTGCGCGGCGTTTGCCCTTGCATCGCCAAGCGGTTGAACAGATCCCGGTTCGGCTCGAAGCTCTTGACGCGAAAGCGCTGGAAACCTTGTAATAATTCATTGATATTGGTCATGACATTCCACCCGCTGGCCCTGGTCGGTTTTGCATTATACCCTGTCGTTCCCGAACCTTCCGCCCGGAGAGGCCCAATGCAGTGCGCGATCTACAAAAGCCGCAAAAAACAGGATACTTATCTCTACCTGACCGCCAAGGACGACTTTTCCCGCATTCCCGAACCCCTGCTGAAACTCATCGGCGAACCGATTCACGTCATGGATTTGGATCTGTCCCCCGAGCGCAAGCTGGCGCAAGAAGATACGGCTGAGGTGCTGCGCAACCTCCACGAACGCGGCTGGCATCTGCAAATGCCGCGTCAGGATGCGTGGCTGGGCATCAAGCATTGAACCTCGCGGAATTCAACTCATGTTCTCCGAACGCATCGACCGCTTGACCAGCTCCCTGATCCGGGAACTGCTGGCCCTGACTCAGAAACCCGACATCATCTCTTTCGCTGGCGGCTTGCCGGCTCGCCAGGCCATGCCGCCGCTGGATTTGGCCGATTTACCGCCCGACCTGAGCCAGTACGGCACCACCGACGGCGAACCGGAACTGCGGGCGGTCATCGCCGCGCAACTGACCAAACTCGGTCTGCGCTGCCAGCCCGAACAAGTCTTGGTGACCACCGGCTCGCAGCAGGGCATCGACCTGGCCTCCAAGCTCTACATCGACCCCGGCACGCCGGTGGCGGTGGAAGCGCCCAGTTATCTGGCGGCCCTGCAATCGTTCCGGCTGTTCGGCGCCCGCTTCGAGGAGCTGCCGCTGGCGGCGAGCGGCATCGACCCGGAGCAGTTGCGCCATGTCATCCACCGTCAGCGGCCGGCGTTCGTTTATCTCATCCCGACCTTCCAAAACCCGGCCGGCGTCTGCTACGACGAAGCGACCCGCGCGGCGGTCGCGGCGGTGCTGCACGAGACCGGCACGCCGTTGCTGGAGGACGAACCGTACCGGGAACTGGTCTACGAACCGGTTGACCGGACTCCGCTCTGTGCCCGGCTGGGCGAGGGTGATACTTGGATGTACATGGGCACGTTTTCCAAGACGGGCATTCCCGGTCTGCGGGTCGGTTACATCGCCGCATCCGAGAACGTGCATCCCCACTTGGTGCGGCTCAAGCAGTCCACCGACCTGCACACCAACCGCATCGGTCAATGGTGGTGCGCCCGCTTCGTCAACTCGCCCGGCTATCCGGCGCATCTGGAGCGGCTGCGGGCGTTTTACCGGGAGCGGCGCGACGCCATGCAAACCGCCTTGACCGACCATCTCGGCGATCTGGCGGACTGGACCCCGCCCAGCGGCGGGCTGTTCTTCTGGGTGCGCCTGAAGAACGGCGGCGATACCCGGACTCTGTTGGTTCGGGCGCTGGAGCGGAAGGTGGCGTTCATGCCCGGCGAGGCGTTCTTCGCCAATCCCGACGCCCGACAAGGCGCGTTCATGCGCCTGAACTTCAGCCACGCCACGCCCGAGCAACTGGAGCGCGGCATGGCGGTGCTGGCCGAAGCGATACGGGAACAGCGAGGGGTCGCACAAGCGGAAACCGCCGCCGGGATGATGGAGATTTAGCGTGGGGTAGTCCCTCAGTCGGCGAACTTCGGCTGCCGCTTTCCCATCGCCGCCGCCACCGCCTCGCGGGTATCGTCCGAAAGCAGCATGGCGGCGTTCCAGGTGGCGACGTACTCCAGCCCGCTCGCCACGCCGTGATCGCGACCGTGGTTGAGCACCCGCTTGATGCCGCGCACGGTCAGCGGCGACTTGGCGGCGATGCCGGCGGCGACGGCTCGCACCCCGTCCCGCAGTTGCGCGATGTCGGCGTATACCCGGTTCACCAGCCCCATGGCCCGCGCTTCGGCGGCGTCGAACTGGCGGGCGGTAAAAGCCAGTTCGCGTAGCTGGCCCTCGCCGATCAGATAGGGCAGCCGGTGCAGGCTACCGACATCGGCGACGATAGCCAGATCGGCCTCCTTGAGCGAGAACGCCGCGTCCGCCGTGGCGTAACGCATGTCGCAGGCGGCGATCAGATCCAGCCCGCCGCCGATGCACAAGCCTTGCACGGCGGCCAGCACCGGCTTGCGACAGCTTTCCAGCGCGGTGAACGCGGCCTGCAAGTCGAGAATGATCCGTCGCAGCCGCTCTTCCCGCCGGCCCGGACTCAATGCCCTCACCTCGTCCAGCACCGCGCCCATCAGCGTGAAATCGATGCCGGCACAGAAATGCCGGCCGGCACCGCACAAAACAGCCACCCGCGCCTCGGGGGTTTCGTCCACCCATCGGAAGGCTTCCCCGATCTCCCGCCACAGCGTACCGTCCAAGGCATTGGCCTTGTCGGGGCGGTTGAGTTCGATGCTGGCGATAGCGTCAGCCAAAGTAACATTCAAGCAAGCAAATTCCGGCATCATCGCGACTCCCATAAGCGAGCCGATTTGTGAATTCAAATCCACTCATTTGATTTGAAATCAAATTCTGCGGAACCAGGACAACCTGGACCCATCTACACTTTTTCCAAACAGCTCGCGGCTATAGACCAACCGATTATATGACTTGGTTTTTTCGGAAAGCCTCATTATTGAGACGCTCAATCTGGCCTAGACCGGTCCATTTTGAAACGCACGGGTTCATTTTGAACTTGATGGAATTTCCATAACAATGGCGTTTCTAAATGAAGATAAACCCAGTTACCTGATCAAACCCAATTTCTCAGCCATCATGTAATTTTCTTGCGGGTAGCTCGAACCGGGTTGTAGATAGTTATTCTTTTCCAAGCGAAACATTGGCGAGAATACGATGGTGCCGGGATTGGCGCGGTTTTTTCATCCCCGTCTGACCGAGGTTTTAGTTTTCAAACTTTCGAGACCAGCGCCATGATTTTCACGATGGTCCTTTTTTAAGAGTGCAGATCGGTGTTAAAAACGATGTCACTTTGGAGTAGCTATCCATGAAGTCGAGGCCAAATTTTACACTTCAGTCGCTGGCTATTCTTGCCATTTTCTGTTGCCTCTCCCTGATCTTGCCTTGTTCGGTCGCTCTTGCAACGCCGCTGGCCCGCCTGGAATCGCCCGCGCCGGAGGCGTTTCTCCGCAGCGGCATCGCCCTGATTCGGGGCTGGTCCTGCGACGCGGGCCGGGTGGAAGTGAGCATCGACGGCGGGCCGCTGCTGGCCACCGCCCAAGGCACCGACCGGCCGGACACCGCCCAAACCTGCGGGCGCACGGACACCGGCTTCGGTCTGATCTACAACTGGAACCGGGTCGGGGACGGCGTTCACGAGCTGCGCGCCTTCGTCGGCGGCGTGGAATTCGCCGACGTCAACTTCACCGTCGCCACGTTAGGGGGCGAATTCCTGACCGGCCTGCGGGGCGACTACACCGTGCCGGACTTTCCCGCGCCGGGCGACTCGGCCAAAATCGGCTGGTCGGAACCCCATCAGAATTTCGTGTTCGTCAGCCCGGTGACGGTCCCGCCAGTCGCCAACCCGCCGAAGCTGTCGGGGGCAGCCCTGGAATCGCCGGTGCAGGGGTCGTCCGAAAGCGGGATCGGCTTGATCCGGGGCTGGGTCTGCACGGCCGGCAAGGTAGAGGTCAGCCTCGACGGCGGGCCGCTCATGGCGACCGCCCACGGCACCGACCGGCCCGACACGGCGGGAACCTGCGGGCGCGCGGATACCGGGTTCGGCTTGACCTATCAATTGGAATCGGGCCGGGGACGGGGTCCACAACCTGCGGGCGTTCGCCGATGGCGTGGAATTCGCCGACGTCAACTTCGCCGTCACCACGCTGGGCGGCGAGTTCCTGACCGGCTTGCTCGACAAGATCCGCCTGCTCGGCTTTCCGAACACCGGCACCGCCGCTTCCCCTCAAGCCGCCTCGGGAACCGACCCGGCCACCTCCCTGGAATGGTCCGAGCCCGATCAGAATTTCGTGATCACCGCTTCCACCACGACCGGCGCCAAAATCGCCACCGTGGCCGCCATCACCGACATCCTCAACAAATTCGCGGTCTTGGGAATCGGCTCCAACTTGTCGAACACCCTCGGCGTGCACGCCGTCAAAGGCGAGCAGGGTCAGCCCACCGCTATCGACGGCGTCACTTGGGCCGATGCCAACAGTGAAACCTGGGCCGATCTGAGTCTGGGAACGGATGGCCTGCCCAGCGTCTACAAAGACTCGACCGGCGTGGAAGCGCGGCTGGATCAGTTCACCGCCACATCCGTGGTGATCCGCTTTTTCGACAGCGCCGGCCAACCCAAAGGCGGACCGGTCACCACCCCGATCAACGGCGGCTTGCTGCAAGATCTACAACAGCTCGTCAACCAAGTGCGGGAGGCGTCGGGCGTCGCGGCGCCCCTGGTGGCCGACAACCCATCGCGGCCCTACGCCAGCCTCATCGGCGCGGATGGCGCGGCATCCGCCGCTCCCGATGCCTTGCGGTTTTCCCTGAACGCGCTGCTGGTCAAACTGTTCGGGTCGGGCGGCATCGCCGCCGGCGAAACCTTGTGCGCGCTCCAGTCGGCCGCCGCCACGGTCGGGCTCGGCAACGCGATCGCCGCGACCGGTTGCCAATCCCCGCTGATCACCGATTTTCTGGCGCTGGCTAACACGCCCACTTCTCAGGCGAGCGCCATGGACGCGGCCCTCGACCTGAGATTGCAACGGTCCTTGCAGTTCGTTCAGGACATCGCGGACGCGCCCTGCGCGCCACCGGGCGACAGCACCGGCTGCCTGATCCCGGCCGCCAGCGCCTTGCGGAGCATCGCCGCCGCTCCGGTGCGGGAAATTCGGCCCGATCAGCCGTCACCCGACATATCGGTGCCGAACGTCGTCGGTTTAAGCCAAAGCATCGCCGCGACCGCGCTCAACAACGCCGGACTAACCGTCGGGTCGATCACCCAGCAGGCCAGCACCACGGTTCCGGCCGGCACCGTCATCCGCCAAAACCCGGCCGCCGGCGCGTCCGTCGCTCCCGGCTCGGCGGTCGATCTGGTGGTGTCGTCCGGACCGGCCCCGGTCGTTGTCCCCAGCGTGGTCGGTCTGGCCCAAAGCGGCGCCGCGACCGCGCTCAACAACGCCGGACTAACCGTCGGGTCGATCACCCAGCAGACCAATTCCACGGTTCCCGCCGGCACCGTCATCAGCCAGAATCCCACCGCCGGCGCGTCCGTCGCTCCCGGCTCGGCGGTCGATCTGGTGGTGTCGTCCGGACCGGCGTCGATCACCGTCCCCAACGTGGTCGGCCTCGCCCAAAACGCCGCTGCGGCCGCCCTTCAGAAAGCCAATCTGACCGTCGGGTCGATCACCCGGCAAACCAGCACTTCGGTCCCGGCCGGCAGCGTCATCAGCCAGAACCCGGCCGCCGGCACGTCCGTCGCCCCCGGTTCGGCGGTCGATCTGGTGGTGTCGTCCGGGCCACCGCCCGTCACCGTGCCCAGCGTGGTCGGCCAGACCCAAAACGGTGCCGCCGCCGTGCTCCAGAAATCCGGTCTGACCGTTGGGACCGTGACCCAGCAAACCAGCACTTCGGTCCCGGCCGGCAGCGTCATCAGCCAGAACCCGGCCGCCGGCACGTCCGTCGCCCCCGGTTCGGCGGTCGATCTGGTGGTGTCCCTGGGGCCGCCCGTCACCGTCCCCAACGTCGTCGGCCAGACTCAGAGCACCGCCACCGCCGTGCTCCAGAGATTTAATTTGACCGTCGGGTCGGTAACGCGACAAGTCACGCCAGGTGTCGCTCCAGGCATCGTCCTCAGCCAGAATCCGGCCGCCGGCACCTCGGTCGCGGCCGGCACGGCGGTCGATCTGGTGGTCTCTGCGGCAAGGATCAACCTTTCCCCCGGCGCGGGAGCGCGCTAATCGCACCGCCCGGATCGCTCGGTCGGGCGCGGTCTCAGGAGTGGCGTTTTCGCGCGGTCTCTCGAAGTGATCGGCGACCGACAAGGAGGACTCGCTTCCAACCCCTCTCCCGCTGGGAGAGGGGAAGGTTTCGCGCATCCGGCAACGGTCAACTCCAATCAGCCTTCCGCTTCCTGGCGAACGTGCGCGAACAGCGGCTCGAAAACCGCCGCCGCCAATGCCGCGAACTCCGCATCCAGCGGATCGGTATCCCGGTAGGCCAACCGATAATAGGGATCGTCCCGTTCGGCGAAGCCTTGCCGAAATTCGTCGCCTTCCCAAGCGCCGCCCGCCGCCCGCAGCGCCTTGTCCGCATCCTGCTCCTTGCGGAACCGCTCGACATAAGCCAGCGCGCTTTTCGGGAAAAAATGCAGCAACCGTCGCGACCCTTCCCAATAAAGCTCCAGCAGCGCTCGGAATTGCAGCTCCGGCTGCTCGACCGGCTCCAAAATCACGTCCTTGTCTTCCGCCACCCAATGGCTTTGCAGCGCCACTCCCGCCGGCGCCGCCGCGTTCAAGGCCAGATGATGCAGCCAAAGATCCAGATAATCGGCGGCTTTCATGCTCGCCAGCCGATAGCCCACCCAGCCGGTCGGCGTCAGCCCGGTCAGCCGGTCGGTCAGCCGAAAATCGCCCAGCGCCAAATCCACGTTCAGCCACTCGGTTTTCCTGCCCGGCAACGCCCGCCCCAAGCGTCCGGCGAACCGCGTCACCCGCGCCCGCGCCTCGGCGAACACGCATTGGCCCACCTGCCCGTGCGGCAACGCCCCGCCCGCCCGCACCACTCGCTCGATCTCGGCCGCCGGCCGCCGGTCCAGATGCAATTCCAGCATCTGGTCGACCAGCCGATAGTTCTCCAAGCCATCGAGCACGAACGGTTCGCGGGTCGCCAACGCTTCCTCCTCCAGCTCCGGCCGGATGCCCAACCGCTCCCGCAACAGCCAGCGGGCCGGGTTCTTGAAAAATCGCGCCAGCCCTTCCAGCGTCACCGCCCGCAGCGCCGGCTCCGGCTCCGGCAGCGCGACGGTCAACAGCGGCGCCGCGTCCCGCTCGCCGCGCCCTGCCTGGCGACTGGCTTCGACCCATTCCCGCGCGTAGCTGAACAGAGGTCCATCGCCGCCGAAATAGCGCCGGCTGAACGGCTGCAAGGGATGGCGAGTGACCAGTCGCGCGCTGGGCCGCCCGCCGCCGTCGGCCCGAAAGCTCCGATCCACCACGTCCAGCAACTCGCCGACCAACACCGAGGGCGGCAGCACCGAGTTGTCGCGGATGCTTTGACCGACATAGCTGAGATACAGGCAGCGGCGGGCCGACAGCAGCGTTTCCAGGAACAGATAGCGGTCGTCCTGCCGCCGGGAACGGTCGCCGCGCCGGAACCGGGTCGCCATCAGATCGAAACCGACCGGCCGTTGCGGGCGCGGATAAGCGTCGTCGTTCATGCCGATCAGGCACACCACCGGAAACGGGATGCTGCGCATCGGCACCATCGCGCAACACGTCACCCCGCCGCCCAGAAACCGCCCCGATTGGCCCTCGACGGCGTTCAGTTGGCCTCGCAGCGCCGCCTTCACCACCGCCAGGGTGACCGGCTCGCCGAATCCGGCCAGTTCGGCGCTCCCTTTTAACGCCTCCAGCCCGGCGCGAATCAGTTGCAGCTCGTTCTCCTCGCGCTCGCGGGGCTCGAAGAATTGCTCCAACACCGCGTTCAGATCCGACACCCATTCCGCCAGCGGCCGCCGTTCCCGCAAGCGGGCGTCCAGCCCGAACAGCGCCTCGGCGAAGCTTTGCAGGCGCCCCAGCGCCAGCGCCGCGCCGCCTTCCACCTCGTCGTAGGGCAGGATGCCGTCGTACAAATCCCGGCCGCCGCCCGGCAGCGCATAGCCCAGCAGCAACCGGTCCAGGCCGGCCCGCCAAGTGTGTTCGGCGGTGGCGGGCAGCTCCCAGGTGCTCTTGATGTCGGCGTCGATGCCCCAGCGAATCCCGACCTCTCGGACCCAGCGCCGGATCGACTCCAGGTCGTCCTCCGACAAGCCGAATCGCCGGCGCAGCGCCGGCGGCTCCAGCAAACCCAACACCTGCGCGGCGTCGAACCGGCCGCCGCCCAGATCCAGCAACGCGAAGAACGCCTCGACCAGCGGGTTTTCGATCCGCACCCCCTGATCGGCGACGCTGAACGGGATCCGCCGCTCGCGCGGCGCACCGTCGAACACCGCCTCGATCAGCGGCCCGTAGGTCGCGATATCCGGCGCCATCACGATCGCGTCCGAGGGCCGCAGGTCCGGACACGCCTCGAACAGCGCCAGCAACCGATCGTGCAGCACCTCGACTTCGCGCATCGGGCCGTGGCAAACGTGCACCTGCACCGAGCGATCGTCCGGCCGCAGCGGCAGCGGCGGACAGTCGGCTCCGCCCCGTTCGCGCAGATGGAGAATGTCGGCCTGCAAGACGTGCAGCACGTCATCGCCGGCCGGCTCGGCGAAACCGTCCCACTCCACGCGCGGATAGGCGAGCAGCAGATCGAGAAAGTCCCGCCCCTGCTTGCCCAGCGAGGCCAGCAGCGGATTGCCGACCGTCAGGTACGCCTCGTCCGGGTCGATCTCCTCGCCCAGCCGGGCGAGATCGCGCTCGGCCCGGATATCGCCCCAGTATTCCCGACAGGGATCGAGCAGGAACAGGTGGATTTCCGCATGCCGCGCCAGCCCGGCCAGCAAATCCAGATACGAGGGCGGCAGCGCGGCCACGCCGACGACGGCGACCCGCTCCGGCAAGCGGCGGCGGTCGAAATCGCCGCCGGCTAGCGCCGCGGCGAACTGTTCCTGCACCCGCGCCCGATGCGCCGCGCCGCCCCGCGCCAGCCGCCGCCACAGCTCGGCTTGCCAGTGATCTTCCTCGCCCGCCTCCCATTTTCCGATCCAGTCGGGCCGATAGATCAGATATTGGTCGAAACAGTCGGCGATGCGATAGGCCAGCTCGTAGCGGCGAAAATCGTCCTGGCCGTCGCCGAGATAGGCTCGCGGCGGCTCGAAGCAGGGGGTTTGCTCCAGATTCCGCAGCAGGTCCATCGTGCGCCAAACCAGCGCGGGCTTGTCGAAGCTGGAGGTCGGCGGCAACTGGCGCAGCACCGCCCGGCTCATCTCCCACAGAAACGTGGCCGGAAACCGCCAGTTCAGGTTGGCGCAAACGCCCAGCCGGTCGGCCAGGCGCAGCGCCAGCCAGCGGGCCATGCCGTTGCTTTGGACCACGACGACCTCTCCCGCCAGCGGCGAACGCAGCGGTCGCCGCAGCAGCTCGGTCAAGCGGTCGGCCAGAATTTCGAGACGGTTGCTTCGATGCGTGTGAAACATGGTCCTGTCCGGGGAAGGGGGAAGCGCCGCGAACGGCCCCCGAGATAAACGGTCGATCTTGCGCCCGCGATCCGACCATTCCCGGATCGGACCATTCGGCCGAGCTGGCCCGAACGGCGTGGGATCGAGAGGTGTTTTGCCCGGCCTCTCCCGGCAAGCGGCTCGCTACCGGCCGCGTTCGGGCGCTGCCCGGGCCGGATCGGCGTGAGCCGCCAGCCGCCGCAAGGCCGCGCCCAGCCGCTCGTCGGACAAATTGCGGGCGGCGACTTCCAGCAATTTGGCGTTCCGCTCGGTCAGCGTCATCGGGGGTCGGGACGGAGGCGGCAGCGCGGCGGGCACCACCCGGATGTGCGGCTTGGGGAGCGCAAACCCCAATTCCTGGCCCAGCGTTTCGCGGATGTTGTGGAGCGCGTAGCGCAATCGGGTGGCCCAGCTCGACGAGTCGGCATGAACGACCCACCCGTCCTCATCCAGACGGATCAGCACCGCGTGGTCGCGCAGATGCGGCGGCAGGTAGGCCCGAAAAATCCGACTCAGCCGAACCAGCCGGTCAGCCCGCGCCATCAGCTCGCCCAACGGCCCGCGCTGGCGGGATAACGCTTCGCCCACGGTGGGAATAGCGCTTTTGGCGACCCGTTGGGGCGGCACTGTCGGGGATTCGCTGGAGCGGGAAATCTTGTCCGGCGCATCCTGCCGGCTCGGCATCGGTTCCAGCCGCCGGGCGTAACCGGGCGCGGCTTCGGCCACGAAGCCGGCGGGCTTGCCCGGCGTCGCCGCTGCGGGCGCGGCGGCCGGAACCGGCGCGGCGGGCGGGCCATAACCCCGCAGCATCTTCAGGAGTTGCGAGGTGTGCCGCCGGGCGGACGCGCGGGCGTCGTCGGACTCAGCCACGCTCGGGCGCCTCCGCGAGAGCGGGTTTGCCGGCGACCGCCCAGCCCGATTCTAGCCGCGACAACTCCTCGGGCGTGTTGAGGTTGCGGAACGGCGCCAGGGCATCGGGAAATTCCGCTCGCGCCGGCCGGTGCCGGCGCAACCAGCGACCGGCGTCGCCTTCGCCCGTCGCCAGATAGGACGCCAGATCGTCCCGCAGAGCCGCCGGCAACAGCGCGAACACGGGCTGCCAAAACCCCGCGTGGAACGCCACCGCCAGCGCGGCGCGCTCGCGCTCCACAGCCCCGATCATCCGCCGCGCGTAATCCGGTGGCAGGACGGGCGAATCGCAGGGCGCGGTCAGCACATAAGCCGTCCCGGCCGCGCGCAGCGCCGCCAGAATACCCGCCAGCGGACCTCGATACCGCTCGGGCTCCTCGTCCTGAACCACCCGACAACCGAACCGCCGATACGCCTCCAGGTTGCGGTTGGCGCTGATCAGGACCTCCGCCACCTGAGGCCGCAAGCTCCGGACGGCGTGCGCGACCAGCGGCTCGCCGGCCAGCGCCAGCAAGCCCTTGTCGCGGCCGCCCATCCGTTCGGCGCGGCCGCCGGCGAGAACCACCCCGGTCAGCGGACCGACCCCATCGGCCATCACGGCGATTTCCGGGAAACCCGGCCGACGGGCGCTCCAGCCGCCGCGCGATCCGGCATCATCCCCTGCTCGGGATATCGATCCCACGCTGGTCGGAAGACCATCATCACCCTCTTGATCGGCGCTGCCACCAGCGCCCGCTATCGGCGGAAGTCTCTACCCTGGAAGGGATTTTGTACAGCCTGTGGCGGGCCAGGCGCCCAAAAAAACAGCCCTCGCCCCGCTCCTCTCCCGCAGAGCGATGAGGGGTTGCCGTTCGTTTCATTCAGATCGGCCGAGCCTGGGCGGTTCCGTGGTCCCGGCTCTCGTCTCGTTCAAACCAGCGGCAAGGTGACGTGGATCACTCCCGGATCGTCCTGCGAGGTGTGGAATTTGAAGTTGAGCGCGCGGTTGAGCCGGAGCATCGACTCGTTCTCGCGCAGCACTTCACCGTACAGTTCCTTGATGCCGAACTTCCTGGCGAAGTCGATGATATAGCGCATCAGCATCGGCCCCATGCCCATGCCGGTCATGGCCCGATCCACCAGAATGGCATATTCGGCTTTCTCCAGGTTCGGATCGGCGTTGCAGCGCACCGCTCCCCAAATCTTCCCCTTGCCCGGCAAACTGTTGGGTTCCGTGACGACGAAAGCCATCTCCCGCTCGTAATCGAGCTGGGTCAAGCGCGCCGCCATTTCGTGCGGCAACTCGCGGATCGGCTGAAAAAACCGCATCCGCACGTCCTCGGGCGGCATGCGCCGGATCAGATCCTTCAGCTCCGGCTCGTCCTCGGGCAGGATCGGGCGGATCAGGAACGAGCGGCCGTCGGGCAAGTCGCAAACCCGCTCCAGTTGCTTGGGATAGGGCGAGATCGCCAGCCGCTGCGCCGCCGGCAAGGCGGACGGTTCGATCAGGATGTTGGCGTCCAGCGCCAGCAGACCGCCGGCATCGGTCCAGATCGGATTGATGTCCATCTCCACCACTTCCGCCAGGTCGATCACCATTTGCGAAACCTTGATCAAGGTCAGGGCCATGGCGTCCAGATCGACCGGCCGGCCGCGATTGGTCAGCAGGCGGCGGTACAGCCGGGTCCGGGACATCAAATCCCGCGCCAGTTGCATGTTCAGCGGCGGCAGGGCGTAGGCGATATCCTCGATCACCTCGGCTTCGGTGCCGCCGTGCCCGAAGAAGATCACCGGCCCGAACCGGCGGCCGGTGCGCACGCCGATCATCAGCTCGTAGGCGCCGTGCCGGAACTGCATCGGCTGCACCCCGAAGCCGTCGATCACCGCCTCGGGGGCCAGATCGCGCACCCGTCTCAGCATCTCCGTGGCGGCCACCAGCACTTCGAGCGGATTTTTCAGGTTGAAGGCCACCCCGCCGACATCGGACTTGTTGGTGATGTCGGGCGAGAGAATTTTCAGCGCGACTTGCCCGTTCATCTCCAAGGCCACGTCGGTGGCCGCCTCCGGGGTGGACGCGAAATGGAGCGGCGTCACCGGAATTTCGTAGGCGCTCAGCACCTGGCTGGCCTCGTAGGCGTTCAACCGGCGCCGGCCGGCGGTCAAGGCGATATGGATGATGCGGCGGGCGGTTTCGGTATCGGGCGTGAACTCCTCGGGGATCGAGGGCGGCGTCTCCATCAGGAGTTCCTGGTTGCGCCGGTGCTGGGCCAGCCGCATGAACGCCTCCACCGCCTCGCCGGGCGCCTCGTAGGTGGGAATATGGGCTGCCTGGAACAGCTCGCGGGCCGCCTCGGCGGTCGATTCGCCCACCCAGCAGGTCATGAACAACCGCCGGCTCTTGGCGCGCTCGATCACGACCTTGGCGCTTTCCAGCGAACTGTCGATCGAAGCCGGGGCGTGGATCACCAGCACGCCGTCGGCGCCCGGCTCTTGCAGCAGCAAATCCAGGGCCTTACCGTATTGGGCGGGACCGGCCGTGTCCCCCAGATCCACCGGGTTCTCGATGGTGTAGCCGGGCCGACAATCCCGCGCCAACCGCGTCCGGGTCGCTTCGCCGATCTCGGCCAGATGGCCGCCGTGCCGGAGCAAGGTGTCGCTGGTCAGCAGCGCCAAGCTGTAGCTGTTGCTGAGGATGGTCAGCCGATTGCCGTAAACCGGCTTGGCGGTGGCCAGGGTTTCGGCGGCGCCGAACAGTTGCTCGATGTTGTTCACCCGCAGGATGCCGGCCCGCTGGAACACGGCGTCGTACACGGCGTCCTCCAGCGGGCCGGCCCGAAAGTCGCGCGGCTTGAGCACGATCACCGGCTTGACCCGGGCGGCGGCGCGTGCGGCGGACACGAACTTGCGGCGGTTGCGGGTGCTTTCCATGTACATCAGAATGGCCCGCGTGTTACTGTCTTGCAGCAGATAATCCAGCAGATCGCCGAGATCGACATCCCAGCGCATCCCCACCGAAATGACGTGCGAGAAGCCGATGTTGCGGCCGGTGGCCCAGTCGATCACGCCGCGCATGATCGCCGCCGACTGGCAGAGCAGCGCGATATGGCCCGGCAGCGGCCGCGTCGCGCTCAGGCTGGCGTTGACGTTGGCCGCCGGCACCGCGTAACCGAGGTGATCCGGCCCCATGACGCGCAACAGAAACGGTTTGGCGGTTTCCAGAATCTTCCGTTTGAGCGACTCCCCCTCATCCGGGTATTTGCCCTGCATTTCCTGGCTGAGCAGCGCCGCCTTGTCGCCGCGATGATCTTGCAGGATTTCCCGGCTCAGCAGCAGCGCGGCCTTGGTCCCCCGCGCGCCCAGCTCGCCGATCAGGGGCGATGCTTCCTCCAGGGGCGTGGTCAGAATCGCCAGATCCGGCACCACCGGCAAGCTCGCGATATCCTTGTAGGCCAACACGCCGGCAACCGATTGGCGATCCGGGTTCACCGGCATCACCGGCCCCTTGAAACCGCCCTCGATCAAGTTGAATTCCACGGTGCCATCGGGGCTGCCCGCCTGTTTGCCGCGACCGACAACCGCGATGGAGCGGGGCTTGAACAGGTATTCGAGATTGCGAATGGTCATGGAGGCGCCTCGCGCGAGGATAACCGTCAGAATCGGGCCGGATGAATCGGATCAAGGTTCGATTATGGTATCGCGATTCCGGCGGAAAGTGCGGCGATAGCCGCGCTCGCGCCGCCGCCGTGAGGTTTCACCGCAATTTTGCCCGTCCGCTTTACAAGCATGTTTACAAGCATGTTAGGGGGTCCAAATGACCGGAACGACGATTCGCGCGATCACAAAACCGGGGGAGCCGCCGCCGCGCTGGACCGACTACGCGGCGGCGCGGGCCGGTTTTTCCTGGGCGGCGGCGCGGGCCGAGCTGGAGGGTTTGCCCGACGGCGGCATCAACATCGCTTGGGAGGCGGTGGATCGGCAAGTCCGGGCGGGACGGGGCGCAGCGGTCGCGCTGATCTGGCTGGGCAAAAACGGCGAGCGGCGGGAAATGACTTACGCGGAGTTGGCTCGCCTCAGCGATCAATTCGCCAACCTGCTGGAACGGCTGGGCGCGGTCAAGGGCGACCGGGTCTGCGCGTTGGCGGGACGCATTCCCGAACTGTACGTCACCGCTCTGGGAACCTGGAAAGCCGGCGCGGTGTTCTGTCCGCTGTTTTCCGCCTTTGGCCCGGAGCCGGTCCGGGTCCGTCTGGCCAAAAGCCAGGCGCGGGTGCTGGTCACCACCGCGCCGCTGTACGAGCGCAAGGTGCGGTCGCTGCGCGCCGATCTGCCCGCTTTGGCGCAGGTTCTGCTGGCCGACGGCGCCGGGGACGAGCCGGGCGTCGACTCGTTCCACGCTCTGATAGCGGCGGAAGCGGATCACCGCCCCCCACCCCGCACCCGGCCCGAAGACTGGGCGCTGCTGCATTTCACCAGCGGCACCACCGGCACTCCCAAGGGTGCGGTCCATGTCCAAGAGGCGGTCGTCGCTCACCGTCTGACCGGCCGGCTGGCCCTCGACCTGCGCCCCGGCGACATTTATTGGTGCACCGCCGATCCCGGCTGGGTGACGGGGGTGTCCTACGGCATCATCGCCCCGCTGGCGAACGGCGCCACCCTGGTGGTGGACGAGGCGGAGTTCGACGCCCGCCGCTGGTACGCCGTTCTCGAACGGGAGCGGGTCAACGTCTGGTACACCGCCCCGACCGCTATCCGCATGTTGATCAAGGCCGGCGCCGACGCGGTTCGAGGCCACGATTTGAGCGCCTTGCGGTTCGCGGCCAGCGTCGGCGAGCCGCTGAACCCGGAAGGCGTGATCTGGGGCCAGGAAACCCTGGGCCAGCCGTTTCACGATACCTGGTGGCAGACCGAAACCGGCGCGATCATGATCGCCAACTGTCGTGGCCAGGACATTCGGCCCGGCTCCATGGGCCGGCCGCTGCCGGGCATCGAAGCCGCCATCGTCCGGCGACGCCCCGACGGCGGCGTGGATCGCCTGGACCCGAACGAGGAAGGCGAACTGGCCCTGCGGGCGGGTTGGCCTTCGATGTTCCGGGGTTACTTGAACGACGAGGAGCGGTACCGGCACTGTTTCGCCGATGGCTGGTACCTGAGCGGCGATCTGGCCCGCCGAGACGCGGACGGTTACTTCTGGTTCGTGGGCCGGTCCGACGACGTGATCAAAACCTCCGGGCATCTGATCGGGCCGTTCGAGGTGGAGAGCGCGCTGCTGGGACATCCGGCGGTGGCCGAGGCCGGCATGATCGGCAAGCCGGATGCGTTCGCCGGCGAGATCGTCAAGGCGTTCGTGGCGCTCAAGCCCGGCCACGTTCCCAGCGATGCCTTGCGCAAGGAGCTGCTCGGCTTCGCCCGGACCCGGCTGGGGCCGGCGGTGGCGCCGCGCGAATTGGAGTTCGTGGCCGACCTGCCCAAGACCCGCAGCGGCAAGATCCTGCGCCGGCTGCTGCGCGCCCGGGAGCTGGGCTTGGCGTCGGGCGATCTATCGGCTTTGGAAACTGACGACTCGGAAAAAAATCGAGATTAGGAGGTTTATTCTAATTTTTGCTGGTAGGTTTATTGCATACATGCTGACGGACCCACGAATGGTGCGGCGCGCAAGAGCATCGCTTGATTTTCCAAACAAAGGATGCGAGACTCATGTTGCGGCGCAACATGCCGATAGTGCCATAAAACTAGGGTTTGAGCTTCAAAACAGGGTTTGAGCTTCCCGTTACACGCTACCAGCAAACTTAAGGAAACGATTCATGAACGCCAAGAGCCAAGAGCCGATCCGCGAAACGATCCTTCGCGTTCTCGGCGATGTCGTCCCCAACGCCGATACGCAGGCGATCGAGCCCGACATCAGCTTTCACGATCAACTCGAACTGGATTCGATCGACTTTCTGCGGCTCATGATGAGCTTGGAGAAGGAGCTGAACGTCACCATTTTCGATTTCGATTATCCGAAGCTGTCCACTTTGAAGGGTTGCGAACATTACCTGAACGAGCGCTTGCTGACCGCGGCGTAACCCCGTGCGCGGCTTGCGACGGTTCGGGTACGGCGGTCGCCGCCAGTATCGCTTTTGTTGTCCGTCTTCGCATGGCGCGGGCCTCGATTCCGCCTGCGCGGTTTTACATCAAGCCCTGGTAGCAAGGGGAGAGCGAGGCGCCCTCGCCGGGTCCTCGTTCGCGTCATTTGTTCGGTTTCGACGCGCCGCTCGACAGAGCGAGCGCGTATCCGGCCGAAAAAAAAGGCCGACCCCCGAGAGGGCGGCCTTCCAAGAGAGGGCAACGATTAGGCTGTTTGCTCTAATCTGAAAATCTAAGATAGTGTCGTGCGCCAGGTTTTGTTCTTGACCTTGATTGTCGCACGACCCTCCTTTGGTGGTTTTCGGCCGGACTGCTGTCCGGCCCTTTTTTTGGTTTATCGAATCTTGTGGATTCCGAAACCGGAATACTCCGATGAGGAGCCGCGCGCTGGGTCGAACCGTTTGTTTGTCTTGGGATTGGCACTGCCCGCGTCGCCGGGCAAATTATACCGATTAGAATCGATCCCGCAACCTTTTCATGGCAGGATAATCATCATGCCGCAATCCAGCGACAAAACCGTACTCCAACAAGTCCAGTCCGGCGCGCTGATGCGCGGGTTGGGCTTGGCCGCGACCGGGATGCGGATGAGCGCCCGGTTGAGTTCCTATTCCCTGGAAAGCCTCTTTACCTTTGGCGACCAGCGCCGGGAGCGCCGGCGGCGGATGTTCGCCGAACAGGCGCGAATGCTGGTCGATGAACTCGGTCGCCTGAAAGGCAGCGTGATGAAAATCGGCCAACTGCTGGCCTTGTACGGCGATTATTTCCTGCTGCCCCCGGAGGTCGTCGAGGTGCTACGCACCCTGCAGGACGACAGCCCACCTCTCGCCTGGGCGGCGTTGGAGCCGGTTTTGCGGGCGGAATTGGGCGCGGAACGGCTGGCCGAACTCGAAGTCGATCCCGAACCGCTGGCGGCGGCCTCGCTGGGGCAAGTCCACCGGGCGCGACGCCGGATCGACGCACGAGAATTGTGCATCAAGATCCAATATCCCGGCGTGGCCGAGGCGGTGGATAGCGATCTGGACACGGTCGGCATGTTGCTGATGTTCTCGCGCCTGCTGCCGACGGGCTTCAAGCTGCAAGACCTGTTGGCCGAAGTTCGCGGGATGCTGCACCGGGAAGTGGATTACCGTCGGGAGCTGGAGGCCGTGCAGCCGGTTTCGCGAGCTGCTGGCCAGCGATGATCGCTATCGCGTACCGGAACCGTTTCCCGACATATTCGACCCAGCGGGTGCTGGCCCTGTCCTACGAGCCGGGATTGACCGTCGAAGGCTCGGAAGTGCAGTCGCTGAGCCAGCCCCAGCGCAACGCGCTGGGCGAAGCCGCGCTGGATTTGTTCCTGCGGGAGTTCTTCGAATGGGGTTTGGTCCAGACCGATCCTCACTTCGGCAACTATCGGGTTCAGTTTGACCCGACGCGAAACCGGCCCCGACTGGTTTTGCTGGATTTTGGTGCGGTGCGGCATTTTTCTGACGCTTTTTTGTGCGCCTATTACGAAATGGTGCGCGGCGCGTTTTGGAAAGACAGGGAACGCTTGCGCCGGGCGGCGGTGGCTTTGAATTTTTTGCCGGATTCGGCCTCGGCCTCGGCCGTGGATGGCTTGGCCGCAATGTGCGGTCTGATCGTCGAGCCGTTCGAGGCGCCCGACGCCGAAGGGCCGGGCCGGAACTGGCGCAACGACAGCGGCGAATACCGCTGGGGCGCGTCGGATCTGCCCAAGCGGGTGGCGCTGGCCGCATCCAAGGCGAGCCTGTCTGTGTCGTTCCGGGTGCCGCCCAAGGAATTTCTGTTCCTGCACCGCAAGCTGGGCGGCGTGTTCGTCCTCCTCGCCGAACTGAACGCGGAACTGACGGCGTATCCGCTATTGCGGCGCTACATGGGGGAGCCGCTTCGATAGCGACGCTTTCCCGACATCGCCGCCAGCGAACCAAATCGCCGCAGCGACCTTTAGGGCTCCAGCCGCTCCAGCAGCCAATCGCCGCTTTTCTGCGAGCGATAGCGCAGCCGGTCGTGCAGCCGGCCGTGGCGCCCCTGCCAGAATTCCAGCATTTCGGGCCGCAGCCGGTAACCGCCCCAGTGGTTCGGCATCGGGATGTTGTCGTCCGGGTACTGCCCGGCCAGTTGCTGGAAGCGTTTATCGAGAATTTCGCGGCTGGCCACCACCTGACTCTGGCGCGAAGCCAGGGAGCCCAGGCGGCTTTCGCGTGGCCGGGTTTGGAAATAGGCTTCCGAGTCGGCGCTCGGAATTTTTGCCGCTTTGCCTTCGATCCGCACCTGCCGCTCCAACTCCAGCCAGAGAAACACCAGAGCGGCACGGGGGTTGTCGGCCAGTTGCCGGCCCTTGTCGCTCTGGTAGTTGGTGAAGAACACGAAACCGTCGGCGTCGCAGTCTTTCAGTAGCACCACGCGGGCATAGGGGCGGCCGGTGCGGTCGGCGGTGGCCAGGGTCATGGCGTTCGGTTCCGGCAGTTGCGCCTTCATCGCTTCACGCAGCCAGCGTTCAAACTGCTTGATCGGATCGGGATCGACGTCGGACTCGCTCAAGGCGCCCAGAGCGTATTCGTGACGCAATTCGGCGATGGATTTGCTCATGACGGCTGGACTCCTGCGGCTCTCGCGGCGGTTGAGGCTATCATTATACCGCTCCACGCCGGCGACCGGCGTCATCGACCGCGCGATCCCGGCGTTCGGCCCACAATCCAAATAATTCGAGGCGGTGCACCGACCGCCTCATCAGGGGAGAACACACCGAATGCAAACCGAGAAACATTGGCGGCGGCTGTTGCTGCTCGCGGCTCCGGCGTTGCTGGCCGGTTCCATCGCGTCGGCCAAAGAAGGCCCCGACCAGTACCCCAACGGCATCGAGAACTTCATGGCCGGCGCCCTGCCCCCGCCGGGCAACTACTTCATCAACTATCTCGGCTACTACGAGGGAGGCTATCGCGACAACGGCGGCGACAAAGTGCCGGGCCTCAAGGTCAACGCGACTTTCGATGCCCTGCGCTACATCTACGTCAGCAATCGCAAGATCTTCGGCGGCGACTGGGCGATGCACGCCATCGTCCCTCTCGTCTACCAGAAGCTGGAGACCCCGAACCCCGCTTTCGGCAACGACTGGGTTTTCGGCCTCGGCGACATCACCATCGACCCGATCATCATCGGCTGGCACTTCCCGCCGGATTGGCACGTCACCGTCGGCCTGGACATCTACCTGCCCACCGGCAAGTACGACAAGAGTGATCCGACCGACAGCATCGGGGCCAACCACTACAGCTTCGAGCCGGTCTTTTCCTTCACCTACCTGAACCAGAGCGGCTTCGAGGTCTCGGCCAAATTGATGTACAACATCAAAACCGAGAACGACGACACCGATTACCAGTCGGGCGACGATTTTCACATGGATTATCTGATCGGCCAGCACTTTGGGCCGTGGGCAATCGGTCTGGGCGGCTACTACTTCAAACAGACCACCGACGACGAAGTGAACGGCGTGAAAGTGGAGCCGGACGGCAATCGCGGGCAGGTGTTCGCCTTCGGCCCGGCGGTGAAATACGACTACCAGGGGATGAGTTTCGTCGGGAGCTGGAACTACGAAACCGGCGCCGAAAACCGCTTCGAAGGCAACAAGTTCCTCTTCAAGTTCATCACGGCGTTTTAGGCGATACCCCTTTTTTCCTCCAGGGGGCAGCGGTGAAGGTGTTTTTCAATGGACTCGGAACCCGCGCTCTAATTCCGATGTCTGGAACCTTCTTGGACAAGGAGTCATCGACATGGCCAACAAGCAGCTCTTTAAATCGCGACCGGGCCGGCTGCCGCCGGAAACCGACACCCGCAACGAAGCCGGCGGCAAAGCCTACGCGCTCTCGCCCGAGGCCGCGCTCGCCCAATATGTCGCCACCGGTTGCCTGAACGCCACCTTTTACGCCGACGCGGCCACGCAACTGGACACCGTATTGGACCTGTGCGCCAAGGTGGAGCCGGCCTTCGTCGCCCAGGCGGCGGTATACGCTCGTCGGCACGGCCAGATGAAGGACATGCCGGCGCTGCTGACGGCGTGGCTGGCGCAGCACGGCCCGGACCGGCTGGAACCGGTCTTCGCCGAGGTCATCGACAACGGCCGGATGCTGCGCAATTTCGTGCAGATCCTCCGTTCCGGCGCGGTCGGGCGCAAATCGCTGGGCAGCCGGCCCAAGCGGCTGGTCCAGAACTGGCTGAACGGGAGCACCGACGGCCAACTGTTGAGCGCCTCGGTCGGCAACGACCCGTCGCTGGCGGACGTGCTGAAGATGGTTCACCCGAAACCGGCGACGCCGGAGCGGGCGGCGTTTTACGCTTGGCTGATCGGAAAGCCGCACGACGCGGCGCTGTTGCCGGAAACGGTCAAGGCGCTGGAGCGGTTCAAAACCAGTGTCGATGAGCCGGTCCCGGACGTGCCGTTTCAACTGCTGACCGCCCTGCCGTTGCGGCCGCAGCACTGGGTCGCCATCGCTTGTCAAGCCTCGTGGCAGACGACGCGGATGAATCTCAACACCTTCGCCCGCCACGAGGTGTTCAAGGTCGGCGGCATGGCCCAGCGCATCGCCGAGCGGCTGCGCGATCCGGCGGCGGTTCGGCGGGCGCGGGTATTCCCGTACCAGTTGCTCAGCGCCTACACCATGACCGGCGAGCAGGTACCGGATGTCGTGCGGGATGCCTTGCAGGACGCGCTGGACGTGGCGTTGGAAAACGTGCCGGAACTGCCGGGACAGGTTTACGTGCTGCTGGACGTGTCCGGGTCGATGGCCTCTCCCGTGACCGGCTACCGCAAAGGCGCGACGTCCAAGGTGCGCTGCGTGGACGTGGCGGCGCTGGTGGCGGCGGCGATCTCGGCAAAAAATCCGGCGACGGAGATTTTGCCGTTCGACACCCAGGTTCACGCGCACCGGCTGAACCGGCGCGACAGCGTGTTGACCAACGCGCAAACGCTGGCGCAATTCGGCGGTGGCGGAACGAATTGCGGCTTGCCACTGGCCACGTTGAATCAGCGCAAGGCGGCGGGCGATCTGGTGGTTTATGTGTCCGACAACGAGTCGTGGGCCGATCCGCAACGCGGGCGCGGCACGGAAACCATGCGGCAGTGGGAGGCGTTCCGCCAGCGCAATCCGCAGGCGCGGCTGGCGTGCATCGACATCCAGCCGTATGGGACGGCGCAGGCGCAAACCCGCGAGGAGGTGTTGAACGTGGGCGGTTTCTCGGACGCGGTGTTCGAGGTGCTGGCGCGGTTCGCCGCCGGGCAGTTGGGCGGCGAGCATTGGGTGCGCGAAATCGAAGCGATGGAGGTATAATTCGGCAACCGTTTTGGCCGTCCGAACCGGAATGCTCGACCGGGAGTACATCTCCTGCAACGAGCCAATCCTCTCGGTCACTTTCCTTGTCCGGTTCGGGCGGTTTGATTTTCGGCGGCGAATGCTGGCGGGACTACATCCGTGACTGTAAATCACGTCTCGCCAATCCCTTGTCGTCGCCTTTTCGTTTGCCGTGGCGAATGCTCGCGGGACTACACGGATCTCTTGGATCATCCGCGGGTTCGAATCCCGCCCACTGCCCCAAAGCGTGGTCGCGCGACGGTAGCGCAAAGAGAATGTCTCGCAAAAATCTTGTCGCCACGCTTTTTTCAGAACGGAGTGCGGATTTTATGACTCGCACTCCGTTTTTTCCGAACCGCCCGCCATGCCGTCCATTCTGCTCTCGACCCTGAACGCTCGCTATTTCCATTCCTCTTTTGGCTTGCGCTATCTGCTGGCGAATATGGGCGAGTTGCAGCCAGATACCGCCATCCGGGAATTCATCATCACCCAGCGCCCGCTGGACATCGCCGAAGCGTTGCTGGCCGAACAGCCGCGCATCGTCGGTTTTGGCGTCTATATCTGGAACGTGGCGGAAACCACCCAAGTTGTCGCCCTGCTCAAGCGGGTGCGACCCGATCTCGTCATCGTGCTGGGCGGCCCGGAAGTCAGTCACGAATGGGAGGAGCAGCCCATCGTTCAACTGGCGGATTATCTCGTCACCGGCCCGGCCGATCTCGCCTTCGCGCAACTCTGCCGGCGACTGCTCGCCGACGACCCGCCGACCGAAAAGGTCATCGCCGCCGCGACTCCCCCGCTGGATCAACTCGCGCTGCCGTATCGGTTTTATACCGACGAGGACATCGCCCACCGGCTGATCTACGTCGAAGCCTCGCGCGGCTGCCCGTTCCAGTGCGAATTCTGCCTGTCGGCGCTGGACAAGACCGCTTGGCCGTTTCCGCTGGAGCCGTTTCTGGCCGAGATGCAACGGCTCCACGAGCGGGGCGTGCGCCACTTCAAATTCGTGGATCGCACCTTCAATCTCAACGCCAAAATCGGCGCGCGGATTCTCGATTTCTTTCTGGAGCGACTGGACGAGCGGCTGTTCCTGCACTTCGAGCTGATCCCCGATCATCTGCCGGAACCGCTCAAGGAGCGGATCGCCCGCTTTCCGCCCGGTGCGCTGCAATTCGAGATCGGCGTTCAGACCTTCAATCCCGCCGTGCAGGCGCTCATCCGCCGCAAGCAGGACAACCGCAAAACCGAGGAAAACATGGTCTGGCTGCGCCGGTACACCCACGCCCACCTGCACGCCGATCTGATCGTCGGGCTGCCGGGCGAGGATCTGGCGAGCTTCGGCGCCGGCTTCAACCGGCTGGTGGCGCTCGATCCTCACGAAATCCAAGTCGGCATTCTCAAGCGGCTGCGCGGCGCACCGATCACCCGCCACACCGCCGAATTTGACTGCCGCTACAACCCGCAGCCACCCTATAACCTGCTGTGTTCGGCGCTGCTGGACTTCGCCACCCTGCGGCGACTGGAGCGCTTCGCCCGGTTTTGGGATTTGGTCGGCAACTCCGGGCGATTCCGCCACGCCCGTCCGTTGCTGCTGGGCGACGATCCCTTCGGGCGATTCATGGCCCTGAGCGACTGGCTGTTTGCCGGGACCGGACAAACCCACCAGTTCGCGCTGGAACGGCTGTTCGATCTGCTGTATCGGGGACTGGTCGAGGCGCTCGGCGTTCCCGCAAACGCGGCAGGCGCGGCATTGGCCGAGGATTACCGGAGCAGCGGCGCGAAAGGCTGTCCAGAATTTTTGCGGTCGCACTCGGTCCAGGTTTCCCGCCAAACCGTCCCCCGCCTCAAATCGGGCGCCACGCCGAACCGCCAAGCGCGGCACCGCTAAACTGACGCCCGAAGCCCGGTATTGCGCTGGTAACCGTATCCTCGCCGCTACCGATGTTGCTTAGCAACAATTTTTGTTGCACTGCGGGAACAAACGCGGTATGAATAGAACTAATTCAGGAGAGTGCTTATTTCCGAGGAGCCTAAGCCATGACCGATTCACGCCCCATCCATACCGTCTGCCCCCACTGCAAGCGCCCGGTGGTGGCCCTGCGCGAACAGCGTAGCGCCCGTTGCGCGGAACACGGCAGCGTCGTTCCGATGCGCAGCGCCATCGCCAACCCGCCCCTCGCGCCGACCTCGCGTCGAGAAGCGGCGTGAAAGGGCAAACGCGACCGGCAGCGGACACTCACTCCGGCCGCAGGTGCGGGAACAGCAGCACATCGCGAATGGACGGCGCATCGGCGAACAGCATCACCAGCCGGTCGATGCCGATCCCCTCGCCCGCCGTCGGCGGCAACCCGTATTCCAGCGCCCGAACGTAATCCGCGTCGTAGTGCATCGCCTCGTGGTCGCCGGCAGCTTTCGCTTCCGCCTGCCTGCGAAACCGCTCCGCCTGATCCTCCGGGTCGTTCAGCTCGGAAAAACCGTTGGCGATCTCCCGCCCGCCCACGAATAGCTCAAAGCGGTCGGTGATCGTCGGATCGGCGTCGTTGCGCCGGGCCAGCGGCGACACTTCGGTCGGGTAGGCGGTGACAAACGTCGGGTCGCGCAATTGATGCTCGACCGTCTGCTCGAAAATATCCAGTTGCACCCGGCCCAAACCGTGGTCCGGCTGCACCTTCAACCCCAGTCCCTCGGCGATGCGCCGGGCGCTGTCCAGATCGTCCAGCCGCTCGGCGTCGAGGGTCGGATTGAAGCGCAAAACCGCTTCTCTGACCGTCAGCCGGCGGAACGGTTGACCGAAATCGTAGGTTTCGCCCTGATACGAAACGGTCGTGCCGCCCAGCAAAGCGTGCGCCATGCCGCGCAACAGATCTTCGGTCAAATCCATCAAATCCCGGTAGTCCGCATACGCCTGATAAAACTCCAGCATGGTGAATTCGGGGTTGTGGCGGGTGGACAGCCCCTCGTTGCGGAAATTGCGGTTGATCTCGTAAACCTTTTCAAAGCCGCCCACCACCAGCCGCTTCAAATACAACTCCGGCGCGATGCGGAGATACAGTTGCATGTCCAGCGCGTTGTGATGGGTGATGAACGGCCGAGCCGCCGCGCCGCCGGGAATCGGCTGCATCATCGGCGTTTCGACTTCCAGAAAGCCGCGCCGATTGAAAAAGTCGCGGATGTGGGCGACTGCGGCCGAACGCAATTTGAAGGTGGCGCGGGTGGCCTCGCTCATGATCAGGTCCACGTAACGCTGCCGGTAGCGGGTTTCCTGATCGGCCAGCCCGTGGAACTTCTCCGGCAGCGGGCGCAGCGATTTGGTCAGCAACCGCAGCGCGTCCACTTTCACCGACAGCTCGCCGGTCTTGGTTTTGAACAGGGTGCCTTCGGCGCCGAGGATGTCGCCCAAATCCCAGCCCTTGAAATCCTCGTACAGCCCTTCCGGCAAGGCGTTCTTCTGGACGAACAGTTGGATGTCGCCGGACATGTCCCGCAGCCGGGCAAAGCTGGCCTTGCCCATGATCCGCTTGGCCAGCATCCGCCCGGCGACGCGGACCCGCCGGGGTTCGGCGTCCAGCGCGCCGCTGTCCTTGTCGCCGTAGGCGGCGTGCAAGTCCGCCGCCAAGGCATCGCGGCGGAAATCGGTGGGGTAAGCGTTGCCGATCTGGCGCAGTTCCGCCAGCTTCTGGCGGCGCAGGGCGATCAGCTTGTTTTCGTCGAAGGGTTCTTCGGGGGAGTCCATGATTTCGTTGATCTAATGGCGATAAGTTTAGATGTCAATCTCGATTTTCTTTGGAAAATCAGGGGCCAAAATAGATTTTTCCATTTTTCCATCAACGCGATAAAAATGCATGACGCCATCTTCACAAATCCAAACTTCACGAGCGCCTTTCTCGAAATACAAATCCGCTTTGTCCTGCATTTCGTTATCGGTATTACTCGAAGACAAAACCTCAACACAAATTTCGGGCGCTATCGAACACTCCACTTCATCCTTGATTTTCCTTACTGTATCCCTCGTCGCCCAAGCCACATCGGCAACCTTCGTGCCTCTGGACGTTCTGATCGCGCACTCGGGGAGCGTTCTGCCACCCTTCAATAAGGTGCGCAAAAGGTATTCAATCTCCCCCTGATATAGAGAATGAATGACCTTTACCGCATTCATGACGATTTCCCCTTTTTCATTCAATTCTATTTTAAAGGGCAAATTCTGTAGACCAGGATGCTCGCAAACTTCCTGCCAGTTCATGTCGCCACCTTCAATCAAAGCAGAAATCTAGCAGATCATTCTCGCCGAGATCCGATTACAGCCCGCTCTTCAAGCTGGCCTCGATGAAATCGTCCAGATCGCCGTCCAGCACCGCCTGGGTGTTGCTGTTCTCGACGCCGGTGCGCAGATCCTTGATGCGCGACTGATCCAGCACGTAGGAGCGAATCTGGCTGCCCCAGCCGATATCGGATTTGGTGTCTTCCACCGCCTGGGCCTTGGCGTTGCGCTTCTGCAACTCCAGCTCGTACAGCTTGGCTTTGAGCTGTTTCATCGCCGTGGAACGGTTTTTGTGCTGGGAGCGGTCGTTCTGGCACTGCACCACGGTATTGGTCGGCAGGTGGGTGATGCGCACCGCCGATTCGGTGCGGTTGACGTGCTGGCCGCCCGCCCCGGAGGCGCGGTAAACATCGACCCGCAAATCGGCCGGATTGATGTCCACCTCGATGTTGTCGTCCACCTCCGGCGCGACGAACACGGCGGCGAACGAGGTGTGCCGGCGGTTGCCGGAATCGAACGGGGATTTGCGCACCAGCCGATGGACCCCGGTTTCGGTGCGCAGCCAGCCGTAAGCGTAGCTGCCCTCGAAGCCGATGGTCGCGCTCTTGATGCCCGCCACTTCGCCCGGCGACACTTCCAGCAACTCGGTCTTGAACCCGCGCCGCTCGCCCCAGCGCAGGTACATCCGCAGCAGCATGTCCGCCCAGTCCTGCGCTTCGGTGCCGCCGGAACCGGCCTGAATATCGACGAAGGCGTTGTTGGAGTCCAGCTCGCCGGAGAACATCCGCTGGAACTCCAGATCGGCGACCACGCGGCCGCACCCTTCCAGATCCCGCACCACCTCGGCCACCGCCGCGTCGTCGCCCTCTTCGCCGGCCAGCGTCAACAGCTCGGCGACTTCGTTCAAACCCCGGTCGAGTTTTTCCAGCCGCTCGACCACGGCTTCCAGTTGGGCGCGTTCCTTGCCGAGCGCTTGCGCCCGCTCCGGGTTGTTCCAGATATCCGGCTCCTGCAACTCCCGGTTGACTTCGTCCAGCCGCTCGCGCTTGGTCTCGAAGTCAAAGATACCCCCTCAGAGACGCGCAGCGCCCCCGCAAGTCACCGATCTGATTGAAATAGGGATTGAGTTCCTGCATGGCTGCCGTCATCCGCGCCGCGTGGCAAAAAAGGAAGGAATTGTAGCGGTGCGGCGGGCGCAAGTCACCCGCCACGACAGCGATCCGGTCGGTCTAGGCCGAGGCCAGCGCCTCCTCGGGCGACAAGTAGTCGTAACCCAGCGCCGTTGCCACCGCCGGGTAGGTGATTCGGCCGCGATGGACGTTCAATCCGGCGCGCAGGTGCGGATCATCCCGCAACGCCGCGACGGCGCCCCGGTCGGCCAGTCGCAGCACGTAGGGCAGGGTCGCGTTGTTGAGGGCGAAGGTGGAAGTCCGCGCCACCGCGCCGGGCATGTTGGCGACGCAGTAATGCACCACGCCATCGATGAGGTAGGTGGGAGCGGCGTGGGTGGTGGGCCGCGAGGTCTCGAAGCAGCCGCCCTGGTCGATGGAGACATCCACCAGCACCGAACCCGGCCTCATCGCGGCCAGCATCGCTCGCGGCACCAGCTTGGGGGCCGCCGCGCCGGGAATCAGCACCGCGCCGACCGTCAAATCGGCCGCCAGCACTTCTTCCTCGACCGCCTCCAGCGTGGCGAAACGGGTCAGCAAGCGACCTTGAAACAGATCGTCCAGCTCCCGCAACCGCGCCAGCGATCGGTCCAGCACCGTCACCCGCGCCCCCAGCCCGACCGCCATCCGGGCCGCGCTGGTCCCGACCACCCCGCCGCCCAAGATCGCCACCGCGCCCGGCAGCACGCCCGGCACGCCGCCCAGCAGCGTACCGCTGCCGCCCTGGGACTTTTCCAGACAATGCGCGCCGGCCTGGATCGCCATCCGCCCGGCGACCTCGCTCATCGGCGCCAGCAGCGGCAAGCGGCCGTGCGGGTCGGTCACGGTCTCGTAGGCGATGGCGGTGCAACCCGAAGCCAGCAAACCCTTGGCCTGTTCGGGATCGGGCGCCAAATGCAGGTAGGTGAACAGCGTTTGCCCGTCCCGCAGACGCGGACATTCGACCGGCTGCGGTTCCTTGACCTTGACGATCAGCTCCGCTCGGGCGAACACCTCTTCCGCCGTAGCGGCGATCCGGGCGCCCGCCTTTTCGTAAGCGGAATCGTCCAGGCCGATGCCCGCGCCCGCGCCGGTTTCCACCAGCACGGCGTGACCGTGCCGCACCGTTTCCCGCACGCCCCCCGGCGTCATTCCAACCCGGTACTCGTGCGTTTTGATCTCCTTCGGCACACCGATCAGCATGTCCGTTCCTCCAAGCAGGTTTCAGAGCGGGCCAACCCCTCCGGCCAGCGTCCGGCCGAGGCGCTATTGCCGCTGCCGGGCTTCCCTGGCGATCCCGCGCTGCACCAAGCGGGTCACGTCCGACAACCCCACCGCCAGCGCCGTCAGCACGTCCTCCACGGTCAAAATGCCCACCAAAGCGCCTTTCGCATCGACGGTCACCAGCCGCCGGACGCCCTTGGCGCTCATCCGGTCCAGGGTGTGCCAGAGATTGTCGGTTTCCTTGGCGACCACCAAACCGTTGCTCATGATATCGCCGACGGTGACGGCATCGGGCGCGAGACCCTGAGCGAGCACTTCGACCACCAGATCGCGATCGGTGACGATACCGATCGGATAATCCGTCTCGTCGCGACGCTCCACCACCACGACGGTGCCGACATGGTGGTGGCGCATCATGCGCGCCACCTCATCGATCTCGGTGCTTTTCAAGGTCGTAATGACATGGCGGTTACAGTATTGGCCCACGGTCATGCTGGTCTCCCCGGTGCGGAAATAGGCGGGCAATAATGCGATTGTTCGCCATTCCGGGCAGGCCCGCAAGCGATATTGCGGCCGGTGTGGAACCGGGTCGTATCCAGAGCCAGGCGAGTGATCGGCTCGATTCGTTCAATCCTGTTCCACTGGCTCGTCCATATCCGAAGGTTCCTGGGCGTCGGTCTCGGCGGGATAGCGGGCCAGCCATTCCCGCAGCAGCGCGGCATGTTGCCGTTCCTCCTCGGCCAGCTCGGCGGCGGTCTGGCGGGCGGCCGGGTCCGGGCTGGAACCGGCCACCCCCGCGAAGAAGGCGTGGGCGCGCTCCTCGCCGGCCAACACCAGTTCGAGCGCCCGCCGGGGCGTCATTCCGTAACTCTCGCCCCCGACCGGCACGCTTTCCGGCGATTCCGGGGTCGGCCAGCGATACTCCCACGGCGCGATGCGCGGCAGCTCCCGATCGGCGGCCAGCTCCCGCACCTTGTCCACATGCAGGCTTTCCACCCGGACCATGGTCTGGAACAGCTTCACCAAATCGGGTTGGTTGTGGACGACCATCTGATCGGCCAGCTCCTGGTAACGCTCCACCGCCTCCAACTCCAGGCCGTGGGCGTGCGCCAGCAACTCCTCCAGCGTGGCGATCGCGGTCATAGCGCGAACTCGGCTTCGATGGCGGTCAGATCGGACCTGCCGGCCCGGACGGCGCCGGGATAGGACGGCAACGCGGCCCGATAGAAAATGCCGGTGCTCAGCCCGTCGTCGGCGAACAGCCGCCGGGCGGCTTCGGCCGGTCCGAGGGCCGGTTCGATCCCGACGCCGTGGACCTGCTGTTTCCACAGCTTTTCCTCGGGACGATAGGTCACGCAGGGACTGAGGATTTGCACCAGGGCGAATCCGGGATAACGGATCGCCTCGACCAGCAGCTTGGCGATACCGTTGGGATCTCCGGTAAACCCGCGGGCGATGAATCCCGCTCCCGAGGCCAAGGCCACCGCCAGCGGGCGCAGCGGGTTGACGCCGGTCCCTTCCGGCGCGAGCTTGCTCGGCCAGTCGGGGCCGGTGGTCGGCGACGGCTGGCCCTTGGTCATGCCGTACACCTCGTTGTCCATGACGATGCAGGTCAGATCGACGTTGCGCCGGCAGGCGTGCAAAAAGTGGTTGCCGCCGATGGAAAAGGCGTCGCCGTCGCCGCTGGCCACGATCACCGTCAGCTCGGGCCGGGCCAATTTCAGGCCGGTCGCCAGCGGCAGCGCCCGGCCGTGGATGCCGTGAAAGCCGTAGCACTCGGTGTAGGCCGGCAGCCGCGAGGAACAGCCGATGCCCGAAATCACCGCCACCTGCTCCGGCGGCAGATCGAGATGCTCCAGGGCGCGAAACAGCGCCGACTGCACGCCGAAATGGCCGCAGCCCGGACACCAGATCGGTTTGACGTCGGACTTGTAGTCCTTGGCCGCGTGGCGGGTCATGATCGGTTGAGGTTTGCCCATGCGTTTATCTCCATTGTAACAGTTGCGCCAGCACCGCCGCCGGCCGAATCGGCAGAGGACCGGGCTGACTGAGGACCCGGACTGCGGCGGGCAGCGCGTAATGCGCTTTCAGATAACCGTAGAATTGCTGGGAATGGCTCTGCTCGACCACCAGCAGCCGGCGCGCGCCCTCCAGCAGTCGCGCCAGCCGCGCCGGTTGCGCGGGCGACAGCAATTTCAGCGTCAGCACCTTGACCGCCAGCCCCTGCGCCCGGGCGAGCGCGGCGGCTTCGCGGGCCGGCGCGGCGGCCGACCCCCAAGTCAGCACCACCCATTCCCCCTCGCCGTCCACCTCGACCCAAGCCGGACCAAAATCGTGGCGCAGCAGCTTGTCGCGGCGCTTGTCCAGTTGGGCGCGATGGTCGGTGGCTCGGCTGGAAGGCGTGCCGTGCGCGTTGTGTTCCAGGCCATCGGCCGTGTATTGCCCGCCCGGCGTGCCGGGCAGCGCCATGGGCGAAACGCCCTCGGCGGTCACCGCGTAGCGGTCGTAATCGTTGACGCCGTTCCGAGCGATCAAGCGCGGTGAGACGCCCGCGCTTTCGGCGGGCGGCCGGTCGCACACCGCTTGGCTCTGCCCCAGAAATTGGTCGGACAGCACGATGGCCGGACACTGCAGCGCTTCGGCCAGTCGCACCGCCCACTGGGTGACCGCCAAGCAATCGCTGACCGAACTCGGCGCCAGCACCAGGTGAGGGGCATCGCCGTGCAGGCCGTACAGCGCCATGTTGAGGTCGGATTGCTCGGATTTGGTGGGAATGCCGGTGGACGGACCACCGCGCATCACGTTGACGACCACCGCCGGGATTTCGGCCGCCACCGCCAAGCCCAGGGTTTCGCTCATCAGCGCCAGCCCCGGACCGGAGGTGGCGGTCAGCGCCGGCACGCCGCCGTAGGCCGCGCCCAGCACCATGTTCAAGGCCGCGATCTCGTCCTCGGCCTGGATGAGATGGCCGCCCGCTCGCTCCAGGCGCGGCGCCAGCCACTCCGACAGATCGGTGGCCGGCGTGATCGGATAAACCGCCGCGAACCGCACCCCGCCGCGCAAGGCGCCGAGCGCCGCCGCCTCGTTTCCGGTCAACAGCCAGCGCGTCCCGCCGTCGACGGCCAAGGGCGGCGGTTGCACCGAACCGTCCAGCGCGGCGGCGGCGCCATGGCCGGCGGCCAGCGCCTGCTGCAACCGCGCCGGATCGAGCCCCTTGCGGTTCAGCACCCGCCCCACCAGCGCCGCCAGCGGCTTGAGCGGCAAGCCGAGCAGACGCGCCAGCAGGCCGAGCGCGATGATGTTGGGCCGTCCTCCCGCGATGTCGTCCGCCAGATCGGTCAGGGGGAACGTCACCAGGCGCGCGCCGCTGGCGAGAATGGCGGCCGGCGGATCGCCCGCCTCGGCATCGGCGACGATCAGGCTGTCGGCATCCAGGGGCACTTCGTCCACGAAGCGGTCGGCGTTATGCCAATCCAGCGCCAGCAGGACATCGAAACGGTCGCCGTGTCCCAGCACCGGCGTCGCGGCCAGCCGCACCATCGCCAGCGCCTCGCCGCCGCGGATTTGCGGTCCCACCGAGCGCGTCATCAGGCCGTACCAGCCGAACTGGCCGGCGGCTTCGAGCAACAGGCTGCCGGCGGTGATGGCCCCGGAACCGCCGCTGCCCACGATGGCGAGCGCGATGGCGGCGGGCGAAGTTGGAGTGATCATAGGGGTTCGCTCCCAAGTTTGGGCCGTACAGCCAGAGCGCAAGACGCGGTTAGAGGATAATCATCCACGATGCAGGTTTTCGGCACGTTTCATGCCAATGACCGATTTAAATACAACTGATTGATAATGAAATATTATTTAATACCAATCCTCTCCGCTCCAATCCGTTGGCCGCTCTATGTTGGTGCAGAACCGGCTTGCGGTGCATCAAAAGGCAAAACCTCCCGAACGCTTCGTCTCTCCTGTTTGAGATGCGATTCAACGAAAAAGCCCCGCATCGCGCGGGGCTCGATCGGTCGGTCGGGATGCCCCGCTCAGGCGACGGTCACGCCGGCGTCGAGATAAACGTCTTGAATGGCGTTGAGAATGGCGACGCCATCCTTCATCGGCCGCTGGAACGCCTTACGGCCCGAGATCAGACCCATACCGCCGGCGCGCTTGTTGACGACCGCCGTCATGACAGCCGCTTCGAGATCGCCCGCGCCCTTGGATTCGCCGCCGGAGTTGATCAACCCGGCGCGGCCCATGTAGCAGTTGGCGATCTGGTAGCGGCAGAGATCGATCGGGTGGTCGCTGGCCAGGTCGGTGTAAATCTTCTTGTCGAACTTGCCGTAGCTGGAACCGCCCATGTTCAGCGCCTCGAAGCCGCCGTTATTTTCCGGCAGCTTCTGCTTGATGATGTCGGCTTCGATGGTGACCCCGAGGTGATTCGCTTGGCCGGTCAAATCGGCGGAAACGTGGTAGTCCTTTTCCTTGGTCTTGAAGGCGTTGTTGCGGAGATAGCACCACAGGACGGTGGCCATGCCGAGTTCGTGGGCCATGGCGAAGGCTCGCGCGACCTCGACGATCTGACGGCCGCTTTCCGGCGAGCCGAAGTAGATGGTGGCGCCGACCGCCGCGCAACCCATGTCGTGCGCTTCCTTGACGGTGCCCCACAGGATCTGGTCGGCCTTGTTGGGAAAGGTCAGCAGCTCGTTGTGGTTGATCTTGACCAGGAACGGGATCTTGTGCGCGTACTTGCGGGCCATCATGCCCAGCACGCCGTAGGTCGAGGCCACCGCGTTGCAGCCGCCTTCGATGGCCAGCTTGACGATGTTCTCCGGGTCGAAGTAGATCGGGTTCTTGGCGAAGCTGGCGCCGCCAGAATGCTCGATGCCCTGATCGACCGGCAGAATGGACAAAAAGCCGGTGCCGGCCAGCCGCCCGCCGCCGAACAGGCGTTGCAGGTTGCCCAACACGCGGTTGTTGCGGTCGGATGCGGCGAAAACCCGATCCACGAAATCCGGGCCGGGCAGGTGGAGTAACTCCCTTTTGATTTTAGGGCTGTCGAAGCCCAGCAGGTAGTCGGCGTTGGCGCCCAGAAGTTCAGCGACTTTACTCATGACGAGCCTCCTCGGGGTCGGGTTGATCGAACGGCACAAATAGCCACTTTGTAACGGATTATTTTGACCCCGCGCCGGCAAACATCAATCGGGGGCTGGCGGCCCGTTGCAAAAGCCCGGCTCCATGGCGGGACGCTCGGACCGCGATCGCTCGCGGCGCGGCTTTGATGGCGGCCGCGCAGAAGCTATACTGATCCTGCTATCCGTTGTTGTTCAATCATAATTATCCGCATAGAGGATTCGTTCATGGCGCAACTCAAACCCGGTGTCGTTACTGGCAAAGACTATCTGACCTTGGTGGCCGCCGCCAAAGCCGGCGGCTACGCCTTGCCCGCGGTCAACGTCAGCAGCAGCAGCACCATCAACGCGGTGCTGGAAGCGGCGGCCAAGAATCAAGCCGACGTCATCATCCAGCTTTCCAACGGCGGCGCCCAGTTCTACGCCGGACAAGGACTGAAAGATAGCGCTAAGGCCAAGGTGCTGGGTGCGGTATCGGCGGCGCAGCACGTTCATTTGCTGGCCGAGCACTACGGGGTCTGCGTGGTGTTGCACACCGACCACGCCAACAAGGGCCTGATTCCCTGGGTGGATGCGCTGCTGGACCACGGCGAGGCGTTCTACAAACAGCATGGCAAGCCCCTGTTTAGCTCGCACATGCTGGACCTGTCGGAAGAGTCGATGGAGTTCAACCTGAACGAGTGCGCTCGCGTCCTCACCCGCATGGCACCTTTGAACATGAGCCTGGAAATCGAACTGGGCGTGACCGGCGGTGAGGAAGACGGCATCGGCAGCGAGCTCGAGGAAAGCGCCGACAACTCCCATCTCTACACCCAGCCGGAAGACGTGCTGCAGGCTTATGACCGGCTATCGCCGATCGGCCACTTCTCGGTTGCCGCCTCCTTCGGCAACGTGCACGGCGTCTACAAACCCGGCAACGTCCAACTCCGCCCGGAAATCCTGAAGAACTCCCAGGCGCTGATCGAGCAACGGCACAAGACCGCCGCGAAGCCGCTGAATCTGGTGTTCCACGGCGGCTCTGGCTCGGAAAAGGACAAGATCACCCAGGCGGTCAGCTACGGGGTGTTCAAGATGAACATCGACACCGATTTGCAGTTCGCCTACTCGGAAGCGATCGGCAAGTTCGTCACCCAGAATCCCAAGGCGTTCCTGTACCAGGTGGACCCGGAAACCGATAAGCCTTACAAGAAGTACTACGACCCCCGCAAGTACCTGCGCGCGGCGGAAGAGAACATGGTGGCCCGCTTGAACGAAGCCTTCCTGGACTTGGGCTCGAAGGGCAAATCGCTGGCTCTGTAAGGCTTGATGATCGGGCGCGCGGACGCCGGGTGTTCGCCCGCCCCCTCAGTCGCCGGCCGTATCGAAATGCGGTTGATGGTGCGTTTCCGACCCCATCAACCGCGCCATCTTCGCCGCGTTCGGCGCCAGCACCACCCCTCGTTCCGTCACCAGCGCATCCACCAGCTCCGCCGGGGTCACGTCGAAGGACGGATTCCAGACCGCCGCGCCCGCCGCCGCGACCGGCTGCCCCCCGAGCGTCAGCAGCTCTTCCGCCGCGCGCTGTTCGATGGGGATGGCGGTCCCGTCGGGGATGCCGACATCCACCGTCGAGGTCGGCGCCACCACCATGAACCGCACGCCGTGATACCGGGCGGCCACCGCCAGATGATAGGTGCCGATCTTGTTGGCGACATCGCCGTTGGCCGCGACCCGATCCGCGCCGACGATCGCCCACCGTATCCCGCCCCGCCGCATCAGGGCCGCCGCCGCCCCATCCGCCAGCAGCGTCACCGGGATACCGTCTTGCACCAGCTCCCAGGCGGTCAGCCGCGCCCCTTGCAGCCACGGCCGGGTCTCGTCGGCGTAGACCCGCTCGATCAGCCCCGCCGCGTACCCCGCGCGAATCACGCCCAGCGCCGTGCCGTAACCGCCGGTCGCCAGCGAGCCGGTGTTGCAATGGGTCAGAACGCTACCCCGCTCGCCCAACAACGCCGCGCCCCGTTGCGCCATGTGCCGGTTGGCGGCGATATCCTCCCGGTGAATCGCCCGCGCCTCGGCCAGCAACGATTCGACCGGATCGCCGTCGAGCGCTTCGATCGCGCGCTCCATCCGCCGCAGCGCCCAGAACAGATTGACGGCGGTCGGTCGGGCCGCCGCCAACAACGCCAGGTCCTCGCCGATCAGGCGCCGCCAGCGATCGGGGTCTTCGGCATGGCGGGCGCTGGCCGCCAGCACCACCCCGTAGGCGGCGGCGATACCGATGGCCGGCGCACCGCGCACCACCATCTCGCGGATCGCGTCGGCGACCTCCGCCGCCGAGGTCAGCCGCCGATAGCGCTCCGCTCCCGGCAGCAGGCGCTGATCGAGGAGTTCGAGCGCGTTTTCGCGCCAGACCACGGCGCGCACCCGATCGTTTTCATGCGACATGAGCGACTCGACTCGGTGAGTTTTCGGGAGAACAGCCAAAAAATTTCGTGTTGCGATTTTACGACAAGCCCGGCCCGCAGCCGGTTAACGCAAAAAAACTCTTGCCAAAATACCGAGATAGCGCGCAAAATTAGGTCATTTATTGCTAGCACAACATTTTTTGCAATTCTGACACAACGTTGTATCATTACACATCATGGCCCGCCCGTTTGCTGCGCGCAGCATCCAGCGGTCGGATATACTGGCCAAGTGGAAGATCGCGGTTTAACCGACCCGGTCCCCGCCGCGACCTGAGATTGATGACGTGCCGTGCACAGAAATTTTTGGTGCCTATTTGGGAGAGTATATCGATGAAAGTGAATCTGCATAAGCTTGGCTTGGGCTTGGCTGCCTCGATGATGCTGTTTGCTGCCCTGCCCGCTCACGCGATCAACAAGTACGGCTGCATCTATGCCGTCGATCCTTGGGATCATATCGTCAAGGACCCCTACGGCCGCTGCATTCGCACGCCGTGGTGGACCGCCGAGAAGGATGTCCCGGAATGCGGCGCCGTCGCGGTCGCACCGGCCCCGCCGCAGTGCGAGAAGATCACGCTGGGAACCGACACCCTCTTCGACTTCGACCGTTCCGAGCTGAAGCCGCGCGGCCGCGACCGGCTCAACCAGTTGGCTTCCGACATCAAGCGCGCCGAGCGGGTCTCGGTCGTCAAGATCGTCGGCCACACCGACAGCAAGGGCAGCGACGCCTACAACATGCGCTTGGGCCAGCGCCGCGCCGATACCGTGGCCAGCTTCCTGGTCTCCAGGAGCATCCCCGCCGGCAAACTCAAGACCAACAGCATGGGCGAATCCCAGCCGGTCGCGCCCAACACCCTGCCGAACGGCAAGGATAACCCGGAAGGCCGCGCCCAGAATCGCCGCGTGGAGATCACCACGGTCACGGAGATGTGCCGCGAGTAATTCCCGAGCCGCTTCGACTCGCCGTATCCGCGCCCCGGTCTTCCGGGGCGTTTTTTTACCTGCTTGCCGGTTCCGGCCTATAATCCCACGCCGACACCCCGAGAACCGCGCATGCCGCAAGCCATCGCCACCCTGCTCCGCGCCCGCTGGATCGTGCCGGTCGAACCGGAACATCGCGTTCTGGAACGACACGCCATCGCCATCCAGGACGGTCGCATTCTCGCCGTCCTGCCGCGCGAGGAAGCCGCTGCCCGCTACCGCGCCGAGGTTTCCCTCGATCTGGACCGGCACGTTCTGATCCCCGGACTGGTCAACGCGCACACTCACGCCAGCATGACCTTGCTGCGTGGGCTGGCCGACGATCTGCCCTTGATGACCTGGTTGCAGGATCACATCTGGCCGGTCGAGGCCCGTTGGGTCGCCCCCGATTTCGTCCGCGACGGCGCCCGACTGGCGATGGCCGAAATGTTGCGGGGTGGCATCACCTGCTTCAACGACATGTACATGTTCCCGGATGTGGTCGCCTCGGCGGCGCGGGACTGCGGGATGCGCGCCTGCGTGGGCCTGATCGCCCTGGATTTCCCGACCGGTTACGCGCGAAACATCGATGAATATCTGGCCAAGGGGATGGCCTTGCACGACGAGCTGCGCGCCGATCCGCTGGTGCGCACCGCTTTCGCGCCCCATGCGCCTTACACGGTTTCGGGACCGGCGCTGGAGCGGATCGGCCGGCTGGCCGCCGAACTCGACCTTCCCATCCATATCCACGTCCACGAAACCGCCGCCGAAATCGCCCGGTCCCAGGCCGAGCACGACTGCCGGCCGCTGGAACGGCTGGAGCAGTTGGGGTTGTTGACGTCGCGACTGCTGGCGGTGCACATGACCCAGCTCGAACCCGCCGAGATCGAGCGCTTGGCGCGGGCCGGGGCTCACGTCGCCCATTGCCCGGAATCCAATCTCAAACTGGCCAGCGGCTTTTGCCCCACCGCCCGACTCGACGCCGCCGGCGTCAACGTGGCCATCGGCACCGACGGCGCGGCCAGCAACAACGACCTCGATTTGTTCGGCGAGATGCGCACCGCCGCCCTGCTCGGCAAGGGCGTGGCCGGCGACGCCGCCGCGCTGCCGGCGGCCCGCGTGCTGGGCATGGCCACGCTCGGCGGCGCCCGGGCGCTGGGCCTGGAAGCGGAAATCGGGTCGCTGACGCCCGGCAAGGCCGCCGACATCGTCGCCGTGGATTTCGGCCATCCGGAAACCGAGCCGGTCTACAATCCGATTTCGCAACTGGTCTACGCCACCGGCCGCCACCAGGTCACCGATGTCTGGGTCGCCGGCCGGCGGCTGCTGGCCGACCGGCGTCTGACCACGCTGGACATCGCCGACCTGATCGGGCGGGCGCGGGAGTGGCGGCGCAAAGTCGCCGCCGAACATCGGGCGTGACCGCCGTCGATTCTCCCTCAAACCGGCCAGCGCAATTTCCTCGCTCAACCTTCAGCCGCCCGATGGAACAGGACATGACGACCGCCAACCCGAACGTGGATTTTCAGGAAATCGCCAAATTCGAGGAACTCGCCAGCCGGTGGTGGGACCCGGACAGCGAGTTCAAGCCCCTGCACGACATCAATCCGTTGCGGCTGAACTACATCGAGGAACGGACCGGCGGACTGGCCGGCAAGCGGACCCTCGACGTGGGTTGCGGCGGCGGCATTTTGGCCGAGAGCATGGCCCTGCGTGGCGCCTCGGTCACCGGGATCGACATGGGCGAGGCGCCGTTGGCGGTCGCGCGCTTGCACCAGTTGGAATCTGGCGCAGCCTTGGACTACCGGCGGATCACCGCCGAGGATCTGGCGGAGAGCGAACCGGCCAGCTTCGACGTGGTGACCTGCATGGAAATGCTGGAACACGTCCCCGACCCGGCCTCGACGATCCGAGCCTGCGCCCGGCTGCTCAAGCCGGATGGCCACCTGTTTTTTTCCACCATCAACCGCAACCCCAAAGCCTATTTGCTCGCCGTCATCGGCGCGGAATACCTGTTGCGGCTGCTGCCCAAGGGCACGCACGACTACCGCAAATTCATCCGCCCCTCCGAGCTGGACGACTGGGCGCGGGCTGCCGGGCTGACGCTCCGCCACCTGACCGGCATGCATTACAACCCCCTGCTGCGCCGCTACCGGCTGGGAGCTGGGGTATCGGTGAACTACCTGGTTCATTGCCGGCAGGAAGATTCGGCGTGACCGTTCCCGCGACCGACGCCATCGTCTCTCCCGCCTGCGTGCTGTTCGATCTGGACGGCACCCTGCTGGACACGGCCCCGGACTTGACGGCGGCCTTGAACCGGCTGCGCGGTGATCGCGGTCTCGGCCCGTTGCCGGTGGAGCGGATTCGCCCCACCATTTCCCGAGGTTCGCCCGGGATGTTGGGCGTCTGTTTCGGGCTGACGCCCGACCATCCGCATTATCCCGAACTCGACCGACGCTTCCTGGACCTGTACCGCGAAGCCATCGCCGTGGAGACCGCGCTCTTTCCGGGCATGGCCGACGTGCTGGCCTATCTGGAGACCCGGGCGATTCGCTGGGGCGTGGTCACCAACAAGCCGGGCTGGCTGGCGGAGCCGCTGCTGAAGACGCTCGCGCTCTGGCCGCGCGCCGCCTGCGTGGTCAGCGGCGACACGCTCGACAAGCGCAAGCCCGATCCGGAACCGCTGCTGTACGCCTGCGAGCGGTTGGGCGCGGCCCCGGAACGCTCGCTGTACGTGGGCGACGCCGAACGCGACGTGCTGGCCGGCAACCGGGCGGGCCTGCGCACGCTGGTGGCCGGCTTCGGTTACCTGGGCGCCGAAGACCGGCCGGAGGAATGGGGCGCCGACGGTTTTCTGGAACGGCCCGGCGATCTGTTCGCCTGGCTTGGCGCGACCGGCGCGTAGGCTCGCCCGATCGGGGGATCGGAACGCTCCCCCGGTCCAGCGTCCCGGACCGGCCGTCACCGAACGCCCGGGAGCCCGAGCAGCGCCAGGGCGCTCGCCAGCAGCGTACTCCGCGCCCACAGTTGCCACCAGAACAGCCGGTCCGGTTCAGGCGATGCCCGTTTGGCCCACAAGACGGTCGCGTTGTCCTGCTGGGGATGCCGGCGCGACATCACCTCCTCCAACAAGGGCCGGCAAGGCGATGGAGCGGTGCGGGCATCCTTCAGAACGGCGGCAATTTCCCGCTCGCTCAAGGTCAGAAGGCCATCGCTCGCCAGCAAGATCTGATCATTGGGCTTGAGCGCGAACGGCTGGCGCGGCAAATCCACCAGCTCCAGATCGTCCCCGGTGACGGCGCTGATCAAGGCGTTGCGGTCGGGATGAGAGGCGGCATCCTCGGCGCTGATCTCGCCGGCGCTCACCTGCTCGGCCAAGACGCTGCGGTAAGCGTGATCCTGATTGAGCCGGCGCAAGCGCCCCCGCCGCCACAGCCACAACGGCGAATCGCCGACGCTGATCCAGTACAGCCCTTCCTCCGCCAGCACCACCGCCAGCAGGGTGCAGCCCATTCCGCCGAGATGCTCCTGATCGGTCGCCACTTCCAGCGCCATCCGCCCGTTGACGTGGCGCAAGGTGCGCTCCAGCCGCTCGGGAACGGTGGTCGCGGGCACGGCATCGTAGGCTTCGATAAAGCCGCGAACCGCCAAGGCGCTGGCCAGGGCGCCGGCCCTTTCGCCGCCCATGCCATCGGCGAGCACCAGCAGCAACTCGCCCGCCTCCAGTTGCGGCGGTAACTCGAACACCCCGAAGTCGTCCTCCTGCCGGGGACGGCTACCCTGCGTCATGTCTTCGTCGTGGATCCACCCCCCCATGTTTCCCCCGGCCTCTCGGTTATTGTCATTTATAGTCATTGTCGTGCCAGTCGAAATCCGGGCCACACAGCGGCGCGAACCTCAGCCGGGTTTGTCCGAGTTGCAGGATATCGCCGCCGGCCAATTCCACCGATCCCCGCGCCGGCTGGCCGTTCAACCAGGTTTCGGGGGCGACGGCCTGCAGATAAAAGCGGCGCGAGCGGGCGGTGTAGATGATGGCCGCCTGGTTGTCTCGGCTGATCGCGGCATCGCCGAAATCCAGCCGGACCCGCGCCTCGGAGCCCCGGCCGATATCGTTGACCCCATAGCCCAGCGGCAACACCTGCCCGCGTCCCGGACCGGCGACAATCGCCAGCCAAGCGACGACCGCGCCGACCCGGCAATCCGGGACGAGGCCGCTGGTCGGGGCCGGTTTGGCTTGAGCGGCGTCACGAGCGGCTTTCGGCCGGGATTTGGGTCCCGGTTCGGGGCGGGCGACGCGCCGGGTGGGCTCGATCGCTGGCGGCGCGGACGAACCCTTGTTCAAACCGCGATAGAGAGGCATGACACGTTCTCCAGTTGCAAGCGGGATTTCCGGTCGGAGATCAATCGTCGCCCGTCAGAAAGTGCAGGCGCACCTCGCCCAGCTCCACCACGTCGCTGTTGTTGAGCGTCTTGGTTCGAACCCGCTGCCCGTTGACCCAGGTTCCGTTGGTCGAATCCAAGTCGCAAATCTGGAAGGTGCCATCGGGCAGGTGATAGATTTCGGCGTGATGGCCGGAAACCGAATCGTTTTCGAAGCAAATGTCGTTTCCCGGCGCCCGCCCCAGCCGGCATAAGGGCGAACGCAGTCGCAGATCGCCTTTGCCCAGCGAATCGGTCCGAATGAACCGCGCCTGGATGAACACGGCTTCCGGCTCCCGATCATGACGGCGGCGGAAAAATGGCCACTTGGGAAATTTCATTTTTGATTGAACCCAGTCGAAACGGGTGGCTCCCAGGGATTGCCGACAGTGGTTTTGGAGGCCGGTCTTTCTCGCGCCGAAGGTTCCGGTTCGACGGTGCCCGGTCGCGGCGCGGCTGGCCTTCTACCGGCCTGCCGCCGCGCGCTGCGGGACGGGGCCTTCGAAGCCTTGGCCGGCCGGGCGCCGGTCCGGTTCGCGACCGATCCCTGAGCGATGGGCTTAGCCGTCTTGTCAGCTTGCAATTTGACGGCGGGTGCAGCCTCTGGCGTCAAAAATTCGCCGGCTGTCCCGGTCACGGGTTCCGGCGGACCTTCGATAGCCTGCGTCTCGACCGGCTCGGGCCGCGCGGTCGGATCGCTCGATTCCGGCGCGGGCGACGATCCCGCATCGGCGGTTCCGGGAGGCGGCACCGGCTGGCCGGATGGCGCGACGGGCGACGATCCCGTTACCGCCGTCTCCGAGACCGGCGATTCCGCCGAGATCGCCGGGGTCGCCGATGGCGACACGGTCGGTTGTTCGGCCATGGGCGCCGGTCCGGCGGTCGATCCGGCGGAGTCGGTCACCGCAGCCGGCGGCGGGATCGCCGCCGCAACGGACGGCCCGGCGCCCGGTTCGGGCGTCGCGGAACCTGGAACCGGAACCGGCGGCGCCACGGAAACCGGCGCCTCGGCGACAACCGGAGAACCCGAAATCGCGGCGGGTGGTGGCCCTTGATCCAGACCGGAGCGGAATGGCGGTTGCTCCTCGATCGAGAACGGCCATAACCAGACGAGCGTCGGCACCGCCAGCGCCGCCAACACCAAGCCGGCTCCCACCAGGATTTGGGAGGATGCTTTGCGACGGGTCGAATCCGGGTTCGGCGGTGGCCGCAACACCTCCAGCCGCCGGCCAGCGGTGAGGTGGTTGGCGTCGAGTGGCGGCAAAATCCTCAGCTCGTCGCCGTCCGCAACCGGCTCCGCCGCCGCCGGCGCGGACGATTTGATCAAGCGCGGCGCTTCAGGTTCTCTGGCGGGTCCGCCGCCGGGCTTCAACCACGGTCCCAGGAGGACCGTCTCATCGTCGTCCTCGTCTGGGGCGGGCGGCTCGTTCAGGGCGGCCCGCATCTCGGCCACCGTGGCGAAGCGTTGCTCCGGCCGCACCGCCAGCGCCCGGTCGATGGCCCGCAGCAGCCGGACCCCGTAGCGGCCGGCGCAGACCCGCGCCGCCGGCTCCAGGCTGTCCTCCAGCAAGCGCTCGGCCGCCTCCACCGGCGGCTGGCCGGTCACGCAGCGGTACAGCACCGCCCCCAGCGCGTACACGTCCGTCCAGGGACCGTAGCGGTCGTTGCGGGTCGTGTACTGCTCCGGCGGGGAATAGCCCGGCGTCACCAGGCTGGTCACGCTCTTGCTGTGCCGGCCCACCGCCTCCCGCGCCGCCCCGAAATCGATCAGGATCACCCGGTGGTCGTGGGCCCGCACGTACAGGTTGGACGGCTTGATGTCCCGGTGCAGAAAGCCTTGCTCGTGGACCGCTTGCAGCGCCGGCAGCACGTCCTCCAGCAGCCCCCGCACCTCCCCCTCGTCCAGCGTCTCCCCCTCCTGCAGCACCGCGTTCAGCGGCTCCCCCTCCTCGTAGTCCATCACGATGTAGGCCGTGCCGTGCGCCCGGAAGTACCGCTTCACCCGCACCACAAACGGGTGCTGCACCCGCGCCAAAACCCGCGCTTCGTCCAGAAAACCGCTCCAGACCCCAGAGGTAATCCGACAATCGCTCGTCGTTGCCGCCAACTCCACCGCCCTGCGTGTTGGAATGGACGGTCACGCCATCGGCATCGCGGTACGACCATTCGACGGGGAAGTATTCCTTGATGGCGACCGAAGTTTCGAGATGGGTATCCCAGGCTTTGTAGGTCACGCCGAAACCACCGGCCCCCAGAATGGCGTCGATGCGGTATTCGTCCAACATGCAGCCCGACGCCAAGGCATTGGCACGGCGAGTGCCGCCCTTGGATGGCGTGGCCGGATTGGCGGTGTTGGTCATGAAAGCAACCTGACGGTGGCGCGGAACGAACCGCTAACGATCCGCGCCGCAGGGCGAGCGCGGGAACGGGAAAATACCTACATTATTCATGCCAATCATGCGGATGACGGATGGCTCAACAGCGATGCGGCTGCCCTTGCTCGGAAAATCCGCCCGACGGAACCACGCCGACGCGAAAGAGCAATTTCATTTTTGATTGAAACCCGTTCTGGCGGGAGGCTCCCAAGGATTGCGAACCGCCCCCTTCCACCGGAACTTGAAGGGCGATCCAGCGTTCTTGACGGTGTAATGCGGTCAAAATCGGCTTCGTCCGGCCGGTGGGCGGAAGCTGGAGCGATGGTTCGACCGATGACCTTTTTGGGCGGCGTGGCCGCACGGACGATGTCGGTCATGGCCGTGCGCGGGACGGGTTGCCGGAAGTGCCGTTGCGAGCCAGCGGAAGCGACGTCAATAGTCCGCGCTGCGGGGCGTGCGCGGAAACGGAATGACATCTCTGACATTACTCATGCCGGTCACGTAACTGATGGTGCGCTCGAACCCCAGCCCGAAACCGGCGTGTGGCACGCTGCCGTAGCGGCGCAAATCGCGGTACCAATGATAAGCCGCCTTGTTCATGCCCGACTCGTCGAGGCGCGCGTCCAGCACGTCCAGCCGCTCCTCGCGCTGGCTGCCGCCGACGATTTCGCCGATGCCCGGGACCAGTACGTCCATCGCCGCCACCGTGCGGCCATCGTCGTTCAACCGCATATAAAAGCTTTTGATTTCTTTAGGATAATTGACCAGCACCAGAGGTCCGCCGACATGGTCTTCCGCCAGATAGCGCTCGTGCTCGGACTGGAGATCCATGCCCCAGCGCACCGGAAACTCGAAGGAGCGGTCGGCCTTTTGCAAAATGCCGATCGCTTCAGTGTAATCCAGCCGCTCGAACGGCGACTGAACCACCTGTTCCAGCCGTCGGATACAGGTTTTGTCGATCCGCTGGGCGAAAAACGCCATGTCGTCGGCGCGCTCGGTCAGCAAGGCCTGGAAAATCGACTTCAACAGCGCTTCGGCCAGATCGGCGTTGGCGTGCAGATCGGCGAAGGCGGTTTCCGGCTCCACCATCCAGAATTCGGCCAGATGACGGCTGGTGTTGGAGTTCTCGGCGCGAAACGTCGGGCCAAACGTGTAAACTTTCGACAGGGCCAGACAGTAAGCTTCGACGTTGAGCTGGCCGGAAACGGTCAAAAAGGTCTCGCGGCCGAAGAAATCCTGGTCGAAATCGATGCCGCCCTCGGGCGTGCGCGGCGGATTGACCATGTCCAGGGTGCTGACCCGAAACAGCGCGCCGGCCCCCTCGCAGTCGCTGGCGGTGATGATCGGGGTATGCACCCAGAAATAGCCGCGCTCGTGGAAAAAGCGGTGAACGGCTTGGGCGAGGCAATGGCGCACCCGCGCCACGGCGCCGATGCTGTTGGTGCGCGGTCGCAGATGCGCCACCGTCCGCAGATATTCGAAGCTGTGCGGCTTGGGAGCGATAGGATAGGTTTCGGGGTCTTCGATCCCGCCGACGACCTCGATGGTCTCGGCCCGCAATTCCACCGCTTGGCCTTTGCCGGCGGAGGCGACCAGCTCGCCGGTGACCCGGATCGCGCAACCGGCGGTCAAATGCAACACTTCGCTCTGATAATTGGGCAATCCGGCCGGCACGATCACCTGAAGCGGCTCGAAACCCGAGCCGTCGTGAACGGTCACGAACGACAGACCCGCCTTGGAATCGCGGCGGGTGCGCACCCAGCCCTGCACGGTCGCCGACCGGCCCAAGGGGATTTGGCCGCCGAGCACGGCGGCGATGGCATGTGCGGACATCGGACGGTCTGCTCCCGAAAACGGCCGGCCCCGAAGGCTGGCCCGAGGCCGATCAAAGCTGTTCTTGGTATTTCTGGAAATGTTGCGCCTTGGCTTGACCGATCCAATCGTCCCGCCGAATGCGGCCCGCCGTCTTGATGGCGGCTTCGATCCGGTCGATGCCCGCCTCGTCCAGCGCGGCCAGTTGCCGGTAGCTGAGGATGCCTTGGGCGCGCAATTTCTTTTCCAGGGCCGGACCGATCCCGACAATCAATTTGAGATCGTCCGGCTGGGTCGGCGCGGGCGTTTCAACCGGCGCCTCGGCCACCGGGGTCGGCGCAGGTGCGGCGGCGGGCGGCGCCGGCGTTTCGACCAACGCCTCGGCCACGGGGGCGACCGCTACCGGTTCGACCGCAGCCTCGTTCGCGGCGGCGGGCGCGGCGGGCGCGGCTTCGGCCACTCGGGAGGCTCGCTCCGCTTCGGCTCGTTCGGCGCTCGCGAATCCGCTACCCCGTCGCAGAACCGCGAAATATTCATCCCACCACTGGTTTTGGGTCTGCACCCAACGCTGCAACACCTCTTCCATTTGCCGTACCCAGACGGTCATGATTTCTGGCGCACCCTTTTCGCGGGCGACCTGATCCACCCATTGCCGCACCCAAGACGCTTCCTGCGCCAGCGTTTTTCTGACCGCCGCTTCCCAAGTCGCCAGATTCTTCAGATAGGTCTCCCGCCACGCTTCGACCCCCGCCGGCGGCTGGAACGGCACGGCCGAACACAGGCTGTCCCAAAGGCGTTTCTGGGCTTCGGTCCAGCTTTTGAAGATGTCCTCATTGATCCACGGCTTCACTATCGCTACCCTCCACGTTCAACCCAACATTCAGCCGTCAACCCCGAACCAGCATCATCCAGGATCGCGGATAGTGTCACGAACACAATCTTAGGACCGCGCGGCGGCGGAAGCCACATTTGTTGTTCGCGACCCGCTCCAACACGCCAGATTCATCGAGAAGTTATCGGGAATGGCGCAATGCGCGCGGGCGGACGGGCATTGCTATAATCTCCACCCTTGTCGCCGTTTGGCGCAAGCGGCCTCTTCACTCAACCCTCTGGAATTTGGCTATGGCGTTTTGGCAACGGCTGCGCGAAGACATCACCTGCGTGTTCGACCGCGATCCGGCCGCGCGCACCGTATTCGAGATTCTCGCGGCCTACCCCGGTATCCACGCCGTCTTGTTTCACCGCGTCCACCACGCGCTGTGGAACATGGGCCTGAAATGGCTGGCGCGCTTTCTATCGGCCGTAGCGCGCTGGCTGACCGGGATCGAAATTCATCCGGGCGCGAAAATCGGGCGACGGTTCTTCATCGATCACGGCATGGGCGTGGTCATCGGCGAAACCACGGAAATCGGCGACGATTGCACGCTGTACCAAGGCGTCACCCTGGGCGGCACCAGTTGGAACAAGGGCAAGCGCCATCCCACGCTGGGGAACAACGTGGTGATCGGGGCCGGCGCCAAGGTGCTGGGACCGTTCAAAGTCGGCGACAACGCCCGCATCGGCTCGAATTCCGTGGTGATCAAGGAAGTGCCGGCGAACGCCACGGTGGTGGGCGTGCCGGGCCGGGTGATCGAAGCCGACGAGATCGGCGCGGACGTGCGTCGCGAAATCGCCCGCAAGCTGGGGTTCGACGCTTACGGCGCCACGCCCGATTTGCCCGACCCGGAAGCGCACGCTATCAACCGGATGCTGGACCACATTCAATCGCTCGATGCCACCCTCCGGCAGCTTTGCAAGGCGCTGCGGGATGCCGGCATCGATCCCGGAGAGCTGTGCTTGGCCGAGCTGAAGGGCTGTGAATTGCATTCGGCCGCCAGCAAGAACGGCTGGCACGCCCAACAGGACGACGATGCGGTCAAACCCGACCGGAACGCCGCAGCCTCGGCCTGAAAGCCCCGCATGCTGGAGTTGAGCGCCGCCGCGCGGGAACATTTCGAGCATCCGCGCAACGTCGGGACCCTGGAGCCGAGCGAACCGGACGTGGCCGAGGCGCGGGTGGGCGAACCGGCCAGCGGCGACATCCTGCAACTGCATTTACGAACCGATGGCCGGGGCGCGATCATCGCCGCTCGATTCAAAGCTTACGGCTGCGGCTGGCTGATCGCCTGCGGCTCGCTGCTGACCGAATGCGTCGCGGGCCGGACGCCGGAAGAAGCCGGGCACTTTCGGCACCGCGAGCTGGTCGAAAAGTTGGCGATACCGCCAGCGAAGCTGCATTGTGCCGTGCTGGCCGAAACCGCGCTCAAGGCGGCGTTGCGCGCCCTTGCGGCGAAATCGGCGACCCCTGACAATTCCTAACCGTTTGACGAGGAACTTAATCATGACGATTACCTTGACCGAAAAAGCCGCCGCCCGCGCCCGCGACTACCTTGCCAAGAAGGAACAGGCGCAGGGCTTGCGGCTGGGCGTGCGCAACACCGGCTGTTCCGGCTATATGTACACCGTCGGACTCGCCGACACGATCGATTCCGACGATCAGATATTCGAATCGCAGGGCGTCAAGATCGTGGTCAGCACCAAGAATTTGCCTTACCTGGAAGGCATGGAAGTGGATTACGCCAAGCAGGGGCTCAACGAGGGTTTTCGCTTCAACAACCCCAATGCCAAAGAAATGTGCGGCTGCGGGGAAAGCTTCAGCGTCTAAACAACGCGTTTCCCCTCGGACCCGCCCAGCACCCGCCCAAAACCAACCGGATTGGCGGACTCGGAAATGCTGGATATAGCGCGGCAGTCGCGGGAGGAACGCGGATACCGATGAAAACGGATAGCCTGTTTTACCGGCTGTTTCAGGAGTGGCCGGAGCTGGTGCTGGAACTGGCGGGGCTGGAAACATCGGCCACGGGTTACACGCTGCGCGCCGAGGAGATCAAGCAAACGGGCTTCCGGCTGGATGGCGTGCTGGTCCCACCGGAGGATCGGCCGGACTGGCCGCTGGTGTTCATCGAGACACAGTTTCAGCACGATCCCGATTTTCACGCCCGCTGGTTCTCGGAACTGTTCCTGTATCTGTACCGGCGTCCGCCGCGCCGGGCGTGGCGGGCGGTGACGATGTTCCCGAACCGGGCGACGGAGGGAACGGTGGAAGCGGCTTACGAGTTGCTGCTGGACCATCCCTGGATCAAGCGGGTCTATCTGGAAGAGGCGCTCCGCGAGCCGGCGCCGAGTCGGGGCGTGCGGGTGCTGGGCCTGATTCTAACCCCGCCGGCGGCGGTGGTGGCCGAGGCTCGGGCGTTGTTGGCGGAAGAACCTGCGGTGGATGGCGGTCCAACCGGCGTGGCGCTGGTGGACTGGGTGGAGACTTTGCTGGTGTACAAACTGCCGCGCCTGTCGCGGGAGGAGATCAGGAAAATGCTGGACATCTTCAATGTGGAATTGAAACAGACCCGCTTTTATCAGGAGGTGTTCGCCGAGGGCTTGGAGGAAGGCCGGCAGGAAGGCCGGCAGGAAGGCCGGCAGGAAGGCCGGCAGGAAGGCCGGCAGGAAGGCCGGCAGGAAGGCCGGCAGGAAGGTTGGCGGGAAGAGCGATTGCGCATCGCCAGGAGCTTGCTGGACGTGATCGCCGATGATCGGTTGCTGGCGGAGAAAACCGGCTTGAGCGTGGTCGAGGTGCGACAATTGCGGGACGCGGCGGGCGATTGAATTTGCCTTTGCCGATAGCTTGCCGACAAACGATCTCGGGAACGAGGGGATTTCAGGGTCTTGTTTTTCTTCGGGAAGCGATTTCCGGCCCGACCGTTTTCAGATAGGCCACATGGCTGCCCTTGCCCTGTTGGTGGGCAACATCCACGGGAAGTCTGCCAAGCTTATCGGGGGCCGCAGCATTCGCGCCAGCCTCGACGAGAATCCTGATCGTCTCCAGATCGCCGTGACCGGCCGCCCAATGCAGAGGCGTATAGCCGTTGGATTCGTGGAAATCGTGCCGCGCGCCGACCGACAAGAGGTAGCGAACGGCTTGGACACGACCCCACGCCGCCGCTCCAAACAATGCGGTTTCGCCAATCGAATCCCGCCAGTTCACGTCGGCTCCAGACTCCACAAGCCGCCTGACCTCATCGAGATCCCCGGCCCACACGGCAGCGTGTAGCGGAGACTCGGCAGCCCCATCTTTCGCTGTCGAATGTTGGTCAGAATACACAGGCGCCTCCAAAAAATTCCCCGTTCTCACTCCCACGCCGCCAGATCGGCTCGCACGATCCGAATCCGTTGCATGATCGCTTCCCGCTTGAGGTTGAACACCACCATCCCGACCGTGATGACCGTCCCCAGCCCGATCAGAATCAGCGCGCGGCTCATGGCCTGCTCGGGATAGAAGCGGGCCAGTTGCCCGGCCACGTTCAGCACCAGAAACGCCACGCCGGCATACAGGAAGGCGCGCACCCGCAGAGCGATACCGAGAATGATGCCGGTCAAAGCCAGCGCCAGCGCCAATACAAATATCCACAGTTCCGGCCGCAAAAACACGTCCAGCCCCGCCCCGGCGTACAGCGCGCTCAACGCTGCCAACCGCGCCCCGCTCAGCACCTTTGGCCGCAGTTCCCGCCGGTGCAGATGCAGCAGCGCCAGCACCGACACCGCCGCCGGCACGATGTAAAGCTGCCACAGCCCGTAGCGATCCGCCCACAGCGGCGCCCACAGATAAACCGCGCCGTTCAGCGCCAGCACGCCCAGATACAGCGGCAACGGATTGCGCAGCGTGCCGGCCAGCGACAGATACAGCACGGCAGCGGCCAGCAACGCACCGCCGGTCCACGACGAGGCCAGTTGCCACGGCACGGTCGCCAGCGCCAGCAACGGCAGCAGCAAGGCCAGATGGTAGAGCGGCCGGGAACCGGTGAACTGGTGCAGCAGGAACACGGCGTAAGCGGCGGCCATCAGCGCGGCGGTGTCGCCGACCCCGAACGGCGCCAGCCCCAGCGTCACCAGCCGACCGTAAGCCGCCAGCAAGCCCAACAACAAGGCGGTCGAGTAAACCCACTTAGATTCATCCGGCCGCCGCCAAGCCGCTATCCCCGCCCGACCCGCCAGCAACAGCAGCGCCGCGCCCGCCGCCAGCGGATCGACCGCCGCGCCGAAATGCCAGGGCACCGGTCCCCACCCGGCCCGATACGCCAGCACGGCGTAGGCGTGCAACCCCAGCCACGCCAGTCCAAGAACCAGCAACCAGGGGATCGACCCGATCAGCGATTGTTCCAGCTCGAACACCCGGCCAGCCCGCTCCTCGTCCGCCCGAACCGCCGCACCATTCAGCCAAGCATCCAGCTTCGGCCGGGCGACTTCCGAGCGCCAGCCACAACAGCACGGTCTGCAAGGCGTACCAAGGCGCCAAACCCAGCAGCGACGCGGGCGCGAACGGCGCGGCATCCGCCAGCCAGATCGCGTAACCGCCGAGCAATGCCAGCAACAGCCCCAGCTTCAAGCGAACCGATTGCCCCTGCCACCAGCCCTGCGCCAGCGTCACCGCCGCCAGGGCGAATAAAGTCGCGGTCGCGCCGACCCCGCTGAAGCCGGGAACGACGAACAGCAGCGCGACGCTCGCGGCGGGCAGCAACGCCAACCACAGTTCCAAGCGCGGAACGCCACACCGCCCGCCGATAAGGCCCATAGCGCCAGACCAGCAACAGCGCGCCATCCCACAGCGCGACCGCCGGCGGCAGCCACGCCAGGGGCAACCTCAGCTTGAACCAGATCGCGACCGCCACCGCCTGCAAAGCCAGCAGCAAGACATGCGCTTGCGGCGCTTCGGGACGGCGCTTGAGCGCATGTCCGGCGGTCGCCGCCAGCAGTAACGCGACGCCGACCAATCCCCACAGCACAGATCCCGACACCGGGGTAGACCAGAGCAAACCGAACTCCAGCCAGCCGACGACGCGCCAACACCACCAGCAACGCCGCGAACGGCAGCCAGAACAGCGGTTCCGCCAAATCGTTTCGCCGCCAGCCCAGCCAGCGCGCCAGCGTCCCGCCATACCGGCGCCACAGCGGGATCAACAGGAACAACAGATTCAGCCAGACCAGCGCGGCGGCGCATCCGCCTATCACAGCACCCGCACCGCGCCCTCTCCACCATTCCAGTTCGATTCCAGCCAGCAAACCGCCGGCCGTCAGCGTCGCGACCGCCAGCCACGCCATGCCCGGCCACGCCGTATTCCGCAACAGCAGGAACAGGTACGGAGCCAGCATCGCCAGCGCGGCGGCGAGCGAGAAAGCGTTATCCATCCATCCGAGCACACTTCCGCCCAACACGAAGACCAACCCCAGCACCGGCCAGAATTCCGGCGCGACCGCCCAGCCCGGCCGGCGAACGTTCCAGCGCGGCAACAGCCAATTGCCGCCGAACCAGAGCGCGTAACCCCAAGCGCTGGCAACCAAAATATCATCTCGCCAACCGAAACCCGCTCGCGCCGCCAAATTCCAGATCAGCCCGCTCAGCAGCAGCGGTAGACCAAGACCGCGCCACGCCGACGCATTCGGCCACGGCCGCGCCACCGGGAACAGCGCCACGCAGAGCAACGCCAGCAACCCCGGCAGGCGGGAATCGCCCGCCAACCCGGCGAGCGTCGCCCCGGCCAGCGCCAGCAGATACAGCAGCGTGCTCGTCCACTGCAACGGCGCGCGCCAGTACGCCAGCGGCGCGGCTTTTTCCGACTCCAGCCCGACCCGCGCCAGCGCCATGAGCAAGCTCAAAACTACGTTGAGCAGCGGTTGCCCCAAGCCAAACAAGCCGGACGACGCCCACCCCGCCTCGACCAGCCAGGCCGCGACCGTCAACGCGATCAGCGCCGCGTAGGCGTGCAGCTCGGATCGGTAATGCCAGCCCGCCAGCACGAACAGCAACAAACCGAGCAAAATCGCCGGCAACACGCCCGATACCGGCGCTCCCAACAGCGCCAGCGCCGGACTGGCCGCGACCGGTGCCGCCGCGACCAGCAGGGCGCAAGCGTGCAAGCTCTCCTCCACCTGCCGGCCGCCGCCCGCGCCGCCGGGGACCGTGAAGCCCAATACCCGCTGCCAGCCGCCAAGTCGCAGGCTGGGCCAGCGCGGCGACGCTCGACCGCCAGACCAGCAAGGCGTACAGCACCGCCGCCGCGCCGAGCCACGGCAGGGGGAATCCCAGCCGCTCCAACCCGGCCAGCAGCCCGGCCAGCCCCAGCGCAAACGGCAGCGCGACCCAGCGGAACAGATGAAAATAGCCGATCAGCAGCAAGCCGCTGATCACCCCCAACCCCGCCGTCGCCGGCCATTTCGCCGATACGTCCCCATCCACCAGCAATCGCGAGCCGAGTTGCATCAGCCCAACCGCCCACAGCAAGGCCATGGCCTGCTCCAGCGGTTGACGGATCAAGGCCGCAAGGGATCGGGAATCGGATTCATCCTCCGAGGCGGATAGCGAATCATCGGCGCTATCGAGCAGCAAGGCTTGACGCACCCGGTCGCGCCAGTTCAGCCGCCACAGGAACACCCACAATCCCGCGACCAATGCAAACTCGATCAGGCCGGTGCTCGGTCCTGGAAAGAAACCGCGCTTGACCAGCACCCCCGTTCCAGCCGCGCAAGCCAGCACGCCGTAAAATAAAATCTGCCGGCGCAAACCCAGGCTCAGCCACAGCAGCAGCGCGCCCGCCAGCGCCAGCAACAGGATCGGCTCCGGGCGACCGAGCAGCGTCGGCCACAGCGTCATCCCGGCCAGCGCCAGCGCCAGCGCCACGTTCGCCAGCGCGCCGGTCACCCACACCGAGCGGCTGACCGGCGTTTGCCGGCGGTCGTGCAAACCCAGCGCGGCCCACAACGCCGCCAGCGCCAGCCAGCCGTAAGCGGTTTGCATGGCCCAGCCCGACCCGAGCCAATGTGGCCCGTAAGCCACCGCCACCGTGGCGAGCCCCACCACGCCAAAATCCGCATAAGCCCAGCGCGGATTCGCGTCCGGCAAGGACAGCGCCGACCGCACGGCGAAATAAGCCAGCCCGGCCATCGTCGCGGCGGTTGCGAAACCCAGCCAGCCGGGCGAGTTCGACACCAAGCTCCAAGCGGTCAGCCCGACCAGCAGCAGGCCGAGCGTCATCAGGCATTGCAAGGCGATGGCCCGCGAGCGCGACCCCGCCCAACGGCCACACCCCAGCAGCGCCAGCAAACCGGGTTGCGCGGCTAGCCCATGCCAAGCCGGCGGCACGAAATGCAGCAGGCCGAACCCGTACAGCCCGGCGACGCAGCCGAACAGCAGGTACAGCGGCGGCAAGGTCCGATAGCGCCACGTCATCCAGCCGTACAGCAGCGCGCCCATGGCCAGCGTCAGCAAGGTCGCGGGCGTGGCCTGAAGCGCCACCGCCACCGCCACCGCCGACAAGCCATAAAGGGCGAAGCTGAACCGGGACAGGAAGGTGTATTTGTTCACCCACTCCTTGAACGCGGCGTCCACCGGGAACAGCAACCCGCACAGCGCCATCAGGAACGGCCCCGAATAACCGGCGGGCAACCGGTCCGGCCACAGCCAAGTCAGATGAACGAACGACACCGTGGCGGTGTAAACCAGCATCCCGGCAGCGTAATAGGTGGTCAGCCGCCGATCCACGAACAGGCGCCGCAACCACTCGCCCGAGAACGTCCATAGCCCGTAGCCGAGCAATCCCAGCAACACCGCATGTAGCGCCGCCAGCGCCTGCCAGCTCGGCGCGAACCCGGCCAGCGGCGCGGCCAGTTGCACCCCGGCCAGCGCCGTCAACAGCCGCGCATAGCGCCCCGCCAACGCCCGATCCATGAGGGCGCCACTCAAAGCGGCCGCCCAAGCGAAAGCCGCCAAGGTAGCCGCCGCAACTAGCAGGCTAACGATCAACAACAGCGAATCGCCTCGACTGGCGATCACCAGTCGCACGGCGACCGCCAGCACCAGCGGCGCCAGCAACATCCCGAGCGTCAACAACATGCTGCTGGCGACGACCAGTTCGGCGCGCTTTCGGCGGAACTGATAACCGGCCCAGACCAGGAAAGCGCTGGCGCCGAACAAACTGGCGAACACCACCAGGGCATTGACGAAGCCGGAGGTGTTGGCGATCAGAAACAACGCGCCGGCGATGAAGCAGAAGCCGCCGACGAACCACCCGATGTTTTGGGCGAGAAACGGGGCGATCAGCTTCGGCCAGCCGGATATGGCGTGCAACGCTCTTTCCAGCGGACTGGGCGGCGGCGGCCGCCAGTCGGCGGCATCGACCGCGACGACTCCGGGGACCGGTTTTAGAGAGGGAGGCGCCGGCTTCGGGACCGGTCGCGGAGCAAGACGCTCCGCCGGCTCTGGGCGAGGACCGGAAACCGGCGATGCGGGAGGAAACGGCGGCGGCTCCATGGGAGCCAGCGGCCACGATACCAGCGCCGGCAGCGGCGGAGTCGTCGGCGACGCATCGCCGGGGGCAATCGCTGGGGACTCTTTTGCGGGGACTGGCGGCGCGGCGGGTTTCGGCGCGGCGGGCGACCACGGCGGCGGTCCCGGTGGGTTTTCCAAAGACTTGCGCCAACAGGCTCCACGCCAAGGCGCGGCGGCGTAGCCAGACCTCGCTACCCGGCCGAGCGCCGCCCTCGTGCAGATGCCGCTCCAAAAGTCGATTCAACTCGCCGGTCAGTTGCCGGTGCCGGTCTTCCGTCAATTCGCCGGAATCCAGCAATCGCTGCAATTCCAACCGCAGCAACAGCAGGTTTTCCAGATCGACCGGGGCGTACCGCGAATTGCCGCCCACCATTCCGGTTCCCAACGGAGTTGAATGAACCGCCGTCGGCGCCGGTTCGCCCCCGCGTTGACTGGCGAGTTGGTCGCGCACCACCCGGACCTGACGGCGGGCAACGATGAGCGCGATCAGCAGAATGACCGGCGAAACCAGCCACAGCACCGCGACCAGAATCAAAAACGTCCAGTCCATTATTCACTCTCCATCCACGGCAATCACGAGAAGCCGCTTCTTATCCCCGCCTTCCGCCCCAAACCCCGAATCTTTGTTTATCCCTTCCCAGCCGCTTCCCGCTTGAGGGCGGCCAACTCCGCTTCGACCTCGCTGTTGACTTCCATCTTCAGAAACTCCCGCTCGATCTGGCTGTATTCCCCGTACACCTCTTCGCGCGCTTCCATCCGCGCTTCCATTTCTCCCACTTTGTCGGCCATGCGGCCGAAAGAATTGTTGAGGTCCAAGCCGGTTTGAAACTTATCGCGCACTTGATCCATCTGTTCGCGGGCTTGCGCCGCGCGCTGCCGCGCCACCAGACTGCCCTTTTTCAGCCGCGCTTCTTCCAGCTTCATTTCCAGCGCCCGCAACTGGGATTTGAGGCGCTCGCTGGTGCGCCGGGCCGATTCGCAAGACGCTTCCAGATTCGCGACGATGCCATCGTGTTCCTTTTTGCGCATCAGCGCCTCCCGCGCCAGCGCCTCGTTGCCGGACTCCAGGGCGCGGCGGGCGCGATTGTGCCATTCCTCGACCTGTCGGCGCTGGCTCTCCAATTCTTTCGCCAACTGCTTTTCGCTGGCCACGGCGTCGATCACGCCTTCGCGGGCGCTGTTGACGTTCTCCTCCATCTCGCGGATGAGCTGTTTGATCATCCGCTCCGGGTCTTCGACTCGATCCACCAGATCGTTGAGATTGGCGGAAATCACATCGCTGATACGCTTGAACAGACTGGCCATGTTTGCCTCCAATAAGTGACGATTTCGGATAGGTTCGTTTGAGTATAGTCAAGAATTATTTTCTTGAACAGTGTTTAATTAAGGATCCGAAAAAATCCGCCGAAGGGGCGGATTTCCGATTGTCCTTAATCCTGCTGACGGCGCCCGCGACCGCCGCCTGCGTCGCCGTCACGATCCCGCTTCCGACCGCCACCCGCGTCGTCGCCGTCACGATCCCGCTTCCGACCGCCACCCGCGTCGTCGCCATCACGATCCCGCTTCCGACCGCCACCCGCGTCGTCGCCGTCACGATCCCGCCGCCGGCCACCATCGTCATAGCCGCTCCCACCCCTGCCGCCTCCCGGCTTGCTCCACCACCCTTCACTCCCGCCAAACCCAGGGATTTCCGGGCCGCGAGAACTTTCCCTGCGACCACTCCTGCCACCACCCCGATCATCGCCCCCGTCATCGTAACCGCGATCCCGGCCACCCCTTCTACGATACGAATCCTCGCCTCCCCGATCATCGGAAAGCTCCCGTCTCCCGGAAGAGTCGCGATCCCGCGAGCGGTCCCGATCACCTTTGGACCGATCTCGATCCTTTCGTGGAACGCTGTCCAGAACATCGCCAAACGGCGTTCCCTTGAACATCTGATCCATCAACTGGACGGGGATTTCTGCCGAACCTCTGGCTGAACGCCACGGCCGGCCCCGCGACCGCCAAAGCCGCGACCAACGGATAAATAATTTTATATTTCATTTAGTTGCCCTTTATCAGAACGATTATCGCCAAATTGCAGCCCAGCGGCTGTATCCAAACAATTTACTGCGCACTTCAATCGCGAAAAAGACATTCGCCAGCCGGCCGCTGTTCGCCGCGTCAACACAACAGAAACCTTGACAGCAATCTCGAACTCATCAGCGAGCGTGCAAATTGTAGCGAAAGTGTGCTTATCGAACATGAATCCTGTCTGAATCGTTAGCAGAAATCGTGCCACCAGCAAATTTCCACGGACTTTGCGGCATGCGGGTTGATGGTTCCGATTCCGCGCGAATCGCCGTGGCCCGCTCCCAGCGTCGCCATATCGTACAAGCGAGCCGCTCAAATATTTGATGAACTGTAGCCCGCCGCACGAGGACTTGTCGAAACCCCGTGCCTTTTGGAACTTGAGGAGAGCCTCGTGGCCACCGTGAATCAAATGAACACCCCCGGCGAGCGGGTCGCCATCGTCGCCGGGCTGCGCACGCCCTTCGCCCGGCAACTGACCGCCTATAAGGATTTGAACGCCATCGATCTCGGGATCACGGTCACAAATGAACTGCTGGGCCGGCTCAATTTGGACCCCGCCCTGATCGAGCGGGTCGTTTATGGCTGCGTCGGCCTGATCCCGGAAGCCCCCAACGTGGCGCGCGAGGTCTTGCTGGGCGCCGGCATGCATCCGCGCACCGACGCCTACACCGTCACCCGGGCCTGCGCCACCAGCTTTCAGTCGGTCATCGACATCGCGCAGGCCATTCTGCTGGGCGAAATCGAAATCGGGCTGGCGGGCGGCTGCGATTCCACCTCGGTGTTGCCGATCCAGACCTCGAAGAAACTGTCTCGGGCCTTGATCCACTCCACCAAGGCCAAGACGCTCGCCGAAAAACTGGCGCTGTTCAAAGCCATTCGCCCGGCCGATCTGATTCCGGTCTCGCCGGCGATCAAGGACTACTCCACCCGTCTGGGCATGGGCGACATCGCCGAACAGATGGCCAAGAACCACGGCATCGGCCGCGAGGAGCAGGATCGCTTTACCTTGCGCTCCCATCAGCTCGCCCAGCAGGCCTGGGACAGCGGCAAACTCGACGGGGAGGTCATGCGCGCCTTCGTGCCGCCGTTCAAGGAGTGCATCGAGCGCGACAACAACATCCGGGGCGATTCTGGCCTGGAGCAGTTGGCGAAGCTGAAACCCGCCTTCGACCGCAAGCACGGCACGGTCACCGCCGCCAACTCCACCCCGCTGACCGATGGCGCTTCTTCCTTGATTTTAATGAAAGAACAACGCGCCCGGCAACTGGGCTTCGAGCCCTTGGGCCACATCCGCTCCTACGCCTTCGCCGCCCTCGATCCCTTCAACGACGGCTTGATGGGTCCCTCTTACGCGACTCCCATCGCCCTCGATCGGGCGGGAATCAAGCTGAACGACCTGAGCTTGATCGACATTCACGAAGCCTTCGCCGCGCAGACGCTGGCGAATCTCAAAAACTGGCCCTCGCGCCAATTCGCGCGAGATCAGCTCGGCCGGGATGAACCCATCGGCGAGGTCGATATGGACAAACTCAACGTGCTGGGCGGCTCGCTGGCCTACGGGCATCCCTTCGCGGCCACCGGCGGACGGATGATCGTGCAGGTGTTGAACGAACTGCGTCGGCGCGGCGGCGGGCTGGGGCTGGCGACGGCCTGCGCTGCCGGCGGCTTGGGCGCGGCCCTGGTTCTGGAGGTGGCGTGATGGCGACCGAGCCCAATCTGACCGTTTTCCAACTGACGTTGCGCGCGGACGGCATCGCCGTCGCCACCATCGACGTGCCGGGCGAAAGCCAGAACACCCTGAAAGCCGAATTCGTCGCCGAGGCCACCGCCTTGCTGGATCGCTTGGAACAGGACGCCGATGTGAGGGGAGTGGTGTTGATCAGCGGCAAACCCGGCTCGTTCGTGGCCGGCGCCGACATCAACATGCTGCAAGCCTGCCGCACCGCCGCCGAAGCGACCGAACTCTCCAAAACCGGCCAACGCTTTTTCGACCGCTTGGAAGCTTTCAAAGCCCCGGTGGTCGCCGCGATTGACGGCGCCTGCCTGGGCGGCGGGCTGGAGCTGGCGCTGGCTTGTCATGGCCGGGTCTGCACCGACAACCCCAAAACCGCGCTCGGTCTGCCCGAAGTGATGCTGGGCGTGCTACCGGGCACCGGCGGCACCCAGCGTCTGCCGCGACGGATCGGGATTCCCGCCGCGCTCGATCTGATGTTGACCGGCAAGCACCTCGACGCTCGCAAGGCCCACCGCTTGGGGTTGGTGGACGATGTGGCGCCAGCCACCGTTCTGCTGCAAACCGCCGTCGCCCTCGCGCAAAAGCTCCGACACGGCCGCCCCGCCGCCCAACGGTCGAGCACGCTGTTCTCGGTCAAGGGCTTGACCAAGCTGGCGCTCGAAGGCAATCCGTTGGGGCGGCGAATCCTGTTCCAGAAAGCCCGCGAGCAAGTGCTGAGTAAAACCAGGGGCAACTACCCCGCACCGTTGCGCATCATCGACTGCGTGGAAACCGGCGCCAGCCAAGGTTTCGGGAAGGGGCTGGAAGCGGAAGCGACCCACTTCGGCGAACTGGCGGTCACTCCGCAGGCGCGGCAATTGATGAACCTGTATTTCGCCACCACGGCGCTAAAAAAGGATACCGGCGTCGCCGACCCGAGCGTGCGACCCAGGCCGATCCGCAAGATCGGGATACTCGGGGCCGGATTGATGGGCGCCGGGATCGGCTACGTCACCGCCAGCAAGGCGAAAATCCCGGTGCGGCTCAAGGACAAGGACGCCGCCGGCCTGAATCGCGGCTTGAGCTACATCGACCGATTGATTCACAAACGGTTGCAACGGCGGTCGCTGTCGTCGTTCTACGCCGGCCAGGAGCGGCGGCGGGTCACGCCGACGCTGGATTTCTCCGGGTTTCAAAATGTGGATTTGGTGATCGAGGCGGTGTTTGAAGACCTCAAGCTCAAGCATCAAATGCTGGCCGACATCGAAGCCAATTGCCCCTCCTCCACCATTTTCGCCACCAATACCTCGTCGCTGCCGATCACCGAGATCGCCGCAGCGGCCCGGCGACCCGAAAACGTCATCGGGATGCACTATTTTTCGCCGGTCGAGAAAATGCCGCTGCTGGAAATCATCGCCACGCCGCAGACCGCGCCCGAGGTGATCGCCACCACGGTCGAGTTCGGCCGCAAGCAGGGCAAGACCGTGATCGTGGTCGAGGACGGGGCCGGTTTCTACGTCAACCGCATCCTCGCGCCCTATATCAATGAGGCCGGCTATCTGCTTGCCGGAGGTGTCGCCATCGACGCCATCGACCGGGCGCTGGTCCAGTTCGGCTTTCCGGTCGGACCCTTCACGCTGCTGGATGAGGTCGGCATCGACGTCGGTTCCAAGGTCGGGCCGATTCTATACGAGGCGTTTGGCGAGCGAATGAAACCGGCCGGCGTCGCGGACAAACTGCTGGCTGACGGCCGCTACGGCCGCAAGAGCAAGAAAGGCTTCTATCGCTATGAAGGGGCTAAAAAAGGCGAAAAACCGGTGGACAAAAGCGTCTATCCGGTGTTGGGCGCGACCGGCGACAAGATCATGGACGCCAGGGAAATCGTCGAGCGCTGCGTGCTGCCGATGCTCAACGAAGCGGCGCTGTGCTGGGACGAAGGGGTAATCCGCAGCCCGCGCGACGGCGACATCGGCGCGGTCTTCGGCATCGGTTTTCCACCTTTCCTGGGCGGTCCGTTCCGTTACGCCGACAGTCTGGGCATCGCGAACTTGGTCGCGAAACTGGAACAGTACCGGCAGCGCGCGGGCGAACGCTTCCGGCCAGCGGAGATATTGAGGCGAATGGCCGGGGAACAGCGGTCGTTTTATTCCGACTGAACCATCCCTTCCCGTCGCCGACTTCGTGGATGGCGACGGGAAAAATTCCACCGTGGGTTTGTGGCACAATGACCTCGCGCAATCGAACATCCGGAGGTGCCCCCATGCCCTTGCAACCCAAACCCCGCCTGACTCCCGAAGATTATCTTGCCATCGAACGCAGCGCCGACTTCAAGAGCGAATATTTCGATGGCGAAATCTTCGCCATGACCGGCGCCAGCGCAGCGCACAACATCATCACGCTCAACGTCGGCTCCGAAATCCGGCAGCAACTCAAAAACCGGCCCTGTATCGCTTATTCCAACGACATGCGCGTCAAGGTCGATCCGACTGGGCTATACACCTACCCCGATCTGGTGGTGGTCTGCGGCAAAGCCCAGTTAGAAGATGCGCATCTCGATACTTTGCTGAACCCGACCCTGATCGTCGAAGTGCTGTCGGATTCCACCGAAGCCTACGACCGGGGCCGCAAGTTCGAGCATTACCGCAAGCTGGAATCCTTGGCCGAGTACGTGCTGATCTCCCAGCACTGGCCGCACGTCGAATCCTATCGGCGACAACCGGACCACCACTGGCTGCTGACTGAATCCAGCGGCCTGGACGGCGTGCTGCGGCTGGAGTCCATCGACTGCGAGCTGGCGCTGGCGGAAGTCTACGACAAGGTGGAGCTGAAAAACGCCTGACGAAGCCGGCGGGCGAGCAGGTCCCGTTCTGCTATCATGGCACGCCCGCGCCGGATACCCCGGCGACCGTTCTTCAAGCGACCCGAACCGCCATGAATCCAGTTTTGACCATCGCCCAGCGCGCCGCCCTCAGCGCCAGCCGCATCCTGCTCCGCCATTTCGACCATCTCGACCGGCTGAACGTCACCGCCAAACAGCGCAACGACTTCGTCAGCGAAGCGGACGTACAGGCCGAGCGAGACATCATCCAGATCTTGCGCAAAACCTATCCCAACCACGGGATTCTGGCCGAGGAAAGCGGCGAGCAGCCCGGCCAAGACGAATACCAGTGGATCATCGACCCCCTGGACGGCACCACCAACTTCCTGCACGGTATCCCGCACTTCGCCATTTCCATCGCTTTCCGCCACAAGAACCGACTGGAAGCGGCGCTGGTCTACGATCCGATCCGGCAGGAGATGTTCACCGCCTCGCGCGGCGGGAGCGCGCAACTGAACGACCGGCGCATGAGGGTCAGCGGCATTAACTCCCTGGAGAACGCGCTGCTGGGCACCGGATTTCCGTTTCGCCATCCCCGGCACCGGCCCGCCTACCTCGGCATGTTCGGCGCCCTGTTCGACAAGTGCGCGGAAATCCGTCGCGCCGGCGCGGCGTCGCTGGATCTGGCTTACGTGGCGACCGGGCGGTTGGACGCCTACTGGGAGATCGGCTTGAAAGCGTGGGATATCGCGGGCGGCGCGCTGCTGGTGCAAGAGGCCGGCGGGTTGGTCAGCGATTTCGGCGGCGGCAACGACTTCATGAAAACCGGCAACATCGTCGCCGGCAACCCCAAGGTATTCAAGGCCCTGCTACAGGAGATGCAGCCGCATCTGACGCCGGAACTGGCGCGCTAGCGCCGGAAGCCCGAAGTGATCGGATAACGCCGGTCGCGGCCGAAAGCGCGCGGGGTGATCCGCACTCCCGGCGCGGCCTGCCGGCGCTTGTACTCGTTGACGATCACCAGCCGCGCCACCCGCTCCACCGTCGCCGGGTCGAAGCCGGCCGCGATCAGCTCTTCCACCGAGCGGTCTTCCTCCACGTAACCGTGGAGAATGGCGTCCAACACCTCGTAAGGCGGCAGGCTGTCCTGGTCGGTCTGGTCCGGGCGCAGTTCCGCCGACGGCGGCCGGTCGAACACCCGTTGCGGAATCGCCGGCGACTGGCGGTTACGCCAAGCCCCCAGCCGGTAAACCATCGTTTTGAGCACGTCCTTGATCGGGGCGAAACCGCCCGCCATGTCGCCGTACAAAGTGGAATAGCCGACCGCCGTTTCGCTCTTGTTGCCGGTGGTCAGCACCATCTTGCCGGTCTTGTTGGAAATCGCCATCAGCAACACGCCCCGGCACCGGGCCTGAATGTTCTCCTCGGCGATGTCCGGCGGCAACCCCGCGAACACCGGTTGCAGGATTTGCAAAAAGGACTGGAACGCCGGTTCGATGGGCAGGAGATGGTATTTGACCCCCAGCGCCTTCGCTTCCAGCTCGGCGTCGGTGTTGCTCATGTCGGCGGTATAGCGCGAGGGCATCAGCACCGCCTCGACCCGCTCCGGCCCCAGCGCGTCCACCGCGATGGCCAGGGTCAACGCCGAGTCGATGCCGCCGGACAGCCCCAGCACCACGCCGGGAAAGCCGTTTTTTTCGACGTAATCGCGCACGCCGAGCACCAGGGCCCGATAGATGCCTTCCTCCGCGCCCGGCTCTTCGGCGATGTCGCCCGGAACCGGCGTCAGACCGGCCTCCGAAAGCCGGAAATCCACCGGGTACAAACCGGCGGCGAAGAACGGCGCCCGCTGGGTCAGCGCGCCATCGGCGCCGACCACCACCGAACCGCCGTCGAACACCAGCTCGTCCTGACCGCCCAGCAGGTTGACGTACACGATGGGGATGTGGCCTTCCCGCGTCCGCTGGCGCAGCACCTCCAACCGCTGACCGCCCTTGCCGGCGTGATACGGCGAGGCGTTGAGATTGACCAGCAGTTGCGCGCCGGCCTCGGCCGCCCGCGCCACCGGCCCCGGCAACCAGACATCCTCGCAGATGGTCACGCCGACCCGCACCCCGGCCACCGTCACCACCGCCGGGGCCTCGCCCGGCACGAAGTAGCGCTTCTCGTCGAACACGCTGTAATTCGGCAACCACTGCTTGTAATACGTCGCCCGCATCGCGCCGCCGTCCAGCACCACGGCGGCGTTGCGCAAGCCTTCCGGCGTCGGCAAGGGGCAGCCGACCACGGCGGCGATGCCCCGAATCCCGTCGCACAGCCGCTGCAACGCGGGCTCCACTTGCCGGACAAAACCGGGACGCAGCAGCAAGTCCTCCGGCGGATAGCCGGTGATGGTGAGTTCCGGGAAGACGATCAGATCGGCCCGCAAGCGGTCGCGGGCTTCGGCGGCGGCGGCGATAATCTGGTCGGTATTGCCTTGAATATCGCCGACCAGGAAGTCGAGTTGGGCCATCGCGACCCGGAAGGAGGTGACGGGAGCGTTCATGGCGGAAGGGCTGCCTCCTCGGGCGGTTCGACGGGCGGGAATTCGGCGGCGGGGATCGAACAAGACACAAGGGGCGCTCGCGCGCCCCTTGCCGATTCGCAGCGGATCGCGATCCGACGTTAACCGGGGAAAAACGCCTTCATGGCGGCGCCGATGTCGGCCGGGGAGCGGACGATCTTGGCGCCCGCCGCTTCCAGCGCCGCAAACTTGTCTTTCGCCGTGCCCTTGCCGCCCATGATGATGGCGCCGGCGTGGCCCATGCGCTTGCCCGGAGGCGCGGTGACACCCGCGATATAGGCCACCACCGGCTTCTTGATGTTGGCCTTGATGTACGCCGCGCCCTCTTCCTCGGCGCTGCCGCCGATCTCGCCGACCATCACGATGCCTTCGGTCTGCGGGTCGTCCTTGAACAGCTTCAGCACGTCGATGAAGCTCATGCCGTGGATCGGGTCGCCGCCGATGCCGATGCAAGTGGACTGGCCCAGACCGGCCTGGGTGGTCTGATAGACCGCTTCATACGTCAGCGTGCCGGAGCGGGAGACGATACCGATCTTGCCGGGCAGGTGGATGTGGCCCGGCATGATGCCCATCTTGCAACCGCCGGGGGTGATCACGCCCGGACAGTTCGGGCCGATCAGATAGACGTCCGGGTAGTTGTTGGTCAGCACCGCCTTGACCTTCAGCATGTCCGTGACCGGAATGCCCTCGGTGATGCAGGCGATGACCTTGATGCCGGCGTCGGCCGCTTCCAGGATGGCGTCGCCGGCGAAGGCGGCGGGGACATAGATCATGCTGGCGTCGGCGCCGGTGGCGGCCACCGCCTCGTACACGGTGTTGAACACCGGCTTGCCGAGATGGGTGGTGCCGCCCTTGCCGGGGCTGATGCCGCCGACCAGGTTGGTGCCGTAGGCGATGGCCTGCTCGGCGTGGAAAGTGCCCTGCGAGCCGGTGAAGCCCTGGCAGATGACCTTGGTGTCTTTATTGATCAGAATGCTCATGGTCGTCTCGTTCTCTCTGGATCGTGGAAACCGAATGCGCGCCGGATCACTTGGCGGCGGCGGCCACCGCCATCTTGGCGGCGTCGGTGAGATCGTCGGCGGCCATGATGTTCATGCCGGACTTAGCCAGCATCTCGCGGCCGGCTTCCACGTTGGTGCCCTGCAGGCGCACCACCACGGGCAGGGTGAGACCGACCTCTTTGACGGCGGCGATGATGCCCTCGGCGATGGTGTCGCAGCGGACGATGCCGCCGAAGATGTTGACCAGGATGGCCTTGACCTTGGACGAGGACAGGATCAGCTTGAAGGCGCGAGCCACGCGCTCGGCGGTGGCGCCGCCGCCCACGTCGAGGAAGTTGGCCGGCTCACCGCCGTGCAGTTGGCACACGTCCATGGTCGCCATCGCCAGGCCGGCGCCGTTGACCATGCAGCCGATGTTGCCGTCCAGCGCGACGTAGTTCAGGCCGATCTCGTGCGCGATGTGCTCGCGCTCGTCTTCCTGGGTGGGATCGCGCAGCTCGGCGGTGTCCTTGTGCCGGTACAGGGCGTTGTCGTCCAGGCTGACCTTGGCGTCCAGCGCCATCACTTGGCCGTCGGCGGTCACGATCAGCGGGTTGATCTCGACCATGCTGCAATCTTTCTGGACGAACAGGTTGTAGACCCCGTTCAACACCTTGACCAGTTGGTCGACTTGCTTCTTCTCCATGCCCATCTTGAAGCCGAGATCGCGGGCCTGATAGGGCTGGACGCCGGCGACGGGATCGACGGTGAGGGTCAGGATCTTCTCGGGGGTCTTGGCCGCGACTTCCTCGATGTCCATGCCGCCTTCGGACGACCCGATGAGGATGATGCGCTTCTTGCTGCGATCCACCAGGCAGCTCAGATAATATTCCTTGACGATGTCCACGCCGTCCTGGATCAGCAGGGCGTGAATCGGCACGCCTTCGGGACCGGTCTGGTGGGTGTGCAGGGTGGAACCGAGCAAGCGACCGGCAACCGCCTCGACATCTTCGATCGTGCGGACGAACTTGACCCCGCCCGCCTTGCCGCGACCGCCGGCGTGGACCTGGGCCTTGACCACCCACGGCCCGCCCGGCCTGACCTGTTTCGCCGCCTCAATCGCCTCCTGTTGAGAAGTGACCTTGATGCCACCGGGTATCGTCACGCCGAATTGCTGAAGAAGTTCTTTTGCTTGGTATTCGTGCAGGTTCATGCGGATTACATCCCCCTTTTTCAGTGAGGTTGCGATTGTACGCCGATATGTCCCAATCTTCACGCTCGCCGTGAAATTGGCCTCGGCCGGCCCATCCTGGCGCCGGTAGTTTACAATTATAGATCAATCGCCCCTTCGGAAAAATCGCGTTCCTTTCCCGCTCCGCCATGACCGCCGCCGATCTGCTCGCCGACATCCCCGCCGACCGCAATCTGGATCGCCGCCATCTGTGGCGGGTGTTTCGGGTTTCCAATTTCTATCGGCTGATCCTGGCGGCCCTGCTGCTGACGATGTTCGCCCTGGACGAGCAGAGCCGCCTGTTCGGCAAGCAATACCCGACCCTGTTTCTCGACACGGCGCTGGCCTACATGGCGTTCGCGCTGCTCGGCATCGCCGGCAGCTACTGGCGGCGGCTGAAGCTGGCGGTGCAGGCCCACTTGCAGATGCTGGTGGACCTGGCGGCCCTGACCGTCATGATCCACGCCTCGGGCGGTCTGTCCAGCAGCCTGAACAGCCTGCTGATCACCGCCGTCGCCGCCAGCAGCATCCTGCTGCCCCTGAGTTCGGCGCTGCTGTCCGCCGCGCTGGGCTTTTTCCTGCTGACGGGCTCCTGGCTGGTCACGCAGTGGCGGGCCGGCGGGGCGGCGGCGCGAATCGGCCAGCCATCGGAGGGCGGGTTCGATCTGCTGGAGCCGCTGCGCGCCGCCTCCGACGATTGGGTCCGGCTGGGGATCATCGGCGCCGCGCTGTTCATCGCCGCCGGACTGAGCAACGCGCTGGCGGAGCGGGCGAGGCGAGGCGAGGCGCTGGCCCGGCGCCGCACCTGGGAGCTGCTGGAAATCGCCGAGCTGAACCAGGGCATCATTCGCCACCTGCAAAGCGGGGTGGTGGTGGTGGATCGCGCCGACCAGGTTCGACTGTTGAACGACACCGCCCGGGAACTGCTGGCTTGCCCGGCGGCGCGGCCGGCGGTTTCCTTGCGCGAGCTGTCGCCGCCGCTCTACCGGCGGCTTGAGGAATGGCGGGATGGAGCCATCGACATCCGCTCCTTCCGGCCGATCGACCATCGCTCGGAACTGATCCCGCGCTTCACCCGGCTGAGCGGCAACCACGCCAAGAACGTGGTGATCCTGCTGGAGGACTCCGAGCAGGTCGCCGAACGCTTGCGGCAAATCAAGCTGGCGGCGCTGGGCCGGCTGACGGCGGGCATCGCCCACGAGATCCGCAACCCGCTGGCGGCGATCAGCCACGCCGCCCAACTGTTGCAGGAATCGACCGGAGCCAGCGCCGGCGACCGGCGGCTGGGGCAGATCGTCCACGACAACGTCAAGCGGGCCAACCGCATCATCAACGACGTGCTGGATCTGGCTCGCCGCGACCGGGTCAAGCCCGAGCGATTCGCGCTGGCGCCCTGGCTGGAAACTTTTTCCCAGGAATTTCGCTGCGGGCTGGAGGGCGCGTCGCCCGACTGGCGGCAGACGGTCGAGCCGGACGGGCTGGAGATCACCTTCGATCCCCACCAGCTGCGGCAAGTGCTGTGGAACCTGTGCGCCAACGCCTGCCAGCACGGCGTTCGACCCGGCGAAACCGCCGCGATCGCGCTGGAGGCGAGCGTGGAGCCCGGCCGAGGCCGGCCGTTTTTGGACGTGCGCGACGCCGGCCCCGGCGTCGCGCCGGAAAACGCCGACAAACTGTTCGAGCCGTTTTTCACCACCCGCTCCAAGGGCACCGGCCTGGGGCTGTATTTGGCGCGGGAACTGTGCGAAGCCAACCGCGCCCATTTACAATACCTGCCCGTTCCCGAGGGTGGTAGCCGCTTCCGCATCACCTTCGCTCCCGCGAGCCCAGCCATGGAGATGGATTGATGGACGACCGCAACGCCTTGATCGTGGACGACGAAGCCGACATCCGCGAGCTGATCGAGATGACGCTGCTGCCGCTCGGCGTCACCTGCCTGCCGGCGGAAACCCTGAGCATGGCCCGCGCCCTGCTCAAGCGCCAGCCGCTCAGCTTTTGCATCACCGACCTGCGCCTGCCGGACGGCAACGGCCTGGAGCTGGTGGCGCACATCCAAAAGCATTATCCCAATCTGCCGGTGGCGGTGATCACCGCCCACGGCAACGTGGAAAGCGCGGTGGAAGCCCTGAAGCTGGGCGCGTTCGACTTCATTTCCAAGCCGTTCGAGATTTCGGTGCTGCGCGACATCGTGGCGACGGCCTTGCGGCTGAACCGGGGCGGCGACGCGCGCGCCGGCGACAGCCGCCCGCCCCTGCTGCTGGGCCGTTCGGCGGCGATGGAAGACGTGCGGGCGCTGATCGCCAAGCTGGCGCGCAGCCAGGCGCCGATCCTGATCAGCGGCGAATCCGGCACCGGCAAGGAGCTGGCCGCGCGCTTGGTCCACCAGTCCGGGCCGCGCGCCGACAAGCCGTTCGTGCCGGTCAACTGCGGGGCGATCCCCGAGCAACTGATGGAGAGCGAGTTTTTCGGTTACAAGAAAGGCAGCTTCACCGGGGCCAACCAGGACAAAACCGGCCTGTTCCAGGCGGCGCAAGGCGGCACCCTGTTTCTGGACGAGGTGGCCGAACTGCCGATGCACATGCAGGTCAAGCTGTTGCGCGCGATCCAGGAGCGGGCGGTGCGGCCGGTCGGGGCGCCGGCCGAGGTCGCCATCGACGTGCGGATTCTCAGCGCCAGCCACAAAAATCTGGCGGCCCTGGTGCGCGACGGCACCTTCCGTCAGGATTTGTTTTACCGGCTGAACGTGATCGAATTGCGGATGCCGAGCCTGCGCGAGCACCTGGACGATGTTCCCGATCTGGTGACGGCCACTTTCGAGCGGCTGAGCCGGCAGTCGGGAGCGCCCCGGCCGCTGGTGACGCCGTCCGCCTTGCAGGCGCTGCAACGCTACGCCTTTCCCGGCAACATCCGCGAGCTGGAAAACATCTTGGAGCGGGCGTTCACGCTGTGCGAAAACGGCGTCATCCAGCCCGAAGATCTGCTGTTGCCGGCGACCACCGGCGTGTCGATGCCCTTGGTCGCGCCGGCCGCGCCCGGCCCCGCGCCGATCCGAGCCCGAACCGGCCACCCTGCGGCCCGGCCCGGCCACGATCCGGCCCGAACCGGCCACATCGCCCGCGCCGGCTCGCTATCAGGACGAACCCAAGACCCAGCCCATGCTGCCGATGGTCAACAATCTGGAGGGTTATTTGGAGGGGCTGGAAAAAGCGGCGATCCTGCGGGCCCTGGAAGCGACCCGCTACAACAAGACCGCCGCCGCCGAAAAGCTGGGCATCAGCTTCCGGGCGCTGCGCTACCGGCTCAAAAAGCTCGGTTTGGAATGAGGGGCATCAGAGTTCGGGCACGTCCAGCGAGTCGCTGAAGGTCTCGATCCCCAGTTGCTCGGCGACCCGCCGGGCGCGGGCGTCGATCATCGGCGAGATGACGATCAGCCGGTCCGCCTTGCGCTGGTGGCGCTTTTCGTAAAAGCGCGCCTTGCGCTCGAAGCTATACATGCCCGCCTTGTCGATGGACGACTTCAGCTCGCAGATCAGCAACAGGCCGTTTTTGATGATCACGTCCAGCTCGACTTGATCCGGCCGTCCGAACACCTCGCCGCGATCGTCGTACTCGTTGACGTTGAGCACCTCGACCCCGAAGCTCTTTTCCAGAATCCCCGCCAAGGCGTTGCGGAACGCCGCTTCGGATTGCATGCCCCAGCGCGAGCCCAGGGCGCCGATGGATCGGTCGTGTCTGGACGCCTGAGCCATGATTTCCTGGTGGAGCCGCCGGAGTTCTTCCTGGTTCGCTTCCCACTTGCGCGCCTGCTCCGCCTTGTCCTCCTCCCACTTGCGGTTGTGCTCCTCCCACTTGCGCGCCTGCTCCGCCTTGTCCTCCTCCCACTTGCGGTTGTGCTCGTCCCACTTGCGCGCTTGCTCGGCTTTGTCCTCGTCCCACTTGCGGTTGTGTTCGTCCCACTTGCGCGCTTGCTCCTCGCGGTCGCGGCGCAGTTCGGCCAGCACTTCCCAAAAACGGTCCTGGGTCTCTTGCCGCCCGGCGTATGCGCTCTGGGCCAGTTCCAGAATATAGGCGCGCAGGGCCGGATCGTCCCGCAACAGGCCGGGCAGTTCCTTTTTGATGGTCTCTTTTAATAGCTCAGCGTCCATATAGGTGCTCTCCACAGGCGAGCTGTGATTCGATGATGCTCATTCCATGGTCCGACTGCGACTCTCACCATACCACCCTCACCGGATATTCCTGAATCTGCGGGTCCGGCGTCAACAGGGTCAGGCCGTGCGCGATGGTCTGGCAGATCAGCATCCGGTCGAAAGGATCGTGGTGGTGCTGGGGCAGGCGACGCAGTTCCAAAACCGCTTCTTCGGTGAGATCGAGCGCCTCGATGCCGTGCTTTTCCCGTTCGAGGGGAACATAGATATGTGGCGGCGACGCCAGCGGCAAGCGTCCGAGCTGATGTTTGACCACGATTTCCCACGCCGACACCGCGCTGAGGTAGATCGAGTTGGCGGGATCGGCGAAAACCGCGCGTGCGGTGGCGGACAGATGGGGATCGGCGCGCACGATCCACAGGAACGTGCAGGTATCCAGCAAGACCTTCACAATTCCTCCCCGCTGAAACCGGCGAGCAGATCGGCGGGCAGGGGCTCGAAAAATTCCTGGGGCAGCGCGACGCCGCGATCCGCCGCCAGGCCGATGGGGCGCGGTTGAGTGCGCGGTTTGGGCAGGGGACGGATTTCGGCGATGGGCACGTTCCGCTTGCACAGCACGATGGTTTCGCCCTGCTCCAAAGCGGGCAGATAGCGGGACAGGTGCGTCTTTGCCTCGTGGATGTTGAGCCTTAACATGATTCACTTCCGGACTTGAAATCAGACCAAATTACGCCAAATCATATCCCTCAAAACAGATGCGGTCCACCTACCCGATCCGTCACTGACCATTTTTGTCAGCCCGCGCCACGGGCCGTCACAATCAAATAGCAACTATTCCAACAATGAGTCTTTGAACGTGACCGGCGATCAAGGCGAATAATTATTTAAATTATTTTACAATAACTTATAAATTTTCATATTGACTTCTCATCGGTTGGCACACCCCCTGCAAAAGTAGCCGCGAAGGGATCGAACGGTGATCCCCTAACTTCCAGGCCCCCAAAGGGTTTCATTCAAAGCAAGCGAGTTATTAGGAGCAATCCATGAAGAAGTTCCAAAAAGGCTTCACCCTGATCGAACTCATGATCGTCGTGGCGATCATCGGTATTCTGGCCGCCATCGCGATTCCGGCCGTATCAGGATTACACCGTCCGCGCGCGAAGGTCACGGAAGGTCTGAACTTGGCCGGCGCCGCCAAGCTGGCGGTCGCGATAGCGTTACCACCTCTGCCAGACTTGACTGTAGCGGCCGTATGCCTGCAACGGCCCAAGCTGGCAATGCTGGTTCGCCACGAGCAAGTATGTTACCAGCGTCATTGATCAACGACACCACTGGTGAAATCACTCATCACCTTACAACGCCGCCAACGTGCGGCATCCGCTGCCGGCCAATAACATCGTTCGCGCTGACCCCTTACATTCAGGCTGGCGCCGCCTGCGCGCCCGTGCAGCTCGCTGCTGCATTGGCGCCGGCCACGGCCGTGTACCGGTACGTACGACTGGGGCGTGCGTCTGCCGGCAGCCAACGTACTGGCGACTGCTCGGTAACTTGCCTCCTGTGGCTGCGCCCTGGCGCTGCCTGGCATGCTGCCCAAATACGCCCCGAACGAATGCCGTTAATCCCCGGCTGACGTAGGAATGAAAGCCCCCGGCAAACCGGGGGTTTTTGTTTTGTCGTTCGCCAAACCAAACGTGCTGAGTCGGCGGCGGGTAGGCCGTTCGGCGAGCAGTATCCGATCCGTTTATTGTCGTTGATATTTTTCGGTATGATGGCGTGGATAGGGTCGCTGGTGATGACCGATGCCCTCAGCGCCTTTCCATACTCGTTACTTTAGCGATGCCCGCCGTGCTGATCTATCTGGACACCTGCTGTTTTAACCGTCCGTTCGACGATCAAAGCCAAACCCGCATCCGTTTTGAAACTGCGGCCAAGCTACAGCTACAGCAGCGGGTCCGTCAGAAAAAACTGCGGCTGGCGTGGTCTTACCTGCTGGATTTTGAAAACAGCCAAAACCCCTTCCCCGAGCGCGCCGCCTCGATCCTGCTCTGGCGGAGTCTGGCCGAGGTGCGCGTCGGCGAAACTGGGCCAGTTCTGGACCGGGGACGCTCGTTGATGGCGTTGGGCATCAAACCGTTCGATGCCCTGCATGTGGCCTGCGCGGTTGTGGCCGGGTCCGATCTCTTCGTCACTACCGACGACATCCTGCTGCGCAAGCTGCGGGAATACCCGGATCTCGTCGCCTTGCCGCCCGGCGAGGCGCTCGCCAAAGTGGAGCACTGGTATGAAGACTGAAGCCGAGATTCGCGCGGCCGGCATGCGCGCCCTCATTCAAGCCCTGGGAACCGTGGAGGCCGAACAGTTCGTCGCGGCGCTGACCCGCGATCGATTCGACTACACCGAATGGCGAAAAACGGGTCTACCAGATTTGGACCTTGAGACGTTGAGCGCCCAAGCCGCGCAGTACTCGCGCACATTGGATAATTGAAGGCCCACCTCAACCCTCCGCAAACACCGCCTCCAGCGTCGCCGCCTCCAACACCCGCTCTCCCCACGTTTCCAGTTGCGCCGGCTCCGCGCCCACCAGCTTCGCCTCCGCCCACGCCGGCAGCGGCCCGAAGCGGCGGATCAATTGTTTCCGCAATAGCCTGGCTTCGCCCTCGCTCTCACCTTCGGCGAAGACCTCCTGATAGAACCGGGTCTGCTTCAGATCGACATCGTGTAATTCCAACATCCGCCGTACCTCCTCCCGACTCATCGTCGGTAACTTGTAGACCAGAATCGTTTCCACTAAATCCAGCAGCACGCTCGCCGGCAATTTCGGACCGTCCATCGCCGGCCCTTCCCGCAGCAGTTGCCGCGCCTTGGCCGGCGCCTCGGTCGCCTCGCTCACCAGCAGTTGCACCAGCCGCAGCCCCACGGTGTCCGCCGGCACGTCCGCCCAATCTTCCAGATACACGCGACGCACTTCCGGCAACCGCACCGCCGAGCCATACCGCCGTTCGTCCAGACGCTCCACTGGCCGACTCGGATAGATCGCCACCGCCCGCCACGGCCGCACCGGCGCCATCCGGTACAGATACAGGAAAATCTCGGCGAACCCCACCAGGGCAATCGCGCTATGTGGTAGCCGGGGTTGGGGTGCCGAAGAGGAGGCGCAACCGGTAATCATCGTTAAGGGCGGCGCGGCGTTTGCGGCGACGGAGGCTATTGCGGGGCGGGCCGTTGTGGCTCAGCAGGTTGAGGGCCATGCGACGCATCAGGGCCAGGTTTTCCGCCGAGTGGCCCTTGCGGGTCCGGCAGGCATCTTCCCCGAACTGGACGTCCAAGACCCAGTGCTGTTGATTTTCGATCCCCCAATGGCCGCGGACGGTGGCGGCAAACCGGTCGCGCTCCGGGAACGAGCACAGGAAATAGCGGCATTCGGTGCTGGTTTTTTCCCCGATGATCCGGGTGGATTCCACCCGGCCGACCGCCTGGAGCCCAGCCCAGTCCGGTTGGGCCTCCAGCCAGTCGATCTGGTCGCTCAGCGCATAGCGGCGAATTTCGATCCGGCCATGGTCTTTCTCCACCGTTTCCAGCACGGGCAGGCGCCCCTGCGCGACTTCGGTATCGAGCCACAGTTGGACGCCCTCGCACAAGGTCGGATGATTCTCCTTCAACGCCAAGACGTAATCCGCACCGGCATCGATGATCGTCTGCGCAATGGCTTTTTGGCAGCCCATGGCATCGATCGACACCACCGCCCCGCGCAGGTCCAGCAGCCCCAGCAGGTCCGGGATCGCGGCGATCTCGTTGGACTTCTCCGCCATCGCCTGCTGGGCCAGCACCCAGCGCGCCCGACCGGCAAACGCGCTCACCAGATGCACCGCCGGGTTCGTCCCGTCCCGACTCCCTCGCACCGCCTTGCCGTCCACGCAGACCGGCTCGTCGGCCAAGCTCGGCAAGGCGGCCGTGGCCCAAGCGGTGAAGGCCGTCCGGAAGGCTACCGGATCGATTCGCCCCAGCACGTCGCTCAAGGTGTCGTGCGAGGGAATCCCGTGGGGCAACTCCAAAAACCCCCGCAACCAGGCTTCCTTCTCCTCGGCAAAGTCCGCCATGCCCACCCAGTCCTCCACCCCGCTCAACACCGCGCACAGCACGATCATCAGAATGTCATGGAGTTTGTGGAGCTTGTTCTGGGTCTCCCGACGGGGATCCGGCAGGTCGGCAAAATACGGGCGCGGGTCGAGCAATTGGGGCCACATGAGTTCTCTCCACAAGATCAACCTCGCTCCGTTACCCCGGCGATCAGCCTACTGTCAACCCCCTACATAGCGCGATTGCCCTGGCGAACCACCGCCCGTAAAACGCCTCCTCCGCCTGCATCTGGACCTCGACGAACACCACCGGCCCCTCGGGATTCATCTCGGGCGGTTCCAGCACGCCATCCAGGCGGAACGCGGTCTGCTTGACCTCTTCCGAACGGAATCGATAGCGCCGCCCGTCCGGCTCGTCGAGACCCGCCAATTCGAATACCACCTCCGGCAAGGTCTGAAACAACCGATAAAACAAGGCGTCGGTTTTCATGGCGTCCCCACCGGCTTCCCCAAGGCATCGTCGAGCGGCGGCTACCCGAACCCCGCTCGACCGTTGACTTAACGATTACTGCTGTCGCTGCGGCGGGATAAGCCGCCATCTGGCAGCCCCCCACCAGCGGTGCTATAGTTTTCGCCCCGCTATTGTTCAATAATCGCCCATGGCCCGCAAACTGTACATCAAGACCCACGGCTGCCAGATGAACGAATACGACTCCGCCAAGATGGCGGACGTGCTGCGCGTGGCTCACGGCCTGGAGCGCACCGACGATCCCGCGCAAGCCGACGTGTTGTTGCTGAATACCTGCTCCATCCGCGAAAAGGCCCAGGAAAAGGTGTTCTCGCAACTGGGGGTCTGGAAAGCGCTGAAATCGCAGCGGCCCGGCGCGGTCATCGGCGTCGGCGGTTGCGTGGCCAGCCAGGAAGGCGAGACGCTGCGCGAGCGGGCGCCCTGCGTCGATCTGGTGTTCGGCCCGCAAACCCTGCACCGGCTACCCGAGATGCTGACGGCGGTGTGGGCCGACCGGCGGCCCGTGGTCGATGTCTCCTTCCCGGAGATCGAAAAGTTCGACCGGCTGCCGGAGCCGCGCGCCGAAGGTCCGACCGCCTTCGTCTCGATCATGGAGGGTTGCAGCAAGTACTGCACCTTCTGCGTGGTGCCCTACACCCGCGGCGAGGAAGTCAGCCGCCCGTTCGACGCGGCGCTGGCCGAAGTCGGGGCGCTGGCGAAGCAGGGCGTGCGCGAGGTCAACCTGCTCGGCCAGAACGTCAACGCCTATCGGGGGCCGACGGGCGACGGCGAGATCGCGGATCTGGCGCTGCTGATCGAACACGTCGCCGCCGTGCCCGGCATCGACCGGATCCGCTACACCACGTCCCATCCGGTGGAGTTTTCCGAGCGGCTGATCGAGGTCTACGGCCGCGTGCCGCAACTGGTCAGCCATCTGCACCTGCCGGTGCAAAGCGGCTCCGACCGCATCCTCGCGCTGATGAAGCGCGGCCACACCGTTTTGGAGTACAAGGCCAAGGTCCGCAAGCTGCGCGCCGTCCGGCCCGACCTCAGCCTGTCCACGGATTTCATCGTCGGCTTCCCCGGCGAAACCGACCGGGACTTCGCCGCCACGATGGCGCTGATCGACGAGATCGGTTTCGATCACAGCTTCAGCTTCCTCTACAGCCCCCGGCCCGGCACCCCCGCCGCCGGTTTGCCCGACCCCACGCCGCCGGCGGTCAAGAAAGAGCGGCTGGCCCGCTTGCAGGCGCGGATCGAGGCGGGGGCGCACGCCATCGGCCGCAGCATGGTCGGCACGATGCAGCGGGTGCTGGTCGAAAAACCCTCGCGCAAGGACGGCCGGCAACTGTCCGGCCGCACCGAAAACAACCGCGTGGTCAACTTCGACGGTCCCGCCGGACTGATCGGCCATTTCGCCGAGGTCGCCATCACCGAGGCGCTGCCCAATTCCCTGCGTGGCCGGCTGTTGGGCTGCCCGGAACTGCCCGCCGCCGCCCTGAAGCAAGCCAGTTGATGAGCGCGCCCGCCGCCACTGTCTTGGCCCCCAATCTCTCGCCCAAATTCCAAGACTTGCTGCTGGAACCCGCCGACAACGAGCGGCTGGCCCGATTGTGCGGTCAACTGGACGAACACCTGCGCCAGATCGAGCGCCGGCTGGGCGTGGAAATCAACAATCGCGGCCATCAGTTCCGGGTGATCGGCGAACCGGGCGCGGTCGCCGTCGCGGTGGCGGTGTTGCAGGCGCTGTACCGGACCGCCCAGAGCGAGCCGCTGACCCCGGCGCAAGTCCACCTGTTCCTGCAAGAAGCCGGCGCCGATGCCCTGGTCGAGACGATCGAGCCGGAAACCGACGAGGTCGTCATCCGCACCCGGCGCGGCCTGATCCGGGGACGCGGCCCCAACCAGCAGCGCTATCTGTGGAACATCCAGCACCACGACCTCAACTTCGGGGTCGGTCCCGCCGGCACCGGCAAGACCTATCTGGCGGTGGCCTGCGCCGTGGACGCCCTGGACAGCAACGCGACCCGGCGGCTGGTGCTGGTGCGGCCGGCGGTGGAAGCGGGCGAGCGGCTGGGTTTTCTGCCCGGCGACATGGCCCAGAAAATCGATCCCTATCTCCGGCCGCTCTACGACGCCCTGTACGAAATGCTGGGCTTCGAGCGCGTCGCCAAGCTGATCGAGCGCAACATCATCGAAGTGGCGCCGCTGGCCTTCATGCGCGGCCGGACCTTGAACGATTCCTTCATCATTCTCGACGAAGCCCAGAACACCACCGTGGAGCAGATGAAGATGTTCCTGACCCGCATCGGCTTCGGCTCGACGGCCGTGGTCACCGGCGACGTGACCCAGGTCGATTTGCCGCGCAACGTCCCCTCCGGCCTGCGCCAAGTGGTGCAAGTGCTCAAGGACGTGGACGGCATCAGCATGACGTTCTTCAACGCCCGCGACGTGGTCCGGCATCCGCTGGTGCAGCGGATCGTCAACGCCTACCAGGTTTGGGATCAAAAATCATGAGCCAGACTCTCGCTTATGATTCCCCTCAAGTCTCCCAAGGTCGTATTGTTGTTAGCACTCTCGAATGACCGCAACTCTCCAGGACTCAACGAATAGAATGTGTCATACATCGCACCACAATCGTTGTCTTTATCCACATAAGCCATGGCAGTGGGTCCGAAGTTACCGATAATGGAGAAGACGAGATTGTTCGGCATATTGGGTTGGTGTCTAATGAATACACCGTTATCTTTTCCCATCCCGAAGAACCACTTGAGTAGTCTCACTTTCAGATCGTGATTCCACTCATTCACTGTGCCATACATTCCTGTGAGTTGAAGGAACATTCTCTGGATGCGTTCCGCTAGATCATCGGACACTTGCGCCTCTAAGTTCTTCAATAAAACATCGTTACTCTTGATTTTGGTCTTCGCTTCCGCTAATGCGCCTCCTATCTTCTGAATGCGCGTGGCGATGTCTTCTTGAGTCAGCACGCCATTCATCACAGCATCGATCAAGTTCTGTTTCTGCTTAGATAGCCTCTCGGTCTCTTTCTTGAGTTCGAGGCTCTCTGCGATCAATCTGGTCTTAGCGTCTCTGGTGTTCTGAGTAGCGACATCTATCGCTTCCCGCAACTTCTCTTGACTTGAGAATATCTGTCCTATCACGAAGAACGCGGCTTCTTCGATCACAGGGGCGCTCACTCTCGAAATACATAAGTCTGTTTTGAACCGGTGGCAGTGTTGGTAGTATCGATAGTGCTTGAGTTTTGATAGTGACTTGGCGTTGTTTTTTATTGCCGACCCATGATAGGTAGTTCCGCATAGCCCGCATCTAACGAAATGTGCTAACGCATAGTCGTGAACTCTCGAACGCCATTTCCGATTATGGCTGAGTATCTCTCGAATCTGGGCTTGCTGTTCCGGTGTAAACAAGGTTGGAACGGGAGTGACAATCACGGTCTCTGACTGGTCGATGGTGAACCTTTGGATATACTCGGGGTCATCGTGGAGTATAGTGGCAGTCTTCTCTTCACCGAATCCCATCTCCTTGGCTATATCAGTGATCTGTTTTTTCTTGTTGACATAGAGATCGAATACTTCGAGAGCCTGCTTGTGTTTCTCGGGATCGACTATCCACTCGGCTTGCCCGTTGCTCATGATACCTTTCACGACTCTACCCGAATGGCAACCGACCACCACTCGAAGGGAAGCCTCGACGGGCTCTCTCAATCTTGCTCTCGACACTTTTTCGGGCTTGTATAGCCGCAGAGAATGAGTTGATCTCATTCAGGATACCGACAATCAGGTTAGTTTCAAGATTGTCGAGGTCATACAACTGATTCTGGATGTATAGTTTGATCCCATTCCTCTTGAGGATACCTAGAGAGATTTTACTCTTGACAGGATCGCGGGAGAAGCGACTCATATCATAAACCATGATGGCATCGAATACTCCTGTGGCGGAATCTTCGAGCAGTTGATCCAGTATCGGTCTTGCCTTCTTTCCACTCGTGGCACTCTCTTGTCCCGAATAGACCTTGACTACGGTTCCATTGAGAGAGGCGACGCATTCTTGTAGTCTCTTCTGCTGGACAACGAGGCTCTCACCTTCATTCTCTTGCCCTTCGGTAGAGACTCTCGCGAGTATGGCAACTCTCATTTTCGCTTACCTCAAGTCGTTGTTAGCATTGGCT
>JBAOII010000025.1:0-5331 GCA_037045685.1 Candidatus Competibacter sp.
TCGACGAAGCGCGCCTCTCGCGCCTCCACCGCCATTTTCCCGAAGCCTATTACCTGCACCTCGTGCGGCATCCCCGCGCGACCTGTAAATCCATTTACGAAATTCAGCAGAAAACCGCCATCCTCGCCAAGCGCCGCACCGGCGCGCCGACCAACCCCGAAAGCCTGTGGCTGCGAGCCAACCGGAACATCCTGCGCTTTACCCGCCAACTGCGGCCCGGACAGACGCTGTGCATTCAGGGGGAACTGCTGCTGTCGCAACCGGCGGTGTATTTGCCGCAAATCGCCGAATGGCTGGAAATTCGCACCGACGACGCCGCCATCGCCGATATGCTGCACCCAGAGCGGTCGCCCTACGCCGGCATCGGGCCGCCCAACGCGCCGTTCGGCCACGATCCCAATTTCTTGCACAGCCCGCGTTTCGAGCAGAGGCCCCTTCGCCCGACGCGACTTGAAGGGCCATTCGACTGGCCCGCCCCCGGTGCGACTCAATTTTCCCGCGCCACCTTGAAAACCGCCAGAATCCTGGGCTATCAATGACCGTCCGGCAACCCTTGTTCATCCTTTGCCCCGGCCGCTCGTTTTCGTCGGTGGTGTGCATGTCCATCGGCCAGCACCCGGATCTGTACGGCCTGCCGGAAATTTATCTCGGCATCGTCGATACCCTCGACGAGTGGCTGCGCTTGCCCGCCCGCCCGGGCCGCAAGCACATGAACCAGGGCTTGTTGCGGGTGGTCGCCGAACTGCACCACGGCGAACAGACCGAGGAGACCGTGCGCCAAGCCCGGTCTTGGTTGCGGCAACGCCGGCAGTGGACCACCACCCGGATGTTCCACTATCTGGCCGAACTCGTCGCGCCCCGGCAACTGGTCGATAAAAGCCCGACCCAAGGCAAGCCGGAAAATCTGGCGCGGCTCCATCGCATGTTTCCGCGCGCCTATTTTCTGCACCTGACCCGCCATCCGCGCTCGACCGGCAATTCCTTCTACCGGATCAAATCGGCCAAGGCCCTGCTGCAAGGTCATCCCGACCTCAATCGTTTGGCCGAAATGATCGAAGACCACTGGATCATGATTCATTCGAACATCATGGATTTTACCGCCAGCCTGCCCCCCGGGCAGGCCATGCGCTTGCTCGGCGAGGATTTTCTGGCGGACCCGGACAATCATTTCCGGCAAATCGCCGAATGGCTGCAAATCCGTACCGACGACACCGCCATCGCGGCGATGAAACACCCCGAAAACTCGCCTTACGCTCACATCGGCCCGCCCAGCGCGGCGCACGGCAACAACCGGGGGTTTTTGGAAGATCCGATGCTAAAAGCGGGTAGGCCCGCGCCCACCAGCCTGAAGGGGCCGATGGAGTGGCTGCCGGAGCCGCGCGAGTTCGGTCCGCAGATGCTCCGGCTGGCACGCCGGTTGGGCTATCAGTGATTTGGTATTTCGCCGCAGATTGCACGCTCCCATGACTACCGCCAACGCCGTCGCGTTCAGCGCGATCTCCATCCCGATCCTGAGCGCTCCCGGCGAGCATCGCCTGCAAGTCGCCGGGTTCTTCCGCAAACGCCTGTATGTCGGCGCGATCAGCCAGCCCGACGGATCGACCGCGCCCGGTCTCGCCCGGATTCTGCGCTATTATCCGGGCGCGGACCGCTGGGAAGTCGTTTGCGAAACCACCGTCGAAGCGCCGAATTGGCCGAACCATCGGCAACACCGCAAGTTTCCGCTGGAACTGGGCTGGCGCTCCATGACGGTCGTGCCGACCGGCGCGGGTCAGGATGCGTTGTGCCTGAGCCTGCTCTGCCCCGCTAATCCGCGCCTGTTCCATTCGGAGGATGGCGTCCGGTTCGAGACACTGCCAGATTGGAGTGAAATACGGCCCTTCGGCCTCGTGCACTCCTTTCGGGGTTGGCTGTTCGCCGCGCCGATCGGCGCCATGAGCGATGGGATCGCCGAAAAAACCGATGGGGGCGCATCGTTGTACGTCGTTCGCGATCCTCGTGTCGGAAAATGGCGGTCGGCGAACGTGCCCGGTTTTGGCGATCTCCATAACCAGGTGATCCACTGCCTGCAAGTTTTCAATGATTGGCTGTATGCGGCGGTCGGCAACCCGTTTGCCGGTTTTCAACTCTGGCGCACCCAGGCGCTTGGCGATCCGCCGTTCGCGTGGGAGTTGGTCGTCGAGAAAGGCGCCCAACGCTTTACCCTCAATTCGGCGGCGGCGTCGATGGCGGTTTTTCAAAATGCTCTGTATCTGGGAACCGGGGTGCCGGAAACCGAACGCCCGCAGGACGAAGCGGCGGGATGCGAGATGATCCGGGTGCTGCCGAACGGTCGCTGGGAGCTGGTCATGGGCCAGCCCCGCTTCTCCCCCATCGGCCTACAAGTGCCGGTTTCGGCCCACGGCCCCGGCTTCGACGACCCTCGCAACACCTTGCTGCCGGCGCTGGCGAGTTCGGGTGATTCTCTTTACGCCGGCATCGTGCGCCGGGAACCCGACGCGGTTTCGGGATTCCAGATTTGGCAAACCCGAGATGGGGAAACCTGGCGGCCGCTCGTGGCCCCGGACTCCGCCGCTTCCGGCGCGCGCGCGCTTCGCGTGCTGCTCGCCATGCCGAAGTTCCTGCTGGCCGCTGGCGCCTTCCGGTCCGATCCCGCCAATGGAGTGTCCGAACCGTTCCTCTGGTTCGGCCAAAGCGAGCAATAAGTCCAACCAATTCCTCAATCTGGCCAATAGTCGGAAAGTATCTGATCATCGGTAAACGGGCACTGCTCCGGCAACGTAGCCGGCGGTAGGCCGGTTTCCACAACCGCGTTTCTGCGAGCAAGGGGATATTCCTCTTGGACTAGCATCGCCACCTGTAATTTCAGGCTAGGACTGTCCTTCAACAGCCTGGCTATACTGTGCCTGCCGTTGTTGATCGAGACCGCCCAACTCGCGCCTCTCCGTTGCGGTCGATACCGCCACTTCAGCAAGTGCAGGATGACGTTATTGACTACATCCCCCACACCTGGATTAGATGGGAACCATACGGCTCAGTGCGGTGGAAGCGTTTCTGCTCCCACAAGACGCCGGGAGTGCGGTCGAACAGCAGCAAATGGCCCTCCTCGGCGCCGGTCCGGTCCAGGTAGTCCGCCGTCTGCGCCAGCCCTTCCCGCAGCGTCGCCTCCAGCGATTTGTGCAGCAGCTTCAGCTCCAGCACCGCCCGTTGCACCGGGCCGAAGAAGCCGCGCGCTTCGTCCAGCGGCCATTGCACCAGCAGGTCGGTCCGCTTCCGGCCCAGCCCGTATTCCCGGTCGATCCGCCCGCCGCCGTTGACGATCCGCTGCAGGAACGCTTGCAGCAGCAGTTGCGGTCCGGCTTCCCGGTACTGGAAGCGCTCGATCCAGTGCTCGGCGTGCTCGCGGAAGAACTGCTGGAAGGCGCCGAGCAGCTTCTCCATGTCGAGCCGGCCATCGGGACGGACATACCAGGCGCTCTCCTGGACGGTCATCTCTTCCGTGCTGGCGGTCAGTTGCCGGGGGACCACTTCCCGATAGATCGGGTTGGCGACCCGCAGCGGTTTGTCGAGCGCGACCAGTCCCAAGTCTCGCGCGTAGTCGATGTCGTCCAGCGGCAGGTCCAGCGCCGTGTCCTGACCGATCAGCAGCGGTTCGATCACCCGCCGCACCCGTTCCTCGCGCAATTTGTCGGCCAACTGGTCGAGATGGGTTTCCCGCCGCTGGATCAGGTTCTCCTTGGCCTGTTCGATCAGCTCCGCCGAGATTGGCCGCGTCCGGTCCCGGCCCGCCTTCAGCTTGAAACAGGTTTCGTAGGCCAAGGCATTGACCAGCCAAGGTTGGCCTCGAGTCAACTCCCACACCCGCGCCAGGGTCTCGGGGAGAAATGCCTGTCCGGTTTCGGCGGTGTGTTGCCGGTACAGCGTCGTCACTTCATCTGCGTCAAAATTACCCAGCCGCAGCGATTCCGCTTTGATGTTGAAGGCCGATCCGCCCGTCACGATCTCCTGGCCAGCAACATGGATGCGGTAGTCGCGCACGTCCCGCACCCCGCACAGCACCACGGTCTGCGGGAAGGCACGGGGCCGCTGGGCGTAGCCGGCGCGAATTTGCCGCAGCAGCGAAATCAGCGTGTCCCCCACCAGGGCGTCCACTTCGTCCAGCAACAGCACAATGGGCTTGCCGTTCTCCCGCGACCAGCGTTCCAGCAACTCGGTCAGCGCGCCAGCCATCGAATTGCGGCGATTCAGTTCATCCGCCCAACCCTGTAGTCGGGGGTCATCGAGATAGGTTACGGCACGGGCGGCGATGGCGTGACAGACATGCCGGATGCCCCGATCAACGTCCCCGCGCACCGCCTGCGCCGCTTCGATGTTGGCGTAGAGGCAGGTGTAGCGATCTTCCCGGTTCAGCCGCTCCATCAGCGCCAACAGCACCGAGGTCTTGCCGGTCTGGCGGGGCGCGTGCAGGACGAAATATTTCTCCTGGTCGATCAGCCGCAACACCTCCTCCAGGTCCAGGCGCGACAGCGGCGGCAGAGTGTAATGCTTGATCGGATCGACCGGCCCGGCCGTGTTGAAAAAACGCATCGGACACCTCTCAGTCTTTCGATCAGACCGACGGGCGGAGACGAACAGTTTCGGTGGCGCCGTAAAGCATCACGGCAGCCACGACCACATTTCCAGCATCACGAACCGCACCAGCGCCCGCGTGAAGGCGACGATGACCGGTTCGTGGCCGGCGATGATTTTGGCGTAACCGGTCATCTGTCCCTTCAGCGATCCGTCGGGGTTATCGATGAGCGTCACCACCCGCACGACCCGGACACCGGGATTGTCGGACAGCGGTTCGGTGACGTTCGCGATCAACGTCACCCGCCCCTCGAAATCGCGCAGCGGATAGGCCCAGACCCGCAGCGTGACGGGCGCATCCAAGCGCACCAGGCCGATATCCGTTTCCGATACCAACACTTCCACCTGGATTTTTTGAGTGTCTTCCAAAGTCGCGAACAATTCTCCTTCCTTTAGAAAACTGCCTTCCTTAAATTTCAGATTGGGGGTCACGATCCGCCCCGCCACCGGAGCGCTGAGTTCGGAGGCGTCAAGCTGTTCCTGGGCGTATTTCAGTTGCTCTTGCAACTGCTGCAACTCGGCCCGCTTGATCGCCACATCTTGCGGTTGCGGCGGACTTTTCAGCAAGGTCAAATTCGCTTCCGCCACCCGCAGCGCGGCCTCGCTCACCTCCGCGTCGCGCAATGCCTGCTCATATTGCACGCCCGTCACCACGCCCTGCTTGAAGCCCGGATATAGCGCTTCCTGAAGCTTCCTGTTGTG
>JBAOII010000026.1:0-29849 GCA_037045685.1 Candidatus Competibacter sp.
CCGCCGCGTCGGGCAATTCCTTGATAAAACGTAGCTTATCCTTGCCGTCCAGCTTGTAAACCCGGTGCTGCTGCTGGATCAGCCCCACCAATTTAGCCGGGTCCACCTTCGGTTGCGGCCCGAACACGATCCGCCCGCCCTTGGGGCCGGCTTCGATTTTTTTCACCCCAACCGGCGTGGCCCGCAGCTTCAAGCCGGTGACTCGGAACAGGTTTTTCACCGGCTCCGGCAGCAGGCCGAAGCGGTCGATCATCTCCACCTGCAACTCGCGCAACTCCCCGTCGTCGCGGGCGCTGGCGATCCGCTTGTACAAAATCAGCCGGCTGTGCACGTCGGGCAGATAATCGTCCGGGATCAGGGCCGGGCTTTGCAGGTCGATTTCGGGGCCGTGATCCAGCGGCCGATCCAGCTCCGGCACCCGGCCGGCCTTGAGCGCCTGCACCGCCCGCTCCAGCATCTCCATGTACAGGGTGAAGCCGACCTCGTGAATCTGGCCGCTCTGCTCTTCGCCCAACAGCTCGCCGGCGCCGCGAATCTCCAGATCGTGATTGGCCAGCATGAAACCGGCGCCCAGATCCTCCAGCGACTCGATGGCCTCGATCCGCTTCACCGCGTCCACCGTCATCACCTTGCGCGGCGGCACGATCAGATAGGCGTAGGCGCGATGGTGCGAGCGCCCCACCCGCCCGCGCAACTGGTGCAACTGCGCCAGCCCCAGCTTGTCGGCGCGATTGATGATGATGGTGTTGGCGCTGGGCACGTCGATGCCCGATTCGATGATGGTGGTGCAGAGCAGCAGGTTGCAGCGGCGGTGATAGAAATCCAGCATCACCTGCTCCAAATCCCGCTCGCGCATCTGGCCGTGGGCGACGGCGATCCGCGCGCCCGGCGCCAGTTCCGCCACCTGCGCGGCCATGCGCTGGATGGTCTCCACCTCGTTGTGCAGAAAATAAATCTGCCCGCCGCGCTTCAATTCGCGCTGGCAGGCTTCCTGGATCAGCGCCTTGTTCCACTGGCCGACGAAGGTTTTGACCGCCAGCCGCCCGACCGGCGGGGTGGCGATGATCGACAGCTCGCGCAGTCCGGCCATCGCCATGTTCAGGGTGCGCGGGATCGGGGTGGCGGTCAGGGTCAGCACGTCCACTTCGGCGCGCAAGGCTTTCAGCCGTTCCTTGTGCTTCACCCCGAAGCGATGCTCCTCGTCCACGACGGTCAACCCCAGCCGCTTGAACTCGGACACCCGCCTGCAACAGCTTGTGGGTGCCGATCAGAATGTCTACTTTGCCCCTCGGCCAGCGCCTTCAAGGTCTCGGCCTGCTGCTTGGCCGACCGGAACCGGGACAGCAGTTCGATCCGCACCGGCCAGTCGGCGAAGCGGTCGAGGAAAGTTCTGATAGTGTTGCTGGGCCAGCAGGGTGGTGGGGGTCAGCACCGCCACCTGCCGGCCGTCCTGCACCGCCACGAAGGCGGCGCGCATCGCCACCTCGGTCTTGCCGAAGCCGACATCGCCGCACACCACCCGATCCATCGGCTTGCCGGCGCGCATGTCGGCGATCACCGCTTCGATGGCGGTCTGCTGGTCCGGCGTCTCCTCGAACGGGAACGCGGCGGCGAAGGCGAAGTAGTCGGCCTCGCTCAAGCCGAAGGCGTGGCCGGGCCGGGCTTCGCGGCGGGCGTAAATGTCCAGCAGTTCCGCCGCCGCATCGCTGACTTGCTCGGCGGCCTTGCGCCGGACCTTTTCCCACTGGCCGCTGCCCAGCTTGTGCAGCGGCGCGCTTTCCGGTGAAGCCCCGGTGTAGCGGCTGAGCAGGTGCAGGGACGCCACCGGCACATAGAGGCGGTCGCCGCCCGCGTATTCCACCGCCACGAACTCGCCGTCGATGCCGGCGACTTCCAGCCGCTCCAGTCCGGCGTAGCGGCCGATGCCGTGCTCCTCGTGCACCACCGGCGCACCGGGATTGAGATCGGTGAGATTGCGGATGATGGCGTCGGGATCGCGGTTGGACGCGCGCCGCCGGGTCTGCCGCGCCCGCTCGCCGTACAACTGCGGCTCGGCGATCAGCGCCAGCGGCGGGTCGGTCAACAGCAGCCCCTGTTCCAGCGGCGCGACCGTCAGGGCCAGCCGCAAATCCTCCCGCGCCAGAAATTCGGCCCAACTCTCGCAAACCGTCGGTTTCAGACCGTAGCTCCGCAGGGTGTCGAGCAGCACTTCGCGGCGGCCGGCCGACTCGGCGGCGAACAGCGCCCGGCCCGGGAATTCCGCCAGAAAGCGTTCCAGCGCGGCGGCCGGCCGCTCGGCGCGCGGTTCGAGCGGCAGGGCCGGCGGCGGCGCGGTGGGGAAATTGACGCCGCCATCTCCCGCTTCTTGCATCTCGACCCGGAGATAGCGCGCCAACGCCCGCTCCACCTGGGCCGCTTCCAGAAAAAGCTGAGACGGCGGCAACAGCGGTCGCTCGGCGTCGTAACGGCGCTGCTCGTAGCGATCCATGAGCTGTTCCTGGAACGCCGCCATCGCCGCGTCCACCCCTTCCAGCCGAATCGCCAGCGTCGCTTCCGGCAGATAATCCAACAGCGTGGCGGACCGCTCGAAGAAAAGCGGCAGATAGTATTCGATGCCGCCGGGCGCGTTGCCGGCGCTCACGTCCCGATAAATCGCGCTGCGTTGCGGATCGCCCTCGAACTGGCGGCGGTAGGCTTGCCGGAACCGGGCGATGGTCTCCTTGTCCAGCGCGAATTCCCGCGCCGGCAGCAGCTCGATTTGCTCGGTCCTGGTCACGGACAACTGGGTTTCCGGGTCGAAGTCGCGGATGCTCTCGACCTCGTCATCGAACAGTTCGATTCGGTAAGGCCGTTCGGCGCCCATCGGAAACAGGTCGAGAATCGAGCCGCGCACCGCGAATTCGCCGTGCTCGCCCACCTGCGACACGCAGACGTAGCCGGCCGCTTCCAGGCGGCGGCGGAAATCCTCGGAATCCAGCCGCTCGCCGACTTTCAGCAACAGCGCGTAGCGATCCAGATAACCGCGCGGCGCCAGCCGCTGCATCAAGGTCGCCACCGGCACCACCAGCACCCCGCGCCGCCGCTGCGGCAAGCGGTACAGCGTCGCCAGCCGCTGGGACACGATGTCCTGATGCGGCGAAAACACGTCGTAGGGCAGCGTCTCCCAATCGGGGAAGGCCAGAATGTCCAGGTCGGGGCCGCCGAATACCCGCAGTTCGGTTTCCAGCCGCAACGCGGTCTGGCTGTCCGGCGCGACCGCCAGCACCAGACCGCGATAGCGAGCGGCGGCGGCGGCGATCAACAGCGCGGGACTGGCGCCATACAACCGGCCCCAGCGCAGCGTTTGTCGGCTGTCGGGCGGCAGCGCGGGTTGCAGGGGACTCGACAACATGGAAGGCTCGACACGCCCAGACATGGATTGCGGCATACCGTGGTGGCAAGGATGGCGGCTATTGTCCCACAGCCAAGCTCGAAGCGCCCATCACCTGTATGGGGTGTATAAAAAAACAGACAAAATAGCCTGTTGAACTGCCCTGACAGTACCGCTATCCCCATACTAAAATAATTGTCATGGACTCAACTTATCCCTTCGGTGGCCGATATGGTCCGGTGATGCCCCAGAAAATCAGGTTGACGGGAAACCCCCTACAAGGGTCAACGCACCATCGCCCACACGTTCGAGACAGATGAAGAGGCTCGCCATGTCCAGACCGCACCATCTCGGTTGCCACGACCACGCCCATTACCCGGCGTCCGCCGCCATCAGCCGGCGCCGTTTCGTGCAACTCGCCACCCTGGGCGGTGGAATCGCGTTGCTCGGGCTGGCGACGCCCTGGCGGCTGGCCCGAGCCGAAGCCGGACACGAGCCTCCGATCCAGCGCAAACCCGATCCGAAGGCGGGCGCTGAAGCCGGAACCGGACACGGCGCCGATCCACAGGCTGGCGCCGCCCCGGCGCACACCGCCGAAGCCCTGCTGCTCAGTTGCATGGACTATCGCCTGATCGACGACATCACCCGTTACATGGACGGTCGCGGCATGACCAACCAGTACGATCACATCGTTCTGGCCGGCGCCGCGCTGGGCGCGCTCACCGACTACTGCAAGGAATGGAACAAAACGTTCTGGGAGCATCTCAAAATCGCCAGTGATCTCCATCACATCAAGAAGGTCATTTTGATGGATCATCGCGATTGCGGCGCGTACAAGGTGATCCTGAAAGCCGACTTTTCCAAGGACCAGCAAATGGAAACGCGCATCCACGGCAAGTTCCTGCGCGACTTGATGGTCGCGATTCACAAGCGCTATCCAGAGCTGGAAGTCGAACGGCTGTTGATGAACCTCGACGGCACCGTGCAGAAGGTGAGTTGAATCGCCGCGGCCGAGGCACCGGCATGACGGGAGGAACGAACGATGAAAGCGACCGACATGTTGAGGGAAGAACACCGACTGATCGAACGCTTGCTGAATGCCCTGGAAGCAACCGCGCAAAAATTGGAGCAGGGACATGAAGTTCCCGCCGACCTCTTTCTGGAGGCGGTGGATTTCAATCTCGCGTTCACCGATGGCTGCCATCACCGCAAGGAGGAAAACGCCCTGTTCCCGGCGCTGGTGGCCCATGGGATGCCGGAACGGACTGGCCCCATCGCCGCGATGCTGCGCGAGCACCAGCAAGGCCGGCAGTATTGCGAGCTGCTGCGCGAAGCGGTGCTGCGCTGGCAGTCCGGCGATCGATCGGCATGCCCGGTGATCGTGGCGAACGTCTATGAATACGTGGAGTTGCGGCGCCGGCATATCATCCACGAAAACAACATCCTGTTCCGGATGGCCGAGCAAGTCATACCGCCGGACGCGCAAGAGCAAGTGGCCGCCGAGCTCGAACGGATCGACCGCGAGGAAAGCGACTCCGCCGCACACCCGAAATATCAGGCGCTGGTGGAAACGCTGGAACGCGAAGCCTGGGCCTGATTTTCGACGCCGGCGCGCTCGGCGGGCCTACACCGCCGGGACGGTCAGCATTTGGCTTTCGTGGACCAGGGCTGCGGCGTGGACAGCGCCGAAGTCGGCCGCGACGAAAAAGGCGCGGATCGGCCCCTCGGTCGGCAATTTCCGCTGAAACTCCAGCAGCGCCTTGCAATAGTGCCGGTTGCAAAGATCGGCGCGCATGTCGCGGGGCAATGCGCAACCGTCGCTTTGATGGAAAATGCATGATCCCTCGTAGGTCCGATGACCCACGCGATCCAGATAGGCCGCGAGCACGTCGCGTGGACGCTGGTCGGGATGTGCGGCCCTGTAGCGTCGGATGGTTTGGACCGTGAGATAAGCGTGATCGGCCCCATCCTTGCAGCAAGAACCTTTGCAACAGGAACACGCCATCCCCATGACCGCTTGGGCGGCAGGCGTCGCCTCGGGAATGGGCGCCTCCCCGTTTTCCCGATCCGAGGCCGGCGGCGACTCGGGCCAAGCGGCGGCCTGGGCGATGAGAACCGTCAGGCGATCACGAAAAATGCGCCGACGGCGCTCCGGCAGATTGACGAGCTTGGCGGTGAACGCCGGAATCACCGTCAAGGGAAAGGATGCGGGTTCCCTCGGGTCGAGCGCGCTCATCACCCGGTCGCGAAGCCGGGTCGCCTGCTCGATCTCCTCCCGGATCAGCGCCTCGGAGCGCGCTTGATTTCGCTCGTAAACCCGGCGCCCGTAAGCGGCCAAGGCGGTTCGCTGGCATTCCGGGGCCGAGCAAATCCGGGTCGGCAGCTCCCGATCCGCGAGCGGACGGCCACAAGCCACGCAAATTTTTTTCTGCCGTCGCAGCGAGGCATAGCGCCATTCGCATTCCCCGCGACCGCACAGCTTGCCGGTCCGCGCCGGGTTGAAAGAAAGAGGCGCGTTACAAATCAGGCAGGTCGGCGTTGCCGCCGGGGTGGAATTTGAGATCATGGCCCCTCGATAAAGCTTTCAAGGCAAAACCTGTCGGTTGGATTGTAAAAAAGCCTCGCCAGTTCGCGCGGACCCGCCGAATTCTCGACGGACAGCCTCGCGGAGGGCGGGTAATCTCTACCCCACGAAGACCCATGCCGCGCAAGCTCGGCGTGCTCGTGCCCGATCAAGAGGAACCATGAACACGACCAGCGATCTACCAGCAACCCCGCTCACGCCCTTCGCCATCGCTAACATTCGCCGTTTTCTGGCTTTCCGGCTGCTGTTCGGCGTGCGCTTCTACTACCCCGTGTTCGCGGTGCTGTTTATCGACTTCGGCCTCACCGTCGGCCAATTCGCCGTGTTGAACGCGGTCTGGGCCGGCGCCATCGTGCTGTGCGAAGTGCCGTCCGGCGCCTTGGCCGACGCCCTCGGCCGGCGCGCGCTGCTGGTGGCGTCCGGGGCGATCATGGTGATCGAAATCGCGCTGCTCTGTTTCGTGCCGCTGGGCGACCCCCGACTGGTGTTCGCGGCGTTTCTGCTCAACCGCCTGCTCAGCGGCTTGGCCGAAGCGCTGGCCAGCGGCGCCGACGAGGCGCTGGCCTACGACAGCCTGAAGGCGTGCGGTCGGGCGACCGACTGGCCGCGAGTGCTCGCCGCGCTGATGCGCTGGAATTCGCTGGCCTTCGTCGCGGCGCTGGCGCTCGGCGCGCTGGTCTACGATGCGGCGACCTTGCAGGGGCTGTTGCGAGGGCTGGGCTGGGATGTCGCCCTCGACCCGCGAACCACGATGCGTTTTCCGCTGTATCTGACGCTGATCACCGCCCTCGGCGCGTGGTGGGCGGCGCTGGGAATGACGGAACCGGGCGGACGACCGGCGCGCGCCGGCGGTTTGCTGGCGTCGATCCTGGCGGCGTCGCGGCTGACCCTGGACGCCGGTCGCTGGATTTTGGCCACGCCGCTCGCCGTGGCGGTCATTCTCGGCGGGATGCTGCTCGATCACCTGTGCCGGCTGTTCGTGACCCTGAACAGCACCTATTTCCGCCTGATCGGCTCTGCCGGACGCCAGTTTCGGCCTGATCGGCGCGGGCATCGCTTTGTTGGGCGTCGCCATTGCCCGACTGGCCCCGGCGCTGGGCCGACGGTCGCCGCGCTTCAACTTCGCCCTGCTGGCTCTATCGTGCCTGCTGGGTCTGGCCGGCGCCGCGCTGGTGTTGCCGTTCGGCTTGGGCTTGCTGCCGGTCGTGCTGCTCCATGCGGTGATGCTGCTGACCGGCTTTCTGGTCAGCCATTATCTGAACGCCGTCACCGATTCCGCTCGACGGGCGACGGTGCTGAGCTTCAAGGGGCTGGCGTTCAATCTCGGCTACGGCGCGCTGGGCTTGCTCTACGCCGGATCGCTGGCGCTGTTGCGCGAGCGGGCCGGCGCTCCCGTCAGCGAGGCGGCGATATTCCAATTTTCCCTGCCGTGGCTGCTGGGGTATGGGATCATCGCCTGCCTGCTGTTCGTCGCGTTCGTGGCGGCGTGGATGCCCGCCGGCTGGTCGACGCGATTGGAGGAGAATCCGGAGCGGCCAACGGCATCGAGTTCAGCCGAAACGGACCCGCATCAATAGATCAATCGACAGGATCGACATCGAGTGTCTGCCATAGCCTCTGCCGGACCCACTGGAAGCCCGCGCCCCCTTCTGCTTGTCGCGATTGCGCTCATCGCCCTCGTGCTCGGCGCCTCGCTGCCGTCTTGGCCGAAAATCTCTGGGCGTGCTGAACAACATGGCTCATGCGCCGGTCTTCGGCGCGTTCGCGCTCATCGTGCTGCGTCTGACCCGCTTATGGCGAGCGCCCGCCGCAGCGCGGGCCGGCGACTACGGGATCGCCTTCGCCGTCGCAATCGGCGCCGGGGGCTTAGTCGAGATCGCGCAAGGGTTCTTGGATCGTGATTCGTCTCTTGAAGATGCGAGTACGGACGCGCTCGGCGCCGGCTGCGCCCTCGGTATTGCCGCCGCTTTATATCACCAACTCTGGCGAGACAAAATCAGGCTTGCTGGCCGAGTTGCCGCTGCAGCGGTGGGGCTGTTTTGTGGCCTGTGGGCGCTGTTGCCAGTGGGTCAAGCCGTCATCGCCTACGCAGAACGGGCAGCGGCATTTCCGGTGATCGCGCGATTTTCGTCACCGCGCGACCTGTACTTTATCGGCAGCGGCACGGCGCGCCTGTCGCTACAGCCACTTCCCGCGCGGTGGGCGCGACCCGGCGACGACTTGAGTTTGCGGATCGACTTCGCCGCTCCCGTGTGGCCAGGGGTGAGTCACGACGAGCCGGAGCCCGACTGGCGCGGTTTCTCGGCGTTGGTTTTGGATGTGACCAACCCGGATCAAATCCCCTTGCAGTTGACGGTGCGGGTTCACGACGCAGAACACGATCAACGCTACGAAGACCGCTTCAACCGCGCTTTCGAGGTGATGCCGGCGAATCGCGTGGTCCTGCGGATTCCGATGCCGGATATCCTCACCGGCCCGGTCGGCAGGCCGCTGGATTTGGCGCATGTCGCGGGCATCGTCGTGTTCGAGAGTTCCGGGGCAGCCTCTGTCGGCCGGCATTTCTACCTGACCCGAATCTGGCTCGAATAACGTCGCCGGTAACCGATTGAACCGCCATTTGCCGAATTCACTATCGGCAAATGGCGGCTGCAAGTCAAATTCGCTGATCGATCCAGCGGGATAAATGCATATTAAACGGGATATCCGTTGCTTTTATTTTGCCTGCAAATCACTTGATGTTCGCTCCGAACCCTGCCAACCACCGGGGATCGATCATAGGCGATCACGCCCGTCTACTCCGCGACGGTGCGCTATCGCTCTTCGGAAATACCTGACGAACCCATCGCGCCGAGCGATATCCGCGCCGGTCGTCGCTACCCTTGGAATACCCGCTCATGCCACGATTTGCTTTGCTTCCCACCGGCTTTTTCCTCTGCTCCGTCGCGCTGGCGTAATCCGTCCCCCGGTCGAGGTCGGCGTTCGGCCCTTGCGCGAGGCCACCCTGCTCGATCGGAGGACGGTGTCGGCCAGCATCGTCTGGGGACTGACCTTCTCCATCGTGCTGACGTTGTTCGAGATTCCGGTGCCGTACCGCTTCTTCATGGGTGATCGAACGGGCGGACGCGCCGACCGGGCGAGCGGCTAACCCTGAATTCAAGGGGGATCGGCTGTGGCGCGACGGGGTCCGGCGACTGCGCCCGCTAGCGGACTTCCTGGGCGAGCTTGAGCATTTGCGAGCTGAGAAAAAGCCCCGAATCGCGCGCCACGGTGAGATTGATCCTGAACGTCACCCGGTTGGGCTCCATCGCGAACACGATCATGGCCTTCTCCTGAAAAGCGGCGGGCGAATCGCTGACCACCAGAACGGGGCGCGAGCGCAGCGCCGCCATCCATTCCGCGAGTTCCCTGGGCTTGTCGAGATGCAGAAACAAAACGTGGCAGGCGCCGGCCGCCTCGGCCGAATCGACCCTCAGGACGTTCACCGGCGCGTCCTGCAAGGTCTTCCCCTGAAGCTTGCTCAACCCCGCCCTGATCGGGTGATCCCCCTGGATGCAGAAATTGAACTCCCCCGCCGGCGGATTCGGCCAAGTGGTGAACTGGGCGAACCGGTAAATGTAGGCCGCCTTCAGCTCGAATTCGTCCGCCGTCTCGCTCCATCCCGCCGCGCCGGGAAGGGCGAACGCCAGGGCGACCAACCAGGAGAGCGGCTTCGAGCAGCGCGACATGATCAGAACCCGACGTTCAACTTGAAGCGGACGTTGAACCCATCCTGCTCGATGGCGTCCACGCCGACAATCGGGTTGACCGGATCGGCGTAGCGGCCATCGCTGATGTTGTAGAGCCCGAACGAAACGCCCACGTTCTTGCTCAAATCTCCGCTGATCGTGAGGTTCCCCACCGCATAAGCGTCGACCTTGTCCCTCCAGCGTGTCGCGCTCGCTCGGCGTACAGGGTCTCCAGGCCCAGGCGCCAGCACTCGTTCCACAAGGGCGCAGACAGGTGGAATTTCAGCATGTGCTCCGGCGAATTGGGCAGGCGACGACCCTGCTCGTCCTCGCTGCGCTGGAACGAGTAGCCGAGCTTGCCGCGAACGCCGCTGCCAAACCGCGTCTCGGCTTCGACTTCGAGCCCCTGGCCGTCGATCTGGCCGAAGTTGGTGAAATAGGTGTCTCCGGTGTCCGGGTCGAACCCCTGAGTCAGCAAACCGTCCATCCGATAACGATACAAGGCGGCCGTCAGCCGGGTGGCTGGCGTCAAATGATGTTCCAGGCCGAGCTGGATCGTCTCGATCTCTTCCGGGCGCAGCCCGGTATTCAGGATGTCGATATCTGTGCTCGACTCCCCGAGATGAAATGCCGTGGTTTCACTCTCAAAAACACTGGGGGAGCGAAAAGCGGTGCCGTACAACAGCTTGACGGTGGTGGCATCGCGCGGATGCCAGATCAAACCGAGCCGCGGGTTGGCGCTGTCTCCGAACGGACCGGCGTCATAGCGCGCCTCCGCGAGCAGCGCGAGGTAATCATTTAAACGGATCTCGTCCTGGAGGTAGAAACCGTATCGGGAAAATGAGTAGGAAGCATCCAGGTAAACCGGGCCGGGGATATCGTAAAGCTTATCCTGCAACCAAAAGGTGTTTTGCCATTCCGCCCCGATCACCAGGCGGTGGCGATCAAAAAAGGTGTTGGTCAAACGGATTTCGCCGCCCCACCATTCGGCGACACTCGATTCCTTGGTGACGATACGGCTCACGCTTCCCGGCGTGGAAAAGTCATCCAGATAGGGAAATGAGCCCAGATAGCGGTAACGGTTATAGCCGAGGCGAAAATACAAGCCCCAATCCGGCGCGATCTGGTCGTCGTAGCGGGCGACCAGGAAGGTTCGCCAGTCTTTGGAATTGCCCTCCCGCCCTATTCGACCCGCTCGATCAGATCGACGTCGACCGGAAATTCGCTGCCGACCAGCGCGCTGTCGTAGACGGTTTCGTTGATGCGCTCGCCGTCGATCGGAATCAACACTCGGGTGTTGTAGTCGCCCGGCAGGCCGAAACCCCGAACGCCAGCATCGCCGCAGTATTTTGGGCCAACTGGCGAGCCGTGGCCTCGGCGCTGTCGGTCAAGCGCTGTCGGGCGGTAACAAAATAGATCAAGGAGAACAGCGCGAGAGTCACCAATAGCGTCGCGGTGATGCCAAAAAGATTCAGCGCCATCATTATTCTGGCGCAAGGAGAGGGCTTCAATCCACTGGATGGGCATCACGGCATCGGGCAATTCGGCAAAAAGGCGGAGGTCGGTTGATGGAGCGCGCGATGGCGCCGATCCTTATATCGGCCAGCCATTCTCAATTTTTATACAGGCTGGACCACGGCGAAAACAGTCGGGCGCCGGCAGCGCCGGAGAGGGTCACGCGCGAGGGGTTCTCGCGGATTTTGCTTGAACGAGGAAGACGCCGACGAAGAGCCCATCCGCTCCGCCCACTCTCCCTGAAAGCGCCGGCGACCACGCCATAAAACGCTTTCTGAGGGTCCCAACCGCCCGGCTTTCGCGGCCGATCACGGCGGTTTATCGGCGGGCCAGCCGCCGCCACAGGGCGCCCAGCGCGCGGGCCGGATAAGCGTACAGCGCCGGCAAGGGATCGTCGCGCCGCCAGTAACCGTCCACCACCGGGGCATCCGCCGGCGGCCAGCGGCCCACCTCCGGCTGCGCGCGGGCGGCAGCGATATCGGCCAGCCAGTCGCGCCGCCAGAGGGTGCAGGGACGCGCTCGCGGCGGCGGCGGCTCTTCGCCGATTTGCCAGAGGTAGGCGGCGAGCGGCAGATTGACGCCGTTCAGCGTGGCGACTTCGATTTGCATGTCGCTGCGGCCCACCGTCGGCTCCACCATCAGCCAACGGCCGTCGCGGGCATCGCGCTTGTACTCCATCGCGCCCCAGCCCTCCAAGCCGCACTCCCGGAAAAAGCGGGTGGTGAGCGGCTCCAAAACGGGTGCGACCTCCGGCGCTGGCCCGCAGCGGGCGGTCGGGCCGATTTGCGCCGGCCAAGCGTGCGCCTTGCGGCCGGTGAACGACAGCGGCGGACGACCGCCGCCCGGATGATATTGCAGCACGAAGTAAATCGCGTCGTCCCGGCCCTCGATCCATTGCTGCACCAACAGGTCGGGCATGACCGGCAACATGCGCCGGCACCAGCGCTCGGCCTCCGCCGCCGATTCGAGCCGATAGGCTTTGGCGAACTGGCGGTCGTAAGCCTCGTTGCGCTCGCCGGGTTTGAGCGCGCAGGGATAGGGCAAACTCGCCAGTTCGGACAAATCGGCTTCCGCGCGAACGTGGACGCCGGGGGGGATGGGAAACCCGCCACGCGCCGCGAGCGTCTGAAAGCCGGCTTTGGTGTTGAGCGCCCGGTTGATGTGCGGCGCGGCCAGTTGAAACCGGTAATGCTTGGACAGGATCTCGCGATGCGCCGACACGGTGGCGACCGTCTCGTCGCGGGTGACGAACAGCACCGGGCGCCGGTCCACCGTCCGCGCCAGCGCGATCAGATCGTCCACCAGCTCGGGGCCCGCCAAGGCGCGCAGCGCGACCTTGCGGCCGTGGCGGGTGCGCATGGCGGGCTGGCGCAAATCCCGGTCGGCGGCGATCAGCGGCACGTCGCCCAGCGCCAAGCTGCGCAGGATGCCCAGGCCGTTGACCTCGACGCCGACGACCACGGCGAAAGGTCTGGATGGAATCATCGCGAAGGTTCCAGGCGGGCAAACAGCGCCAGATATTGCTCGACCACCGCCGCCAGCGTGTAATCCTGGGCGCGCTGCCGCAAACGGGCGCGGTCGGGCGGGTCGGCCAGCGTCGCCAGCATCGCGGCGCCCAAAGCGTCCGCGTCGCCGACCGGAACCAGCCGGCCATAGGCGCCCCGCGCCAGAATCTCGGCGGGGCCGGTGGGGCAATCGGTGCTCACCACCGGCGTCCCGCAGGCCAGCGCCTCGACCAGGGTCAGGCCAAACCCCTCGAACCGGGAACTGACCACCAGCGCGGCGGCGCGGGCGAACAACGGCAGCGGATCGTCGTAAAAACCGGGAAAATCGACCGCGCCCTCCAGCCCCAGCCGGGCGCGCAGCGCCAGCAGAGCCTCCCGTTCCGGCCCTTCGCCCAGCACCAGCAGGCGCGCGGGCACGCGGCGGCGCACCACGGCGAGCGCGTGCAGCAGCGCGGCGAAATCCTTGAGCGGCACCAGCCGGCCGGCGGCGACGAACACCGGAGAGCCGCCGTCGATCGGCCAGGGATGCGGGCAGGGCGCGGCGGCGCGCTGCGGATAGTCGGGCGTGACCACCGGATTGGCGATCACCTCGATGCGATCGCGGGGCAATCCGGCGTAGCGGGCCAGATCGTCGGCCGCGCCGGCCGAAACCGCCACGATGGCCGCCGCGCCCGGATAGCTCCAGCGGCAGAGCGGCGCCAGCACGCGGTATTGCCATGCCGCCTGCGAGGCGGCCTGCGCCGACAGCACGGTATGCTCGGAGACCACCACCTGCGTCCGGGCTCGGGCCAGCGCCCGCGCCCACACCGCGATGAGATTGTTGTGGGTGATCGCCGACAGCAGAACGGCGGGCCGCTCGCGGCGCAACCAGGCGGCCAGCTTGGGCAAAGCGGTCAAGGTGCGCGAGGCGCGCAAGGTTTCCAAAGCCAGCCCGCCGGCGCGCACCGCATCCAGCAAACCGCCCTCGGCCCGGTCCACCACCAGCCGCACCCGACAATCGCGCTCGGCGAACCCGGCCGCCAGCCGCAAAAAAGTCCGTTCGGCGCCGCCGGCGGCGAGGTTGGGGAGATAAAAGGCGATGTCGGTCATGGGTGGGGGCGAGGCGCGAAAGAAATCCGGCTGTTGGAATTGTTATTATCCGGTTGTTGAAATTGCGATATAGAATATAGCTTTTATGCGATAAAGTTAGAACATCCGCAAGGATACGATTCGGAATCAGGCGGGGGAGATCCGGTGATGGGGGGAATCGATTGGCGGCGCGCGATAACCGCCATCGGGGTGGATCGCTGGGCGCGGCATCTGTGGGGCGGATGCGGCGCGATCTTGTTGCTGCACGGTCTTCGCGACGACCGCGCGACCGGCTGGCAGGGCAATCCGGGCCTGACCATCACCGCCGATCAGCTCGCCGCCTTGGTGGAAACCCTGCGGTCGGAAGGTTACGAGCTGGTTTCGCTCGACGCCGCCTTGGAACGCTTTGCCGATCCCCGACCGGGGCCGCGCTTCGCCTGCCTGACTTTCGACGATGGTTACCGGGACAATTACGATCTGCTGTATCCGCTGCTGCGCCGTCTGGCCGCGCCCGCCACGATCTACGTCACCACCGGCTTCGTCGATGGCGACGCGCCGGCGTGGTGGCACGGCATCGAAGCGATTCTCGCCCATAGCCCGGCGCTGGACTTGGAGCTGGCCGGCCGGCGCCATTCTTTTCCGGCCGCCGATCTCGCGTCGCGAGACTTGGCCTTTCGCCAAGCTTCCGCCTTGTTGCGACAAGCCGCACCGGCCGCTCGCGAGCGAGCGGTGGCGCGGCTGGAGCGGGATTACGGCCTCGACTTCACGGCCATCGGCCGGGAGCGGATGATGACGTGGGAGATGATGCGGGAAATGGCGGCCAGCGGCTGGGTCGAATTCGGCGCGCATTCGGTCACCCACCCGGAGTTGTCCGGCCTGCCGGAAACCGAGGCACGGCGCGAAATGACCCGCGGCCGGCAACGGTTGGAGGAAATGCTGGAGCGGCCGGTGCGCCATTTCGCCTATCCCTACGGCGATCCGCCCGCAGTGGACGCGCGGACGGTCGCTCTCGCCAAGGATTGCGGCTATGCCAGCGCCGCCTTGGCCTACGGCGGCCCGGTGCGCGTCGGCGCCCCGCTACACGCGCTGCCCCGGATCCCTTTCGGCGGCATCGATTCGACGAACGATCTGCGCATTCGCCTGAGCGGCGTCAAAGCCGCGTTCGCCGCCCGTCCCACCATCGGTTGATTCATCGCGGATCGCGCCATGCCGAAATTGCCCCCCCCGCCCAGCGCCGCGCCGCCCGCTCCCGAGCGGCGCGGGTTGAACGGCCTGTTCTTCAACGCCGCCGAAACCGGGCGGCTGTTCAGCCTGATGAACCCGGTCTTCGTTCCGGGCGAAGGCTTGGTGGTCGAGTTCATCGGCGCCAATCGCGACGAGGGCGTATCCACCTTGGCGCGGGATTTCGCCTTGATGGCCTCCCAATACGTGGACGGGCTGGTGCTGCTGCTCGATTTCGATTGGCAGCGCAACGAGCATTACGATCATTTCCAGACGGCGGCCAAGGACTATCCGATGATCGCGCCCGGCCCCCCGTTGGCGCTGGAGGCCGATTTCGGCCGGCTGCTGCGGCCGTCCCACCCGACGTCCGAGGCCGAGCAACCGCGCAAGCCGCCGCTGACCTTTCACCGGCTGGGCGACACCTCCCTGGTGATCAGCCGGCCGGTCCCGGATTTGACCGACGCGCCGCGCCTGGTCAACCAGCCGGAATTTTGGGCGGATTTGCGGCGCTCGGTCATGTTGACGGTGGTGGACGCGCCTCCGGCGGCGCGCTCCTTCGACGGCATCGTGATGTGCGGCGCGATGGACGCCGTCATCCTGGTGGCCGCAGCGGAAACCACCCGGGTGCCCGTGATCGTGGAACTGCACGAAAAACTGGCGGCCCAGGGGGCGCCGGTGGTCGGGATCATCCTGAACAAGCGCCGCTTTTACATCCCCAAGTGGGTCTACAGCTTCCTGAGTCGAGCATGATGCGCGTCGTCGCCAGAACCGGCTCTCGCCTCTGCCTGGGCGCGCTGCTCGCCGGGCTGGCCGGACAACCCGAACCGGTAATGGCCCAGGCCGCCGACCGGTTCGTGGACGAGGTGCCGACCTATTACAACGTGCCGCACAACCTCCCGCTCCAGCCTTTGAACGTCCACGAGGACGTGCGCGGCGAACTCAGCCCCGACCCGCCCCGGCGCTCGCACTCGTTCGTGGGCCGCGACGACCAGCAAGACCCGCCGCCGCCCTTCGTGTATCTGGTGGGGCGGGACATCGGCCGCGACCTCGCTTCCGCCAGCCGCTCCTTCATCGGCGACGGCATCCCGGACACCTGGCTGCGGCTGAACGCCCGCAACCTGGGGTTCTACATCGGGCGCGGTGGCGGCTATTTCATCACGGCGCTGATCCTGCGCACCAGGGGCTATCCGTTCCGGCAGTGGGATACCTTGCCCCACAGTTCCCATCCGCTGCTCCAGGTCATCCACAACGGCCAACGCGTCAACAAAGCCGACGGCAACATCGCCGGCTTCAATCCGCCCCGCCACGAGGTGGTGGATCTGTTCGTCGGCGACGACGGTTTGCTCGCCGCCCGCCACACGCCGCTGGAGCTGACCGTTCTCACCCTGGACGGCGAATACCGGATGGAGGTGGGCTTGTTCAATATGTGGGACAACAAGATCGACTGAGCGAACCGATCCCGGGATCGGTCATCCGGCATCCGCGCCGGAACCGGCACGGTACAACAACCGGAAACTGCTGCGGCGGGGTAACACGGATCGCGGCCGGGCGGGAACCGATCCGGGTCCGGCCGGACGAACGGGCGCCTCGGCCTCGCGCCGGGCGATGGCGGTCGCGCCGATCAAGATCGCCACCAAAATCGCCAGACTCTGGGTTTTGGTCGCCAGCGAGTTGCTGCCGGAGGCCAGCATCAGAAAGACCAGAGCCGCCAGCCGGATCGGTAACGGCCCCGGACGGGCCAAACCGACCAGGGTCGCCACCAGCGTTCCCGCCAGAAAGATGAAGGGGACCAACCCCACCTGCAACATCAAAAGAATCCAGAAATTCTCGATGTCGTTCAGGGTGGTCGATCCCTTGAGCTGATCCAGCGCCCACTCGATCCGCGCCGGTCCCATGCCCCACATGAATTCTTCGGTCGTGGGAAAGTGGAAGATGTGGAACGCCAGCAGACGCGATTCCGCGCTGGCATCCCAGTAAAACTCCCGAAAGACTCGTTCGCCCAATCCCAAGCTCAACGCTACCACGCCGACGACCGCCGGCACCACCAGCGCCACCAGCGGAACACCCAGCGCCAGCCGCACATCGAAATTCCGGGTCACCATCCCGCGCATGAAGGACATCGCCCCCCAAGCGGTCAGCAGCGCCATGCTGGTGGCCAAGGCGGACCGACTGCCAAAGGCGAGCAGGGCGACGGCGAAAAGCGGTACCAACGCCCAGCGCAATCCGCCCGGCAACACCAGCACCGCAAACAGCAGGACCGCCGTGCGCAGCGAGTTAGTCAAGGGATGGCCGCCCAAGGCCGTGGCCCGGAAGAACTCCTCGACCAGCGGCTTGTCGCCGGCCATGTACGGCACCAACCGGGCGCCGGTGGCCGCTTCACCGATCCCGATCACCGCATTGAGGACCGATAGCAGCAACACGACCCAGAACACGCCGGGCCGCCGCTCGACGGGTTCGTGCAGCAAAATCAGCCCCAGCAGCGCCGGCGCCAGCAGCGTGTCGATGAAAAACCCGCTGCCGGACGTCCCGAATTTGGCCGCAGAATACAGCATGATCGCCGTCGCCACGATCGCCAAACCGGTCAAGGCCGACGACAAGCGGAACAGTTCGCCGAGCCGCCGCCAGGGATTGCCGCGCAACAGCAGGACGAAACCCAGCGCGATGCAGTAGGTTCCCGGATGGATCTTGAACGGAAAGGCGCCGCGGGGAACGTTGTAGGGAATACCGAGCGTGACCAGCAGGTTGTCGGACAACAGCAAGTACAGGACCAGCCCGAGGATCGCCAGCGCGAGGGGCCAGCGCGCCGCCCGATCAAGCCGTGCTCGGGAGCGGTTGGCCGCTGGAGGCGCTCGCAGCAGAAACCGGGAGCGCGGGGGCGACGCGGCTCCCGCCATCAGGCCGGCCCCCGCCGGAAACCGCGGCCCGGCAACCAGCGTCGCGCGCCCGAAACGTCCAGCGCCAACGCCGCCACCGCGTAGCAGGCCACGCCCGAGCCGATGGCGGCCAGCAAGCCCGCCGGCGTCGGCGGCCAGCTAATCGCGCCCAACACCGCCCCCATCAGGGCGCAGGCCACGCCGCCCTTGAGCAAGTCCGGCAGCGCCAGCGGGATCGGAAACCGCCGCCGCATCTGGAGCAGGCGCGCGGCCAAACCGACCGCGTAGGCGACAATCGTGGCGGCGATGGCGCCGTCCAGCCCCCAGCGCGGAATGAGCAGCAGGTTGAGGGCGACGTTGGTCGTCGCCGCCAGCAGGGTGGTCGCCAGCAGCGCCTGGGTGCGCTGGGTGATCAGATAGGCGTGGGCGGCGTAATGGACCATGGCGCCGTTGAGCAAGCCGGCCAGCGCGATCCAGGGCACGATGTGCGCCGTCGCCGCCCGAAAGTCGGCGCCGACCAAGACCGCCGCCAACGGCACGGCCACCGCCGCCAGACCGGCGGCGCAGGGCAAGGCCAGCAGGATCAAGTTCCTGGCGGTATCGGCCATGACGTGGCGGGCCGCCTCTTCGCCGCCCCGCGCCAAGGCCGAAAACGCCAGCGGCACGGCGGCCATCCCCACCCAGTTGAACAAAATCGTCAGGGTTCGGTCGGCCAGGGCGTAGGCCACGGCGTAGACGCCCACCGCGCTTTCGTCCATCAGCCAGGCGATGAAGAAGCGGTCGGAGCCGGCCACCACCAGGCCGAACAAAAACGAAAAGGTCAACGGCAACCCATAGCCCGCCAAGGCGCGCAACTCCTCCCACGACCACGCCCAGCCACCGGACTGACGGGCCAGAAAGGGGAGATCCGCCAGCAGCACGACCAGATTGGCCAGCCCCAGCCCCAGTAGCGGCGCCAGCGCCCCCCAGCCGAAACCGACGGCGAACCCGATTCCCAGCAGCAAACCGAGCACGTACTGGACGCCTTCCAGCCAAGCGTAGCGACGCACCCGGTGGGCGGCGCGATGAAACTCCAGCGCGATGGCGAACAGGGCGCGCGGCAACAGCGCCGCCAAGCCTGCCAGGATCAACGCCCGATAAGGGCTGAACTGGGCGACGATCAGGCCGAGGCAACCGGCCAGCGCCGCAATCGGGATGGCGACCGCGAAAACCGTGGCCAGCAGGCGCGGCAGGCGCCCGGCGGCCACGGCGCTATCGTGGAAGCGGGTGATGCCGGTTTGCAGCCAATAAAACAGCAGGGTCTGCACCCAGAGAGCCACGGTGGTGGCCAGCGCGTAGTACCCGTATTCGCCCGGCGCCAGCAGCCGGCTGAACACCATCACCGCGCCCAGGGTGACGGCGGCCTGCAACAGATTGATCGGCAGGTAACCGGCGAGCAGGCGCTGGAGACCGGGCGGCGCCATCGATCGCGCGTCCGCTCAGGCGCGCGCCGACCGCGTCGGAGCGATTTTGAGCGGCACGGCGACCAGCACCGGCAACCCCAACACGCGCTCGGTGTCCTCCGGGGAAATCAGCACTTCGCGGAAAAAGTCTTTCAGGAACGCCAAGGCCAAGGCCATCACCAGACCGCCGACCACCGCCAGCGCCAGCACGATGCCGCGCAGGCTGCGACCCTGGCGCGGCACTTGCGCCTGTTCGATCACCCGCACGTTGGCGGTCTTCTGGCGGTCCAGCTCTTCCTGAATCAGCGCCTCCTCGGCTTTCTGGGCGTAGATTTGCAAGTTTTTCTCCAGCAGGGTGCGCTGCAACATCAGCGTGTTGAAATCGCGCTCCAGGCGGTCGAACATCGCCAGCCGCTCGGTGACCCGCGCCAGTTGCCCGTCGAGCGACTTTTGCCGGGCGCGAAACGCGGCGGCTTCGTTGCCGCGACGGACCTGCTCGGTGCTCAGCTCGTCGTAGAGCGGATTGCGCCCGGAGCGGCGGCTGATCGACTCCTTCGGCGGCGTCGCGTTGATGATGGCGCGCAGCTTGGCGATCTGGTGGTCCAGGTCGGTGATGAACCGGCTGGTTTCGCTGAACTTGGTCAACAGCTCGTTGCGGCGGGCTTCCAGCGTCACCAGCGTGGCGCGGGCGGTGTCGCGGGCGTCCTGCTGGCCGCTTTCCGCGTACAGGGCGATTTCCTTGGGAACGGTGGCCAGTTGCTCGTTGATGGTGGTCAGGCGCCCTTCGATCTCGCGCAAGCGGGTGGCGGTGTCCATCTTGTCGTTCTGGATTTCCGCCTGCTGGCGCAGCACCATCGCTTTCTGGTCGGCGAAGGAACTGAAATCGTGCTTCAGCTTGAAGGCTTCCAAATCCTGCTCGGCCTTGCCGAGACGCTGGGCGAAGCCGTCGCGCTGTTGCAGGAACAGTTGCGACCGGGGCGCCTCGAACACGCTGCGGCGATGCTCCAGATATTGCAGGATCAAACGGTTGAGCGCCTCGGCCGCCATCTGGGGATTCTTGTCGGAAAAGGTCAGATGAATCACGCTGGAATCCTTGACCGGCAACACGTCCAGATTGGCGGTGAAACGCACCACCGCCCGATCCAGCCGTTTGCGCTCCTGCTCGGCCAGCGGATCGGAACCGGAATTGCCGACGGCGCCAGCCGTGGGCTCCGCGCCTTGGAACATGCCGCGCACCGCCCGCCAGCCGCGCGCCAGCCAGGACCCTTGACTTCCCGATCCGGGCTCCGCGAGGTCGGGATAAAGCTGGCCCAGCCCGATGTCCTCGATCACCCGTTCCACCAACTGGGAATTGTTGAAAATCTCGGTCTCGGAGCGGACGATGCGATCGTCGCCCAGCGCCAAGTTGGTGGCCGCCTCGCCGACATCCTGCCGCAGCATGTAATCGCGGCTCGGCAGGACCAGCACGCGGGCCTCGGCGACGTAAACGGTGCCCAAGCCGAAAGACGCCAGCACGCCGGCGAGCAGAATCAGGGCGAAGGTCGACAGGATCAGGCGCCGCTCCCGAAACACCACGATCAGCACGTCGCGCAAGGTGTGACGCGGGGGGGAAAGAGCGGTGTGCGCGGTCAGGCGCGGGCCGTTGCCGCCGCGACCGCCGGCTTCGGTAGCGGGGTCGGAATGGGTCATCGAGATGCCTCGCGTCGCAAGGGGGGCGAACCTCGGTGATGGCATCGCACCCGTAAATCGAATATCTTAATCGAGTCTCAAAATACACCATAATATCCGAATGTCCCGACATGTCCGCATCCTGGCGCTGGTTCTCTGCATGGGAGCGGGCGCCTGCGTTTCGCCCATGAGCCCGACGGAGCATCTGCCCGCCGGCTTCGAGGCGTGGCGCGACCAGGAACAGGAATACGGATTTTTGCCCGGCGACGAGCTGGACGTCAAACTGATCTACAACCCGGAATTCAGCGACCGCGTCATCGTTTCTCCGGACGGCCTGATCCACTTGTCCCTGATCGGCCCGGTCAAGGTGCTGAACCGCACGCCCGGCGACATCGCCGCCGAGCTGCGCGAGCGCTACGCCGCCGAGTTTCGCCACCCCGAAGCGGTCGTGGTACCGCGCATGTTCGGCTCCGAAATCATCTATGTCGGCGGCGAGGTGCAGCGGGCCGGCGTCCTCAAGCTGGCGCACCGGATGGGCGTGCTGGAGGGGATCATGGAGGCGGGCGGGTTTCGCGAAACCGCGAGCCCGGATCGGGTGATCCTGATCCGGCGCACCCGCGAAGACAAGCCGATGCTCAAGGTGGTGGACGTGCGCCGGCTCATCGAGGGCGGCGATGAGAGGGATGTGCCGTTGCGGCGCTTCGACGTGATCTTCGTGCCGCGCTCGACCTTGGCCGAAGTCAATCTCTGGCTCAACCAGCTGATCTACAACAATCTGGCATTTTCCACCGGCTTCAGCTACACCGTCAACCGCGATGTGCGGCCACCGCTCTAGCGGAGCCGGACCCCCCTCGCTCAAGACCTTACCGCAGGCATTGCCCTTCGAGATGATGGCCCAGCTTGTAGCAGGCATAGCGGGGCAGACAGTCCAGCGTCGATTGGCAGGGGAACCCGGTGCCGCCCCGCTGGTGCAAGGGCACCACGGCGGACTGGAGATCGATCCGCGACGAGGGCGACCAGCTGGCGCAGGCGCCCCCGTCGCGGTTGCGGGCGAACAGGCAGCGGGTGCCGGGCTTGCAATCGCTATCGCTCTGGCAGCCGGCGGCGACCACCGCTCCCGGCGCCAAGCTGGCGGCGAACAGCAGCGCCGCCCACCGCCCCGCCGACAACCGGCCAGTTCGGCTCATGGCGCGTTTCAGAGCGTCAGGCCCAAGGCGGCCAGGTTGCCCACGTCGAACTGGCGCGCGGGATTGAGCGGATCGCGGGGGATCACCACGCCGTCTGCGGTCGTGGAGGTGTTGCCCGTCGCGGTGGCGATGCCGAAAAAATCGGCGTAATCCCACACGCTCCAGCCGACGCCCGCGCTTTCCATGGCGGTGCGAACGTCGCGCAGCCAGAGATTGCGGGAGGTGGCGTCCAGCGAATGGCGCAAGGTGCCGAATTCGGTGCAAACCAGCTTGACCCGGTAACGCTGGGCCCAAGCGGCGGCTTTGGCGATCTCCTGGACCATGCGTTGAGCGTTCCATTTTTCGGCGACGTAGCGGCTGACCGCATCGTTCGCCACTTGGGCGTCGGCTCCCGGCAGCAGGCGGAGGTTGGCCGTCGCTTGCGGGGAATCGGACGGGTAGCCCAGCCCCGCGATCATGCCTTGCGGACCGGACAGGAACGGTTCCCAGGGCGCGTTGAGATGCGTGAATAACATGGGCTCGTAAAAATGGAAGACGTAGCGCACGCGGGGATCGGTGAGTGGCGTCATCAACCGCAAGCCGGCGATGCTGCCGCCCTGAGTGCCGGACAGCAGCACCAGATGCGCCGGCGCCTGTTGCCGCACGGCGCTCACAACATCCGTTTGCAGACGCTTCCAGCGCTGGATCCCGTCGGCTTGATAGTACTGCGGCTCGTTGAGCGACTCGAAGGCCAGCCGGTCGGCGGGCCGTTCGGCGTAGCGCGCCGCCAACACCCTCCAGGCTTGCACGAACGCCTTGTTCACTTTGGAATCCCGTTCGATCCGATCCCGCAACGCGCTTTCGGGATGAAAGTCCAAGATGACCTCCAGCCCCGCCGCCAGCGCTGAATCCACGGCCTGATCCAATTGGGGGAGCCCCGACCAGGAATTGGCGGTACTGTCGGAGGCATCCGGGTTCCAGCCCAGCCGGGCCGGATCGAACGGGATGCGGACATGGTCGAAACCGGCCTGCCGAATCGCGGCCAAGTCCGCCGCCACGACGGGCTGGCGACCCTGATATTGCAACCAGTGGCTGAGGTTGACACCCCGGCGCAGGGCCGGCAGCTCCTCGCTGGCCGCCACGCCCTGAAACAGCGCCAGCGCCAGCAACACGCCAAACCAGCGTCTCACGCCCAACATGCCCAATTTCTCCTTCGCCGCGCAAACGGCGGAATGTCGATCGACACGCCGCCGTAGCCAGCAACGGCTCCTATTCGCGCCGGACCAGGGCCCGGCGATAAAGCGCGGCCACCCGTTCCGCCGTGCGTTCGATGGTGAATTGCGCCTCGAAACGGCGGCGCGCGGCATCGGCCAAGCGGGCGCGCAATCCGGGGTCGCCCAACAACCGGGCGATGGCGGCGGCCAGCGCCGGGGCATCGCCGGCCGGAACCAGCAGGCCGGTCACGCCGTCCTCGATGGCGTCGGGAATGGCGCCCACCGGGGTGGTCACGACCGCCGCGCCCATCGCCATCGCCTCCAGGATCGCGACCGGCAAGCCCTCCATGCGCGAGGGCAGGATAAAAACGCCGCTCTCGGCCAGCAACCGCCACGCTTGGGCGCTTTCGATCCAGCCCGGCAACTCGACCCGATCCGCCAAATCCAGCCGGCGAACTTGATCCCGGTACTCGTCCACCGGACCGTTGCCCGCCAAGGTGGCCGACCAGGACAAGTCGCGGACTTCGGGGGTCGCCAGCGCGGCCAACAACTCCGGCGTCCCCTTGCGCGGTCCCAATTCGCCCAGCGACAACAGGCGATGGTCGGCGCGCTCGAGGTTTTGCCCGGCGAACGCCGCATCCTTGCGGGGGTCGGGCACACCGTTGTGAATCACCACGACCTGATCCGCAGGAATACCCAAAACTTGGGTCAAATAATAACGCCAGTACTCGCCGATTACAACGATAAAAGTCGCATTTTTTAGGCGATTGATAAAAAAATAAAACATAAATTTCGGCAGCCGATCCATGAACTCCACGAAATCGGCACCGTGCATGTGAACCACCGCCGGCAGGCGAAAGGTTCGACTCAGCATCACCAGAAGCATTTTGCGCGGGATGCTGCCGTAAGCGGCCATGTGGACATGCACCAAATCGACCCGGCCGCGCGCCGCGTTCCAGATCAACAGCAGCACGGCGCCGGCAAACCAGAACGGCATCTGCCAGAACGCGCCCGGACCGTAGGTATCGACGACCCGACAGGCCAGGTCCGGGTTTTCCCGGTTGAGCGTGGGGATGAGATAGGCCAGAAACCGTCCCATACCGCCGCGCCCGCGCACGCCGCCGGGACCGAAGTGCCAAGCTCGGATGGGTTGTTCGTCGCTCATGTTCATCCCGGATAAAAATTTGATTTAACAAGTCACGCACAAACCTCCTCTCCCATCGGGAGAGGGGTTGGGGGGCGAGGGCTCATTTCCAATCGCTTAGCCCCCGATAGGCTGCAAAAGCCTCGCACATTCGGTTCCGTTCGACGCTGGAGAAAGGAGCGGATCGGCGGTCGTCGCGGCCGCGGCCAAGCTCCGGCAAGGCCCGGCGCGATCAGCCGAACACGATCAGCAACCAGACCACGGCGGCATTGAGCAGGGCCACGAACACCGCCGCCGAGCCGATGTCCTTGGCCCGGCCCGACAGCTCGTGCCGCTCCGGGCCGATGCGGTCGATGGCCGCCTCGATGCCGGTGTTGAGCAGTTCGACGATCACGATCAGCAGCAAGCTGCCGATCAGCAGCGACCGCTCCACCGCGTTGTCGCCCAGCCACAGCGCCAGCGGGGCGAGCACCGCGCACAGCAACCCTTCTTGCCGAAAAGCTTCCTCGTTGCGCCACGCCGCTTTCAGCCCGGCCCAGGAATAGCCGGTGGCGTTGACCAGCCGGCGCCAGCCGGTGTGATTCTGAAACGCCATCGCGGGTCAGGGCTCGACCGGCCGCCAGGCCAGATCCATGTCGCGAGCGGCCCGCACCTCGTCCAAACGCCGCACCGGGCGGTGATAAGGCGCACCCTTGAGCTGCTCGGGGCTATCCTCCGCTTCCCGTTGAATCTGGCAGAGCGCGGCGGCGAAGGCGTCCAGTTCTTCCTTGCACTCGGTTTCGGTCGGTTCGATCAGCAGACATTCCGGCACCAGCAGCGGAAAATAGGTGGTCGGCGCGTGAAAGCCGAGATCGAGCAACCGCTTGGCAAAATCCATCGCCGTCACCCCGAGCGTCTTGGCCTGCCGCTTGAGGGTGATGATGAATTCGTGGCTGGCGCGGCGCTGCGGGAAAGCGGGATCGAAGCCCGCCTTGGAGAGTTCCGCCATCAGATAGTTGGCGTTCAAGGTGGAGTATTCGGCGACCCGGCCCATGCCGGCACGGCCCAGCAGGCGCGCGTAGACGTAGGCGCGCAGGATCACCCCGGCGTTGCCCATGAATGCCGACAAGCGCCCGATGCTGTGCGGCCGGTCGGCCTCGCTCAGCCAGCGGTAGCGCTCGCCGTCCTTGCCGACCAGGGGAATCGGCAGAAACGGCTCCAACCGGGCGTTGGCCGCCACCGGACCCGCGCCGGGACCGCCGCCGCCGTGCGGGGTGGCGAAGGTCTTGTGGAGGTTCATGTGCATCACGTCGAAGCCCATGTCGCCGGGCCGGGCCTTGCCGAGAATGGCGTTGAGGTTCGCGCCATCGTAATAGAGCAAGCCGCCAGCGCCGTGAACGATCTCGGCGATTTCGGCGATGTTCCGCTCGAACACGCCCAAGGTCGAGGGATTGGTCAGCATCAGGCCGGCCGTTTGCGGCCCGACCGCCTGGCGCAGGGCGGCGAGTTCCACGTCGCCGTCGGCGTCGGTGGGAATTTCCCGGACCGTGAAGCCGCACATGATGGCGGTGGCGGGATTGGTGCCGTGGGCGGCGTCGGGCACCAGCACTTCGCGGCGGGCGCGGTCGTTCCGGGCGAGGTGATAGGCGCGGATCATCGCCATCCCGGCGAATTCGCCCTGGGCGCCGGCCATCGGCGTCAGCGACACCGCTCGCATTCCGGTGACTTCCCGCAGCATCTCCTGCAATTCGTGCAGGCAAGCCAGAAAACCCTGGCTGATCGCCTCCGGCGCCAGCGGATGGCGGCCGAGAAAACCGGGCAGCGAGGCCAGCCGGTGACAGACCCGCGGGTTGTACTTCATCGTGCAGGAACCCAGCGGGTAGAAATGGGTGTCGATGGAAAAGTTCTTCTGCGACAGGCGGGTGTAATGGCGCACCGCCTGGAGTTCCGACACTTCCGGCAGCGGCGCGGCGCGGCGGCGGCGCAGCGCTTCGGGAAGGTCGGACAGGGCGTTCTCGGGCGCGGTCGCGGGCATGACCGCCCGACGGCCGGGGCGGGATTGGTCGAAGATCAGCATGGGCGGGTTACCGAATAGTTGATGATGAGCTGCTTGAAGTCGGAAGCGGGAACGCCGATGGCGGGCGAATCGCCGGACGGGTCGGCCGAGCTGCCCTCAAAAGTCACGGTTGCCAAGGCGAATCCTCCAGTCAAAGCCAGCAAACGGCGACGCGGATCGCCGGTTTTCGGCGGCGATGCCGCTCAAACCACCTCGGCCAACGCCGCCGCATATCGTCGCAAATCGGCTTCGTCTCGGGTTTCGGTGGCGCAAACCAGCAGGGCATGGCCCAATTCGGGATAGTCGGCGCTCAGGTCGAAACCGCCGAGAATGCCTCGCGCCAGCAGCTTCTCCAAAACCTCCCGCGCCGAGCGCGGCAATTTCAAAACGGCTTCGTGGAACACGGGCCGGTCGAACGCCCGGCTCACCCCCGGCACCTGCGCCACCTGCTCCAGCAGCGCCCGCGTGTTGGCGTGGCAGGCGGCGGCGACCTGCTCCAGCCCATGCGGCCCCAGCAGGGAGAGGTACAGCGTGGCGGCGGTGACCATCAAGCCTTGATTGGTGCAGATGTTGGAGGTGGCCTTGGAGCGGCGGATGTGCTGCTCGCGGGCTTGCAGGGTCAGAGTGAAGCCCGGTTTGCCGTCCAGATCGACGGTGCGGCCCACCAGCCGGCCCGGCATCTGTCGCACCAGTTCCTGACGGCAGCACAGGAACCCGAAATAGGGTCCGCCCGAGGCCAGCGGCGATCCCAGCGGCTGGCCGTCGCCGCAAACGATGTCGGCGCCGGTCGCGCCCCACTCGCCCGGCGGCTTCAGGATCGCCAGCGCCGTGGGGTTGACGGCCGCGACCGCCAGCGCCCCGTTGCGGTGCGCCCAGTCGGTCAGCGCGTCCACCTCCTCCAGCACCCCGAAGAAATTGGGCTGCGCGATCACCAGCGCGGCGAAGTCCTGCCCGGCATGGGGGGCCAGCGCCTCGGCCGGGGTATGGCCGCCGGCCGGATCGTAGGGCACTTCCACCAGCTCGATGTCCTGGTTGTGGACGATGGCGCGAGCGGTGCGCCGGTACAGCGGATGCAGGGCGCGCGGCACCAGAATCCGCCTGGACTTGGATTTGCGGTTGGCCCGCACCGCCATCAGCAGCGCCTCCGCCAGCGCCGAGGCGCCGTCGTACAGCGAGGCGTTGGACACGGCCACGGCGGTCAAGCCGGCCATCATGCTCTGATACTCGTAGAGCACTTGCAGGGTGCCCTGGCTGGCTTCCGGCTGATAGGGGGTGTAGGCGCTATAGAATTCGCCGCGGCCGACGATCTCCCACACCGCCGCCGGGATGTGATGCTCGTAGGCGCCCGCGCCCAGGAAGCACGACGGCCGGGGAGTGTCCGCCGCCCGCGCTTCCATCAGCCGGCTGACTTGCAGCTCGTCGAGCGCCTCGGGCAGAGCCGGTAGCTGGCCGACCCGCAGCGGCGGAGGAATTTCGTCGAACAGCGTCTCCAGATCGGAAACGCCGATGGTGGCCAGCATCGCCTGGACATCGGCCGGGGTGTGGGGAATGAACGGCATGATCGGTGGGTCTCGCGTTACTCGACCAGCCTGGGGTTGGCCAGCGAACTGGTTTCTTCTTCATCCTCATCGTCGGCGGCGGCGACGGCCTCATAGGCCGCCGCGTCCAGCAAGGCATCCAGCGTGGAAGCGGTCTTGATGCGGAAAATCCAGCCCTCGCCATACGGGTCCTGGTTGATCAGCTCCGGGTTGTCCGCCAAGGCTTCGTTCACTTCGACGATGACGCCATCCAGCGGGCTGTAGACATCCGAGGCGGCCTTGACCGATTCGACCACCGCGCAGCTTTCGGCGGCGGTCACGACGCGGCCCACTTCCGGGATTTCCACGAACACCAGATCGCCCAGCAGGTGCTGGGCGTGATCGGTGATACCGACGACGACAATGCCGTCGTCGCCGGCGCGGGCCCATTCGTGACTTTCGGTATATCGCAGGTCGGCGGGAATGATGCTGCTCATGCTCGGTTCCTCAAGTGCGGTTCGGGGAAGGGCTCAGTCGATCAGGGAGCGGCCGTGGCGGACGAACGGCGGCTTGACCACCCGCGCCGGCAGGCGTTTGTCGCGAATGTCCACCCGACAGCGGTCGCCGGCGCCGGCGGACACCCGCGCCAGGGCGATGGCGCGGTTCAGGGTGGGCGAGAAGGTGCCGCTGGTGGTCAACCCGATCTCGCGGTCGCCATCGTAAACGTGCTGGTGGCCGCGCAGCACGCCGCGCGCCTCCAGCACCAGGCCGACGAAGGTTTGCGGCACGCCGGCGGCGCGCTGTCGCTCCAGCGCCGCGCGGCCGACGAAATCGCGATCCGCCGGTTCCCAGGCCACGGTCCAGCCCAGCCCGGACACCAGCGGCGTGGTGGTGTCGTCCATGTCGCTGCCGTACAGGCTCATGCCGGCTTCAAGGCGCAGGGTGTCGCGGGCGCCCAAGCCGCAGGGCGCGACGCCGGCGGCGAGCATTCGATCCCAGAAGGTCGGGGCCTCGATGGCGGGCGGCATGATTTCCACGCCGTCCTCGCCGGTGTAACCGGTGCGGGCGACGAACAGGCCGTCGGCTTCCAGCGCGTGAAACGGCTTGAGGGCACGGATCGCCGCGACGGCATCGGCGCCGAGCACGAATTCCAGTTTCGCCAGCGCCTCCGGCCCCTGAACCGCCAGCATGGCCAGATCCTCGCGCTCGCGCCAAGCCGCGCCGAAGCGTTCGGCGATGGGAGCGATCCAGGCCAGATCCCGGTCGCGGGTGGCGGCGTTCAGCACCAGCCGGTAGCCGATTTCGCCCCGGTCGTAGACGATCAGGTCGTCGATCACCCCGCCGGCTTCGTTCAGCATGCAGGTGTACAGCGCCTTGCCGGGATACAGGCGGGCGACATCGTTGGCCAGCAGATGGCGCAACAGGGCGCGGGTCGGCGCGGGGTCGGCGAAGTCCACGATCATCATGTGCGACACGTCGAACAGGCCGGCGGCGCGACGCACCCGATGGTGCTCCTCGATCTGCGAGCCGTAATGCAGCGGCATGTCCCAGCCGCCGAAATCCACCAGCTTGGCGCCTGAGGCGGCGTGGCGGGCATACAGGGGGGTGCGTTTGGCCATGCGGAAAATCCCGATCGGATAGATGCAACATGGTAGCCTGAAACGGCTTTGCGAGGGTACACCGGCGATGTGGAGATACGCTGATTCCAGCGAGTGCTTTAGCCTGGAACTCTCGTGAGTCGGGGAAGTTGCTCAGGAGCCGCGCGCGCCGCCCTCAACCGCTTGACGGGCGAGGATACGATA
>JBAOII010000027.1:0-132190 GCA_037045685.1 Candidatus Competibacter sp.
CGCCCGAATCAGGAAGCACTGCCCGGTCCGGTAGGCCGACCGGGCGTCGAACCCCAGATAGCGGACGACCGTCAGCCCGGCGATGGCGGCGACCGCCAGTACGAAAGTGGGCCAACTGATGTGCACCAGCCACAGCACGATGGGCAACGCCGCGTGGGCTTCGATGACACCAGAGCATGGGCGGCAGGGCGGTGTTGCGCCACGGCGCTTCCGCCACCTCGTATTCATCCTGGGCCATCGGCTTCTCCGGGTTCGGGGTGATCGGGACCCGCCGGCAGCGGGAGGGAGATCGCCTCGGCCTGGGTGCCGAGCCCCCGGAACAGCCGGTACTCCCGCTCGTCGATCCGCCCGGCCTCCCGCAGGGCGTCCAGATCGGCGGTCAAGGGGCGGCCGTGCTCGCGCACCAGGTGGCGAGTGGCCGCGACCACCCGCGCCGGCGGTTGCGCCAGAATGGCGTCCTTGAGGTCCGGGGTGAAACGGAGGTATTCGCGCACGGCCGCCCGCCGGCCGTCGGTGGTCCGCACCAGGCGCTGGGTCACGATGGTTTGCAAGCGCTTCGAGCAGGTCCGCCAGCCGGCCGTCCCGTCCGTCGGCCGGGAATGCCGACACCAGCCGGCGGAGGGTTTCCGGTACGCTGTTGGTGTGGCTGGTGGTGTAGACCAGATGGCCGGTCATGGCGGCGTCCACCACCGCCGTGATGGTCTCGGCGTCGCGCGCCTCGCCCACCAGAATCACCATCGGCTTGCGGCGCAGGCTGTTGCGCACCCCGGCGGCGAAGCTGGGCAGATGCACCCCGATCTCGTGCTGGGCGATCGAGGCGTGCACGCGCGGGACGAAATCGTAGACGTATTCGATGGGCGCCTCGTAGGTCAGAATTTTCCGGTGCGCGTGCGGGTCTTCCAGCAGGTGCCGGATGATGGCCGCCAGCAGGGTGGTCTTGCCAGACCCGGTGGGACCGGTGATCAGCACCAGGCCCTGCTCGAACACCAGACTGGCGCGGAGATCGGGTGGCAGATCCAAATGATCCAGCGGCGGCGGCGTGGTGGCGATGGTCCGCGCGGTGATCTCCACGCCGCGCTCCCGCCCCGCGCGCACGGCCGTCATGTTCACCCGGTAGCGCGCCAGGTCCGCGCGCCCGCGCGGGATCTCGTAGGAACAGTCGATGTCCTGACCGCCGGCGAGCTGGCTGGGAGCGTTGTCGCCATAGATCACCTGGGTCAGGTGATAGACCTCGGCCAAGGCCAGCCGGCGCCGGGTCACCGGGAACAGCCGGCCGTAGCGCTCGACGACCACCGGCTGGTGGGCCTGGAAGGTGACGTCCGACACCGCCTGATCGGTCGCCCACAGCAACAGCCGGTGCAAATCCTCCACCGCGTACCAGAGCGGTTCCGGTAAATCCGGCCGAGGTCCGGAAACTCCAGCAGGTCATTCGTCATCGCGGCGCCGCCTAGCGCTGGCCCCAGCCCGCGAATGCGATCCAGCCAACGCGGGGCGATCCGGCGAGGGCGACGGCGCGTTCTCGACGTTCGCCGGCGCGACTCCACCACTACGGTGATCTTCAGGTTCGGCGGCGGCGCGGGGCGGCGCGTAGGGATGGCTGGGATACGGCTTCCAGCGCGGGTTGTCGCGCACGAACCGGGGATTGACCTCGATCCGCAAGATCCGGTCGTTGATGGCCAGGGTCGCGGCGTCGCCGGTGACGCCGAGGACTGCGCCGGCTCGAGCTGGGGCGCGGTCACCATGTCCTTCGCCAGCAACTCGCGGTACAGCGCCATGCCCTTGAGATCCCGCTCCAGCCGGTTGAGCTGTACCTCGAACCCCCGGTTGGCCTGCTGGACGCCGGCCCGCCAGCCACGCGCCACGTAGTCTTCCCACAGCGCCACTTCGGCCGCCACCCCGCGATCCGGCAGCAGGCTTTCATCCGGCGGCTCCGGACGCTCCACCGGCAGGTAGAGGTAGCTCCGCCAGTCCGGCGGGGCCAGGGCCAGGCGCGCGGGGCTGACCAGCACGTACAGCGCATCGACGATCCGCAACTGCTGCTGGCCGGGATCGAGCCTGAACGGCATCGAACCCGTACCGCACCACGGGAGGCAGGACGTTGCCGTGCAACATCAGGGGCGCGAACAGAAAGACCGGGTCCAACCGCCGGGCCTGGCGATCCAGCAGCCGGTTGATCTCCCGCGTCCGGGCATAGAGGCCGGCGCGGGCGCCGTACCGCAGCGCGGTTTCCTTCAGGGCCTCGGCGCGGAGGTCGTTGATGGCCGGTTCGACCGCCCTGGCGCGAGTGGCTGCGCCCGCGCTGGAGATCGTCGAGCGTCAACTCGCCCCGGTCGGCGGCGCGCCAGTCGCCGGCGGCCCGTTCCGCGTCCGCCAGCGTCGGCGGGGCGGGCGGCGGGAACGGGCCGGTCTGAGCCGCGCCGATCGACTGGCAGCCCGACCACCAGCACCGCCAGAATCGCCCGCCCGCAAACGAACCCACCAAGCCACCGCCGCGTCGTCGCCATGGCCTATCCGGTCCCGCTGGCGGCACGGCTCCGGCGCGGTGCCCGATGCGGGAACTCGCGCCGGTAGCGAATTTCCACCAAGCGCCGTTCGGGCGCCACCACCACGTCGCAGCGGGCGCTGGTCTGATAGCCGATATCGGCCAGGATGTCGCCGACGGCGCGATTCTCGGCCATGATCGTGACCGGCGTGAGGGCCGCCGAGCGACCGTAGGTCTGGACCTGGTAGCCCACGGTTCGCGCCAACTGGTAGACCAGCGGCTTCAGGTCGCCCTGATACTCGACGTTGACCCGCACCTGGAGTTCGGGCGGCAAGGCGGCCGGCGTCAATACCTGGACGTGGACCCGACGCGCGCTCTGCTCCACCGTCGCCAACCGGGCCAGCGCTTCGGCCACGCTCGCGGCGGCGGTCGCCAGCCGAGTTTCCGCTTCGCTCAGGGGGGCGACCGGCGGTGGCGCCGCCGCGCAACCGGCTCATCCCCACCACGCAAAGCAGAATCCAGGACCCAGTCCGAGATGGGTCGGATGGCTCGCGGCGCGCGCCATGTGGCTCGATGTTCATTCCCATCTCCTCCGCGCATCTGGAATCGGACTCGCTTCCACCGTTCCCGCCGCCACGATTACTTCAGCCAACTCCCCGACGATGGCGTCGATCAACTGGTCGCGGTCCAGAGCCGGATTGGCGCTGTGTTCCAGCCGCCGCTCCAAATCAGCCTTGGCGCTCCCGGACGGATAGCGGCGGGCCAGCGCCCGCAAGGCCTCGGTAGCGCCGAAACGCTGGTACAGCCGGCGGCGGATCACCCGATCCTCCGCCGTGGTCGACAGTGCCCACATTTCGATGGGGCCGTTGGTCAGGTACAACAGTTGGCACACCAAGCCGCGCTTGGTCTTCATCGCGCAGAGAAACGGCGCGCCGTCCGGAGTCGGACCGTTGCCGTGAACGCGCAGCAAGTCGATGGCGGACGCCGGCAGGGAGAACTTCTCCCGCACGTCCTCGGCCGTCTCGTCGTTGCCGTACTCCATGACGTAGACCGACGAGGCCAGCTCGATCATCTCGTCGCTGAAATCGGTGAGAATCTGGCTGGCCAAGGCCACCTGCACGTTGTTCTTGCGGCCCTCGCGCTGGTCGCGCACCAGTTGCGCGTTGATCGCGGCGATCGGGCCGCAGCGGTGCTTCTCGTCCACGCAGAACTTCTTGGGATAGGCCAGATGCTCCTCGAACCGCCGAGCGTGGTAGGCGCGATAGCGCGGCGGCGCGGCGCGCGCCAGATGATCGTCGAGGAACAGATCGCGGCCCAGGATATGGCGGGCCAGCAGATAGGCGACGGCGGTCTGCCGCTGGCCGACCGGCGTCATGTCGCCGCACAGCGCCGCCACATCCAGCGCCGCCACCCGGGCGTTGCCGAGATCGAATCGGGTGGGATAGGCCAGGATCGGAAACTCGCGGGTGGCGGCGGACACGATGCGGTTGAACAGTTGGATGGGCGATTCGGCCGTGCCGACCAGCCGCATCGCGCCGCCGTACAAGATCCCGGACCTGCGGCTGCTGGGCCACCGCCACCAGATCGCTCAGCACCGGCACGGCGAAGCGCTGCGCCCGCACCGCCCCCACGCGGTCGTCCGGCGTCGAACAGGGCATCCACCACCTCCCACCAGGTCGGCTCCGCATCCAGCGCGATGGCGTGCCGGACCAATGCCTGATCCACCTCGGCATCCTGTTCCGGCACGTAGCGCTTGGGGCTATGCTCATCGGCAAAATGAGCGTAGGCCAGATCGAGCACCAACCCGATCAGGTCGGCGATGCCTTCGGCCGGCTCCCGGTCGCCGGGTTTGGTGGCCAGCACGCTGAGGAACGACACCAGGAACGCCCGCTCCTGCGGCAGGGGCTGGCGCCAACCCAGTTGGGTGTCGAGCGGGTTGACCGCCCAGTTGGCGCCGTTGACCAGGGCGTGAAACTGCGCCTCGTGCCGGCGGTCGGGCGGGAGTCCTTCGCGCAGCAGGTCGATCAACCCTTCCGAGGAGGGGCCGATGTCGATGATGCGGACGAACGGCAACCGACGGAAACCGGAGCTGAGTACCAGGCCCAGGTTATTGGCGTTCATCGTGGCCGATTTACCGCTGCCGGGTCGGGCGAAATACAGTTCGTTCCAGGTTCCCTGCTCGCTGGAACCGGGCTGATAGGGATACAGCTTGCCGTCGCGGGTGCGATAGAGCAGCGCCCCCCGGCGCCACGGCGAGGCCGCCCGAAACAGCGGCAGCGTCACCAGCACCTCGGCCAGCGGCGCAACGTAGCGAGTCGCGATATTGAGCGTCGACAAGCCCGGCACCGTGGACGCCCACGCCTTGACCGGGTGACCGCCGTACTCGCGCACGGTGCAGGCGCCCCAGGCTTGAAGGTAGGACGCCAGTTGCGCGGTGCGCGCCCGCAGCGCCTCGGCGTGGGTGCGGCCGCGGCCGGCGGGCTGGGCGGTATTCGACCCAACTGGTCAGCGCCATTTGCGCGCGCACGCCCAAGCCGCCTTCGTTGAGAAACTTGCGCATCGCCCGGACCGACTGGTTGATCAGCTTGTTCTGGTGGCCGGCGAAATACAGCAGGCTGCTGATCGACCGTTTGGCCAGCAGCCACGCCGAGGCGCCGCCCGTCAGCCGGACCAGCAAGCGCCAGGGCAGGCGCTCGCCGCGCACCCGATCGAACAGCCGTTCGAAGCGCTGCACTTCGGTCAGTTGCGGGAGATCGACGTAGAGCGGTTGGTAGAGCCGGTCGCCGACCCGCACCGTCCGGTAATCCACGATCCGCAGGTCGCGCGGGATCAGTTGGGAGCCCAGCGCCGGCAACCAGCAGGTGCTGGGATCGTAAGAGCCGTCCGGGTGTTCGCAGGCCCGGGGAAAGCCGCCGGGCAGGAGCGGTTGCCAGTCGTCGGGGGTCCAGTCCGGATCGATCCGCCCGCGCAACTCGCGGCAGGCCCGGTCCACGGGAAGACAGTTCGAGATCGAAGCCGAAGGCGGTCATTTCGGCCAGCACCGTGGCGACGAAGGACCGATGAGTGTCGATCAGGTCGCGATTGACCGCCTCGCTGTTTTGGTTATCGCGGGTGAATCCGCCCGGCCGGCGACGATCCCGGAGCCGCTGGCGACGCGCCCGCCGTTCCTGCCGGCGCACGGCGCGCGGCAATCCGGTCGGCGCCGTCCACAGCGCCAGATACACCGTCTCCGTGGCGGCGTACCGAGGCAGATGGCGGCGCCGTTCGGCGAAGATCGCGCCGAGGTCGAGGCCCTGCCGTGCGGCGGTGTGGACGCTGGGCGCCAGCATCCAGTCGATCTCGCGGCCGGTCGTCGCCGGATCGGAATGAAAGCAGATATCGAGGGTGTGATAGTGACCGCTCAGCGCCGATCCCCAGAGGGTCACCAGTTGCCCGGTCAGATGCGCCAGTTCCGCCGCGCCGACCACCCGGCGGTGACCGTGCACGAGCAGCAGGCTCATCAACCCGCCATCCTTGCTGACGAAAGCTGGTGTCGTCCTCGACGGTGGTGAGGCTGGTATAGCGTTCGACGTCCAGGCCGAGCCATTCGGCGAACAGGGATGCGATTTCGGCGCGCAGGCTGGGCACGACGGCAGGGTCTCCGGCGGGCGTTAGCGCGGCGACTGCCGCCATGCGGCGGCGAACGCCCCAACGCCATGGGTTGATCCGAACAACCGTTTGGGTCCGCCGATGGACGATGTTCATCATGGGCCTCCCGCGACCGGCTTGAAGAAGGGTTTCGGATAAAATAATAGTTTTATATAAATTAAAAAACAACTTTTAAGGCGTGTTCAATGTTACGTGTCGCGATGGCGACGGTGATGAATCGTTTGGGTCGAATTGTTTCTCTCGGCTCGCCATGTCGCGTCGAGATTATGCGGACGCTGAGGTGCTCACTTTAGAGCCACAACCGCTCGAAAGGTCGGCCATCCGATAACCGATAGGCGGAGAAATCGCGCACGTCGACGGTGATGATCCGGTTGATGTGGTGGATACCTGCAAGGGTGACGAGCGCCGCATCGGTGAAATCGGGCGCGAGTTCGTGGTATTTCTCCAAGGTGCCGCGAATCGCCGGCAATTCGGCCACCGTCAGATTGTGCAGGATGATCCCTTGGCGTTCCAGCCAGTTCAGCAGCGCGACCTTGCCTTGGGTGTCCAGGAAAAAGCAGGCTTCGGCGACCACCGGCCAGAGGGAGCACAGTTCCAGCCGTTGAGCGTTCGCCAGGAATTCCACCGCCGAAGCGAAATGCTCATCGTCGCGGGCGAACAGCGCGACCAGGAAGCCGGTATCAACCCAGGCGGCGGTGTTTGGCACGCAACGCCTCCCAGACTCGGTGCTTGGCAGGGTCGGTGGGAGCTTCGGCCAGATGTCCCGCACCGAATAAATCCCGGCCCAATTCATAGGGGGTCTGGCCGTCCTCCTTTAACAGGCGCTGGCATAATTCGCGTACCCCTTGGCGCACCAGTTCGCTCTTGCTGCGGGTGGATTGGCGACTGGCGGCTTCCAGCAGGGCTTCTTCCTCGGGTGTAAACCGGACCGATAATGACATAATGCGTTTCCCACGGGGTTTGTAGCGAACAGGCTTGAATTTTACACCGGACAACGAACCCCCGCGACCAAAGTCCCGCTGCTTGGCCTTGGCTTGGCCTTTCCCTTCGACGACTCCGCCTCAATCGGCGGTCCCGTTGAGTCCGGTCAACAACCGGCGAAAAAATACCCCCAGCGGGGGATGCCGGGGGTTGGGCAAGTAACGCAGACCGGCCAGGACCGGGAGGGCGGACGCCCGTTCGGAATCCGGCAGGGCCAGCAGCGTATCCCGGAGCAGGGAGAGATGTTGGGTCCAGGGTAGATGGCGCTGAGTGCTCCAGGCGCGGGCGTACAGACTGTCCAGCAATTCGCCGCGCCAGTGGACGCCGGCGCCCGCCTCGCGACTGGCCTGGCGCGCGCGCAGCAGATCCAGAGTCAGGGTGGAGTACAACAGATTCAGTTCGCCCTGGGCGAATTCCGGCAACCACGCCAGCACCAGCGCGCCCGCCGGCGTCGCCGGATCCCGGCCCAGCCGGCAGACCGGGCACAGCGCCGTGCCGGAACCGGGTTCCCGAACCAGGATCGCCGTTCGGCCGATGCCCAGACCGCAACCGCCGCAGGTGATCGCCGGCGTCGGCGCGAACGCCGCCGGTTCGCCGGCCGGATCGAGCCAGCGGCGGATGAACGAAGGCTCGACCTGGCCCGCCATCCCGGCCTCAACCGCCACCGATGGAGGTCGTGCCCTGGATTTGATTCTTGGCGGCGCCGGTCTGATAGACCGTATCGCCCGTGGTCTGGAACGTCTCCGGCAGAAACAGCAACCCGGCCGCCACCAGCCCCAGGACCACCGCGTGCGACAGCGGGTGTTGTTGCGGGTTATCGCGGTTGGCCTTGAGCTTCATGAACGCCCCGCCACCGGCGGCCATCCCGCCCAGGTAAAACAACACGGAGATTGCCTTGCCGATGTTTTCGCCCTGGGTGGCCAGGTGGGCACCGATATCGCCGGCGGTGTCGGCCAGGGCCAGACTGCCCCCAGCCAGCAACGCCCCCACCACCGCCGCGCCGAGGGCGCCACCGGCGATAACCCGGCCGACCGGCTGCCATCGTTTCCACTTCGTGATCTCGCTCATGTTGGGTTTTCCTCCACTCACTTCACTCGATGAGGTATTGCAGCAGCGCCTGCAATCCGAAGGTCTCCGCCGCCATCTTGAGGGTGGCGACGCCGTTCATGGCCAGGATGCCGCCCACGATGTGGGTTGCCCCCTTCGCCCCCAGACCGGGCTCGTAAGCCCCGCGCGCGTGGGCGCGGTTCAGGAGCACGAATCCCCACAGGAAAGCCCACAGCCCGACGATCTGGACGAAACCCAGCACCGTCCTCACCACGATCTGGCCGCTGGCCGACAGCGCCGATCCGGGGGTGTAGCTCAGAATCGTGGGCTCTCCGAACACAGTGGCCTGACCGCTGGCGATGGCGGTGGGCAGATACAGAAACACCGCGCACGTCAGCAACCGCAACACGATGCCGCCGGCGGTCGCGTCCGGCTCGTAGCGCTGGCGACGCCATAGCTTGAGCAGCGCTGACCCACCGGCCCACATTCCCAGCAGGTACGCCACCACGGTGAGCAACCGAATCAGGCCCGGATAGCTCTGGCTGAACGCCTCCAGAATCGAGGTGCCGGTTGGCATTTTATTATTGCTCTATTAATTATAAAAAACATTATTTATTGGTGATTACTATAGAGCGCCAATCCCTGTTTTGCAAACCGGGCGCTAACGCCAGGATGGCGACGGTTCGCGTGGCGACCGCTGGAGGGGCCGGCTTTCCAGCGCTCGCCACGATTCCCGATACCGGGCCAGACGCTCGACTTCCCGGTCGCCGGCCGGTCCGAAGGCATAGCGAACCGCGCGCGCGGCGTATGCCAGCCATTGCCGTTGCTCCTCCCCATCGCGGAGGGTCGGCGCGCCGTGCGCCAGGGTGGCGACAATCTCGTCGCGAGAATGTCCAGTCATCCGCAGCCGCACGGCAATCATCGCATCCACGCGGGACCGGTCGAACGTACCGCGCTGCCGGCCCCGGATATCCTGGAAATGCCGGCGGTACCTCTCGGTGGCGGATACGCTGGGAGAGACAGTAGGCCGGTCGCCGGGGGTCTTGTCGACCCGTAACGCCTCACTGTCGCCCGCCGCCAGCGCGATCTGGCCGTCAACCGAGAGATGGGGTGGTTCGCTCCGCCGGCCGCGCCCGGACGCGCCCGATCCGAAGTCGCGCCGTTCGCGCCGCCACTCCTCGTCATCGGGAAAGCGCGGATACCGTTGGTGCAGCGCGGCCCGTTCCTGGCGATGCCGGTTCCGCAAAGCCATCCGCTCGCCCGCTTGGAGGGTGGCGATCACGCCGCGCAGCGCGTTCAATTGCAGGCCGCGACCTTGCCACGAGCCGCGCAGCCAGTGATGGCGCGCCTGGCGGTGCCGGTCGCGCAACGCCTGCCGCTCCGCCTGCTGGCGCCGTCGGAGCGCCGCCCGGTCCTGCGTCTTCGCCCGATGATATCCCTGGCGTTCGCTGCGGTACGCCGACCCCTCCGGCAAGTCCGGCCAGGTCGATTCCAGCAGAAGCTCGCCCGATGGAAGGACCGATTCGGCCGAACGATACGCGCCCAGCCGTTGGCATAAGGCACCCAAGCTGCATTCGCGCCCGACGCGGGAGGCCTTGACCGCGATCCCGCCCACCCACAACACTGCTCCCCTCCCCTTCGGCTCCAGCCGCAGGCCCCGCGCCGCCAACCCTTGGTGCAGATCGGCCCAACCGGTCGCCATCCGCAAAATCGGCGCACCCTCTTCGATGGCGATCCGCGCGGCCGACGTCGTTCCGGTGCGCGCTTCCAGATCACGCGCCTTGGATCCCGGTCCAGGATCCCGTCGGCGCGACTCGCGGACCAGCTCGCCGACGGCCGACACTCGATAACGGCCGTTCGGCTCGCGCTCCCACCCCTGGGCGTGTTCGATCCGGGCGATGGCGCGATGCGCCGCCTCCAGATCGAAACCTCGGCTGGGTTTGATCACCTTCAGCGTATCGGGATGGACGCGATTCACCACCAGATGCAGGTGGAGATCGTCGGTATCGGCATGGAGCGCATACAGCGCCTGATGCGCCCGCATCCCGAGTTCGTCGAGAAACAAGTTGACCGCCGCCTCCACTTGCGCCGTGGTCGGTTGCTCGCCCTCCCGCCAACTCAACACCCAATGCTGGATCGGATCCTTGCTGGCGACCGCCTCCTGGGCCAGGGCGATCATTTCGGCCTTTTGACCGGCGCGGGTCTCGCACAGGCAATTGCGCGCGCCCGCATACACGCATTTCTCTTCTTGCCGCCGGTTTTCCGGGGCGTCGATGTAATCGATCAACTTGGTCACCCGCACGGTCTTGCCCGGCGTCGAGCGCGGGTTTGCCTTAATCTTTTTGACGATCATGACCCAGGCGCTCGATGGCTGCCACGACGGCGCGCAAGACCTCTGCGGTTTGCTGGGATTGCGTCCCGTCGCTCTCATGGCGCGCGAGCTTGAGCAAGCCACCCAGCCGGCGCAGTTCGCGCACCATCGCCTGATCGGCCCGGGCCATGATCGGCCGCCCGAAATACCGGCGCCGAACCAGTTCCGACACGGACAGGCTGGCCAGAGCGGCATCTTCCCGCAACCGGGTTTTTTCGCCGGCCGTCACCCGCACGCCGATACGCTCGGTCAGCGGTTCGCTTTCCTTCCGGATCTGGGGCACGGGGCTCTCCTGGCTCGATGTTCGACAAGGGCCATCCTGCTCGCCTTAAGAGGACACCCACTGGGTGAAACCCCGGTATTCTCGAATGACGGCCGGCAACCCACTCCGCATGATCAAACGTCCGAATCCGACGACAGCTCATCGCCAGGATCAGAGCATAACTATTGTTTTTTATTTATTATAAATCTATTTTAACATTGGTGATGACGGTTGGATCGATTCGATTTACCGAATGGCTTGACGTCTGCCTCGCCGATCCAAGACTGCATCAAGGCGCCTTGTCGGGTCGACGGATCGTTCGTGACCACCAGGTGATTCATGGGAAAACACGCGCCGGAGTACACGCTCGAACAGATCGAACGCATCGCGACCAAACTGGAGGCGCTGCCGAAAATCGAGAAAGCCCGCTTCGGGAAACGGGATGCGATCGAACGGCTGTCCAAGTCGATTCTGAATGTGCTGAAACGCGGTTATTCGATGGACGACATCGCTGATAGCTTGCGCGAGGAAGGACTGAACCTCACGGCCTCGACGCTGAGAACTTACCTGCATCGAGCGACGACCAAATCGGCCAAGGCCAAACCCGATCCTCCACCGATCCAGCCGTCGAGACCGCAGTCCCATGAAAGCCGTTCTCCGATTAAAACCTCGCTACCCGCAAGTCGGGGGACATTCGTGCCCCGCGAGGATTCCGACGAAATTTAGGCGTTCGCCACCGACGTTGCGTTAACCCGTCGCAGTAGACGCCACGAACCCCTGTTTGAGGACAACTGTATGGCGAAACCGATTTACCTGGTGGGCGGCAGCAAGGGTGGGGTTGGCAAAAGTATCGTGACAATGGCGTTGATTGACTATCTTCAACAACGTGACCAAACCGTGCTCCTGGTGGAGACGGACACCACCAATCCCGATGTCTGGATGTGCTACCGGGATGAGGTGGAAACCGCCACCCTGGATCTGGACGAGGTGGATGGCTGGATCGCCCTGATCAATGACTGTGAAAGCCAGCCCGATCATCCGGTGATCATCAACACGGCCGCCCGCAACAATCACGGGGTGAGCGTTCACGGCGTCACCCTCGACAGCACGCTGACCGAACTACAGCGACAACTGGTGACGTTGTGGGTGATCAACCGCCAGCGGGACAGCCTGGAGCTACTGAAGCCCTTCCTGGAGGCTCTGCCGAACGCAGCCGTTCATGTCGTGCGAAATCTCTATTTCGGGGAACCCTCGAAGTTCGAGCTGTACAACCATTCTCATTTGCGGGAGACCCTCGAACGCGCCGGCGGGCAGACGCTCGACTTCCCCGATGTGGCCGATCGGATCAGCGACGATCTGTTTGGCCAGCGGTTGTCGATTGCCAGAGCCGCCCGCGATCTGCCGCTTGGCAACCGGGCCGAGCTGGCGCGCTGGCGCAATGCCTGCGCCCGGATGTTTGCCCGAATTTCCCAGGAGCCCGCCAGTGCCTCCGTCCCTGCATGAGATGCAGGATTTTCGGACTCGTCGAGTGGTGAGTTTCACCCGGCTGCTGGGTCGACCGCCCAGCGACCGCGAACTCCGGGAACTCGACCGGGTTCGAGATGCGCTCGACCTGCGCGACAACGACGCCCTGTGGCTGATCATCATGGCCTTACAGCACTTCCGTCAGGATATGGAAGCATCGGTCGCGGCGACCCTCGGCAATCTCAAACAGGTCGCCGACGCCACGGCGCAGGCGGCAATGGAAAACGCCAGGCGCGAGTTTCAACGCGATTTTCCACAGGTTCTGAAAGACGTCGCGCGAACCGTCGCGGCACCGGCGGTCGAGCCGGACTCGCGGCGCTGGCAGCTCCGATTCATCGGCGTTGGCGTAGCGGCGACCCTCCTTGCACTGGCCCTGTTTGGGCTGTCTTGGCCGGCTTATGATCTCGGCTGGCGCGCCGGATACCGAGTAGCCTGGAACCAGGTCCAGACACCCAAATCAGGAACATGCCCCTAATTTAAATATCCCTCCTGCTGGCCCAATCCGAAGTAACTGGCGTCGCCGTTTGAGGTATGCAAATTGAGGTTTGCTGTTCGGTTTTTGTGCTCCGACGGACTGAAAAATGCTTTTGATGAATAGAGCGCCGCCACCTACCCAACAATGGTGCCGACACGAATTTCCAGGCCATGACGGTGGCACAGGGTTTACCGGCAGCTATCTGGGGATGCCAGACACTTAAAAATCGCGTTTTGGAGGCTGTAGCCGGTTTCGTGGAGATGGACACCATGGAAAGGTTGGAAAAGTCAGATTCGGCGATGGAGCGGGGTCAAAAAACCGGGTGACGCGATCACGAGGGTGCGTTTGCCCGCCCTGATGCGGCAGGGTACAAGTTGGACGATGAAGGGAAATCAGGTTCGGGCGGGCGGGCCGGTGCCGCGCAACTGGTTTAGGAGTTGGCCGAGCACCGTCCGGGCATGCTCCTGATGTGTGGTATTAACGTCGGACACCGTAATAGGGGCGGAGGCGGTCTCGGTGGATGACATCCGGCGCTCGGCGGCGTGCAGGTTGATTTCCTGACGACCGGCGTCTGCTTCGCTTTGTTTGCGCTGCTGGCGGCGCTGGCGCTTGGCGGCTTTATCCCGCTCGCGCTGTAGCCATTTACTCAGGCCAAATACCTTGAACAGGGCAGCAGTGATCATGCGGATGGCAGGCAATCCCTCGTAGTGGTCATCGGCCTTGCGCTGGGCAATCGGGTAGATGTTGATCAACCCGGCCACGACCAGATCGTGACAGGCCCGTTCGGCCCGGCGCAGGTTGAGGCCAGCGACTTCAGCGAGAAACGGCATGGTCAGTCCGCGCATTGAGCCATCCGCCTGAGGGATTCCTACCCGCAGCGAGGCCAGATCCAGGTAGTGCACCAATGCACCCATGAGATCCATGCAGGCTTCCCGGCGCTCGCTGCGTTGCTGGCGCGGGGAACCATTGGCGCAGTTGAGGCTGGGCAATAGAGTCGGATCGTCATAGTAGTCGTGCAACCGCTCTTGCAATTGGATCAAGATGCGGGGTCTGGCGGCGTGCCGCAGGGGCGGTTCGAACCAGCGCGGGGCATCCGGGATATGTCCACAGCGGTTGCCAATGATGGGAATCGGGCAGAAAAACGGCAGGCCGATCGCGCTCATGGCCGCAACCCCGGAATACCTACATGTGATGACTGGCTGCTACCGTCAAGGTTGCGGCCCGCGCGCGCCAGGACACCTCCGCTGGCGAAGCCGTGGGGAGAGTCAAGGTGGTTTTCAGCAGCGCGTCAGTATGGCGCAGCAAATCGTCGAAGTAGTACTGGTATTGCTGCAGCCGCCAGATTTCGCCTTGGACTTGGCACGCCAATGCAGCAAGATGATGTCGGTGGTGGACGATGTCGCGGGTGATAAACTGCTCCCGCCAGAACTGGACCTGGAGCAGTCCTTGCTCGATGCGGGAAACTGTGATGGTGGGATCACCGCTGGGCGGCGATTGCAACCGTTGATACAACGTGTCCGGGGTCACCGGTTCGCCGCGAGCTTCCAGATAATCCACCGTTTCCAGAACATCCATCGACACGCGAAAATGGAGGTCCGGATCGGGACGCCGAAATCTTCGTGCGGTGATTAGCCCATGGCGCGCGCCTCCGAGTCAGAATGCGACTGTGATCCATCTATATCCGGTCACCACCGGCTTGCCAAGGGGCTGACGGCAAATGAAGAATCTTCCTACACTGTTTTAGGAATATTCCTACATTTTGTCGCTGGGTAGCCGGGCGCATGATCACCGTGATACTGATTGATGACCAGGAACTGATTCGCATCGGGTTGAAAGCGGTCCTATCCCACGATCCAGAAATCGAGGTCGTCGCCGACCTGGACAACGGCCTGGATGCGCTCCGCCAGGCACGCGCCTTGCGACCAAACGTGGCCGTCGTGGACGTCGACATGCCCGAGTTGAGTGGGGTGGAAGTGACGGCGCGCCTGCTGGCATTGCCGCATCCCCCGCAAGTGATCGTGCTGTCCGTCTTGACCCAGCCGCCTTGGCCACAACGCCTGCGGGCGGCGGGCGCGCGGGGTTACGTCGCCAAGGAACGGGCGTCCACCGACATCCGCGAAGCCATCCATGCCGTCCATCAGGACCGACTTTATTTCTCTCCTACCCTGCTGGGCAGCTTGGAAGCGGCGGGATCAGGTCCCGGCAGCGATCCGCTGCTTGCTTTGAGCAATCGCGAACTGGAGATTTTTACTTTGCTGGTCAAGGGACACCCACCGGAAGATTTGGCGCGATTGCTCCATGTGAGTCCCAAGACGATCTACACCCATCGAGATCGGATTCGCAACAAACTCGGGATTAGAAACGATGTCGAAATGACACACTTGGCTATCCGTTATCGGCTGTTGAAGGAAACGACACTCTGATCGTTTCATTGCGGTGCCGAACGGCCGTTCACCCGTGGGTTACTACGAACGCGATGAGACTCGACGATGTCTTGAATGCTACCCAGGCTCTCGCCGCCGCCGGCAACGATCCAGTCGTCGCCGAGGACTTGGTCAAGCGGTTTCTGGCCATCCTTGCCGCCGCTCACACCGACCTGAACACAGCAGAAGCCATGCGAGATGTGAAGCGATTTCAAACCTGCGTACATCGCTTATGCTCAGGCGGTCTCTATCTCGGTTTCGAGCGGGTTGGAACCGCCGCGCGAACCCTGGAATTCCGCCTCACCAACCACGCGCCTTCAAAGGAGATTGCAGAGGCACTGGCGGAACTCAATGAGACGATCCAAGCCGCTTTGGAACTTGGTGAGGCCGCAGTGCTCGCCAAGCTGGCGCACAGCGCCAATACATTGACTCACTGACATAACACTGACTTCACTGACTCACTGACTCACTGTTAAAATCAACATAACCCGGCGGACGACAGGAGCACGTCCACGATTTTCCCACCCGAGGATGGGAAGTCACCGAGCACCTGGCGGTGCCGCAAGGCAAAGATAGTGAACGGCATTGACCGCGAAATGAATGGCAACGGCATAATGAATTCGCCCGGTCAGGTAGTACGCGACTCCATAACCGAAGCCCGCCACGGTCGCCAGCAACATGAAAGCAGTACCGCCCCCAACATGCGCCCCACCGAACAGCAGGGACGCGGCGATAATCCCCAACGGCGCGGCCCGTGACCACCCCCGGTCGATGAAACCCCGAATCAGCGCTGTTTGCACGATCCCCCGAAAGAAGCTTTCTTCCAGCACGCAAGTGAACAACAGATTGTCGGCAAGCCGGTAGGCCAGAACCGGCAGCGATCCAAACGCCCACCCCGGCCGCACGAAACCGAGCGCCAGCGCCAGAGAAACCAGCACCAGCAAAGTGGCTCCCAGGATCAGGGCAAACGTCAGCCGGGGCCGGTCTCGGCCGAACCACCCCGACCAAGGCGCTACCGGCGTCAGGACCAACGGCGGCACCAAGCCCAGCAGGATCAGCTTTTCGGGGAAAACCAAACGACAGGCGGGTTCCCCACTCCCGGAGCTTCCATCACAGGCACGGGGGCGAATCCCGGCAACAGCCGAAATCCCAAGGCCAGCACGATCAGCACATAGAGCGCCCAACCCACAACCTGCCAGACCGGCCGGTGAATCCGTTTGAGCGACACCGCCAGGCCAGCGGCGAGCGCCAGGATCGGGAACGCCGTTGGCCCAATCCCGCCTTGGAAGATCAACAGGACCCATGCTCCACTAAGCGCGCCCGCGCCGGCGAGCACGGCGATCCGCCAGCCGGCGACCAGGCCCGTCCAGTACAGCCCACCCCCACCGAGCAACAGGATCGACAACATCATCGCGGACTCAGGTGGCGGGAATCGCCACGACCGGCGCATCCAATCCCACCAGCGTCTCATAAACCGCGTTGATCAGCTCCTCCTCACTGAGAGGCTTGACGAGTACGCCGTTCGCGCCCGCCGCCATCGCGCGATCATGGGTGGGCCGATCCGCACTGGCCGTAAACGCCAGGATGGGAAGGCCAGCGCCGGCGGATCGGGCGCGGATGGCCTGTATAGCGGCGATGCCATCGGTCCCTGGCATCTGAATATCCATGAGGATCAGTCGCAAGTCCGAACAGACCGCTTTCCGTGTCGCCTCGTCGCCGTCGCTGGCCTCTAAAACCCGCAGACCGTGCCGACGCAATTGACCAATCATAATCTCACGGTTGATCTCGAAGTCTTCGACCACCAACACGGTTTTGCCGGTGAGAAAGTGTCGTCGCCATCGATGATGAGGGATGGTTTTCGCTTCCAACCGCACATTGGCGAACAACGGGCTGAGTTCGGCGTACAACGCCGCCCGGGTGATGGCCGCATTGAGTACGAGACTGATACCGTTTTGGCCCAGCACGGATTGCGCCGGCGGCAGAGGCCCTGTTTCCAAGCTGATAATGTGTTGCGCCCAGCCATGCCAGCGTTCGATTTGTCCTGGCAGGGTTTGAATCGACAGGGTGGATAGATTTTGAGCCACGAGCAAGTGGTAGCCGATGGCCGGAGGAGATCGCTGATCCAGTATCGCCACCGGGCCTGGCTGTTCCGTTACCGTCAGTCCCAGGTTTTCGAGGCGGCAGCGAACCGATTCGCGGAAACTGGAGCGATCGTCGACCACCAGGGCACGCCGCTTCCTCAGCATACCGAGGGGGAACCGAACCGCGCGCGGATTCGGATCGATTTGGTTGAACGGCAGGGTTACCGTGAAGGTCGTGCTTTGCCCCGGACGGCTTTCGACACCGATGTGACCGTTGAGAACGTCGCAGTAACCCTTGACGATCGACAATCCCAGCCCGGTGCCGTCGTAGCGGCGATTAAGAGCGCCATCCACTTGTTCGAACGGCGCGAAAATCGCCGACATCTGGTCGGCGGGAATGCCGCAACCGGTATCTTGAACCTGTAGGCGGATCGGTGTCGGACCGTTGGTTAGGCTAGACAGTGTGCTCAGTCGAATACAGATGCCGCCTGCTTCCGTGAATTTCACCGCGTTGGCAATCAGATTGGCCACGATCGCGCGAAGCGCGCGGCTGTCGCCCCAAGCGGTGGCTGGCGCGCGTGGCTCGACGATGACATCCAGATACAGGCGCTGCCGGGCCGCCAGCGGCGCAACCGTCTCGACCACCTGCTCAATCTCGTCCCAGAGGTTCAGTAGCTCGAAATGGGGAGTGTATTTGCCGCGCTCCAACTGAGTGAAATCGAGAATGTCGCTGATGGTGTCGTACAGTGTCCGCACCGCCCCCAGCAGGGTCTGGATCGTCCGTTCCTCGTCAGGACCGTGGGCAACGTGCAGCAACTGTTCCGCCAGCCCTTGGATCGAGTACAACGGGGTGCGCATTTCATGCGAGACCGTGGCCAGAAACAGGCTCTTGGCCTGACTGGCCTGCTCGGCGTTTTGGGTTTGCACCCGCAACCGGGCCAATACCTGGTCGTATTCGCCGCGTACCTTGGCAAGTTCGTTTTCGAGCCGGGCTTGCTCGCCCGCGATGGTCTCGACCAACAGATTCACCCCGTCCTGTAGGATGCCGATTTCATTGACTTCGGTTCGGGGTAATCGTACTGACAGATCACCACCTTTGATCCGCTCGATGGCCCAGGCGGTCCGCCGGAGGGAATGAGCCAGCCGGTAACCGGTCCAGCAGGCCAGGATAAGTCCGAACACGAAAGTGATCGAAACCAACCCAATGTTACGCAGGAAACGCTGGGCCTGCTCGATTTGCACGGGTGATGTTGCAAGCTCCAGTTCAACCGCGCCCAGATAGCGTTTTTCCAGGGGAACCGGCGCCGGCAGCGCCAGCGGTTCCAGATAGATGGAGGCTACGAAGCGCTGTCGGTCGGCGGGAAATGCGTTCGGAGACAGCAGAGGATCTCCGTCCAGCAGCGCCGGATCCGGGACCGCCGGGCTGGGGCCGGCGTACAAAATCCGCTGATCCTTGCCGAAAACCGTGACCCGCATAACCTCGGTGCCCAGCACTGTCGCAGCCGGCCTCACCATGGCTTGGATCAGGGTGGGAAGCTGCTCGGTGGTACCGGTGAGTAGCGGGTATTCGAGGTTGGCGGCCAGTTGGGCGGCCAGCAGGGTTCCCTGCCGGTGCAAGGTCTGATGGCCCTGCGCCACATTGTCCCGATACGCCAGCACCACCAGGATCAAGGTGACGATCAGCGTCGGAGCGATCGCCACAATCATAATCTGGGCACGAATCGAGAGACGGCGGTAAATCTTACTGAGCATGGGCGTTCCAGGTAGCTGGAATCACAATGGAAAGGACGCTGGCCACAGTCGGGTTGACGACCACCCGAGTTGCCTCCGAATAAGCCGGAGCGGGAACCGTGCCACCCGCCAAGCGCTGAGCGACCGCCACGATCTGCGCGGGCAAGCGGTCGAGGTCGGGAACGGCGGCCGCCAGCACACCCGCGCGCACGTAGTCGGCGGTAGGACCACCAAAGGTTGGTACCATCTGGCGGATGGTCATCAACAGAATTGGTTTCAGGGACCAGGCGTTGATGAGTTGAAGGTCGGGAAGCAACAGTACGGCGTCGAGCGTGCCGATGTGGTTGCGCAGCGCTCGAACGGCCTCTTCATCGTTGGCGGCGGCGATTTCCTCCAATTTGAACTGCAAGCGGTGAGCTTCGGCGCGCAGGCTGGGTAGCCCGGCCTGCCGTGGGGACACCAATACTCCCACGTTGAGGGCGTTAGGGAGCAATTCCCGAATCAACCGCAGATTCGCTATCGGGTCGGCTTCCTGATAGATGGCGGTTCGAGCCGGTCCTCGGGTCTGCTCAAGGAGCGGTTGGAGCTGTGCGTCCGGCACCAGCACCATCAGCAGGGGAATGGAGCAGATTTTCTCCGCCGCGCGCGCGGCATCCTCGGCCACGGCCACCACGACGTCGACCTGCTGGCATAGATCGGCCAAGGTGGGGCATCCCGCCCGTATCAAGGCTTGAATGGTCGCGCGCGGCGGTAATGATTTCCGCCGCGATGGGGCCGATTTCAGCCAGACGATCAATCCAATCAGACGGGCTCCCTGGGCTTCGACCGCCTCGAGGGCCAACATATCGGCGCCGGCTGGCCATTGTCGCTGTCGCGCCAGGAACTCGCGGTGCTCGGGTGAGTCGCTACTGGTGACGAATAGCAGCGCGGCGGCACGGGCCTGGGCGCAGAGCATCATCAGAATCAGGACCAGAAGTCCGCAACCCATCGTGGCAAGGCGCATTTTCAAGAGGACTAATGGTCTATGGTAAACCGCAGGAATATGCTTCGATCCCACTCGCGGCTCGGCAGGTAATCGCTGACCGGCCCCAGCAGATTGGCTCCGATCACCTCGGCGGTGGCTGGCGTGGAACCGAGTTTGAAGCGTTTGGCCAGCCGGACGCCCAGTTGATGATAGCCGTCGATCGGCTGATCCCGGTACCACCGCATGCCGGACTGATAGTCGTAGTTCAGACTCGCCTGCCAGCCGTTGCCGAACTCCTGGCTGACCAGCAGCCCCAGCCCGTGGCGCGGCGCGCTGTCTTCATAGCCGGCGTCGAAGCGGGTTCCCGAAGCGTCGATGGCGGTCAGGGCATAGCTGGCGAACAGCCGGGTGCCCGACGCATTCCGCCAGTCTACTTGCGCTTCCAACCCGCGAACCGTCAGCGGGTGGTCATTGGCGAAATCCAGCACTACCCCGGGCAGCATGGTCGGCACCTCGGGCGCGGGCCGGTAGTAAGTCCCGATGTAGTCGGAATAGCGTTCTTGAAACAGGCGCACATCGAACTGGTTCCGGGCGGCCTGCCAGTGATAGCCCACCTCCAAAGAACGGTTGATTTCCGGGTCGAGTCCGCCGCTGGCGATCACGCCATAGATCGTCAGCGGCACGTTCACCCCGCGAATGATGGCCCGGCCGTTGTTTTCGTAGAGCGTCGGCTGACGCGAGCCCGTCGAATAAGCCAAGCGCAGGGTTTGCCGGTTGTCCACATGGTAGTGGACCGACAACCGGGGCAGGAACAGCCACGAGGCCGACAGCGAGGCATATTCCAGCATGGCGCCGGCGTTCAGAACCCAGGCGGGATCGATCCGGTATTCCCCGTGACCCGCCAACCAGGACACAGCGTTGTCGAGCGTGGCGTCGGTATCGAAGTAGCGCGGCGAACGCACCGCTTCATGGTAATAACCGAAACCCGCCACGGCGCGCCAGCGATCGGAGAACCGGCGGAGGTATTGGGCGTCGGCTTCGTAGCGTTCCTCCTGGATGTCGTAGTCGAAACGCAAGGTAACGCCAGGCAGGAGTTGGTCGTTGAGAAATCCCCGGTCGCCGTAATGGAAGACGTTGTGCGACAGGGTCAGCGTCCACTCATCGTTGGCGGTGCCGGGCCGCCGCCATTGCAGGCTCTGGAAAGCGTCGGTGACCGGGAAATCGCGCGCGGGCGCCGAAAAAATAGGTTCGGGATCCTGAATCCCGTAATCACCCCGGGCGAACCCGGCTTGCAGTTTCAATTCACCGCCCGCTTCGAGCGGCACTTCGCCCAGGAACGACAGACTGCTGTTGCGCCGGTCGTCGTAGACACCGGGATAGCCGTGGTCTCCCACGCTGGACAGGGACAGGGTGTAGTCCATCGCCCCCACCTGTCCGCCGTAGCGCAGGAATCCATCCGCGATGCCCGCGCCGCCGGCCGCGACTCGGGTCGAAAGACCAGGATACTCGGCGGCGCTGCCGGTCTGGATGTTGATGACCGCCTGCAGGGCGTTGGACCCATACGCGGCGGCGGCGGGACCCCGCACGATTTCGATCCGTTCGATGTTTTCCAACGGAATGGGCAGGTTGTTCCATTCGATCACCCCGCGCGAGTACTGGAAAATCCGCTGCCCGTTCAGCAGCAGCAGGGTCCGCCGCGCGTACTCGTCGCTCAGCCCGTGGTAGGTGGCGGTCGGCAAGTTGTTGGTCTTGTATCCGACCTGGAAACCGGGAACCAATCGGAGCACGTCCACTAAGCGACGCGCCCCCGAGGCTTCGATCAGCGCGCGGTCGATGATGGTGACCGTGCTCGGCGCCTCATCGAGGCGCTGAGGCAGTCGCGATGGGGTCAGCACCCGTGGGAGATCGCCATCCCGGTCGTCGTCCGCCGCCCGTGCGGCTTGAACAGCGGCGATAAACATGCCGGTAGCGCCCCAAAGAACAGCCATGGAAGTGATGAGATCGATTTTCATGACGACAATCCTCTGGGCTGGTGATAGGAATCCGCGCCTAATCAGCGCTGCCGGCGGATTGGCCCACTCACCCCGGCGGTGGTAGCTCCGTTCTCCGTTCTCCTTTCTCTCGTTATTGAGCTTGGTTTTAATCCTTCTCCGGTACCCACGAGCCTTCCTGGAAAAGATCGACGATTCCTCGTGCCGTTGCTTCCCGTGCAACCATCTGTTCGTATTCGTGCAGTCCTGTCGTGAAGCGGGTCAACAACAACCGCTGTACGGCCCCGATGAGCCGGGAGACCGGCAGGGAAGGACGACCGCGTTGCGTCCAGCGGTAGCCGGACGTTCCGTTCCCGGCCTAGTAACGCGGCCAGGCGGGTATACGGAACGGTTTGACCCGTCACCTGATTCAACAAACCATGTAGCTCTTCGGGCGTGGGTTCGCGAGGCGCCAGTTCGGGGAAGCAGTCATAGAGGCGGATAGCGAGCGCGACCGTGGAGCTGGGTATCGGTTGATCCTCTCGCTTTTTCCAGGCCGACCAGCTCGACTGGGAAATCCCGAGCAGCGCGCAACACTCGGCGGGCGTCCGGTTCAACCGGGCCGCGAGGATGGGGAGATCCTGGCCCAACACAGGGCGATCTGGAGGTATGGCAGGCATTTGTATTCGAAATACAGTCCAGTTTTGTTGTTTTAAGTTTATTTTATAACCACGTTTTTTTATAATATATATCAATAAATCGATGGAAAAGAAAATTGTAGACTTAGTATAAGACCATCTGATTTCGCGAGGCCCACCTGATGGATCCCACCAGTCTGGATATTCCGCTGGCTTGCGTTTTCCATGAGCGCTTGCTGACTGTCGAGCGTTACGCCACCGCATTGCGGTTCCTGGGTCTGAAGTCTGGCGATGTCGTCGCGATGCGGCTGGATCCCGTCGGCACCCGAAGCGATCCGGGCGCGACGAGCTTGCTGGCGGGTGGGCGCCGCAGTCGTGCTGTTGCCGGAAGAAGCCCACGTCGCCCCGGTGTTCGATGCGCTTTCGACGCTGGTCACCCCCACGCTACTGATCGGACGGTGGGGAGAGGAAAAAGCATTAGATGGGCTGGGCGAGCAGCTCAAACGTCGAGTACGTCCTGACTGTTGGACCCGAAGGCGAAGGCTGTCTGGATGACTTCGCGGTTCTCGCGGATTCCCGGTTCGAACCCGACTCAGGCCCTCACGCTGATCTGGTTGTATGGACTTGGATCGAAACGCACGAGGGTGGACAGTGGCAACGATTGAGTCACGGCGAACTGGGGATTGCTCGGACTGCTGTTGTGGGCTCTGCCGAAATGCCAAGCCTCTGTCCTGTAGATCCCCTTATTGACGATGACATCGTCAATGGTCTTGGAGTGAAGAGGCGTGGGTAAGCGCTGGATACACGACCGTGATTGCTGGTTTTTCTCTTCGTTTTCAAGAAACACACATAAAACGCGCGCACGCGCGTGTGTGTTTTGAATATATATAAATATATATGAGAACTGGAGTTTTTTGAAAAACAACTTAATTATCAATTTATTATGAGACATTTTCGGAAAAAAATTTTTGTCAAAATACTCACTTTCTTTTGTCAAAATACTCACTTTCTTTTGTCAAAATACTCACCCTGCCGCCAAAATCCTGATTTTATTTTGTCAAAATACTCACTTTATCGACCGGCTTTAGCGTTGATCCATGCGTCAGACCTGTCCGACGGGGCCGGCTCATAGTTTTTTTCATTGCACCATGAGCTTTGAGAGCACGCCTTTGTCGAATTATGATTTTTGTCAAAATACCCACTTCAGTTGGAAAACGATCATCCATGTATTTATAAGATATTAATTTTATTTGTAATATGATAAGGAAATCTTTCCGATCTCGTTAGCACGCATACTTTATTCTCTAAGGCCTTGCGTTATGGACATCACATCGGCACCTTCTTTTTAACAAGCTACAAATGCGATGACTCAAAGTATCGCGGCAATTTTTGTCAAAATACTCACCACTTGCCAAGGGATCCATCTGTTGAGGGAGTGGTCTCGCCAGGGCGGGAAACCGCATGAATCAAGCCCTGGAATGACTGACAATTTCGTCGTCTGATCTTGCGAGAGGATTATTGGACGTCCAATAACTCGGTGCGATTCTTGGTCTGAGTACAAGACCATGTGCCCGATATGCCGAGGCGAATGAGTGGGCGTTCAATAGCCCGGTACCGATGTTTACGGTTTCAGAGGCACTGCCACCCATCCATGGGTAACATTCGGGCATTATCCATATATGGAAAATTAGTCACTACTTAGGTGGATAACCCTTTGAAAAAACGTGATCTTACGTTAATTATGCATTATAAACGATACTAAATAGCTCGTTTTTAGCTAAGGCTAATCATACTGGCAGTAGCTATGCCAGATAAGTTATCTACAATTTGGTATCTATATGATTACGTTTTTGGATGCCCCGTGATTTGGTGTTCGTAGCTGGGGGTCAAATAGGATTTTGTTGCCGCCACTGCTCGAAGGACGGGACCTGGTGTTGTTGAACCAACGCCTGATCGACCCGTACCCGTACCAGAAACCGCGCCCCGATCCCGTTGGCTTCGTCGCCTAACGATTGACGAGCCTGTTCCTCAAGGGCTGCCAGCGCCTCGGTGCCCAACGCTTGGCGGAGGCGCAGCAATTCCGACCGATAGAATTGCTGATAGCGTTCCTGAAGCTGGTGTTCCCGCCGCTCGTTGGCTTGCGCCGTTTCCCGTTCGTGGTGCTGCCGCTCCTGGGTGTGCCGCGACTCGAACGCTGCCGCGTACTGCCGGATGCCCCCGAAGCTTCGGATGTCGAATCCTGTCTTTCTGGCTTCGGCCAGGGCAAAATCCACCCAGGCTTGCAGGTCTTCGAAGGAGTGGTTCTCCAGTAGCGCCGCCGCGAATGCGGTTTCCTTGTCGGAAAAAATCACTTCGTCCACGCTGTCTGTTTGGTAGAGCCGTCGATAGAAGTAGGCCACCAGTTCCATCGGCCGCTGGATGGTTCGCTCGTCCTGGGTTTTGCGAACCAGCATCGGTGGTTGCTGGTGGGGAGCATAAAATTGGTGATAGTCCTCAAAGAACCCGTTTCCCGGCGAAAAAGAAAGGTTGAAGCCGGTTTTGTCCGCGTTCTTCCTGATCTCCCAAGACCGGATCAGACCGCATTGCCTGAGGGCCTGCAAGTGTCGTCCCAACTGGTTGCTCACGATGAGCGATTTATAGCGCTCCGGTTTGATGTCACCCAGCCACGTCCGGCAAATAGCGGCGTAGTCTTTGGTAAATATAAGATCCGACGATTGATTTTTGCTGTAGAGGTTGGAGAAATGGAAAAACAGCCGCTTGAACAGCGCCGCGCCGATCGGTTCCAGACCGGCCATCCGGGCGAAGTTGAGGCAAAAACTGTAGCGGCTGTTGAGCGACTTGATGATGGCTGGATGCAGGTGGAACACACACTGCTGGATTTTGTCTCCCCGGCCGGAGAACAGGCAGGAATCCACGATGTAGAACGTAATGACCTGCCAGTCCTTGTTGTCCTTGTCGAAAAAAGAACACCAGACCTTGGTGGAATTCAGTTGCATGGCGGCCCGAAACAGGTTTTGGGACTGCCAGCCACCGAACGAGGCATGGCCGCATAACTCCGCCAGCTCCCGTTTGCTGAACGATACGTATTCGGGCGCCGGATAGCCGTATTCAGTCAGCTTCTTCATAATCGCTTGCAGCAGCTTGTAGGCCAGCACCGACGGGTAGCCGTACGTGGGATGCGGTTCGATGGTGATGGGCTGATCCACCACCGAACCCGGCCTGCTTGAGCTTCTCGATGGAGGTTTGGCGGTCCTCGCCGCTTCGCCGCTGCTTTGGGGTCGAGACAAAAGTAAAAGCCCTCGACTCGTAGCAAATTGATCTCGTGGAAGAGTTGATCTTCTTCCAGGGGGAGCAACTGACCCGGCTCGTTGCCCTCGACCGAGGTCGAGTTCCGCATTCTCTCGAGGTGGGCTGAGGAGGAGGTATTGCGGGGCATGGGGGCGATGGAGAGGGCGGCGTCAGCGTTCGTAATCGGTATCGTCGGTTTCGACGGTCCGGCGATTCGGGCGTCATGCCGGCCAAAATGGCGTTTAAAACGCTCGCACAGCGCTACGTCAGCGCGTTGTAGTCGTCGGCGGGGCATCGGGGCGGCGTCCGGTGTGCGTCGAGGCGCTCCAGGACCCTTGTAAGCGGCTTACAGGCCTTGATAACCTCCCGGGTCGAAGCGGACGACGGACTCGCCCCTGTTATGGTTATGGGCCGAGCGCTCCGCCCGGGCGGCCTTGACGTTGGCAATCCGGCCATCCTTGATCGCGGTCCACAGCCGCAACTGTTCCGCTTCGCTCTTCATGGCCGCGATTTCCACGAGCAGCGATTTGCTGGAGCGTGGCGCGGTGTGGTACTCGGCCTTGATCGTCTCGGGAAGATTCAGTAGACCCAGTACCTGGCTGACGGCCGCCTGGGATTTGCCGATCACTTGCCCCAACTGTTCCTGGGTGTAGTTGATGACGGTCCATCATCCGCGTCAGGGCTTCGGCCTCCTCAAGCGGGTTCAAATCCTCCCGCTGGATGTTTTCGATGAGTGCGATCTCTTCAGCGTCGCCCATCGTCACGATAGCCGGAATCGTGGGTCGCCCCAACCGCTCGAACGCCCGGAACCGCCGCTCGCCGGCCACTAGCAAGTAGGTTCCGTCGTCCAGGTGCTTGACGGTGATCGGCTGGATGAGGCCGTGCCGCTCGATGGAGGCCGCCAGTTCGATCAGGCTCTCTTCGCTGAAGGTCTTGCGCGGCTGGTCCGGGTTGGGATGGAGGTCGCGCAGCGTCGATTTCCACGATCCTGGGTCGGTCAGCAGCCGTCTTGAAGCGGGTTTTGGGCGAGTTCATGGTTACATCGAAAGGGAGGCTGACAATGGCTGCTCAGGTCATGGATTTTTTGGGCTGCGGCGTTTCTCGGCGGCCGCGAGCGGGTCAGCGATCTTTCCCGGTTTGGATACCCGTCGTTTTCGCCCGTGGAGCGACAGACCGTGCGGTTTCCGGCAGGGCTTCGGCGCTCCCGGTATCGATCATTGGGAACACCGAGGTTACTTCCGGGGATTGCCGTATCAGTGCGGTCCAGCCGCTCTTCGTCTTCTTGCTGCCGCTTGATCCGTCGGTAGGTCAGATACACCCGGAACATTTCGCGAAATAGCTCGCTCTTGGTGCGGCGCTCTTCCTCCGCCACGCGGTCCAATTCCTCGGCCATCGTCGGTGGAACGGAGAAGCCCACCATCCGCGAGATTCGTGTCGTCACCGCTAACCCTCTTGCTGATGATCAATGATAAACAAAGATAAGCACTTTACCTCAATTTTACCGAAACTGGAGCATGCTTGCCGATAGAGATCGCTTGATCTTGACTCCATGAGTATGTGAGTATATGAGTATCCTTAACTGATACTCACGGGAACGGGCATGACGGTGATCGCGGTGTTGAACGAAAAAGGCGGGGTGGGCAAGACCACCATTGCCACCAACCTCACCCGGGGCTTTCAACTGGCGGGTGAGGCGGTGATCCTGATCGACAGCGACCCCCAGGGCAGCGCCCGCGACTGGTACGCCGCCGCCGGTGAAGACAACGCGCTCCCGCCGGTGGTCGGCATGGACCGGCCGCCGCTGTTCAAAAACCTCAAGAGCGTCACGCAGGGCTTCGCCTGGGCGATCATCGATGGGTCGCCGGGCATCGAGGAACTGGCCGTGGCTGCCCTCAAGGTGGCCGACCGAGTGCTGATCCCGGTCCAACCTTCGCCTTATGATATCTGGGCCGCCGAATCCCTGGTGGAACTGGTCAAAGCCCGTCAGGACGTCACCGACGGAAAACTCAAGGCGGCGTTTCTGGTGTCGCGGCAGATCGTGGGCACCAAGCTGGCGGGCGAGATCCGCGCGGCCCTGGAGGGCTACGGCTTGCCGATCTTTAAAGCCTTTACCAGCCAGCGGGTGGTCTACGCCAACAGCGCCGCCCAGGGGTCCACGGTGCTGGACGCCGAACCGCAGGGGGCGGCGGCCGAGGAAATTCGGACGCTGGTCGAGGAGATTCGGGCATGGCGTTGAAAGCGGGCCGACCGACGGGAAGAACCTCCGAGCATATCGACCGGGTGCGGCAGCAACTGGCCGTGGAAGATGGCGAGGCGCGGCTGAACGTGCGGATGCCGAAATCGGAATATCGACGCCTGCGGCGATTCGCTCTGGATGCCGACATGAGCGTTTCGGATGTGGTTCGAGTCGCCTTAAAGGAGTATATGAGCAAACCCGCCGATGAGTCGGTAAGTCAGTGAGTCAGTAAGTCAATGAGTCAGTGGGTCAGTGAGTCGATGAATCGGTAAGTCAGTGAGTCAATGGATAGGGAAGGAAAGGCCATGAGTGGAGCCAGCGAGATCTATCACCAGGACTTTCACGCCTGGGCGATGCGCAATGCCGAACTGATCCGTCAGGGGCGTTTGGCGGAGATCGATGCGGAACACGTCGCCGAGGAGCTGGAGAGCATGGGGAAGAGCCAACAGCGCGCCTTGGGCAGTCGGCTGACGGTACTGCTGGCGCATTTGCTGAAATGGCGCCACCAGCCCGGCGGGACGCGGCGCCAGTTGGCGCAACACGATCACCCTCCAGCGCATCGAACTGGAGGAACTGCTGGAGGAAAACCCCAGCCTGCGCCCCACGCTGCCCACCGTGGTGCCCGGCGCCTATCGGAAAGCCCGCTTGTGGGCCGCCAATGAAACGCAGTTGGACTTGGGGAGCTTTCCCGACGGTTTGCCCCTTCGGGCTGGAAGCGATGCTGGATGAGGATTTCTGGCCGGACTGACCGGAATGACGGTGAGGAGGAAAGATGGCGCTCGACGTGGTGGATCATGCGCTGCTGGGCATGGCTCAGCGCCAGCACGAGCAGTTTCTGAAGCGGTTGCACGATGGCGAGTTGCGCGAACTGCGCGAGCGGTTGGCGACCAAGACGGCAGCCAACGAAGGTCATCTGGCGATTCATTAAGGCCTTGGTCGATGCTTACGAGCAAGGAGATCGCACTACGGTTGACAACATTCTGAGTGACTATGGGTACCGCAATACGATTTACCGAGCGGCATTCAACCCAGTCTACAATGCACTCAAACCCTAACGACCCGAATTATTCTCGTCTGCTCTTGATTCCACTGGCTGCACGGACGCCGCCGTGTCCAGCCGCTTCAAATCAGGCACCCGGTTGGCTCGCCAGCGCTGGATTCCCCCTTCCACCGTTTTCACCCCCGCGCGCAGGGCGCCTTCCGAGCGGTGGCCCAGTTCGGCGGTATCCAGCGCCTGCTCCAAGGCGCCGCCGAGCCAGCGCAAGGCGGCATCCGGCAGGCGGTGAATCAGGCCAAAGCATTTCAGGGTGAGGTCCACCGCCACCAGCACGAACACCACCAGCAGGCCGGTGACCACCACCGGGCCGGTGACGTTGCCGCTGGCGGCATTGATCGCCGCCACGATGAACAACCCGCTGACCAGTTGCAGCAGGTAATAGCTGATGATCGTCGCGGCCAGCAGGCCGAACACCATCAGCGCCGGCCGCAGCAGCAGCGCCAGCAGCAGCAGGTAGCCAGTTCAGCGTTTCGGCGGTGAACCCCTTGCCGTTGCGCAGGTGCCAGATCGCCCACAGGGGCGCCGCCACCAGGGCTTCGAACACCAGCAACACCCACTGCAGCGCCCCCACGGTCCAGATGATGAACGGCACCAGCGGGAATATAAATCGCCGCCATCAGGGCGAAGGCGAGGAGGGCGAGCGCGACCATGCCGACGATCAAGCCCGCCCAGCGACAGCGCCCCGCCCGTTTTTCCATCGACCTGGCCCAGTACGTCCGTCATACCGCCGACGACCGTCGCCAGCTTGCCGGCGGGCATGATCTGAACGAGGGCGGTGGCGCCGACCAGCGTCAGCACGGCCGCCAGCAGGGCATGCCCCAGGCTGGCCAGGGCGAACAGCGGATGCACCGTGCCGAACAGGTGGTGCTGGATCCAGTCCAGGGTCCAGCGCAGGAAGCCGCGCGAGGCATCGTCCAGCCGGCTGTTGTTCGGATCGCCCTTGAGCAGACCGGCATCCCGGTCGGTTTCCGCCTCGGCGAGCAGCGCGGTCAGGCGGTCGAGGGTATGGCGGTAGGTTTCCACGTCCTCCAGCGGCAGTTTTTCCCAGGCGCGGATGGGGTAGGGCTCCGGCACATTCAGGGCCAGCTTGTTTTGGTATTCGCTGAGGGCGGCCAACCGGTAGAACCAACTGCCCGCCGAGAGCCAACCCTCGTCCTTGGCCGCCGCCGCAAACTCGGTGAAGGCGCGCTGCCCCGCCACATTGACCGCGGTCAGGATCTCCGCCTGCAGATTCTGCACATAGTGTTCGGCGGCGGCATCGATCAGGCTGAGGCACTGACGGTGGGTCAGCCGGCCGGTGGGATCGGTCACGCACTCGGTCAGGGCGCCCTGGCCCTTGGACGATGCGTTCGGCCAGCGGCTTCAGTTCCTCGCGCAGGCGGAGCGCCGTCCGCTCGTGCGCGGCCATCAGCGTGGCGGCGAGCGCTTCGCGCACGTCGTCGGCGAACCCGAACAACCGCGCCACCCAGTGCAGGAAACCGTCGAGCGCGTCAAGACCGGTGGCGCCCTGCTCGGGTTCGATACCCTGATGCGGTTCGCGAATGACGAATCCGCCGCAGGCCGCCTCGCCCATGCCGGTCACCGACCAGCGTCCGCCCCGTTCCTGGTAATGGCCCAGTTCGCCGGCGCGACTGACATAACGGACCTCGTAGCGCGCGGTTCCCCGCGCCGGCAGAGCCGTCACCACCTGCTCGCAGACGTTGGAGGCCAGCATCGCCACAGCCAGTTGCCGCGCCTGGGGTGGGGGCGGCGGTGCGAAAATGGTGGTCTTGGCGAACTGATCGACCGCCGTCGACCAGACGGCGTCGGCCAAGCCGACACCACTCAGCGTGACCCACAACACGATCACCTGGATGAAGCTGTAACCGTTGACCAGCGGGATCAGCATCGAGGCGGAAAGGACGATCCGGATCGGGGTCCAGGTGGTGGAGCGGTCCTGGCCGAGGGCCTCGCCCTCGTGCGCGGTGTCGAGCAGCGCCGCGACCAGCTTGACGAACACCACGATCCCCAGCAGGAACAACAGAAAGCCGTTGAACAGCGAGAACATCTCGCCGAACGGGCCGGCATCGCTGGCGCTCAGGCCGTCGGTCAGGCGAACCCGGCTGATCACCGACCCCAGAATGCCTTCCAGCAGGTGGATACTGATGTCGCCGCCGGTGGGCTCGAGATTCTGGTTCGGATCGAAAGCATAGGCCGGTTCGGGCGGAGGAGGGACCGCTTGGGCCTGCGCGGAGCAGACCGGCGCGAACAGCATCATCGGAAACAGGACCGCCGCTAGCAGCGCGAACCGAAAAACAGGTTCAGTGCTTGATCGGATCATGGGGAGCGCTCCGTTCCGTGGGGGCGACGGCCGGCCAGTCGGGTGGCCACCAATGGAGAGGATGAGCCAGGAAAACGCGCGGCGTGCCCGTAGGTTGGTAGCGCATCGTCCAGCAGCGGAAAGCTGGATGCAGCGCCAAGTCCTAGCAGTGTCGCGGTCGAGCCAAGACTGGCCAGGGCGCCGCCGAAATCGCCGAGCAGCAACCGGTGTAGCAGTATGGACGCGCTAACACCGCCCGCGCCCAGCAGCGACCGTGCCATCCACGCCTGCCACCGGTAATCGCTTGATCGGGTCGATGGCGCTGTCGTCGCAATGCGCACTGACTTCGACTGCGGGAGTGGTGGATGTGGGATTCGTCGGAATCGCGGTGACTGCGGCGATCAATTGGTCGATCTGGGATCGCGAGCGATGGATCGTCCCGGCCAGACCACCGAAGAGATCCTCGCGATAGCGGTGCAGGCGTCGTTTGAGGAAATCGCGCAAGCGGGATGCTCCAAGGGGGATAGCTTTTTTAATATTTGTTTATTATTCTATTAAAAGCAATATTAATAAGTCGGAGGTATCGGTGAAGCGCGAATGCCGCCTGATTCCGTGGCGCGATGGTATCCGTGGACGCTTCGCCCTGCTGGCGGCCATCGTGGGGTTGACGGTAACGCCGATGGCTCGCGCCGACTGCGATGGTTGCGTGGTCGCCGCTATCCATGAATTGAAAGTGGAAATGATCCGGCAGTTTGCCGAGTTGAAAAACCACCTGTCCGCCGAGATCAAAACCCTCCGGCAGTCTGGCGCCCAGGTCGAAAAGGACTCGCTGCGGGCGCGGCAGGACATCGGGTTCATGCTGCCGACCGGCGGGTGCGAATCCGCCACTGCGGCGGCGGCGGCGGGTCCGGCGCGCGACCGGGCGGAAGCCTACCTGCGGGCGTTCAACCACCTGCGCCGTCCCGAGAAAACCGGCACGGCGGCGAGCAAGGCGATGGTCGAAACCTACCTGACCGACTATTGCGCTCCGGAAGACGTCGGCGTGCGGGGCTGCACGCAGGCGAGCGCGCGACCGAACGCGCCCTTCTTGGCGGAAACCCTGCTGTCGGGTTCCGGGGTTGGATCGGCGCCCGACTCGACCCGACCCAACAGTTACCTGCCCGAAGTGTTGAGTTTCAATCCGGATCGGGTGCTGGACGCCCGGCGGTTCATCGATAACCTGGTCGATCCGTATCCGCTGGACGATTTGCCCAAGGACCTGCAAGGCACGCCGCAAGGGATGGCGTTCTGGATGCGCAAGAAAGTGTACGAGGGCCAGTTGTCAGTGGCTCGCTACACGCTGAACCACGCACTGGCGTTGCGGGTGCCCTCGACCGCCCTGCGGGGCTGGCTGGAGCGGGTCTGGCGGGAGTCCAAGGCCGACGAGCATCTCGCCGCCTTGCGGGCTCAGCTCCCGGAGCGGATTTCCTATGCCGAGCTGCTCAAGACCGAGGTGGACCGGCGCTATGCATCGCCGTCCTGGTACGCCGGCATTGCCGGCAGCCCCGAGGCCGCCGTGTTGCGAGAGTTGGCCTACATGGCGGCGCTCCAGATCAACCTGACGTATCTGCGTTTCCGCCAGGGCGAACGGATGGAACTGCTGCTGGCCGAGCAGGTCGCCTCCGGCATGGACGCCCACCGGCGCGGCCCGCTGCTGGCGGAACTGGCGGCCGCCAACCGACTGGTCAATCCCGGCTCGACCGGCTCGATTGGCGTGACCGGCAACTCCACATCTGGCACGGTCACCCCGCCCTCGTCCCTATCGCCAGCGCCGTAGGTGCTTCCGCCAACCCATTCTTTACGTATGGAGGAAAATCGCCATGCTGCAATCAGCTTTCGAACGGATGAGGGCGCGAACGCGGGTCCTGGCGGTGCCGCCGCCAGAGCTACGGGTCCACCCCGCCGACGAGCACGACGACCGGCCCAGTGGCGATCCCGAGGTTGAAGCCCGCCACGATCGGGCCAGCGACATGGCCGACGGATTGCGGGACACCGCCGCGACTGCGGGCGTCTAGCCGAGCCGGACGATGAGCGGCAACGACCGATCTCACGATCCCTTCGAGTGGCTATGGATGACTGGGCTGGCGCTGGGCGCCGGTTGGGTGGCGTGGCAGGTCTTGGGTGTCGATCTGGTCGCCCTGACCCTGCGCCTCAAACTGGCTGAACTCGATCTCCTGCACCGACTCGGGGCCGGCGATGCCGGGAGCCGAGCGCTGGCCGACGTTGTGCGAGATGCCCTGGCAACGCCGGCGCCGGTATCGGTCGCGCTGTGGGGCGGCTTGCTGGACCAAGTCGGCCGGGTGTGGCGCTGGCCGGTGGTGATGGGGCTGGTCGCGGTAGGAGGGTGGCTGCTGGTCATGCATCCGGCAGAGCGGTTTCGCCGGCGATTCGACCTGCGTGGACTGGCTGAGGGGATGGGCGAGCAGTGGCCATATGCGCTACACGCCTTGCGTCGGGAAAACATCCGTCTCCCGCTCGACCATCCACGCTGGGGGATGGCGTTGGCGGAGTGGGCGTTCGTGGAGCGGTTCGATCTGCTGGTCGATCCGGCGGCCGAAGCCCCGGAACTGCACCGCGAACGGGCGTGGATGGCGCTGGCTCGTCAGTTGGGTGAACCGTGGCGCGACGCGGACGCGCTGCCGCTCCATGCCCAAGCCCTGGCCGGCCTATTCGCGCTGCGCGCCGTCGCGTTCGTCACAGCCGACGAGCGAGCCGCCGCCGACTTCGATCGGCGAACCTATGCGGGGCTGCGCGAGCTGGCCTGGCGGGCCGCGCGGCGGAAGGACAACGACTATCGGCCGATAGCGGCCGATTATCGACGGGTGATCCAAGCGACTCGGCCCTGCCTCGACCATGCCGCCGTCCGGGACGCGATTGGCCAACACGGCTATACCCACACCGTGTTGATGCGGTTGCTGGAGGACGCCCGGCGGAGTGGGGTACTTCCGCCAGCACTGTTCACCTGGCTCAAGGGGGTGGATCGTCCGCTGTGGTACGCCTTGACCTCGCTGGGTCGTCGGGCGCCGTTCGTCGAGGGGTTGGGGGCTTGCGCGCATTACCTGGCCGAGCGGCGGATGGGGGGCGCGCTGCACGACCCGGCGGTGACCGGCGCGGTGGAGGCGCTGGCCCTTACCCTCACGCGCGCCGTGCGCCCGCCGCACTGCGAGGCGGTGGCACCCGCCGACCGTCCATGAGCGCCCGACCTGGAGTGATCCAATGTTTCACATGAAGCCAATCGCGCCGACGCTTCGGTTGACTACCACCGTTCTGCTGGCGCGTCAGGTCAACCGCCTGACGCTGATTTCCATGGCCAGTGTCCGTGCCCTCGATCTCCAGGTGGAGCCACTGCCGGAGCAGAGCGGCCACGCGTTGGTCGCCGAGTTTGTGGCAGGGTTAGGGGAGATACCCAGCGGCCGTCGGGTGCTGGCGACGTTCGCGACCGAGGTCGAGGCACTGCGGCAGCTCGACCGGTTGACCCGATCTTCGGGAAGGGGGACGGCGTGGCTGGCGCGAGCCGTCGCCGGGGTGACGATCCTGTTCGCGATCTGGTTTCTGTTTTTCCTGCCGGTGGAGACCGACCGGCTCACTGTGCCTGCGGGCATCGCGGGCCGGGCCGAGCCGGTGGCTCGCGCTCCGCTGGCGCGAACTGATCCCGGCGAATGGCCCCCACCGGCACTGTTCGACGATCCCGCCGGGTATCCAGTTTCCCCCGCCAGCCGTGCGGCGGCGGGCCGGCTCACCCGGTAGGCACGAGACCTGCCCGCGATGTTCCGGTCCACGCTCCCGCGCGGGGTTGATCCCGACCAGGTCATCCATCCCCGGTTTTACCTGCGCAATATCCAGACACCGTTCCAGCGGTTCAGGATCGCGTGCCGTCAGCCGCGTGTTCTGGGTATGGTGAGTCTGGTGTTGGCAGGAGTGGTGTATCGGTATCCGGCCGTGTTGGATCTCGGTCTGCTGGCGGGGTTGGGCCTGGTCGGTGGGCGGTTGGCGTCTCAAGCCTCGATTGCCTCTGAAACTGCCTGATCGTTATCCGGGTTCCGATCCCCACGATCTCAAGCCGGGATCGGAGACGGAATGCCACCGTGCGCGGGGTCTGTTCCATCTCGGCAACGATCGCCGGTCCGGCGCCGAATTGTACGTGACCGAGGACGAAGTTCGCACTCATCTGCTGATCCTGGGCGGCACCGGCGCCGGCAAGACCGAAGCGATGCTCGGCCTGGCGGCTCAGGCGCTGCTGTGGGGGTCCGGCTTCGCTTTCAAGGACGCCAAGGGCGATACCGCGCTGTGGGCGAAAACGTTCGCGCTGGCCCGCGCCTGCGGGCGCGAGGACGACCTGTACGTGATCAACTACCTGACCGGGGCCGCGACCGTGGATCCGGACGCGCCGGTGGAACGACGGCTCAGCAATACCTTCAACCCGTTCGCCACCGGCTCCGCCGACACCCTGACCCAGTTGCTGGTGGCGCAGATGGCGGAGGCGGGCGGTGATTCGGCGACCTGGAAGGACAAGGCCATCGGCCTGCTGACCGTGGTGGTTCGGGTGCTGGTGGCGCTGCGCGACCGGGGCATGGACGAGCGGGGCGAGCCGTTCACTTTCGACGTGCTGGCGCTGCGTCGTGCCCTGCCGCTCGATACGCTGATCGACTGGAGCCTGCGCGCCGAACACCAGGTGGACGGCTTCATCCTGCCCGCCGCCGTCCAGGCTGGCCTTGAGCATTACCTGGATAGCGTGCCGGGTTTCCGGGAACCGCGCCAGCTTTGGGAATCGCAGAACCCGGATGTGCCATTCACCATCGACGTCATCCGCGCGCGGAGCTACCCGACCCAGCCGGAGCCGCAGACCTACGTGCAGCACGGCTACCTGGTCAATCAGTTCAACCGGATGCTGACCCAACTGGCGGACGTGTATGGCCACATCTACCGGGTCCGGCAAGGCGAGGTGGACTTCGCCGACCTGGTGCTCAACCGCCGCATTCTGCTGGTGCAGTTGCCGGCGTTGGAGAAGAGTCCCGACGAGCTGGCCAGCCTGGGAAAGGTGATCGTCGCCGCCATGAAGACCATGCTGGCGGTTGGCTTGGGGGCGCGACTGGAGGGCAGCCATCGCGAGGTAATCGTCAGCAAGCCGCTCAATGCGCCGTCGCCGTTTCTCGATTTCAACGACGAGTACGGCTACTACGCGGTCAAGGGCTTCGCGGTGGTGGCCGCGCAGGCCCGCGCCCTGGGGTTCGCGGTGTGCTTCGGCGGCCAGGATTCGCCGAGCTTCGGCAAGGAATCCAAGGAAGAAGCCGCCGCGATCTTTGGCAACACCCTGATCAAGATCGCCATGAAGATCGAGGATGCCCACGAAACCTTCGAGCTGTTTCAGAAAACCGCCGGCGAGGCGTGGGTGACGCCGACCAGCGGTTTCGCCCGCCACGACAACGCCTGGCTCAGCAATTATTACCACGACACCAGCAGCGCGGGCGTGGAGAAGCGCTCCCGGATCGATCTGCTCGATATCCGCGACCAGCGGGTGGGGCAGGCGCATATCTTTCAGGGGTCTACCCTGATCCGCGCCGAGCTGTTCCATGCTCGCCCGCCCACTGCCCCCGCCTACCGGCTCAACCGTTTTGTCGAACTTCTGCCGCAGACTCCGGACGCCATTCAGGCCCAGCAGCACCGGTCGGTGGCGCCCGATCTGCTGCGGTTGCCCGATCCGGACGGCCTGCGCGCGGCGATCGGCGCGATTCTGGATACGCCGAACGCGCTGCTGGACCTCCTGGACCTGCCCTAACCATCCCGAACTGAGCGCGCTGCGCCGGACCGAAACCCCTACCCGCTTCATTGCCGGCCTGATCGGCTGGGTGCTGGACGCCTGTCGGGTCCAGGAACAGGAGTTCATCGCCGCGTTGGTCACAGTCGGGGAGGGGGAAGCGATGCCGGCGTCGATGGAGGAAGAGACGCTGTACCACGTTGGCCTCGGCGCCGGGCAACCGCCGCTGGACGTCTATCTGGACCAGCCGGACGACGAGATGTCGGGGACCGGTTCCAACTCGGAAGTCGCCCGCGTGACCCCAATCGTTACCATCAGTTTCCAGGAAGCGGCGCGCCGGCTCGATCCCGATTTCGCCCATCTGCATCCCGATCCGGCGAACCGCTGGGATGCATCATTGCTGGCAGCGACCAGCAATCTTGGGGTGTTCGATGCCAAGGATGTCCTCGCCCGGATGGAACCGGTCCTCGAACCGACTCGCTCGGGCTGACTTTATTGGAGCGCGCGATGAACGATCGATCCCGTCACACCTTCTTCCTCATTTTCTTGGTTGCTTCCGTTGCGAACCCTCTAACCGCCGCGCCGGACCCGTTACCGTCCGCGTCACCGTCGTCGCCCGACGCCCCGGTTTCGCCCTCGGTCGCCCCGACGCCCGCCGAAGCATACCCGGCGGCGATTCAAACGCTGCTGGACCGTGGGGGTCGGCTGGCCGGGCGCGGGGTGGTGGGCGATCTGCCCTTCTGGATGATCGAGACCCCAGCCGGGAAGCAGACCTATGTCACCAGCCCGCGCGGTTTTGTGATCCGGGGACAGGTGTACGATCCCGGCGGGTTACTCAAGCTCGATACTGCGGCGGCGGCGCCAGTCATTCTCGATCCGGCCCACCAGCGCCGCGCGGGTCTCCAGCCACTGCTCGGTGGGCCGGATGCCGCGCCTACACCAGCTCCAGCCGCCCTGGCCGGAAGGTTCGCCGCCGGTGCCAACCCTCGATGACCCCGTGGCGGTGGTGGAGACCCTGGCTCGGGGGGCGACCGGCCCCGAGGCAGTCTGGGCGGATCTCGGTCAGGCGACGGCCATCGAGGAAGGCGCCAGCGGCGCGCCGTTGGTCTATGCGTTCATCGATCCCTATTGTCCGTATTGCCACCAACAATGGCGCCTGCTGCGCCAGCCCGTCGCGGATGGCGCGCTCCGGGTGCGCTGGGTGCCGGTCGTGGTCCTCGAGGCTTCGAAGCGGCAGCTTCCCCAGGTGTTGGGCCTGCTGCGGCCGACCGATGCGGAAGGGCTGGCGCGCTGGATGACGCGGCACATTGTGGAGTCGCGCACCGATGTTCAAGCCAAGCTGGCGCTGGTTCGCAATCAAGCGCTGTTCGGTCGTCTCCAGGTCAACAAGGTTCCGGCGCTGCTGTACCGCGCGGCGGATGGTCGGGTCATTCTGCGGGCGGGATTGTCGCCCTTGACGCCGGGGGCGACCGTGCGGTGAAAGCCGCCAAGCTGACGTACTGACTCATCCGCTCACCGATTCACAAACTCACTGACTCATCAACTCACTGACTCACTGACAAGTCGACTAACCGACTCACTGGCGTACCGACTCATCAACTCATTGACTCACAAACTCACCGATTAACTCATCTTCCAAACGACATCCGCCGAGGTGAAGGCATGAGTGCCCCGCAGAATGTCCACGTCAATCCCGCCTATTTGGGAACCTACCTGGCGGCTCGAATCCCGGCGCCGGCGCCGGAGCAACCCACCGCTTCGGAGGCTCTCCTGGAAGAGACCGGGCAACGGTTATCCCCGCCCCGACCGAAAGGCGGTCCCCCGGTCAATCCGGGCGCGTCTCCACTATCCGAGGGTGAGCCAAATCCACAGGTGACGATCCGCCAGCGACTCGCGATGATTTTGGCGGGTGGCGCGTTGCACGCCGACCTGGTGGCCGCCGCTCTCGATCAAACCGCCAGCGAGCCACCCGCCGCCGATGCGCTGGATGCCGATCAGGTACGAGCGGGTCAGTGGATCGAAGCAACCACGGGGGAGTTGGCGCGCGCCTGGAACGGTTTGGGCGCGGGCAACGCCGGCGAGGATTCCCGGGCGCGTGCTGACCGGCTGTCGGACGATCACCGGTACGAAATTGCGCGGTTACTGGTCGATATTTTGCGCGAGCATCCCGACGGGCCGACCCGGATCGAGCCGGCGCGCCTGGCCGCGTATCTGACCGCGCCGGAGACTGACCGCCGGTCGGTCGATCCGAATTCGGGGCAGCGGTTGGCGGAGGCCCGCGCGCTCGCCCGCGTGCTGGTCGCGGCACTGCGGTGCGACTTCCAGCGGGAACTGACGACGGTGCTCGGCGAGGCTTGGGCCGCGATCACCGGAACCGCCGAGCGTCAGGCCGGCCAGCTCGGCCAGGTGCTCGCGCTTACTCCCGAGGTACGGCAAATCGCCCTGCACCGCCTGCTGGATGCCGACGGCGTGCTGTATGCAGCCACGCTGGCGCGGGTCCATCGCGATTCGGTGCGGATGATTCAGGCCTACCAGGACTGTCTGAATGCCGGGGACGCCGCCGGTGCGGATCGGTTGGCGCGGGCGTACCAGGATCGCCGACTGGGGTATGCGGGGATTTCGCATTATTTCCAGGTCGCCGTCGAACCCATCGACCGCTGGGTTCGGGCGGCCTTGACCGTTGCGGAGGAACCCCCGGTACGGGAGGCGCCCAAAACCGCGTCGGGTGGAGCCGGCGGCGATGCGGTCCGGCGCCGGCAAACTGCACTGGCTGCGCCCGGCGGAGGAGGGAGCGGGCCATGACCGCCCCGCACGCGTTGGCGGATTCCGAGCGGAACGACCGCTGGCCACGGCGGATCGAGGCGCTGGCGCGGGTCGCGCGTCACCTCGACCCGACCGGGTCGCTCGATCCCGCTGCCTGGTTCCAGACCCTGACGCTGGCGCGCTTGATCGAATGGCTTGCAAGCGAGTCCGGCACGGCGGTCACCCTGCGCAACGACATCCGCCATTATCTGGAGCAACTGCCCGGCTACGCCGAGCGCGACGCGCGCCGGCTGCGTCTCCAGCACGAAGTCACCCGGTTGCTGCTGGCCGGCGGCGTCGAACCTCTGACTGCCGCCGAAATCGAGGATCTGGGCTTGGAGCCCTGGGACGAGACCGGGGAGGCATGATGGCGACCTCCACGCGTCGCGGGCGCGGTTCCCACCCCGATCTTTACCAGGAAGTGACTGATCGCATCGTCGCGATGATCGAAGCCGGCGCCGCGCCATGGCGGAAGCCCTGGACCACGCCCCGGCTCCCCGGCGTGCCCGCTTTACCGGTCAACGCCGCGACCGGCCAGCCGTATCACGGCGTCAACGTGCTGCTGTTGCTGCCGCTGTCCATGCTGTTCGGCGATCCGCGTTGGTGCAGTTACCGGCAGGCCGAGGCGCGCGGCTGGCAGGTGCGCCACGGCGAACGGGGAACGCCGATCTGCTTTTACAAGCTGTTGGAGATCACGCCCGAGGATCGGGAGGATCTGCGGGGGATTTTGGACGAGGGGGACGAGGCGGTCCGGACCGTGCCCTTGCTGCGGCGCTCCACCGTGTTTCATGCCTCGCAGATCGAGGGGATTGCCAACGCTGGAAGAGGCTTACGGCGTGGGCGAGTCCTGGCCGGAAGCGGCGTGGGAGGCGGAGGCCCGTCTGGACGCGCTGCTGGCGCGCAGTGGCGCCGCGATCGAGCACCGGGGCTATCGCGCCTACTACCAGCCGGGCGAGGACCGCATCGTCCTGCCGCCGCGTGCGCGGTTTCCCAGCGCCGATGCCTACTACGGGACGGCCTTTCACGAACTGGGGCACTGGACCGGGCACGAACGGCGGCTGAACCGGCCGTTCTCCTTCGACCGGGGCGCGCCGGACTATGCCCGGGAGGAGTTGCGCGCCGAGTTGGCCAGCGCTTTTCTCAATGCGGAACTCGGTTGCCAGCACGATCTGGACGAGCACGCCGCCTATCTGGCGATGTATCTGGAACTGCTGCGCCAGGACAAGAAGGAAATCTTCCGGGCGGCCAAGGATGCCCAGGCCATCACCGATCTGATCCTGGACCGGCATCCGCGCCTGCGGTTGGAACAGGGGGTGGCCGTACCCCGGACCGGGTCGCCGGAACCCGACGGGCTGATGCCCGCCACCGCCGACTCCTCCGGCGCCGATCCGCACCTTCGACGATCTACTGATCGCCCACCAGCGCCTGATCGGCGGCGCGCTGCGGGAGGTCGTCCGGCGTGGCGACGATGAGGGGTACCTGGGGCGGCTGGTCCGCGATTTGGCAGCGGCCCTGCCGAGTTTCGCCTACCGTGACCACCGCGCTGCCTCGAGAAGACGTTGATCGGCAAGTCGCGGCCAAATGAGCGAGCGCATGGGCCTGTTCCCGGTGGGAGGTGATCCTTCATCGGTTAAGCAACTCGGCAACCCGCGTGGTCTTGGCCGCGCGCACCCGCTCCCCTGGTCGGGCGAGGTGGAATCGTCGTCCGGGTCGCGTACCCGATGGGTCATCAGCGTCCTCAGCAGCGCCGTGATCGGCGCGGACTCCAGCTCGAACCGGCGGGGCAGTAGCCTCCAGGCGGACGGCTGCCTTTCGAATGGCCGGATGCCAACCTGGCGATGGGCCGAATGGAAAGGTGACGGTTGGACCGGCGAGCGCCCGGCTGGCCAGCCCCCTCCCTATTGAGTAATATTTTGCTCAATAGGAGGTGACCCATGTCCCGCTTTCAAGCCCTGACCAACGCCGTGCTCGACGCCGAACTCGACCGGCTGCGCGCGCGGCTCGGCCTCGAACCGAACCAGAAAGCCGAGCTGCTGCGCGAGATGGCGGCCATCGCCGGCTGGGTCGCGCGGCAGGCCGAACTCGGGCGGACCATCGAAGCGCGCCGCGACGGCGAAAGCGAGCCGCTGGTGCATCCGGCCCTGGAGCGACTGCGAACCCCGGTGGAGCGGCCGGTCGGCGCGCGGCTGGCGCTGAGCGACGCCGAAATCCGCCGCCTGGCCGCCGTGCTCGATGGCGGTTTCGATCCACCCCCCGCCCTGCGCGCGGCGCTGGCGAACCTGGCGCGGGCGGACCGCCGGCCACCGCCGCTGCATTGGCCACCGGCGGCGTGAGCCATGGCGCTGCGCCTCGAACCGCTGAACCGATCCCATCGCCCCCTGCTGGCCGACTTCCAAAATCCCCAGGCGTCGCTCGTCGAGTACCTGCCAGCGGTACGCCTTGCGCCACGCCGAGAAGGATTTGCTGGCCCGGACGTATCTGGCCCTCGACGCGGGAGTGGGGACACCGCGACTCGCCGGGTACTTCAGTCTGGCGACGGTCAGCGTCGAACGGGCGTCGGTCGCCCGGCTGCCCGAACTGGACCGACTGCCGCGCTTTCCGATTCCGGGGATTCTGCTCGCGCGCCTCGCCGTCGACACCCGCGTCCGGGGCCAGGGGCTGGGCCGCTACCTGTTTGAAGAGGCGTTGGGATTGACGCTCCAGCTCGCCCAGACCGGCCCGGTGGCCTTCCGGTTGTTCGTCACCGACGCCCTCGACGCCGAAGCCGCGCGGTTCTACGCGCATTTTGGCCTCGCGCCGCTGGGCGACGATTTCCCCTGCCGGATGGTGCTCGACCTCCGGCCCCTGCTCGCCAGTCGGTCCTCGACCTGACCCGAATTCCGGGCAGATTGCTGGCCATCGGGTGAAGGTACTGGAGCGGAGCGGGATGGCCGATGAGGTCAGATCAGGGGCGCCTGACGCTTCACTGGCCATACACCAAATCGATGACCGCTTGCATGGCGACAACCATCTCAGTCCGCTGGCGAACCCGCTCTGGCTCAATCAGGTTATGGAGTTCTTCGTCAGCCTCTTCGAAATACCTGCCTTTGGTCTCAGCGAAAACCCGGCAACGGTTAACAATACGCGCTCCGGTCTCGGTCCCGCCGGTCTCCTCGGGCCACGGAAGGGTATGATCCTCCTCCTGCAAGTGATGCAACCAGATCCACGGTTCAGAAGCGGTTTCGTGGATGACCCCCGTCAAACAGACCGTTCCGGCATCAACCACTTCCTCCGGGAGCTGGAACCCACGGTCCTCCGTGAGGTGGATGGTGGGCCGACAGGGATTGTTGTCGAGGAGGCCGCTCACCGCCTTCCCGTCCTGTCGTGGTGCGGTGACCGGTATCATCAATTGCGTCCCGGCGTTGCACGCAAATGCCAGCCAACCGTACCGCGATCGGTACTCCTCGGTCGTCATCCAGGTGTAGTGAAACCGGTGAGATTGGGGGGTCTCCTCGGTCCGTGGCAGGTACGTCGCTCCGCCGCTGGCATCCACGATGCAGTCCAGGCCGACGTGCGGGTCGATGTAGAAGAGGAACGGCTGACCCGGTGGCCAGAGTGGCAGGTGTTTGGGGTTTAGGGAGCAGTGGATACTGCTGGCGAATTCGATTCTGGATCGAATCTCATCTGAAGTGGTGATAGAGCGCGAGTCCGACGTGGGTGTCGTTGATAGACTTGGAGTCATCCCCATCCTTGACTTGCGGAAGATTGCCATGTCGCTTCAGCCCCAAGAGATTCCCCCGGTTCCCGAAGACACCCAACGGGTCGCGCGGGCCGCCTTTCCCAAGGGTAACCTTTATGTTCGCCTGCGCGATGAAATCGGTGTGATCTTCGACGATCCGATGTTTGCGCCCTGGTTTCCCGCTCGCGGCCAACCGGCGGAAAGCCCTTGGCGTCTGGCTTTGATCACGGTGATGCAATTCGTCGAAGGGCTTCCCGACCGCCAGGCCGCCGACGCGGTTCGCGCGCGGATCGACTGGAAATACGCCCTGAGCCTGGAATTGACCGACCCGGGCGGCGATGCCTCCGTGCTGTGTGAATTCCGCGCTCGCCTGGTTGAAGGGGCCGCCGGACCTGTCCTGTTGGAAGCGATGCTGTCACGGCTAAAGGAGCTCGGCCTATTGAAGGCTCGCGGACAGCAGCGCACCGATTCCACCCACGTTCTGGCCGCGATCCGCACCCTCAACCGGCTGGAGAGCGTGGGCGAGACCTTGCGCGCGGCCCTGAACAGCGTGGCCACCGTGGCGCCGGACTGGCTAGCCGCTGTCGCAGCGCCGGAGTGGTTCGAACGCTACGCGATCCGGGTCGAAGAGTACCGCCTACCCAAAGGCGAAGCGGCGCGCACTGCTCTCGGTGAACAAATCGGAACTGATGGCCATACGTTGCTGGCGGCGATTTACGCGCCGGCAGCGCCGGTCTGGTTGCGCGAGCTGCTGGCGGTCCAGACGCTGCGGCAAGCCTGGGTACATCAGTTCTGGATCGAGGATGACGTGATCCGCTGGCGCCAAGCCGCTGACCTGCCACCCGTCAGCACTCGTTTCGACTCCCCCTACGACACGGATGCTCATTACAGCAGCAAGCGCAGCACGACCTGGACCGGTTACAAAGTCCACGTCACCGAAACCTGCGATGTCGACAGGCCTCATCTACTCGTGCATGTCGAGACCACCCCCGCGCCGGTCACCGACTGCGATCTGACGGCCCCGATCCAGCAAGCGCTGGTGGATAAAGGCTTGGCGCCCGCCACCCACCTCGCCGACGCCGGTTACGTCGACGCCGATCTGCTGGTCACCAGCCAGACCCGGCATGGCATCGAGCTGCTCGGCCCGGTGCGCCCGGATGTCAGCTGGCAGGCCAAGGCGGGCCGGGGATTCGATCTGGCCGCCTTCGTCGTCGACTGGGAGTCCAAAAAGGTGAGCTGCCCGACCGGTCAGACCAGCGTCGACTGGACGCCGGCCCGCGATCATTGGGGTAACGACACGATCCATGTCGGGTTCCATCGCCCCACCTGTGCCGCTTGTAGCAGCCGTCCCCTCTGCACCCGAGCTAAAACCGACCCCCGCGAAATCACGTTGCGTCCGCGCCCGTTGCACGAAGCCTTGCAAACCGTTCGCCGCCAGCAAGAAACGGAAGCTTGGCGCGCCCGGTATGGCAAACGGGCTGGGGTCGAGGGCACTTTGTCCCAGGCGGTGCGCGCCTTTGGCCTGCGCCGATGTCGCTATATCGGATTGGCCAAGACCCAGCTTCAGCATGTGTTTACCGCCATTGCCATTAATATCGTGCGCGTGGACGCTTGGTTGACCGACCGTCCCCGGGCCAAAACCCGACGATCCGCCTTCGCCTCCCTGGCCCCGATGGCAACAGCAGCATAAGATTCCTCCCAATCGAATTCGCCAGCAGTATCAGTTGATCGTCAGCGCGCCGGAGGACAGCTTGGCGCAGGCCACGCGGTTGTTGCAACAGGCGCGAGCGGCCTCCTGGACGGACTGGCCGCCCGAACAACTGGCGGATTTCGTGGAGACGATTCTGGTCTACAAACTACCGAAGCTCAGCCGCGAGGAGATTCAAGCCATGTTGGGACTGATCGACACCGATCTCAAGCAAACCCGGTTTTATCAGGAAGTTTTCGCCGAGGGCCGACAGGAGGGCCGGCAGGAGGGCCGGCAGGAGGGCCGGCAGGAGGGCCGGCAGGAGGGCCGGCAGGAGGGCCGGCAGGAGGGCCGGCAGGAGGGCCGGCAGGAGGGCCGGCAGGAAGAGAGCTTGCAACTGGCGCTGAGGCTGTTGCGGCGGCGGTTCGGGGCATCGCTGGCGTCCGCTCGCGAGCAACGGGTTCGCCGCCTGTCGCTGGAGCAGGCCGAAGCCTTGATGGAGGCGCTGCTGGATTTTCGGACGCAGGCTGATCTTGAAGCTTGGCTGGCAGATCAGGAAGCACCGCCGATTTGAAGGCGGGTTCAGAATCCGCGCGAACGCCCTCGTCGCCCTCCGAGCAAGAGGGACCGAGGGTGAGTTTTTTTGGAATGCCTGTATTCAATTTATGACTAATTTACTTGGTTGCAATGTGACATTATTTTTGGTATTAAGGCAGAAAATCACAGGCGTGAAACAATAAAACCAAACCTGCCGCGAGACAGGGACGGAAAGTCGCGGGTCTTGAAGAAAGACAGCCGGACTGCCGACGGTGGCCAACGTGAAGGCCACGCGAGGCGGTTCGGCTTTTTTTGTGGCTGGAGACAAGATAAAGGATGGTTTCCAGTTAAGGATACTCGATTAGGGACGAGGAAAAACATCATGGCAGTTCATAAAAATACTTCAAAATATGAGGAGGTTGTTTATGTCTTCGATTATCGGTTCTCTTAGTCGAATTTTCGGCATCTGTAATCCTAGATGGGGTAAAAAGCTACTATTAATTTTTTTCATATATTTCTTATTCTAGCCTGTTTCCATCGTCATCGCAGCTCCCGCTTATTGGGTGAACTGGACAAACAGTACACCTTCAGAAGTATCAGGAACCCTTACAGTTGGTTCGAGCACAATTGGTGTAACTTTTAGTGGTGCATATTATTTCGCCCAAACAAGTGACGGAATCAACTACTGGAATCCTCCAGCACCTTATATTAGCCAAATAGTTGACAACGCACCGCCTACTTCTGACATCATTGGTCTTGGTTCTGGCGGATATGAAACAATCAAATTTTCAGAAGTGATTCAAGATCCCATAATAGCCTTGGTAAGCTGGAATAGCAACACTGTAGACTTTGGAGTGCCAATCGAAATTCTCAGCTACGGTGCTGGTTACTGGGGTAATGGCGTTCCGATTCTCAATTCCAGTGGCACAGGATTTTATGGGAATGGAGAAGTCCACGGTATTATCCGATTGCCTGGCGCATACAGTTCAATTACGTTTACACATACTTCTGAGTATTGGCATGGCCTTACGGTCGGCGTATTAGGTGTAGCTCCATTTTTTGGTGATAGCCTTAAAACATTACCTAGTTACAAGTTTGCTCTCGAACAGGGCATGCAAAGAACCGAATCCATCCAATTGGTTAATCTTGGCACTGTTCCACGGACAGCCACGCTGGAAATCCTCAACCCACATCCCGATTTGATGACCGTCACCCTCTCGCAACCAAGCCCGACCATCGCCGCTGGCGAAACCCAAACGCTCCCCATCGTTATAAGCGCCGGAACCACCACACCCACCGGTGCATACGATGATTTGCTGCTAAAAATCACCATAGACGACGGCAGCACCCTCTACGCCAGCCTCAAGGTCTACGTCACCCCGGCAGGCGCGGGGCAATTGCCGGATTTAGCCATCACTGCCAACGATATCGGTTCCGTCACCAATACCGACGGTTCGGTCACGCTGACGGCAACTGTCCGCAATCGAGGGACCGCGCCGGCCTCCAATGTCCAGGTACAGTTTTACGAATTTGGCAATGATCTGGGGTCACCCGTAGTCATCGATCAAATAGCGCCTGATGGAATTGGCAGCGCCTCCATCACGGTGCCTGCGATGACGGATGGCGATCACCTGATTCGCGTCGCGGTCGATCCGGCGGGCGCGATAGCCGAACTCGACAAAACTAACAACGAAGCCTCCCGCTTGATCACCATCGGTTCGTCGGGTCCACCGACGGAAGGGAATATCCTGGTCACCGGCAGCCTGCCTGCAACGGTTTACACCAACTCCCTGTTTGCCCTGAACGGACAGGCGGTGTACGACCTGTACGTCAATGGCGTCCGCTATACCGATTATGCTGTTAAAGGCGGATCGGTTCAGATCACCGTCACGGGAGATAGCAATGCTCGGTGGGTCTACGGCGACGCTCACACCGATATCAACGGTAATTTCCTGAAATCTCTCCAAGCGCCGGCAACGCCCGGAATCTACCGCGTCAACATGACGGTTACGGACAAGACCTTCATCGGAACGAGGGAGTTGGTGTTCAACATGATAGAGGCTCCGACCACGCCTCAGCCGCCGCCTTGTCCACCGATTGTCTCTTGCGGCATTGGCAACTGGACTTACGTCGCTGGTACATGGACTTGGGTATGGACCACGCCTCCGAGCGAGCCCATCTCGGAAAATGATCTGCGGGTCTTCTCTGAAGACATCTATTTTTCCAAGAATAATCCCGCAGCGAACGAGGAGATCACGGTCTTTGCCGCGATCCGATACTGGGCTTCCAGCTCGGCCCTGATCGCCCAAAATGTGCCGGTAAACATCTACGCCGCCTATCCGGGCACGCCCAAGGTGAAAATCGGGCAAACTCTCCTGAAAAGCCTTTCCGTTGGTAGCCCCGATTTCGGCGCCCGCTACGTCTACGCCACCTGGAAAAACACTGGAGACGGGATTTATCTGATCGGGTTCGAAATCGATCCGAGCTACGCGGAGACGAACCAGCTCAACAATGCCGCCACTCGCGCCATCATCGTGGGTCAGGTGTCGGGCAGCGCGCCGGGCGTGATCTCCGGGCAAGTCACCGATGCCTCGGGTGGCGTCGGCAACGTGATGGTTCATGTCCTGGATGCCAACAGCAATCAAATTGGCAATGCCATCACCGACGCGACCGGCTTTTACCTCGTCGGCAACTTGCCGCTGGGCGCGCTGCAAGTCCGCATCGACACCCCGAGCGGATATGTGCCGGACGCCGAAACCAAGACCACGACGGTCACGGACCAAGAAGTGAGCACGGTCGATTTCCGCCTGACGACCCAGCCGGCAGACACCACTGCGCCCGATATCCAAGCCAACATCGACGGAACTCTGGGCGAAAAAGGCTGGTACACGAGCAACGTCACGGTCAGTTGGACGGTGACCGATCCCGAATCCACCGTCAACTCCACGAGCGGGTGCGGCACCAGTACCGTGACAGCCGATACGGCGGGCACCACCTTCACCTGCTCGGCCACCAGCACCGGCGGCACCGCCGAAAAGTCGGTGACCATCCAGCGCGACGCCACTCGGCCCACCATCACCGGCAGCGCGAGTCCCGCCGCCAACGCCAACGGCTGGCGCAATGGTCCCGTCACGGTGAGCTTCACCTGTAATGATGCGGGCTCGGGAATCGCCACCTGCACCTCACCGCAAACCCTCAACGAAGGAGCCAATCAAACGGCGAGCGGCACGGCGGCCGATAAGGCGGGCAACACCGCCAACACCTCGGTCACCGGCATCAGCATCGACCGGACCCCGCCGACGGTCAGCGTCACGGGCGTCACCGACGGCGCGAGCTATCCGCTCGGCTCGGTCCCGACAGCCGGATGCGCGACGACCGACGCGCTTTCCGGGGTACTGACTCAAGCCGCATTGAGCGTGGCGGGCGGAACCAACGGCATCGGCACTTTCACGGCAAGCTGTGCGGGCGCGACGGACAAGGCCGGTAACGCGGGCGCGACCGGCAGCGTCACCTATCAGGTCTACGCGGTGGACACCACCCCGCCAGCCATCACCCCCACAGTCAGTGGAACACTGGGCGGCAACGGTTGGTACACCAGCGGCGTCTCGATCAGTTGGACGGTGACCGACAGCGAGTCCGCCATCACCGCCAAGAGCGGTTGCGACGCCACCACCGTGGCGGCCGATACCTCGGGAATCACCTTCACCTGCACTGCCACCAGCAGCGGTGGCACGTCATCAAAGGCGGTGACGATCCAGCGCGATGCGACTCCACCCGCAGTCGGCGTTACCGGGGTCACAAACGGCGCGACCTACCTCCTCGGCTCGGTCCCGACGGCGGGATGCGCGACGACCGACGCCCTCTCCGGGGTGCAATCCCAAGCCACGTTGAGCGTGACGGGTGGCGACGCGAACGGCGTAGGCACCTTCACCGCGAGATGCACGGGCGCCACGGACAGGGCCGGCAATGTCGGCGCGGCCAGCGCGACCTATCAGGTCACGAGCACTCCGCCCAGCACCATCGCCTTCAGCGCCTTCGGCGTCGACCCGCTTCGGATCAACCAGCGCCTCAAGACTTTCGTTCTGTTGTCCAATTTCACTTTGGGGCAAGGCAGCGACGGCATCAACCCCGTGAACGAGCCGGTCACGCTGGCGGTCGCCAACTTCACCGCGACGATTCCGGAGGGATCGTTCCGCAAGGGACAGCTCGGGGTATATGCTTTTGCCGGAAAGATCAACAACGTCTGGATCGAAGCATTGATCGCGCCCTTGGGCGGCAACCGCTTCGGGTTCCAGGCCGCCGCTTACGGCGCGAGCCTCAGCGGAACCACGAACCCGGTGACGGTCGGACTCGCCATCGGCAACGATGGCGGTACGGCCTCGGCCAACGCCGTCATCATCAAATAAGGCTTCGGGTTACCCTCGACCTTAAACCACCGCAAAGCGCGGAGAAGCCAACAGCCTTCTCCGCGCTTTTTTGATTTCAAAATCGACCGGCCCTCAACTCAACAGCGTCGGCCCGATTTCGTCCAGCAGCGAATTCGGCCGAGCCACATGCACGGTGCGCCCCGAAAAGCGGGCGATGCCGTCTTCCTCCAGCCGACCGATGATTCGCGACAGGGTTTCATGGCGGGCGCCGATCATCGAAGCCATATCCCGGCGCGAGAGCGGCAACTGCATCACCCTGCTGCCGTCGGTGGCGGTGCGGCCGTGGCGATTCATCAATACCGATAACAGATGGACGAATTTGGTGCGGTTGGAAAAAGTGGCGTTCTGGACCAGCTTGGCGTGGGCATCGTCCAGATCGGTGGCGACGCGCCGCAGGAATTGCAGACCCAGGGCGGGATTTCGATCCAGCAGGGTTCTCACCACCCCCCGGTCGATGAAACAAACCTTGCTGGGTCCGAGCGCCTCCGCACTGGAGCGGCGGTTTTCGCCGAGCAGCAAACCCCGATAGCCCAAGGTGTCGCCGGGATAGCCGAGCTGCACCAGAACGGCGTTGCCCTCGGCATCGACCTTGCGGATGGCCACCGTTCCCGAGGTCACGCAATAGATGCCGTGACTCGGTTCGCCCGCCGAGAAAATCGGTTCGCCCGCCTGATACAGCCGGCATTTTCGGCTTTGGGCGAGGAGCTTGAGTTCTTCCTCAGCCAACACGCGCCACTCGTTGCGACGGCGCAATCGGCACTCAAGACAGTTGACGCCGGACACTGATTTGCTTCGCTCCACCATCAACACCCTCCTTCTTTATAGTGGCCCCAAATTTCGTCGGCTTGAGCTACAGGATATAACTGAAATTCATGGCTATAATTTATTCAATCACTATAGTTCAAGAATGATCGGAAGGGGATAAATCATGCAAAAGAGCCTGTTGCGGCCGATCCTGGCTATCGTTATCGCCCTGCTGGCTTTGGGCGGCTCGTTGTGGATCATCGATCCCGTCGATGGTTTTTTCTCCCTCATCGCGCCAGCGGCTTCGGCTGGCGAAAAATACCATTACGCGGCCAAGCCGGCGGGCTTAGACGGACCCGCCGGACAGTGCGTGGTCTGTCACAGCGTGGAAAAGGGCGGCCCGATGCGGGTCGCGCCCAATCTGTGGGGCATCGTCGGCGCACCGAAGGCACGAGAAAAAGGCTATGGCTACTCCGCCGCGCTGGCCTCGGCGGGCGGGGTCTGGACCAAGGAAGACTTGGATCGGTATCTCGCCAACCCCGACAAATTCCTGCCCGGCACCAAGAAAACGATCAGCGGATTGCCGAATCCCGAGGAACGCGCCAAACTCATCGCATTCTTGGCGACCCTGCACGATTGACCCAAGAACGCTTTACGCAATCCCACCCCTAGCCGCATCGGAGAGGAATACCCCATGCACATCCCCCAAGAGTTGCTCGCTGGCAGCATTTGCCCGGTGACCGCCGCACTGAGCGGCCTGTGTCTGGCTGGTGCCGCATTTGCCGCCCACCGTTCGCGGGAAAAACCGGAGGCGCTACGCTTCGCGGCGGTTAGCGCCCTCATCTTCGCCGCGCAAATGATGAACTTCCCGATCAGCGGCGGCACCTCGGGACACCTGCTCGGCGGCGTGCTCGCCAGCGCTCTGTTAGGGGTACCGTTTGGCGTCTTAGCCTTGGCGCTGGTCGTAACCATCCAAGCGGTCGTGTTCGCGGATGGTGGCTTGACGGTGCTCGGCGCCAACGTTTTGAACATGGCGATCATCGGTGCCGGGCTCGGCGGTCTGCTGCGATGGTGGCTGCTGGAGAAATTGCCGGCCACTCGGTTCAACGGGTGGCTTTGCACCGCTATCGCCAGTTGGCTGTCGATCGTGCTGGCGGCATTGGCCTGCTCGATCGAGTTGGCGTTAAACGGAGTGCTGCCGTTCGGCACGGTCGCGCCGGCGATGCTGGGCGTGCATGCGGTGATTGGCGTCGGCGAGGCAGCGATCACTTGCCTGGCGCTGGCGTTGTTTGCCTCCCCAACACGCGAAATTATTCCGACATCCCGTTCCTTCACCGCACCGGCGTTGACCGCACTACTGATCGCCTTGTGCCTGTCCCCTTTCGCCTCGCCTCTACCGGATGGCCTGGAAGCGGTGATGCAACAATTCCAAGTACTGCACGAAGCCGCGCCGCTGTTTGTCACGCCATTGGCCGACTATCAGGTTGCCGGGATCGCGTCCGAAGCGCTGTCCACCAGTCTGGCTGGCGTGATCGGCGTACTGTTGACCTTCCTGATCGCCGGTTCGCTGGCCCTGCCACTGACCCGCGCCCGCTCGGCTTGATCCCGGATCGGGCGTGGTTCAACCTGGGCGATAGGCTTTAAATCGCTCTCGCTCTCGCTCACCGTCCCGTCCCGATCCGGCGGACGGTGAGTGTTTTCACGCCAACCACGCGCCATGCACGAGTTTTCGCTTTGCGAAAGCATCATCGAAACCATCGTCAGCCAAACCCGCCAGCAGGGTTTTAATCGGGTCCGGCGGGTTTGGCTGGAAATCGGCGCGCTGGCGAATGTCGAACTGGATGCCCTGCGTTTCGCTTTCGAGGTCGTGCGCGAAAATACGGTCGCGGCTACGGCGGAACTGGACATCATCACCCTGCCGGGCCGCGCCTATTGCCTGGACTGCGCGCAAGCGGTCGAAGTCAATCAATTTTTCGATCCGTGTCCGCTTTGCGGCGGCTATCAATGGCGGCTGACCGGCGGTAACGAAATGCGGATCAAGGAGATGGAGGTCGAATAAATGTGCGCCACCTGCGGTTGCGGAGAAAGCGAACTCGCCATCCACCCCCACGGTCATGAGCATCCTCACGACCATCCTCACGACCACGAGCATGATCACGGGCATGATCACCTCCCCGAAACGCGGCGAGTCCGTCTGGAACAGGACATTTTGGCGAAAAACGCCGAATTCGCCGCCGGCAACCGGCGACTGTTCGCGGAGCGCGGCGTTTTTGTCCTCAATCTGGTTTCCAGTCCCGGCTCCGGCAAGACCGCGTTGCTGGCCCGCACGGTTCAGGTGTTGCGCGAGGAATTTCCGGTCGCGGTGATCGGCGGGGACCAGCAGACCGCCAACGACGCCGAGCGCATTCTCGCCGCCGGAGCGCCGGCCGTACAGATCAACACCGGCAAGGGCTGCCACCTGGACGCCCACGGCGTCGGTCATGCGTTGGAACGCTTGCCGCTGCCGGAAGGCGGCGTGCTATTTATCGAAAACGTCGGCAATCTGGTTTGTCCGGCCGATTTCGACCTCGGCGAGGCGCACAAGGTCGTGATCCTGTCGGTGGCCGAAGGCGAGGACAAGCCGCTGAAATATCCCAACATGTTTGCTGCCTCCAGCTTGATGTTGCTCAACAAGACCGACCTGCTGCCCCATGTCGATTTCGATGTGGCCCGCTGTCTGGAGTACGCGCGGCGGGTCAATCCCGACATCGAAATCCTGCAACTGTCCGCCCGCACTGGCGACGGCATCGAAGCGTGGCTGGACTGGGTGCGGCGGGGACAGCGCATCGCCCTGGCGCAACAGGTCAGCCGCCTGGAGGCTGATCTGGCGGCGGCGCGGGCACGGCTGGCGCGCGGTGGTGGCTGACCCGCGCCGCAAGCCATCGAGATCGACAGCGCCGAGCATGGCCGCGCTCCAGCGCCGGGCGATTCGGATACGCGGCCAAGTTCAAGGCGTCGGCTTCCGCCCGTTCGTTTACCGGCTGGCGGCGCGGCACGGCCTGAGCGGCTTTGTCCGCAACGACGGCGCGGGCGTGGAAATCGAAGTTCAGGGTTCGGCGGCGGCGCTGGAGGGTTTTCTTCGCGACTTGCGCCAGCCGCCGCCGCTCGCCCGCATCGACGCGCTCCGTGTCCGCGAACTGCCCTCGCAGCCGCAAGATGCGGGGTCTTTCGTCATCGCCGCGACCGGCGGCGGCGCGGTGACGGCGGACGTGACTCCGGACACGGCGATCTGCGCGAATTGCTTGGCCGAACTGTTCGACCCGCGCGAACGCCGCTATCGCTACCCCTTCATCAACTGCACCGACTGCGGCCCCCGCTACACCATCACCGCCGCCCTGCCCTACGACCGCCCCAACACCAGCATGGCCGGTTTCGCGCTATGCCCGGCTTGCGCGCGAGAATACCGCGACCCCAACGACCGCCGCTTTCACGCGCAACCGAACGCCTGCCCGGTCTGCGGTCCCCGCTTGACTTTGCGCGATGCTAACGGTCAGCCGGTCGCAGTAGACGACGTGATCGCCGCCGCGCTGGCACGCCTGCTCGCGGGCGAGATTCTGGCGATCAAGGGACTGGGCGGTTTTCATCTGGTCTGCGACGCCCAAAACGCCGCCGCCGTCGCCCGCCTCCGCCAGCGCAAGCAGCGCGACGCCAAGCCGTTCGCGGTCATGGCGGCCAACATCGCGTCGCTGGCAAACTGGGTCGAAGTCAGCGAAGACGAACGGCAATTACTGGAATCGCCGCAACGACCTATCGTGCTGCTGCGCTCCCCTCGCCCTCCGGGAGAGGGGCCGGGGGTGAGGGCGAACGAGCAACCCCTGCCCGACATCGCCCCCGGCTTGGCCCACCTCGGCGTGATGCTGCCCTACACGCCGCTGCACTATCTGCTGTTCCACGAAGCGGCCGGGCGGCCGGTGGGCACGGCGTGGCTGGACCAACCGCAATCGCTGCTGCTGATCATGACCAGCGCCAATCCCGGCGGCGAGCCGCTGGTCATCGGCGACGAGGAAGCCGTGCAACGGTTGCGCGGAATCGCCGACGGTTTCATCACTCACGACCGGGCGATTCTGGCGCGCTGCGACGACAGCGTTGTAGCCGATGGCGTGTTCATCCGCCGCGCCCGCAGTTACACCCCGCAAGCCATCCGTTTACCTCATGCCGGACCCTCGGTGTTGGCGCTGGGCGGTTTTCTCAAGAACACCGTTTGCCTGACCCGCGACGACCGGGCGTATCTCTCGCCGCACATCGGCAGTCTGGACAACGCCGAAACCTGCCGGGCGTTGGAAGAGGCGGTGGAACACTTGCAATCCATTCTGCGGATCGCGCCGGAGCGAATCGCGTGCGACCTGCATCCCGATTTTCCCAGCAGCCGGCTGGCAGCAGCCTACGCGGCGGAGAGAAACTTACCCTGCATCGCCGTTCAGCATCATCATGCCCACATCGCGGCGGTCATCGCGGAACACGGCTTGCGAGAACCCGTGCTGGGTTTGGCTCTTGATGGGGTCGGACTCGGCTTGGACGGCGGCATCTGGGGCGGCGAATTGCTGCGGGTGGACGGCGCGCATTTCGAGCGTCTCGGCCACTTGCGACCGTTGCCCCTGCCCGGTGGCGACCGGGCGGCGCGCGAACCTTGGCGACTGGCGGCGGCGGCGTTGCACCAACTGGGACGGGGTGAGGACATTCCCCGCCGCTTCGGCGCAAAAACGGCCGTCATCCGCCAAATGCTGGAACGGCGCATCAACACCCCCCAAACCAGCAGCGCCGGCCGCCTGTTCGACGCCGCCGCCGCCTTGCTCGGCGTGCGCGAGATCAGCGATTACGAGGGACAGGCGGCGATGGAGCTGGAAGCGCTGGCGCATCGACACGGGCCGGCGGCGGCGCTGGCCGACGGTTTCCATCTGGGCGACGACGGCGTGTTGGATTTGCTGCCGCTGCTGTCTTGGCTGGCCGATAGCGCAGAACCCGGCGCGGGCGCGGCCGTTTTTCACGCCACGCTCGCGCTGGCCCTGAGCGAATGGCTGGGCTGGGCGGGCGGCAAATCCGGCATTCGACAGGTCGCCTTGGGCGGCGGCTGTTTCCTCAACCGGCTGTTGACGGCGCAACTCCGCACTCGGCTGGAAACGACCGGCTGGCGGGTATTCACCGCCCGCCAAGCACCGCCAAACGATGGCGGTCTAAGCTTGGGACAGGCTTGGGTGGCGATGCTCGCCGAGCCGGTTTGAGACGCACATTTAGGATTTTCGCTTTCCGTCGTTCCCGCGCGAGCGGGAATCCAGTGAGCCGTTGAAAAGCTGGATACCCGTTTTTACGGGTATGGCGATCAAAGTCCCAGCGAAAGTCCTGACATTTATTCTCGGACCGGACTCGCCGGAATCGCCTACCATTAGGCAACGAACCCTGCTCGAATCACCGCAACGAGAGGTCAACCGTCATGTGCCTCGCCATTCCCGCCCTGGTCGTCGAGATTTTGGAACAGGAACAAGCCATCGTGGACATGGGCGGCGTGCGCAAGCCGATTTCCACCGCGTTGCTGGACGAGGTGGCGGTGGGCGATTACGTCATCGTCCACGTCGGTTTCGCTCTCAGCCGCCTGGACCCGGAAGAAGCGGCGGAGACGCTGAAACTGTTCGCCGAAATGGCCGAGGTGATCGGCGATGAAATATCTTGACGAATTCCGCGATGGCGAGCGGGCGCGGGGACTCGCCGCCCGCATCCGTCAGGAAGCCGAGCCGAACCGCCGCTACGCCTTGATGGAGTTTTGCGGCGGCCACACCCACGCCATCTGCCGTTACGGCATCGAAGATCTGTTGCCGGACAACGTGCGGCTGATCCACGGTCCCGGTTGCCCGGTGTGCGTGCTGCCGAGCGGGCGCCTGCAAGCGGCCATCGATCTGGTGGAGCGAGAACGGGTGATCCTGTGCAGCTACGGCGACCTGCTGCGCGTACCGGGCGCGCAAGGCGACACGCTGCTCAAGGCCAAGGCGCGCGGCGCGGACGTGCGGATGGTGTACTCGATCAGCGACGCGCTGGACATCGCCCGCGCCCAGCCCGACCGCCACATCGCGTTTTTTGCGATCGGCTTCGAGACCACCACCCCGCCCACCGCTGTCGCCATCCGGCAAGCCCAGCGCGAAGGATTGGGCAATTTCAGCGTGTACTGCAATCACGTTCTCACCCCGCCGGCGTTGCGGGCGATTTTGGCGACGCATTCCCCGATCCAACTGGACGGCTGCATCGGCCCCGCCCACGTCAGCACCATCATCGGCAGCCAGCCCTATCAATTCGTCGCCGCCGACCACCATCGGCCGCTGGTCATCGCCGGCTTCGAGCCGCTGGACGTGCTGCAAGCGATTTCGATGCTGATCCGGCAGATCAACGCCGGCAAGGCCGAAGTGGAGAACGAATACACCCGCGCCGTCACCCCCGAAGGCAACCGCAAGGCGCAGTGCTTGATGGCCGATGTGTTCGAGCTGCGCCCGGCCTTCGAATGGCGCGGGCTGGGCTGGTTGCCGGACAGCGCCTTGGCGCTTCGGCCGGAATTCGCCGAGTGGGACGCCGAGCGCCGTTTTGACGTTCCCGCGATCCGGGCGGCCGACCACAAAGCCTGCGCCTGCGGCGAGGTGCTGCGGGGCGTGAAGCGCCCGCAGGACTGCACGGTGTTCGGCACCGCCTGCACGCCCGATCACCCGCTCGGTTCTTGCATGGTGTCCGCCGAAGGCGCTTGCGCGGCCTATTATCACTACGGTCGCTTTCGTCAAGCGGCGGCATCATGAATCGTCGCCGCGAAATCTTTGCCCGCCGTCTCGATCTGGCGCACGGTTGCGTCGAAATGAGCCACGGCGGCGGCGGCCGGGCGATGGCGCAGTTGATCGAAGACTTGTTTTTGGCCGCGTTCGACAACGACTGGTTGCGGGCGCAGGACGACTGCGCCCAGTTCGCCGTGCCCGCCGGCCGGCTGGTGATGGCGACCGACAGCCACGTCGTTTCTCCGCTGTTTTTCCCCGGCGGCGACATCGGTTGCCTGTCGGTCCACGGCACCCTCAACGACGTGGCGATGGCGGGCGCCCGACCGCTCTATCTCGCCAGCAGCTTCATTCTGGAGGAAGGCTTTGCCCTCGCCGACCTCAAGCGCATCGTGGACTCGATGGCGCACGCGGCACGGCGGGCGGGCGTGCCGGTCGTCACCGGCGATACCAAAGTGGTGGAGCGCGGCAAGGGCGACGGGGTGTTCATCACCACCACCGGCGTCGGTGTGGTGCCGGAAGGCGTGGCGATTTCCGCCAGCCGGGCGCGACCGGGCGATGCCGTTCTGCTCAGCGGATCGCTGGGCGAGCACGGCATGGCGGTATTGACGCAGCGGGAGAATTTGAGCTTCGACGCGCCAATCGAATCCGACACGGCGGCGCTGCACGAACTGGTCGCGGCGATGGTCGCGGCGATCCCGGACATTCACTGTCTGCGCGACCCCACGCGCGGCGGTTTGGCCAGCGCCCTGAACGAAATCGCCCGGCAAGCCGGGGTCGGGATGCGCTTGCACGAGGCGGCGATTCCGGTGCGCGAGCCGGTGCGGGCCTTGTGCGAATTTCTGGGGCTGGACCCGCTCTACGTCGCCAACGAAGGTAAATTGATCGCGATTTGCCCGGCGGAGGCGGCGGATCGTCTGCTGGCGGCGATGCGCGATCATCCTCTGGGACGGGAAGCGGCCATCATCGGCGAGGTGGTGGCCGACGATCACGGTTTCGTGGAGATGGAAACGGTATTCGGGGGCCGGCGCTTGGTGGATTGGCTGAGCGGGGAACAGTTGCCGAGGATTTGCTGATGCGTTTCCGCCCGGCAATGCAAAACTGGTTTGCATCTGGCAATAACAAGCTTGGGGGTTGGCCGACGCTGTATTGCCTTTGGGCAGCGTTCGCGATCTGTTCGGCGATTGCTTTTTCCGGCTTCTCGGCCGAGAGCGTCACCCGCCTTTTGGTGATCGTGTTCCTTTTCGGTCAAATCGCCTTGCGCTCGATGCTGGTGAAGGCTCTACCCCGGCTTGCGCCGAAAGCGCGATTCATCTTTATGGGGACGGTCCTCGCTGCGGTGGTGGAGGGCTTTCACATGATCTCCACGCCGGTTTTTTTGTCGCTGCGCGTTGGTATGGATACTCCTCTCGCGCAAGGATTCACCAACTACGTGCTCGATCTACTCTTTACTGTGCCCGCTTATCTGGTGATTTTTTCGGTTATTTGGCATTTTATTAACCGATATCATTATACATTTTGGCGCTACGCCATCATCATGGGACTCGGACAAGCTTTGGGCGATGGTGGGCTTTTCTATTTCTTGAATGCCCCGGTGATGCTCTTCTTTCTGCCCTATCCAATGACGAATTATCACGCGATTAACGTCATTCCATTTTTGGCGGTTTGCGATGATCTGAAGTGCGACCGGCGCGCGAGTGCTTGGATGTATATCGCCGTTCCGGGGTTGATTGGAACATATTTTATTTGTGGGGCGATCATAAAATTGCTGGGCAGGTTTTTTGGGATCGAATCGAGCTGAAATCGGCTCCACGAACGGATAGATTCCACTATTTCACTTGCAAAGAATATCGCGCTTCCGGCCGAACATGCGAATCGTTAATCCGTGCCGATCAGCACCTGGGGACAGCCCATCGAGATTTGGTTGGCCGGACCCAGCGCCTCCACGATGGTGTTGCCCTGGAAGCAGGCGGGCAGGTTGTTGATCAGCACCTTGCCGCTGCCATCGACGACCACGCCGGGACCGTGCGGGATGGGCGGATACGGCGTGGCGCAGGCGTGGATGCTCTGGCGCCGGGCGGCGAGGCTTGCAATCAGGCCACCCAACGAGGCGGGCAGGCCACCGATGAGCACGTTCGGGCTGACCGGGCCGCCGGTCAGGATCGGCGGCAGGATGTGTTGGACCGGATCGGTGATGCGGACGGCGGGTTTGCCCATGACCAAGTTCCTCTCTACACTTCTTCAAACAGTTGCGGTAAATCATTCGCACAGCTATCAACCTATTAATATTAAAAGTATTTTTAGCACGAGAGGTTTCTATGAGTCCTCACGAATCCTTGCTTCATCAAATTACCTATATGAGCCAAAGGAAATCTTCGATGTCCTCTGGTTCAATGTTGATGTAATTATCAAGATCGATTGGACTGGTTGAAATACGTGTCATTCGCCGCGAATCTGGCAAGCCCAGATGATCCTCAAATTCGGATATTGCTTGCAGAACTCCTCCATCCAGTGAAAACTTTGTATATATCTCCATGTAGTTATCAATAACAGACTCAATGTTTTCTTTTCCTTCCTGCGTCGAGGCGATGTCCTTTAGGATTCTCAATTTATTTAAGACTCGGTCCTTCTGATGCTGTCTCGCATCCTCTATCTTACAGGGATAGGTTAGACGTATGTTCTCAACTTTTCGGTCATATTGGTCGATTGAAAACAACCCGCCGACAGGGAAATGATCCGAGATCCGCCGCCAATAGCGAGTGTATTGTAAATACTCAGTGTCTACCGCAATCACCCTACCAAAAGGCGTCATCAAGCCTACGTTTACCTTTTGCCAATTTTTTGTGTATATGAAAAAATCAGCTATTCGTGCCGTAGCAAAAAATTTTGCCCGTTTAATAGAACAGCCTTTGGGGTTGGTGTCCACCGGAATGTCTTCCTCCAGGGTTTCTCTATCGTGCCAGTTGGTTCCAGAAACCGTCTGCGCAAACGCGAGATGTGACGGTAACTGCTTCTCGAAAGTAAGTTCCAGAATGTTTCTTACCGCATCCTCTTGAGCGCTTTGTATCCCCGTATTTTTTTGGAGATAGCTACGAGATTGGCTGGGTTGCAGAATAGATAAAAGAAATTGGTACTTTTGCTTCACCGATGGCGGATTTTTATCCTGCTTTAGGTAATCTTCTAGTTCATTCTGCTTTAGGTAATCTTCTAGATTTTGATATTCCGAAATAATCGCTTTTTCTAACTCATCTTCCCAAACAGTTTTGTCAATTTTTCCCGATAAATCAACAGCCTTTAGATACAGGCTTTTTTCAAAAGCCGTTCGTGGTTGCCCATGCTTGTTAAAGCATTCCTTGATCCTGTTCCATACCTTTTGAAACTCCATGTTAACTGCTTTATCGAACTGAGTCTTCTCATTAACATTGTTAAAACTGGCGGGGTTGATGACACGGGCCTCTCTGGATAAGTAATAGTCTCCACCTATAATCCAATAACTGCCGTCACGGCCAATTTGTTTTAAGCCCTGGCAAATCTGCTTATGTTCATTTTCGCGCTGAAATTCGTAATCTTCCGATTGACCCGGAAGATTACCGGGCGTGGTGTGAACCACTCCGATATGTACCGTGAGCGGTGGCTTGGCGCCAACTTTGACCTGAAGATCGTGTACAATAATGGGCCGATACTCGTTCTCTCGTTTCTCCCAGTCAATAAATTTATCCTTCGTGTTAATCCAATCAATCTTGCTGTAGTCATCAGGATTGCCCCGTTCATCACGGCGCGGTTCGCCGTCCGTGCCTATTGCCCAGCATCGCTCATATTTTTTGATTTTCGGCCCTTCTCGCAGAATGATCGGGTAAAACTCACGCTGCCCATTTTTTTTGTTGTGGCCTGATTTCATACGCGGGCCAGAATACAGCTTCAAACCCGCCTTCTGAACTTCCACCTTCAAATAATCTATGCCCTCGCCGACTTCTTGCAGCACGAGAATGTCGAGCCATGAATTATTCTCAAACAACTTGATAATGTGATCAGTGATTTTTCGCTTGTGAACTTCTTTATTAAGGTTGTCGTAAGCCGTCTTGGCATCACCAAATTTACTGGACACCGCTATTTTGGTCTGCTCCAGATTGGACATCGCCACTTCGATCTGCCTCACAGCGGTATCATCTAAGTCAGATGATTTTATATTAGCCTTCGTGGTGCGACCGAAAAATTGCGTTTCTTTGCCGACCCTCCCACTACGCCTAGGTTCGTTCTCGCTTGTCTGTGTCGTTTGGGTTGGTTGAGTTATACAATCACACAAGGGGCTAAGATTTGCCGGTGAGTGTCCCGCTCTTTTTTGTTTCTTTAGAAACTTTTCCAGATAGTAAGAAGTATCCTTCCTATGTTGTCCGAACATCTGGATTGAACTGAGTATTATTCCTTTCTTCTTATCTATACTGTTCACGGATCGGCTGTTGTCAAGCATTTGGATAGCATCTGCTGCTTTTTTGAAATCTTTCACCACTTCGTTCCAAGCTTCCGTGAAATTGGCGGCTGCCGTTTGGCAACGCCTGAAAAGTTGCTCGTGTTTTTGGTCGGGATTTCCGTCAATCTTGCCGAAATGGGCGACGTTCCAAGTCGCGACGCCAAGCCTCAGCTCCGAGGAGTTGAATACGTTGTTCTGGATTAAGCTGATAGCGTTGGGGCTGCTTGGCTGTTTCTCTTTTAAATCCTCGATTTCCGTTCTCTCAGTAGTACCCAGAAAGTCCGATTCCTGCTGGAATAAGAAATACGAGGAGCTATTTTGCTCTAAATCAGCATATTCGTGTGTGGAATTATTGTTAGAGATAGGTTGAGTTTTCCTTTTTTTATTACTCTCATCGTCTCTTAAAGAAGGACAATCGTGCTTTTCCCTAGATAAATGAGAGTCGCAAAAAAACTTGTCGCAAAAACCACATCTTTTATAGTCTTCCTCCATGCCTTGACTGACGAGGTTCTTGCAGCCTGAGGTGTGTGCACAGCGCATCGTAGATCTCTCCGTACAAATTAACTCGATTGGCTATTCTCACGAGCCATGCCGCTCTCGGAGTTTTCTCTGGGTTGGTGGATCGTGTTCACCGTTGGCCGGTAGATGGTTGTCGTGCTGGAAACGTTTGAGCGCTTCGGTGGTCTGTGCATTGGGTTGACCGTGTTCGGGTCCGCAAGAGTAGCCCAGGTTATTGAGCCGTTGTTGCACGCCCTTGAGTTCGGTAACGGGTTGCAGGTGGCGAACAGCCAGCTCGTATTCATCACAATCTTCACCTTTTCCTATATAGAGCATAGCGTTACGAGCATTGGCTGGAATGTAACTCTTAAGCTTTCCCTCGCCATCCGTCGTCCCGGAATGGATGCGCCCATCAATGACCAGTTGGTAAGGCTCATTGGCTCGCGGCAGGTCGTTTTTCAGTAGCTGGATATGGACTGTGGTAGGAAATCCTTTACGCCTGAACCGGTGTCGTTGATCAGTGGATTTATCCTCATCCTTGCGCTGTTTGTCGGGAATGACCACCAGATCGCCCGTGCGGAGCACGTTGGGGTCTTGACGAACGCGCCGCAGATCGGCGTTGTCCGGGTCGTTCCAGATGGTGTCGGGGAAGAAGCCGCGCTCCAGCGCGATGCTGGAAATGCAGTCGTTGACTTTGGCGACGTGAAGTTGCGGCATGTCGAGTTCTCCTGGTGAATTACTGGGCGCGTGCGCCGAGCGATTTGACGAAATCCCACGCTTCCTTATCGAGATTGGGGAAGGTGATCTTGCATTGACCGGCATCCTTAATGCCGTCCACGCGCGCCCAGCCTTTCTCGTTTAAAGTGCCCTCCTTGACAGTTTTATCGGGCATGGTGATCTCGTATTTCTCGCTGGGCACCGGTTTGTTGGCCTCATCCACCAGTTCAATTTCGATCCAATGGACCGGCGGCGGCTGGTCGGTGACGACGGTTTGCCGGGTCGCCGGGTCGAGCGCGGAGCTGAGCGGCTGGTAGGCGCTGCCCGGCTGCGGTTGGCTCGGTCGCCCGGACACCGGGTCAGGAGTCGTGCGCAGCGGCTGGTAGGCATTGCCGGTCGGTGCCGGGTTCGGCGGTGCGGGTTGCGGTGGAGGCGCGTTGCCGCCCGATCCATTGCCCGACTTGGGTCGGAAGTAACCTTTATACCCGCCATCCGGGATGACCGGCACGAACGGCTTGACCGGTGCGGTGCCGTATTTCCCGGTTTTCGTTTGGCGCTGTTTGGCGATGACCTCGGCCATCTCGCCGGGATCGGCCTTGTCGGCTTCTTCCGCCGGTTTGGGCGCCATCGGTGTCACCGCAAAACCGGGCGTGCCGGCCAGCGGCGGCGAACCGGGGCCAGAATTGATCTTGACCAGCCCACCGTCCAGCGTCAGCAGCGCGCCCTTCAGGGTGATGCCCTCGGGACCCAGCACCAGGCTGGTGCCGCCGCATTTCAACGTGATGCCGGACAAGGACTCGATCACGATCCCCTGCGCCTTGACGTAGCTGTTGCCGGTGATCTGCTGGCTGTGGCCGGACTGAAACACCTCGATCACGTCGCCCTGCACGGTGAAGGAATAGCTGCCCTGAACCGAGATGGCTTCCTTGCCGCCGACCTTGAGGTGACGGTCGTTCTTGATGTGCTCGTGGTGGTCGTGATCGACCAGCTCGTGACGGTTATTCTCGACGTGCTCGAACTGGTCCTGCTTGACGATGAGATGGCGATTCCGGCCGATCCACTCGAAGCAATCGTTCTTGATCCGCACGTCCTGGTTGCGCTGGGCGTGGATGAACAACTGCTCTTCGTCCTTCTTGTCCTGAAAGCGAATCTCGTTGAAACCGCCGCCGCCCTTGCTGGATTGGCTTTTGAGGGTGGACATCGTGGCGTTGGCGGGCAGATCGTAGGGCGGCATGCTGCCCCCGTTGTAAACCCGCCCGGTGATGATCGGGCAGTCGGGATCGCCTTCCAGAAAATCGACGATGACCTCTTGGCCGACGCGGGGCAGAAACATGGCGCCCCAGCGCTTGCCGGCCCAGTTCTGCGAAACCCGAATCCAGCACGAGCTGGTCTCGTTCGCCTTGCTGTAACGGTCCCAGTGGAACTGCACTTTCACCCGGCCGTACTTGTCGGTCCAAATCTCTTCGCCGTCCTTGCCGACCACGATGGCGGTCTGCGGCCCCTGCACCACCGGTTTGGGCGTGGTCAGCGGCGAGCGGTACGGCTGCCGGTCGGGAATCGCCGTGAAACGGCATTCGTAGTGGTAACCCCCGTCGCCCCCCTGGCCGGTTTCGTAATTCTCCGCGCGCAACTCGTAATCGGTGGACACGAGCAGGTAATCGGCGACCTGGTCGGCCCGCGGAAACCGGCTCAGGGAAAACAGGGCGCCCGCCAGGAAACCCTGCACCTTGCCTTCGCCCTGGACGATCTCGCGTTGCGCGGCCAGCGCCTCCATCCGCACCCGAACATAGGCGTCGCCCTGGTCGTGCTCGTGGTAGCGACCGGGGTAATCGAAGATTTCGTAGCCACGGGTCACGCCGCTGTCGTCCAGCGTCCGCCGCGCGTCTAGATTCTTGCGAGGAACCTTGAAATCGAAATCGCTCAGCGCGCACCCGCCGGTTTGTATCTGCTTGCTCACCACCCAGTCGTAAATGTGGTCGCGCTGGCGGTGGTGGTGAGGATCGGGCGGATAGTAGGGAACGTCACGATAGCCCGGCACCGCGCTGTGGGAGCTGTAGCCATCCGCCAAGATCAGCTTGTGCAGGCCGTTTTCGTGCTTGAAGTAGTAGTAGATGCCTTCCTGCTCCATCAGCCGACCGACGAAATTGAAATCCGTTTCGCGGTACTGCACGCAGTAATCGCGCGGTTGGTACTGGCCGCTCAGCTTGTTCTCGAAATCCGAAAACCCCTTTTCCCGAAACAGCGCCATGATGATGTTCGGGACGGTTTCGTTCTGGAAAATCCGGCAATCGACGTTGCGGGTCAAAAACCACAGCCAGGGCCGCAGCACGGCCCGATAGACAGCGTGGCGGCCCTGGATGCCGGCATAGCGAAAGTGGCTGACGTAGCCGTTGAAGTAGCGGGTTCCGGCGCCTTCCGCGATCGTCTCCACCCGAACCGTCATGTTGCGGCCGAGCACTTTGTCCAAATCCAGCTCGCAGTTCTCGCTCAGCAATTCCAGGCGGTACTCGAACAGTTGCCCCAGGTGATCGGTGGCCTGCATCCGACGCAGCAACAGCGTGTCTTCGGCCAAGCCCTCCACGCTCACCGACACGAACCGATGTTTCTGAGTCGCTTTGGAGCCCCAAGGGCTTTCGAGTACAACCGGCATGATGTTCACCCATCTAAGGCAAGTGGTTCCATTGGCAACCCGTGAATGGCAAACGCCGTGCCGGGAATGAACGCTTGTCAATTATTTGCTATTTATCAGATGGTTAGTCGATAAAACGGCACGGCGGAGAAGCGTCGCGGTCTGCGACGAAACGCGACAGCAGAAGAGAGAAAGAAGAAAAAATCGTTCTAAGCCAGACGGATATCCGATGAGCAACCGACAGCGCCAGCGCAACCAGCGGCGCATCCTGCCGGCGTCGAGCGCGCGGAATCGCCGCCAAGCGCCTATCCTTCGAGCCTTTTCCCCCGCAGAAAATCGATTCGCGAACATCCGATCCCACGGCTTGCCGCAAACAAGGGCTCAGACAACCCGAGTCGAGCGCCGGCCGGCCGCGCGGGCGCTATAATCCCCGCGCCCACAACAACGATCACAGGTTAAAAGAGCACCATGATAAGACGGGAATTTTTGGCGCGATTGCTGGGGCTGGCCGCCTGCGGAGCGGCGCCGGTCTCCTCGGTTCGCGCGGCACTCACCAGCGAAAAAGCATCTTCAACCGACGGCCAGCCGTTCAGCGCGGACTGGCTGCGGGAAACCGCGCAACGGTTGGCGCGGGAACCGTTCACCGCGCCCACCGACGCCCGGCCGCCCTGGCTGGCCGCCATGACTTGGGACGACTACCAGGCCCTCAACAACTTCCGCATCGACCACTCGCTGTGGGCCGGTGGCGAACTGCCGTTCCAGGCGCGCTTCTTCCATCTGGGCCTGTACTTCCATCACCCGGTCAACCTTTACGAAGTCGCCGACGGTCGCGCCCGGCCGATCACCTTCTCGCCGGAGATGTTCAAATACGGTCCTCGCGTCAAGGACCGCATCCCGGAACAGGTGGGCGATCTCGGCTTCGCCGGGTTCCGGGTCAACAGCCGGGCCGACTGGGACCGGGACATGTTCTCCTTCCTCGGCGCCAGCTACTTCCGCGCCGTCGGCGCCAGCAAGCAATACGGCCTGTCCGCCCGCGGCCTGGCGATCGACACCGCTATGGACCGCCCGGAAGAGTTTCCCGCCTTCCGCGGCTTTTGGCTGGAACGCCCGGCGGCGGACGCGACCGCCTTGACCCTGCACGCCCTGCTCGACAGCCCGAGCGTCACCGGCGCCTACAGCTTCGCCGTCACGCCGGGCGACACCACGGTCATGCAGGTCGAGTGTCATCTGTTCCCGCGTCGCCCCATCGCGCGGTTGGGCATCGCGCCGATGACCTCGATGTACCAGTGCGGCGAGAACGACCGGCGCATCGCCGACGATTATCGCCCGGAGATTCACGACTCCGACGGGCTGGCCCTGTGGACCGGCGCCGGCGAGTGGATCTGGCGGCCGATCGTCAATCCGCATTACATCCGGATCAGCTCCTTCACGGACGACAATCCGCGCGGGTTCGGCCTGCTGCAGCGCGACCAGAATTTCGATCACTATCAAGATAATGGCGCCAATTATCACAAACGCCCTTCGCTGTGGGTCGAGCCCGTCGGCGACTGGGGGCGGGGCCTGGTGCAACTGGTCGAACTGCCGACCGCAGACGAGACGCTGGACAACATCGTGGCGTTCTGGAATCCGGCCGAGCCCGCCCAGCCGGGCCGGGAAATGTCTTTCCGCTACCGCCTGCACTGGGGCGCGCATCCGCCGAAGCGGCCGACGGTCGCCGAGGTGACCGCCACGCGCGTCGGCGTCGGGGGCATGCCCGGCGTGAAACACGCCGGGCCGCTGCGCAAGTTCGTGCTCGATTTCCAGGGCGGAGCGCTGCCGCAACTGCCCAAGACCGCCAAGGTGGAGGCCGTGGTCGCCGCCTCGCGCGGGGAAATTCGGGACGTGGCCACGCACGCGATGCAGGAATCGGAGCTGTGGCGCTGCCACTTCGACCTGAGCGCCAGCGGCAGCGAGCCGGTGGATTTGCGCTGCTTCCTGCGCGACGCCAGCGGGGCGCTCAGCGAAACCTGGCTGTATCAGTGGTCGCCGCCGCCCGCGCAGTGTTGAGCGGCTCCAAACCGCATCGCCCTTTCCCTCCCGAACAACGCCTTCGTCCCGCTCCCGCTTTCGCGGCGAGTTCGGGGGCGAGGGCGCATTGAGTTGCCGCGAATCCCGACCATACTCGTAGGATGCAAACCTCGCGATCCTGTTGAATCGCGCCCCTTGAGCCATCCTGACCGGGACCGCGCCGCGCGAAAGCCGGTCAGATTGAACGAGTCAAGACCATGGTACTGCGCTTGCTGCAATCCCTCTTCTCGGCCACGCCCAACCCGGCGGGCAAATTCGACCCGGCCCTGATCCGCGCCGCGATCGAGCGGGTGGTGGACGGCACCGATCCCCGCCTGCGGATGGCCCGCCATTATCGAAAAAAGCTGTGGACCGCCGTGGAGCGCTCCATCGAATACGTGATCGAGCTGGTGGACGCCCTGCCGCCACCGGTCGAAATCGGTGGCCGTAGCTTCACGGCCGATCCCCGGCTCCGCGCACTGTTCACCTCCTCCCGTCACTTGCAGGAGATTTTGAGCTTCGGCAAGGAATTGCACCACTATCGCCAGCGGATCGGCGGCGGGCTGCCGACCGATTTATACGCCGTGCTCCGAACCGAGCGGATCGAAAAAACCGTTCTCGGCGTCGCCTTGGAGGGCAACATGATTCGGCGGGACGTACCCCAAACCACCATCAACTTCCACAACCATCACGTCGCGTTCCCGACCGGCAGCGAAACCAAAACCCGACGGGAAATCAAAAAGCGGGCGTTCGATTACCTGATCGAGACGGCGCTGGACCGCCTGGTTTCGGTCCGCACCCAAAAACAGCAGCTCGAACAGCAGCAGCGGCAACTGCTCCAGAAAAAAACCAAGCTGCTGAAAGGAGCGAATACCGCCCTGGAACCGCTGTTGGGCCCGCAGGCCGCCACCCCGGTCACGCCGGCCAGCATCGACAAAAGGCTCCGCGAAATCGAAGTCGAACTGGGTCGAATCCGCGCCGATTCGGCAACGCTCGACGACCATCTCGCCAAAGTGGTCGTCACCCTGCGCGAGCCCGAAAAACACCTGCGTCTGGACCGGGTGTCGATGACTCTGGACCACATGAATATCAAAGTGGATAAAGGCTCGTCCCACAACGCCAACACGCTGGCTTTCGATGACATCCTGCTGGGAAAAGACCGCCGGATCACCACGCTGCTCATCCGCTTCCCCAGCGATGAAATCCTGCCCCGGCCAGATTTTTTCGAGGAGGCGAACCGCCTGCTTTACCTGGGCGGTCAACCCCGACTCACCACCATCTAATTTTTCCAGCCAAGGAATCCGCCATGCCCACCGGACCCGACCGCTTTCGCGGCTGCCTGCTGGGATTGGCCTGCGGCGATGCCGTCGGCGTCACCGCCGAATTTCAGCCGCGCGGCACTTTTCCCCCCGTCACCGACATGGTCGGCGGCGGCGTGTTCCGGCTCCAGCCCGGCCAGTGGACCGACGACACCAGCATGGCGCTGTGTCTGGCCAGCAGCCTGATCGAAACCGGCCGCTTCGACCCGCGCGACCAGATGGAACGCTACTGGCGCTGGTATCGGGACGGCTACCTCAGCAGCACCGGCCACTGCTTCGATATCGGCAACGCGACGCGAGCGGCGCTTTCCCGGTTCGACCGAAGCGGCGAACCTTACAGTGGCTCGACCAGCCCCGACAGCGCCGGCAACGGCTGCATCATGCGGCTGGCTCCCGTGCCCCTGTTCGCCTATCCCGATTGGCGGCTGACCGTCGAGCTATCCGGCGACAGCTCCCGCACCACCCACGCCGCCGCCGAGTGCATCCAGGCCAGCCAGCTATTCGGGGCGATGCTGTACCGGGCGCTGGCCGGTCAAGATAAGGACGCCATTCTATTCGGCCCGCACGCGCCGCCGGATTTGACGCTGATGCTCTCTCCGAAATTGGCGGCCGTCGCTCGCGGCGACTATCGCGCCAAGCCGGAAAACGAGATTCGCGGCAGCGGCTACGTCGTGGAGTCGCTGGAGGCGGCGCTGTGGTGTTTCCTGCGCGCCGACAACTTCCGGGACGCCATTCTCATGGCGGTCAATCTGGGCGACGACGCCGACACCACGGCGGCGGTGTGCGGCCAGCTCGCGGGAGCGCATTACGGCGAATCGGGCATCCCGGCGACGCTGGCGGCAACGGTTAGCTTTCCGCGATTTGATCGTGGGGCTGGCCGACCGCTTGTGGGAACGGCGTGGATCGGTCGTCATCTGATCGCTATTTTCCCGACGCCAGCCGATGCGCCCAGCGGGTGGTTTCCGGCAACCGATAGCGGGTGCAGCAAGCCATCACGTAGTCAATCGCCGTTTCCAGGCTGACGCGGTGGCCGGACGAGATATACAGCGGCTTGACCCCGGGCCGGGTTCGCAGCACCGCGCCGATGGTCTCCCCGTTCGCCCGCAGCGGCGTCCACGCCCCGCGCTCGTTCGGCGGATCGGCGTATACCCCACACAACCGCGTCTTGGCCACACCGATACCGGGAATGTCCACCAGCAGGCCGAGATGGCTGGCGATGCCCAGCCGGCGCGGATGGGCGATGCCTTGCCCGTCGCACAGCAGCAAATCCGGCGGATCGCGCAATTGCGCCAGCGCGTCCAGCACCGCCGGCAGCTCGCGAAACGACAGCAGGCCGGGCACGTAGGGAAACTCGGTGGGACGGCGAGCGAGAGCGGTTTCCAGCAATTCCAGTTGGGGATAACCCAGCACCGCCACCGCCGCCCGAGTCACGGCGCCATCCGCCTCGAAGCCGACATCGACGCCGGCCACGCGCCGCACCGGCCCCAACCGGTCGGCCAAAATCACTTGCGCCCGCAACTCCCGCTGCACGGCCATGGCCTCGGCGGGGCTGAGATTCCAGGGGTGAGAAAAATACATTTTCATATTGCAAGTTTATTCGGCGCCACGGCGCGGTTAAACTAGCGCCCCTTTTCGGCAACCCCGATACCGACAGGACATCGTCATGCGGCAACTCAAACTCGGCATCCCCAAAGGCAGTCTGGAAGCCTCCACCATCGCGCTGTTCGGTCAGGCCGGCTGGGCCATCAGCGCCCACAGCCGCAACTATTTCCCCACCATCAACGACCCCGAGATCGGCTGCGCGCTGGTGCGCTCGCAAGAAATGGCGCCCTACGTCGCCAACGGCACGCTCGACGCCGGCTTGACCGGGCTGGACTGGATTCTGGAAACCGAGGCGGACGTGGTGGAAATCGCCGAGTTGAGCTATTCGAAAAGCTCGGACCAGCCCGCCCGCTGGGTGTTGATCGTCCGCGGCGACTCGCCGATCCGCGCGCTGGAGGACCTGGCGGGCAAGCGTATCGCCACCGAGCTGGTCGGCTTCACCAAACGCTATCTGGCCGAGCGCGGTATCGCGGCCACCGTGGAATTTTCCTGGGGCGCCACCGAGGCTAAAGTGGTCGAAGGCTTGGTGGACGCGGCGGTGGAAATCACCGAAACCGGCAGCACCATCCGCGCCCACGGCCTGCGCATCGTCTGCGACCTGCTGCACACCACCACCCGCCTGATCGCCAACCGCGCCGCGCTGGCCGATCCCTGGAAAAAGGCCAAGATCGAGCAAATCGCCCTGCTCGCCCGCGCCGCGCTGGCCGCCCGCAACAAAGTCGCGCTGAAAATGAACGTTCCGGCAGCGCGACTGGACCAAGTGGTCCAATTGCTGCCCAGCCTGCACGCGCCCACCGTCAGCCATCTTTACGACCGCGACTGGCTGGCGCTGGAAACCGTGGTGGACGGCGCTCAAGTCCGCGATCTGATTCCCCGCCTGATCGAGGCGGGCGCCCAAGGCATCCTCGAATACGCGCTAAATAAAATCGTCGGATGATTCGGTCCGTCTTCCCGCCCTTGGCCGCCCGCAGCGATCACGATCGTTGCGGGTCTAGGCGGGCAAGAACGCGAGAGCTTAATGCAAAAGACATAATTTGATAATTATCAATATATTTCAAATTGTTATCTAGATTATCTCAAAAATACGGCCCTGCCGACGCATTGTCGGCGTCCCCACATTATCGCTAAACTCCCAACTATCGCTAAACTCTATTCCGACCCCGACTACCCGGGTCGGAAGCGCGCCCTCCCCCAACCCGATTTCGCCTTACGGAGCCCCGCATGGCCCTGGAACACACTCTGTCCATCATCAAGCCCGACGCTGTCGCTCGAAACATCATCGGCAAGATTTACAGCCGTTTCGAGGACCAAGGTCTCCAGATCGTCGCGGCCAAGATGGTCCGCCTGACCCGCGAGCAAGCGGAAGTCTTCTATGCTGTCCACCGCGAGCGCCCCTTCTACGAAGAACTCATCGCCTACATGACTTCCGGCCCGGTCATGGTCCAAGTTTTGGAAGGGGAAGACGCCATCGCCAAGAATCGCGAGATCATGGGCGCCACCGACCCCAAGAAGGCGGCGCCCGGCACGATCCGCGCCGATTTCGCCGAGAGCGTGACCAACAACGCGGTGCACGGCTCCGATGCATCGGAAACCGCCGCCCACGAAATCGCCTTCTTCTTCGGCCAGTTCGACCTGTGTCCGCACACCGTCTGAACCCGAGACCGCGCAACCGCCGTGACCGCAGCCGCCGCTAAAATCAATCTGCTCGGCCTTGACCGCCGCGATCTGGAGGCGTTCTTCGCCGCCCTGGGCGAAAAGCCCTTTCGCGCCACCCAGCTCATGAAGTGGATCTATCACGAGCGCGTCACCGACTTCGCCGCGATGACCAACCTGAGCAAGGCGCTGCGGGAACGGCTGGCCGAAATCGCCGAAATCAAGTTGCCCGAAGTGGCGCTCGATCAAGCCTCGCGAGACGGCTCCCACAAATGGCTGATCCGGCTCGACAGCGGCAACTGCATCGAAACGGTGTTCATCCCCGAACCGGATCGCGGCACCCTGTGCGTGTCCTCGCAGATCGGCTGCCCGCTCGACTGCTCGTTTTGCGCCACCGCCCAACAGGGTTTCAACCGCAACCTGACCGTCGCCGAAATCGTCGGCCAAGTCTGGCTGGCCTGCCGGTCGCTGGGCGACGCCCGCAACGGCCATCGCATCGTCACCAACATCGTGCTGATGGGCATGGGCGAGCCGCTGCTGAATTTCGACAACGTCGTGAAGGCGACCGATCTGATGCAGGACGACCTGGGCTTCGGCATCTCCAAGCGCCGCGTCACCCTGAGCACCGCCGGCGTGGTCCCGGCGCTGTACCGGCTGCGGGAAGTGTCCGAAATCAGCCTGGCGGTTTCCCTGCACGCGCCCGACGACGCGCTGCGCGACCGGCTGGTGCCGCTGAACCGCAAGTACCCCATCGCCGAACTGCTGGCGGCCTGCAAGCATTACATCGCCGACCTGCCCCACCGTCGGGTGACCTGGGAATACGTGCTGCTGGACGGCGTCAACGACTCCGAGCCGCACGCCCGCGCCCTGGCGGCGCTCCTCAAGGATATTCCTTCGAAGGTCAACCTGATCCCGTTCAACCCGTTTCCGGGCACGCGCTACCGCCGTTCCGGTCCCGCCGCCATCGCCCGGTTTCAGGCGGTGCTGATGGCCCATGGCCTGACCGCCATCACCCGCAAGACGCGGGGCGACGACATCGCCGCCGCCTGCGGCCAACTGGCCGGGCAGGTCCAGGCCCGAGGCCGCCGGCCGGAACGCCTGGCGTCGCTCGCCGGCTGAGGGGCGCCCCGCCATGCGACCATCGCTCCCGTCCACCCTGCTCCTGTCCTTGCTGCTGGCCGGATGCGCCAGCAGCAAGGACGCCGAGTTCAAGGACAACGTCTCCGAGGCCAACTTCAAGCTGGGCATCGGCTACATGCAGTCCGGCCGCCTCGACGTCGCCACGGAAAAGCTGATCAAGGCCGTGCAATACAACGAAAATTACCCGGAAGCCCACAACGCCCTCGGCGTTCTCTACGAGGAACTCCGCGAATACGGCCCCGCCGCAACCCACTTCAAGCGGGCCATCGAGCTGAAACCCGATTACACCTTGGCGAAACTCAATTACGCCCGGCTTCTCTGCACCCGCGAGCCGCTCCGCATCGCCGAAGGCGAGAGCGAGTTTCAGAGGATCGCCGCCGATCCCACCAGCGCCGGAGCCACCGCCGCCGACGCCTACGCGGGCCTGGGGATTTGCGCGAACAAGCGCGATGACCCCGCTCAGGCCGAAACCTGGTTTCGCAAGGCGCTCGACCAAAACCCCAACAACTCCAGTGCCTTGTACGGGCTGGCCGAACTCAGCCAAACCCAGGGCAAGATGTTGCAGGGACGCGCCTTTCTACAGCGCTACCACAGCCAGTCCCGGCCGACCGCGCAAAGCCTTTGGCTGGGCGTCACGATCGAATCGTCCCCCGACGGCGACTCCCGGATGCTCCAGGAGTATCGCAGCGCATTATTGTCCCAGTTCCCGAACTCCGAAGAAGCCCAACGCCTTAGAAAATAGCGATGACCATGGCCAACGATACCGTACCCGATTGCACCTCCCCGGCCGATTCCGCCGGCGCCGACGCCGAATCGCTGGGCGCGTGGCTGGCGCGGACCCGCGCAGGATATAGCGCCGAACAGCGCGAGGTCGCCCGTCATCTCGGGCTGAATCCCACCATCATTCAAGCCCTCGAAAGCGACGACTTCGGCCGGCTGGGCCCGCCCGTGTTCGTCCGCGGTTATCTCAGCCGTTATGCCCGGCTCCTGAACCTGCCCGAACAGGCGGTGCTGGAACGCTACCAGCGCCAGTCGGGCATCTCGCAGGATCCGCCGCCGCTGAAAGTGGTGCATCCGCTCCGGCGGCAAACCCGGATTCGCGACTTGCGGGGTCCGGTCTATCTGCTGCTGGTGGTCGGAATCGCCTGGACCGCCATCCAGAATCTGGACCTGACCGACCTCGACCCCAGCAGCCTGTTCGCGCTGTGGTCGGGCGGCGGCCGGAGCAACCCGCAACCGTCCACCGCTCCCGCGACCACCGTCGTCAGTCAGACGCACTACCCATTTCAGCCCGCGCCCGGCGAAACGACCGCCACCGCCGCGACGTCCGCGCCGGCACCGCTCGCCGGCGAAGCGCCCTCCTCGCTCCCCGCCGATACCGGCCGGCCCGCGTCCGGAGCGGCCAACCCGCCCGCTCCCGCGACGCCGACCGCGCCGACATCTTCGGCCGAACCCGCCACCGTCGCCGGGACACCCGGCGTCGTGACCGCCACCGTCGCCGCCGCGCCGACCGGCACCGGCTCGACCGCAGAAGGCGGCGGCCATTCGGCCGCCGACGCGAGACTCCTGCTGGAGTTCAGCAACGACTGCTGGGTGGAGGTGAAAGACGCGCAAGGCAACGTGCTCGTCAACGGCCTGATGAAAGCCAACAGCAACCGCACCATCTCGGGATCGGCGCCCTTCAAAGTGACGCTCGGCAACGCGCCCGCCGCCCGGATCCTCCTGGACGACCGCTTGGTCAACACGGAGTTTTACGTGCCCCGACGCGGCACGGTCAGCCGCTTCACCCTGGATCGCGGCCAGCCCTGACCCCCGGCGCCGCCTTCGCTCCCGCCGAAGCGGCGCCCCCGCTCGCAACCCCGGACCCGAATTCATGGCCAAGCAGTTCCAAGCCATTCGTGGCATGAACGATATCCTGCCCGGCGAATCGGCGCTGTGGCAACGCCTCGAAGCCACCTTGCGGGAGGTGCTCGCCGGCTACGGCTATCACGAAATTCGTTTGCCCCTGGTCGAAAAAACCGAGCTGTTCGCCCGCTCCATCGGCGAGATCACCGACATCGTCGAAAAGGAGATGTACACTTTCGCCGACCGCAACGGCGACAGCCTGACCTTGCGCCCCGAGGGTACCGCCGGCTGCGTGCGCGCCTGCGTCGAGCACGGCCTGCTGCACCACCAGACTCAGCGGCTGTGGTACGCCGGCCCGATGTTCCGCTACGAGAAACCGCAGAAAGGCCGCTATCGTCAATTCCATCAGGTGGGCGCCGAGGCTTACGGCATGGCCGGCCCCGACATCGACGCCGAATTGATCTGCCTGTCGGCGCGGTTGTGGCGGCGGCTCGGCATCCGTGATGTCACCCTCCAGATCAACTCGCTCGGCTCCAGCGCCGCCCGGCTCGCCTATCGCGGGCGGCTGGTGACCTATTTCGCCGCGCGGCGCGACGAGCTGGACGAGGACAGCCGGCGGCGATTGGACACCAATCCGCTGCGGATTCTGGACAGCAAGAACCCGGCCCTGCGGGCGGTGATCGCGGAAGCGCCGTCCCTGCTCGACCATCTCGACCCCGAATCCCAGACCCACTTCGCGGAGCTGAGGGCGTTGCTGGACGCCGCCGGGATCGCTTATCAGATCAATCCCCGGCTGGTGCGCGGCCTGGATTATTATTGCAAGACCGTGTTCGAGTGGGTCACCGATACCCTGGGCGCGCAGGGCACGATTTGCGCCGGCGGCCGCTACGATGGGTTGATCGAGCAGTTGGGCGGCCAAGCGGTGCCGGGCGTCGGCTTCGCGCTGGGTTTGGAGCGGCTGGTCGCCATGCTCGCCGCCGCCGGCCAGCCCGCCGCCGAACCGGCGCCGCACGCCTATCTGATCGCGGTGGGCGACGCGGCCCAACGGCACGGGCTGGCCTTGGCCGAACGCCTGCGCGACCGGCTGCCGGACCTGCGGCTGCGGATGAACTGCGGCGGGGGCGGGTTCAAGCCGCAGTTTCGCCGGGCCGACGCCAGCGGCGCCCGCTTCGCGCTGATCCTGGGCGAAGCCGAGGTCGCCGCCGGCACCGTGGCGATCAAGCCGCTGCGCGCTGCCGAAACCGAACAACTCACGCTTCCCAGCGACCAAGTGGCCGAGTATCTGCGCGCGGCGATGCTGGAAGAACAGGCCTAACCAACCGAATGGGCTGTCCGAGGATACCAATCGATGGAACAATACACCGACGACGAACGCGTCGAGGATCTGAAAAAGTGGTGGAAGGAAAACGGCACCAGCATCATCGTCGGCATCGGGCTCGGCCTGATCGCGATTTTCGGCTGGCAGTACTGGGGCTCCCACCGCACCGCCCAGGCGGAACAAGCCTCCCAGGCCTATGACGCTTTCGTGGCGGCGGCGGAGACACCCGACGCCGACCAGGCCCGGCAACGCGCCCAAACCTTGCTGGCCGATTTCCCGAAATCGCCCTACGCCGCGCTGGCGGCGCTGCGGCTGGCCAAGCTGGCGGTGGACGGCGGCGATTCCGCCACGGCCAGCCAGCGGCTGGAATGGGTGATCGAAAACGCCCGGCTCGACGAACTGAAGGATATCGCCCGGCTGCGGCTGGCGCGGGTGCTCGCCGCCGCCGGTCGGCCATCGGACGCCGAACCGCACTTGACGCGGGTGACGACGCCCAGCCTGACCGCCGAGCGCGAGGAGCTGCGCGGCGATCTGGCGCTGGCCGGCAACGATCCCGGCAAAGCCAGGATCGCCTATACCGCCGCCTTGGCGGCGAGCGGCGGCAACGCCCTGTTGCAGCTCAAGCTCGACAGCCTGACTCCGCCGAGCGCCGATTCGGTTGTCCCGGCGCCGGCCGCGCCCCCCGAATCCCCCAAACCGGAACCCGCGACTCCGGGGGCGGCGCCCGCGCCGCCCGCCGCGCCCCCAGCCGAACCGGCCGTGCCGGTTGCCCCGGCGGCCGTCGCGCCCCCTGCGCCCGCCGATCCGGCGGCACCCGCTCCGCCCACCGCCGCTCCGCCGGCCCCGGCCATCGATTCCGGAACCGCTCCGGCCCCGGCCACGCCCGCCCCCGCCCCCACCACAGGTCAGTAATCATGGTCCGTCGCGCGCTCCCGCTTCTCCTGCTCGTCCTGATTTCCGGCTGTAGCTGGCTCGGTGGCTGGTTCGGCGGTTCCGACCAATCGATCCCACCCGCCCCCTTGAAACCGATCGCCGACACGGCCGGCGCCCGGCAAATCTGGGAAACCCGGGTGGGGTCCGGCGCCGGAGACCAGTTCATCCGACTGGCTCCAGCGCTCGCGGACGGGCGGATTTACGCCGCCAGCCACGACGGCACGGTGGTGGCGCTCGACGCGCTCGGCGGTCAGCGGCTGTGGCAAGCCGACACCAAGCTGCCCATCACCGGCGGCGTCGGCCTGAGCGACAACGAATTGGTTTTGGTCGGCACCGACAAGGGTCAAGTGGTGGCCTTGCGCCAAGCGGATGGCCAGGAAGCCTGGCGAGCCACGGTCTCCAGCGAGGTGCTGGCGCCGCCGCGCGCCGCCAGAGGCATCGTGGTCGTCCGTACCGGCGACGGCAAATTCACCGGCCTCGATGCCCGTTCCGGGGAACGGCGCTGGATTTCCGCCCACGCCCTGCCGGCGCTCAGCCTGCGCGGCAACGCCCCGCCGGTGATCGTCCAAAACCTGGTCGTCGCCGGTTTGGAGACCGGCAAGCTGCTGGTGCTATCCCTGGACCGAGGATTGCCTCTCACCGAAAAAACCATCGCCCCGCCGCGCGGCCGCACCGAAATCGAGCGGTTGATCGACATCGACTCGGAACCCAAGGCTTTCGGCGACACGCTTTATCTGGTCGCTTATCGCGGCAGCGTCGCCGCCATCGACATGCGCGGCGGCAACCCGGTCTGGAACCGCCCGCTGTCCAGCCACGCCGGGCTCGACGTGGACGACCGGCGGGTTTACGTCAGCGACGACACCGACGCGGTGCAAGCCCTGGACCGGCGCGACGGCGGCACGCTCTGGCAGCAGGCCGAGCTGAGCGGCCGCCGGTTGACCGCTCCGGCCGCCACCGAGAACCATGTGGTCGTCGGCGATTTCGAGGGCTATCTGCACTGGCTGGACAAGAGCGACGGCCGCATCGTCGGCCGGATTCGCGCCGCCGGCAACGGCTTCAGCGCGCCGCCCATCACGGCCGGCAACATCGTGTTCGTGTACGGCAATAACGGCACCTTGGGCGCCTTCCGGGCCGGAGGTTGATCCGATCTCCCCGCCCCAGGTCGAAGGGTGGGGCGCGGATCGCGGCAACCGCCATGTTGGATCAACTCGTTCCCGTCTTCGTGACCTTTCTGGTCGTGATCGACCCGATCGGCGTCGCCCCGATCTTCGCGGCGCTGACCCGCGGCGGCAACGACCGCTACCGGCGGCGCATGGCGCTCAAGGGCACCTTCATCGCCACCCTCATCCTGTTGTTTTTCGCCCTCACCGGCGATGCCCTGCTCCGGCTGCTGGGCATCAGTTTGGCCGCGTTCCGGGTCAGCGGCGGCGCCCTGCTGTTTCTGCTGGCCATCGACATGGTGTTCGCCCGCCCCTCCGGCCTGCGCTCGACCACGGTGCGGGAGCAGGAGGAAGCGCAGTACAAGGACGATATTTCGGTGTTCCCGCTGGCTTTTCCCCTGCTGGCCGGCCCCGGCACCCTGACCACCATCCTGCTGCTCACCAGCGGCTTGCGGCCGGGGGAGCAGCCCTGGCTGTTTTTCGGCCTGCTGGGCGTGCTGCTGGGCGTGCTGCTGCTGACCCTGTCGGCCCTGTTGCTGGCGCCGCGACTGACCAAGTTGCTCGGCGAAACCGGCGCCAACGTCGTGGACCGCTTGCTGGGCGTGATCCTGGCGGCGCTGGCGGTGCAATTCGTGCTCGAAGGGTTGCGCGCCGGCCTGCTCGGCGCCTGACGGGCCGGCCGCCGTGCCCGATCCGATTTTGCGCGTCGCCGTCCCCTCGCCGCTGCACCGAACCTTCGATTACCTCCCGCCGCCGGACTGCGACCCGAGCGCGCTACAGCCGGGCGCGCGGGTGCGGGTTCCGTTCGGCCGGCGGCACGCGATCGGTTTTCTGATCGAAATCGGCGACCACACCGAACTGAATCCCGATGCGTTGCGCCCGGCGCAAACGGTTCTCGACGCCGAACCGATATTGTCCGCCGAGCTGCTGGCGTTGCTGCACTGGGCCCGGCGCTATTATCACCATCCGCCCGGCGAGGTGTTCGCGGCCGCCGTGCCGGTCCTGTTGCGGCGGGGCGAACCGGCGTCCCGGCCGGCGGCGGCGCCCCGCTGGCGGATCGCCGCCGCCGGCCGGGACGCGCTCGCCGCCGCGACCCTGCGGCGCGCTCCCGCGCAACGGCTGCTGCTCGACCATCTGGCAGGCCATCCCGACGGTGTCACCGCCGACGCCCTGCGCGCCGTGGCGCGCGACGCCGCTTCCTCCCTGCGGGCGCTACGCGAAAAAGGTTGGGTGGAAACCATCGCGGTGGCGACGGCGATTCCGCCGGGGCCGTTTCCGGCCGGCCAACCGCCGCCCGCTCTCAACGAAGCCCAGGCGGCGGCGGTCGCGGCGGTCGCGGCGGAGATGGGCCGCTTCCAGGTTTTCCTGCTGGAAGGCATCACCGGCAGCGGCAAAACCGAGGTCTATCTGCGCCTGATCGAAACGGTGCTGGCGCGCGGGCGCCAAGCGCTGGTGCTGGTGCCGGAAATCGGCCTGACCCCTCAATTGCTGGCCCGCTTCCGGGACCGCTTGCCGGGACCGCTGGCGGTGCTGCATTCCGGCCTGAGCGACCGGGAACGACTGAACGCCTGGTTGCTGGCGCGCGACGGCAGCGCCCGAGTGGTGGTCGGAACTCGGTCGGCGGTCTTCGCGTCATTGCGCGAGCCCGGCCTCATCATCGTGGACGAGGAACACGATCCCTCCTTCAAGCAACAGGACGGTTTTCGCTACCACGCCCGCGATCTGGCCGTGATTCGGGGCCAGCAGCTCGGCATTCCGGTGCTGCTGGGTTCAGCCACGCCGGCGCTGGAAAGCCGCCACAACGTCCGGCGCGGCCGCTATCGGCTGCTGAACCTGCCGGAACGGGTCGGCGGCGGCGGGATACCCCCCATCGAAATCCTGGACATGCGCCGCCAGCCGCTCACCGAGGGCCTGTCGCGGCCGTTGCTGGAGCGGGTTCGGGCCCATCTCGCCCGCGACGAACAGGTGTTGCTGTTCCTGAACCGGCGCGGCTTCGCTCCGGTGTTGTTCTGCCACGAATGCGGCTGGCTGAGCCAGTGCCGGCATTGCGACGCCCGCATGACTTTGCACCTGCGCCAGAAGCGGCTGATCTGCCACCATTGCGGCGACAACCGGCCGGTGGACGCGGCCTGCCCGATTTGCGGCAGCGTGGATCTGCGCGCGCTCGGCCACGGCACCGAACGTCTCGAAACGGCGCTGCGCCACGAATTTCCGGACGTCGGCATCACCCGCATCGACCGCGACAGCACCCGCCGGCGCGGCAGCCTGGAAGCTCTGCTCGCCGACATTCAAGCGGGCGGACGCCGCCTGCTGATCGGCACCCAGATGCTGGCCAAGGGCCACCACTTTCCCGACGTGACGCTGGCGGGCATCGTGGACGCCGACCAGGGGTTGTACGGGATCGACTTTCGCGCCAGCGAACGGATGGCACAACTGATCCTTCAGGTCGCCGGCCGGGCCGGCCGGGCCGACAAGCCCGGCACCGTCCTCATCCAGACCCACCACCCCGACCACCCGCTGTTGCGGGTCTTGGTCTCGGAAGGTTATCCGGCCTTCGCGACGGCGGCCCTGGCGGAACGGCAAGCCGCCCTGCTGCCGCCCTTCGCGCATCAGGCCTTGCTGCGGGCCGAGGCCGCCACGGCGGAACAGGCCACCGCTTTTCTGCGCGCCGCGCGGGCGCTGGCCGAACCCATCGCCGACGGCCTGGAATTGCTCGGCCCGGCGCCCGCGCCGATGGAGCGCCGGGCCGGCCGCTATCGGGCCCAGCTTTTGGCGCAAGCCGGGCAGCGCCAGGATCTCCACCGCTTCCTCGACCGGTGGGCGCCGCAACTGCGGGCGCAGTGCGATGATCGCCGCGTTCGCTGGTCGCTGGACATCGATCCGATGGATCTGTATTGAGCGCCGGCTACCGCAGCAGACACCGACAGCCATCCGGCGCGGTCCGATCCGGCTCGACAGCCGTCACGCCATCGGGAAACCCCTTTCGGCGCGAGCCATCGACGAGAATTTAAAACAATTGCAGTTTCCCGGTATCGCGGCACCTTTACTTGCCGACATTGGCGACTAGACTTTGTTTGCTCGTGTGTTTTTCGCACGGCCCATCAACCGCTAGAGGAAATGACCGGAGCCGGTCGTCCCGGGCGATTGCCCGAGAAATCCGACTCGCCGGCGGCACCGGCCGCCGAACCGCGAGTCCGGGCCGGTTCGCGCTCATGGCACCATCCACCCTTGTTCCTGGGAAACAACGATGCAACAAGACTTAGTCCACAAGGTAAAAAGCAATCCCAAATACCACGAGCTGGTCTCGAAACGATCCAGTTTCGGTTGGTTCATGGCGATTTTGATGCTGGTCATCTACTACGGCTTCATCCTGATCATCGCCTATGCCCCCTCGTTCCTGGCCCGGCCGATCGGAGCGGGCTGGACCATGACCATCGGCATACCCATCGGCGTCGGCGTGATCTTGGCGGCCTTCGCCTTGACGGGCATCTTCATCCAGCGCGCCAACACCGTGTTCGACGATCTCAGCAACCAGATCAAGGAGGAAGTCCTATGAGATTGCTTCCCGTCACTCTCGCCACGCCCCTGTTGCTGCTGGCGAGCAGCGCCTTCGCCCAGCAGGCGGCCGCGCCCGCCGTGCAGAAAACGCTCAACGTCCCGGCCATCGTCATGTTTCTGCTTTTCGTGGCCATCACTTTGGGCATCACCTACTGGGCCGCGCAGCGCACCAAGACCGCCAAGGACTTCTACGCGGCGGGCGGCAGTCTCACCGGCCTGCAAAACGGCTTCGCCATCGCCGGCGACTACATGTCGGCGGCCTCTTTTCTCGGTATCGCCGGCCTGGTGTACACCGCCGGTTTCGACGGCCTGATCTACTCGGTCGGCTGGCTGGTCGGCTGGCCGCTGATCATGTTCATGATCGCCGAACAGCTCAAGAACCTGGGCAAGTTCACCTTCGCCGACGTGGTGACCTACCGCTTGCAGCGGGTGCCGATGCGCACCTTGGCGGCCACCGGCACCATGGTGGTGGTGATCCTGTACCTGATCGGGCAGATGGTGGGCGCCGGCAAGCTGATCCAGACCCTGTTCGGCCTGGAATACACCTATGCCGTCGTTATCATCGGCGCGCTGATGATCACTTACGTGATGTTCGGCGGCATGATCGCCACTTCCTGGGTGCAGATCATCAAGGCCTGCCTGTTGCTCGGCGGCGCGACCCTGATCGCCCTCCTGTGCTTGTCGAAGTTCGGTTTCAGCCCCGAGGAAATGTTCAAGCAGGCCACCATCGTCCGCGGTTCGGCGGACGCGCCCAACCTGAAGATCATGGGGCCGGGCACCTTGGTGACCAGTCCGATCGACGCCATCTCGCTGGGCATGGCGCTGATGTTCGGCACCGCCGGCCTGCCGCACATCCTGATGCGCTTCTTCACCGTTCCCGACGCCAAGCAGGCCCGGCGCTCGGTGTTTTACGCCACCGGATTCATCGGCTATTTCTACATCCTGACTTTCATCATCGGCTTCAGCGCCATCGTCTTCATCACCAAGAATCCCGACTACCTGGATGCGAAGGGCCTGATCCTGAACGGCAGCAACATGGCGGCCATTCATACCTCGGGCTTCGTGGGCGGCCCCTACATGCTGGGCTTCATCTCCGCCGTCGCCTTCGCCACCATTCTGGCGGTGGTGTCGGGCCTGACGCTGGCCGGCGCCTCGGCCATCTCCCACGACCTGTACGCCAACGTCTTCGCCCACGGCCGGGCCAACGAGCAGCAGGAAGTGTTCGTGTCCAAGATGTCCACGGTCGGCCTAGGCATCGTGGCCGTGCTGCTGGGCATCGTCTTCGAAAAGCAGAATATCGCCTTCCTGGTCGGCCTGACCTTCGCGGTGGCGGCCAGCACCAACTTCCCGATCCTGTTCATGTCGATCTTCTGGTCGAAGCTGACCACCCGCGGCGCGGTGATCGGCGGCGCCATCGGCCTGTTCACGGCGGTGGCCCTGGTCATCCTCGGCCCCACCGTCTGGGAAGAGATCCTGGGCTATCCCAAGGGATCGTCGCCGTACCCGTCCAAGTATCCGGCCATCATCTCGGTGACGGCGGCGTTCCTCGGCATCTGGATCTTCTCGCTCCTGGACAGCAGCGATCAGGCCAAGCAGGAACATGCGGCGTATGAGGCTCAGGATGTCCGCTGCCAGACCGGCATCGGCGCCGAGGGCGCGTCCGGCCATTGACCCTGCTCGTCCCGGCGGACGGATTGCCATGTCAAGCCTCTCGCCGGGCCTGAATCTGCTAGGATAAAACCCCCTCCGGCCTCCGTCGCGAGGGGGTTTTCTTTTGACGCAACCAGACGGAGCCGCCGTGGCCACCCCCGACTACCTGGACCAAAAGACCTTCCTCGCGCACCTGTCTCCGTTCAGCCAATTGCCGGAACCGGAACTGGAGCGGCTCGCCCAGGACATGACGGTCGGCCACTACCGCGCCGGCGAGGTGTTGCTCAAAGCCGGCGAGCGGCCAGCCTGTCTTTTTATCGTCATCGACGGCTCGATCTGGGAAATCGATGGCGAGGTGCCCGCCTCCCTCGACCCGTCCGCGAGCCAGCCCGAGGCGGCTGGAGCCGGCGAGCGACCGCTGATGTGCGTGACGTCGTTTTACGCGGCCGAAGACGCTTTCGACACTCGGGCGATGCTGGAAGGCGCCAGCAAGCGCAGCTTCGTCGTCGCCGAACCGGCCCGCTGTTTTCGCCTGTCCCGGGAAGCCTTCCTGCAAACCGTCCGCGGCAATCCGGGGTTCGCCCATTACTACGACCTCAAAATCTCGCAGCGGCTGGCGGCGCGGCCCGACCCCGAAAACATGCAGGAATTCTCCGCGTTCACCGTCACCAAGATCCGGGACATCTACATCCATCGGCCGACCTACGTCGCCGCCGACGCCACCATTCACGAAACCGCCGTGGCGATGAAGGCGCACAAAACCAACTCGGTCCTGGTCCGCCACGGCGACAATACCGGCATCGTGACCGCCACCGATCTGCGGGAGGCCGCCATCATCGAGCGGCGCTCGCTGGACGCGCCGGTCGGCACCCTGGCGACTTACGACCTGATCGGCATGGAGCCGGACGACTTTCTGTTCAACGCTTTGCTGCGGATGACCCACCACAACGTCAACCGGCTGGTCATCCGGGAAGGCGCGACCATTCACGGCATCCTCGAACAGATCGATCTGCTCAGCCATCTCTCCAACCACTCGCATCTGATCGCCCTGCAAATGGAGCGCGCGCATTCCAGGGACGAGCTGAAATGGGCCAGCCGCGACCTGATCAACGTGATCCGCGACTTGCACGCCAAGGGCATCAAGATCCGCTACATCATGCAGCTGGTCTCCGAACTCAACAAAAAGATGCTGCGAAAGTTGTTCGAGTTGCTGGCGCCGCCGGAACTGCTGGACAATTCCTGCCTGCTGGTGCTGGGCAGCGAGGGGCGCGAGGAGCAGGTCCTCAAGACCGACCAGGACAACGCCCTGATCCTGCGCGACGATTTTTCCCACCCCGACCTGGAACGCATCACGGCCGAGTTCACCGCGAGCCTGCTGGAATTCGGCTATCCGCCCTGCCCCGGCAACATCATGGTGTCGAACCCGTACTGGACCAAATCGGTGGCGGCGTTCAAGGAGGAGCTGTTTCAGTGGATCGTCCATCCCACCAACGACTCCTTTTTGCAGTTCGCCATCTTTTGCGACGCCAGGGCGGTGGCCGGAGACGAAAATCTGCTCCGGCACGTCAAGGATCGCATGTATCGCCTGCTCGGCGATCACCGCTCTTTCTACAGCCAGTTCGCCAAAACCACGGTGGCGTTCGGCACGCCGCTGGGTTTTTTCACCAATTTTGTGCTTGAGAAAAATCGCGATGAATTGGATATTAAGAAGGGCGGTATCTTCCCCATCGTCCACGGCGTGCGCAGCCTGGCCCTGGAGTATCGTCTGCCGCAAACCAACACCGTCGATCGCATCACCGCGCTGAGCCAGCGCAACTTGTTCCAGCCGTCCTTCGGGACCGAGTTGATCGAGGCGTTCGCGTTCATGTCCGCTCTGCGAGCCCAGGCCGGCCTGCGGAAAATCGAGCGGGAACTGCCCCAAGACAACTACATGAATCCCAAGGAACTCAACAAGCTGGAACGGGAGTTGCTTCGCGATTCGCTCAAGATCGTCAACGAATTCAAAAAATTTATCACCTACCACTTCAAACTCGGAATGATCGGTTGATCGGAAGATCCATCGCGAAGGCTTTCCCTTGAAAACGCATCTGCAAGCTCTCATCACCCAGGCCCTCGAATCCCTGCTCCGGGATGGGCTGCCGTCGGACGCCCTGCCGGCGGAGGTTCCGCTGGAGCGCGCCCGCGACCGGACCCACGGCGATTACGCCAGCGCCATCGCGCTGGCCCTGGCGAAAACCGCTCGCCGCAAGCCCCGCGAGTTGGCCGAACAGCTCGTCGCCGCCCTCCCCAGATCCGATCACATCGCCAAGGTGGAGATCGCCGGCCCCGGTTTCATCAACTTTTTCCTGGCGCCGGCCGCCTATCGCGCCGTGGTCCAGGAGATTCTCGATCGCGGCGATGCCTTCGGCCGCAGCCAGCTCGGCGGCGGCCGGCGCGTGCAGGTGGAATTCGTGTCCGCCAATCCGACCGGCCCCCTGCACGTCGGCCACGGTCGCGGCGCCGCCTTCGGCGCCACCGTCGCCAACCTGCTGGACGCCATCGGCTACCAAGTGCATCGGGAATATTACGTCAACGATGCCGGGCGGCAGATGAACATCCTCGCCGTCAGCGTTTGGCTGCGCTATCTCGAACACTGCGGCGAACGGGTCCAGTTTCCCAGCAACGGCTATCGGGGCGATTACGTGCGCGACATCGCCGCCCGGATTTACGCCGAGCACGGGGGCGCCTACGTGCTGCCGGCGGCGCGGGTGTTTCAAAATCTCCCCCAAGATGAAGTCCATGACGAGACCGGCAAGCTCGTGGTTCGCGGCGACAAGGAAGCCCACATCGACGGTTTGGTCGTGCGCGCGCAAACGCTCCTGGGCAACCGCCGCTATCGCTTCATCTTCGACCTGGGCCTGAAGACCATCCTCGGCGACATCCGCGACGATCTGCGGGAGTTTGGCGTGGTGTACGAGACGTGGTACTCGGAGCGGACTCTAGAGGAAAGCGGCGCGGTCGATAAGGCCATCGACCGGCTGCGGGAGGCCGGCTACCTCCACGAGCAAGACGGCGCGCTCTGGTTTCGCTCCAGCGCTTTCGGCGACGAAAAAGACCGGGTGGTGCGGCGCGAAAACGGCCAAACCACTTACTTCGCCTCGGATATCGCCTACCATCTGGAAAAATTCGAGCGCGGCTTCGACCGGGTGATCGACGTCTGGGGGGCCGACCATCACGGCTACGTCCCGCGCGTCAGGGCCGCCCTGCAAGCGATGGGCGAGAACCCCGACAAGCTGGATGTCTTGCTGGTGCAGTTCGCCATCCTGTATCGGGCCGGCGAGCGAGCGCAAATGTCCACCCGCTCCGGCGAGTTCGTCACCTTGCGCGAGCTGCGCCGGGAGGTCGGCAACGACGCCGCCCGCTTCTTTTACGTGATGCGCAAGAGCGAACAGCATCTGGATTTCGATCTCGATCTGGCCAAATCGCAATCCAAGGACAACCCCGTCTACTATATCCAGTACGCGCACGCCCGCGTTTGCAGCGTGCTCAGGCAACTGCGAGAAAAAGGCCTGCCCCGCCACGAGGCGAGCCTGGGCGATCGCTTGGCTCTGCTGGTCGAACCCCACGAGGAGCTGTTGCTGGTGGCGCTGTCCCGTTACCCGGAAGTGGTGGAAGCGGCCGCCCTCCAGCACGAGCCGCACCAGTTGGCGCATTATCTGCGCGAGCTGGCCAACGCCTTTCACGCTTACTACAACGAGCACCGGGTTCTGGTGCCGGACGATGCGCTCCGCGACGCCCGGCTCGATCTGAGTTTGGCGACCCGGCAAGTCATCAGGAACGGTCTTACCTTATTGGGCGTTTCGGCTCCGGAGGTCATGTGAGCATCCGACGCGACTACAAACCCGCCTCGACTTGGCAGCGCCGCCGCCAAGCCGTGCGCCGGCATGGCCTTCTGGTGATCACCCTGGTTCTGATCGGCCTGTTCGGCGGCTTGTTGGCCTATATCAACAAGAAGGGCGGCCAGGAGCCGGCGGCGACCGCCACCGCCACGACCACGGTGCCCGCTCGCCCCTCCGGCGCTCCCGCCGCGCCGGCGACGCCGAAGCCTTCGGCCGAAATCGTGCCGGCCCCCGTCAAGCCCAAGTACGATTTTTATACTGAACTGCCCAAGCGGCAGATCGACATCCGGCGGGAAGAGCCCAGACCGCATAGCGTCCCCGCGCAACCGCCGGCCCGTCCGCAACCCGCCGCCGACCCCCTGCGCAAGCCGGCCGCTCCCAAAAAGAACCCGTCTGCACCGGCCGTCGCCACCTCCACCCCCGCCGGGGCCAAGCCGGCCGCCCCCAAAAAGAACCCGTCTGCACCGGCCGTCGCCACCTCCACCCCCGCCGGGGCCAAGCCGGCCGCTCCCAAAAAGAACCCGTCTGCACCGGCCATCGCCACCTCCACCCCCGCCGGGTCCAAGCCGGCCGCTCCCAAAAAGAACCCGTCTGCACCGGCCGTCGCCACTTCCACCCCCGCCGGGTCCAAGCCGGCCGCTCCGATACGTAATCTGACGCGACCGGCCGTGACCACCGCTAGCGGTTCCAAGCCGTCGAACCCCTCGCACAACGCCACCACCCCAACTGTCACCGCCAACGGTTCGAAGCCGGTCAAATCCTCGGGACCCGCTTCCCTCTCTCGACCGACTCAACCGCCGCAGTCATCCACCAATTCGGCGATTGTGGTGAAAACCGAATAACCGTTTCGGCGTATGGGGAGGACTCCGTTTCTCTCGCGTCCGGGTCACGGCTGATCCCGCTTCGAGCATCAAGACCCCAGCAGATTCACCGGATCAATTTGGGGCTTTCATGGTAATGTGACGGATGGATTGCTCACGATTGTGCGATTAAGGGTATTGCCATGAACCTTCCCGACACCGTTCGGACTTATCTGGACCGGCAACAGCTTTCCTACCGGCTGATTCCCTATTCGTCCAACGAAGCGATCGGTCAAGCCCGCGAGAGACTGGACATACCGGCCCGTCGAATCGCGCGAGCGGTTTTGCTCAAGGACGCGACCGGAGGGCCGATCATGGCCATTCTGCCGCACAGCCACATTCTGGATTTTTCGATGCTCTGCCAGGTGCGGGAAAGCGATCTGGAACCGCTGCACGGCATCGAAACCAGCCGATTTTTTCTGGGTCGCGGCTGCAAGGGAAACGCCCACCCTCCCTTGCCCGCCGCTTTCGGTCTTCCCGCTATCGTCGATACCAGCTTGTCCGACGACGGCGATATTTATTTCGAGAGCGGCAGCGGCGACTGCTTTGTCAGGATGCGCGGCGACGATTACGGCAGGTTGCTCGCCCGCGCCCGATGGGGACGGTTCGCGGTTCAAGCGGACGACCTGGATTTCCTGACCAACCAGCAGACGCTCACCCCGCAAAACTTGGCCGGCTTGGCCAATCGCTACACGCCGGTGCAGACCCGCGCCGGCATCGAGTCCATCACCGAATTGCCGGCCCTCCCGCAAGCGGTGCAAGAGATTCTGGCGCTGCGCGCCGATCCCGACCTTTCCGCGCGAGAGATCGTCCGGCTCGCCGAGCAGGATGCCAGCCGCGCCGCGCTGGTGGTGTACTGGGCGCGCGCCCCACTGCACGGCTTTCACGGCGCGGTGGATTCGCTGGAAACCGCCATCGAGCCCGTATTGGGGCCCGAAAACGCGCTCGACTTGCTGCTCGGCTTCAGCATGGGCCAAGCTTTTCACGTCGCGGTCGAGGGTCCGGTTGGCTTGCAAGCCCTCTGGCGGCACAGCATCTACTGCGCCGCCCTGGTCGGCGAGCTGGTCAAAGTCTTGCCCGATCCGGCGTGCGTGAAACCGGGGTTGGCTTTTTTGTGCGGCTTGCTGCACGATTTCGGCTATCTGGTGCTCGGCCACGCACTTCCCGCCCGCTTTTATCTGCTCAACCGCTTCCTCTCGGTCAACCGGCATGTGCCGCTGAACGCCGTGGAGCGCTATGTTCTGGGCGCCGAGCATTGGCAGATCGGCGCTTGGCTGATGCAAGCCTGGAACTTGCCCGAGGAGGTGATCGCGGCCGCGCGCTGGCACCACAGCGAGGCCGGCACCCAACCCCACGCCGAATATTCCAATCTGGTGCTGATCGCCAACCGCCTGCTGCACTACGTGGGCTTGGGGGAGGAGCACAACAACCGGCTCCCCGCCCTGGCCATGTTCATGCTCGGCATCAACCAAGATCAGGCGATGGCCGCGCTGGGGCAAGTCCACTCCAGCATGGCGGAGCTGGACAGCTTGTGCGCGGTGCTCCCTCTTCCTCACGAAACTTGAGCGACCCATCCCGCGAAGCGAGGCGGCGGACCTGTCGAGAGATCGGCACGCGGGATCACGGCTCCAGGTAGGTGTAGCCCTCCAGCCCCTCCGCCAACTCCGCCAGATAAGCCGTCCGCCGCTCCGGATCGAGATCGGCGGTCGCGATCTTTTCGCGATAGGCCGCCAGCAACACCTCCGGCTCGAAGCGCACGTAGCGCAGCAAATCCGCCACCGTGTCGCCGTGGGCCGGCTCGACCAGCCGATAGCCGCCGCCCTCGCTCAACTCCACGTTGACCGCAGACGTATCGCCGAACAGGTTGTGCATGTCGCCGAGAATTTCCTGATAGGCGCCCAGCAGAAAAATCCCCAGCAAATACGGCTCTCCCGCTCGGTAGGGCGGCAGCGGCAGGGTGGTTTCCACGCCCTCGCCGTCCACGTAGCGCTCGATGCAACCGTCCGAGTCGCAGGTCAAATCCTGCAACACCACCCGGCGGGTCGGCGGGTCGGTCAAACCCTGTAGCGGCAGAATCGGGAAAATCTGCTCCAGCGCCCACACGTCCGGCACGGACTGAAACACCGAGAAATTCAGGAACAGCTTTTCCGCCAGCTTGTCGTTCAGCTCGTCCAGCAGCTCGCGATGGGCGCGGGTGGCGGGATTCAGCAGCGGCAGCAGCTTGCGGCAGACGGAGAAGTAAAGCTGCTCGGCGCGGGCGCGTTGCTCCAGCCCCAGCATCCCGTGCAGATAAAGATCCCGCGCCTCCGCCAGCCAGTGAGCGGCGGCGTGACACGCCTCCACCGCCGACCCGCGCGAGGCCGTTTGATAGATCTTCCACAGGCTGTGGAGCAACAGGGGATCGCCGGGGCCGGGCGCGGGCGGCAAGCGGTCGCCGGGCGCCGGTTCGCGGTCGATCACCTCGGTGATCAGCGCGGCGTGATGGGCGGTCAGCGCCCGGCCCGACTCGCTGAACAGGTGGGGGTGCGGCAGATTTTGTTCGGCGCAGATTTCCCAGAGCGCCTGGACCACGTTGTTGGCGTATTCCCGCACGCTGTAGTTCATCGAGCAATCGCCGCGCGAGCCGGTTCCCTCGTAATCCACCCCCAGCCCGCCGCCGACGTCCACCCATTGCAGGCGGGCGCCCAGCCGCCACAGATCCGCGTAGTAGCGCCCCACCTCCCGCAAGCCGCGCCGAATGTCGTGGATGTTGGCGATTTGCGAGCCCAGGTGGGCGTGCAGCAGGGTCAGGCTGTCCGCCATGCCGCGCTCCCGCAAGCGGCGCACGGCATCCAGCACCTGGCTGGCCGACAGGCCGAACTTGGATTTTTCGCCGCCGGTGTTCTGCCACTTGCCGGCCCCGATCGACGCCAGCCGCACCCGCATCCCCAGTTGCGGCGGAACGCCGAGCCGGTGCGCCTCCTCGATCACCAGATCCAGCTCGGACAACTTCTCGACGACGATGAAGACGTTCAGGCCCAATTGCCGGCCGATCAGCGCCAAGCGGATGTACTCGCGATCCTTGTAGCCGTTGCAGACCACCACCCCGCCGGGCGCCGACAACCCCAGCACCGCCATCAATTCCGGCTTGCTGCCCGCTTCCAAGCCGACTCGCGAGCCGCCGTGGCGGACGATCTCGCTCACCACCCGCCGTTGCTGGTTGACCTTGATCGGATAGACGGCGGTGTAGCGGCCCCGATAATCCAGCTCGGCGATGGCGGCGGCGAAGGCGTCGCACAAGGTATCGACCCGGTCGTGGAGGATGTGGCTGAAGCGGGCCAGCACCGGCAGCCCGTAGCCGGCGGCTCGGACCTCTTCGGCCAAGGCGGACAGATCGACCCCCGGATGGCCGGGCCAGCGCGGCGAGCGCACCCGCGCCCGGCCCGCCTCGTCGATGTCGAAGTAGCCGCCGCCCCAGCGGGCGGTATTGTATAATTCGCGCGCCCTGGCCACGGTCCAGGCCGGCTGCGGTTGCCGCGAGTCGTTCACTGCCGTTCATCCTCCGCCAGAAAGGTTTCGACGTGACGCTGGATCATCATTGGTTTACCGAAATCCACCCGGCGACGGGTTCCGCGTTCTCGCTCAAGCTCCAGGGCAAGCTGCACGAAGCCCAGAGCCCCTACCAGCGCGTCGCCGTTTATGCCACCGAAGCCTTCGGCAACCTGATGGTGATCGACGGCTACATCATGCTGACCAGTCGCGACAATTTCGTGTACCACGAGATGATGGCCCACCCGGCGCTGTTCACCCACCCCGACCCCAAGCGGGTGCTGATCGTCGGCGGCGGCGATTGCGGCACCCTGCGCGAAGTGCTCCGGCATCCCGGCATCGAAGCCGCGACCCAAGTGGACATCGACGAGGAAGTGACCCGCGCCGCCGAACGCTACTTTCCCGAACTGTGCGAGGCCAACGGCGACCCGCGCGCCCGGCTACGCTTCGATGACGGTTTGGCTTGGGTCAGCAACGCGGAACCCGGCAGTTACGACGCGATCATCGTGGACAGCACCGACCCGGTCGGACCCGCCGAGGGGTTATTCGCCGAGCCGTTTTTCCGCGACTGCCACCGCGCCTTGAGCGCGGATGGGGTGTTGGTCCAGCAAAGCGAGTCGCCGCTGTTCCATCTCGACACTATCCTCGTGCCGCTGCACAGCAACCTGCGCGCCGCCGGCTTCGCCGACGCCCACACCCTGCATTTCCCGCAATGCGTCTACCCCTCCGGCTGGTGGACCGCCACTCTGGCCCGCAAAACCGGCCGAGTCGCCGATTTCCGGGAAGCCGCCGCCGCCGCCAAGCCGTTCGCCACCGAGTACTACAACGCGGAAATTCACCGCGCCGCGCTGGCCACGCCCGAATTCATGCGGCGGGCGTTGGCCGCAGGCACCTGAACCCGCCGCAAAAAGCAAGGGCGGAGCCACCGGATGCCCCGCCCTCTCCGATTGCGCCTCACGGCGCGGTCACAGCGCGCTGGGACCGATCTCGCCGGTGCGAATTCGGATCGCGCGCTCCAGATCGTAGATGAAGATCTTGCCGTCGCCGATCTTGCCGGTGTTGGCGGTGGAACAAATCGCTTCGACCACCTTGTCCACCAGGCCGTCGTCCACGGCGATCTCCAGCTTGACCTTCGGCAGGAAATCCACCACGTATTCGGCGCCGCGATACAGCTCGGTATGACCCTTCTGCCGGCCGAAACCCTTGACCTCGGTCACGGTGATGCCTTGCACGCCGATACCCGACAGGGCCTCCCGCACATCGTCCAGCTTGAACGGTTTGATGATTGCAGTGACTAGCTTCATGGATGCCCTCTAGCGTTCGCTTAACCCAAAATCAAAGCCCGGGGGGAATATAACCGAAATCGCCGGTCGCGCGCGATGTCGGGCGGACAGTCCGGCTCCCGCAACGAACTGTCCGCCAGCCATCATTCTTACAGGTTGTAGCCGCGCTCGTCGTGCAGGGCGATGTCCAGACCCTCGGTTTCCTGCTCCTCGCTCACCCGCAACCCGATCACCACATCCACGATCTTGAGCAGGATAAAGCTCGCCACCGCAGTATAAACCAAGGTCAGCGTCGCTCCCTTGATCTGTGCGACCAATTGGCCGCCCAGGGTCACGCCTTCGGCCAGACCGATGCCGCCCATCATCTTGTCGGCGCACAAGCCGGTCAGAACGGCACCCAGATAACCGCCCACGGCATGGACGCCGAACGCATCCAGCGAGTCATCGTAACCCAGCGCCCGCTTCAGCTTGGTCGAGGCCAGAAAACAGACCACGCCGGCGGCGGCGCCGATCAACAGCGCGCCCATGGGGCCGGCGGTGCCGGAGGCGGGCGTGATGGCCACCAGGCCGGCCACGGCGCCGGAGGCGATGCCCAGCACGCTGGGTTTGCCGTGCGACAGCCACTCGGCGAACATCCACGCCAACGCCGCCGTCGCGGTGGCGATCTGGGTCACCGCCATCGCCATGCCGGCGCTGCCGTTGGCCGCCACCGCGCTGCCCGCGTTGAAGCCGAACCAGCCCACCCACAGCATCGAAGCCCCCATGAGCGTGTAGGTCAGGTTGTGCGGGGGCATCGCGGTATGAGGAAAACCCTTGCGCTTGCCCAGCACCAAACAGGCGACCAAGCCGGCGACACCCGCGTTGATGTGCACCACCGTGCCGCCGGCAAAATCCAGCACGCCCCAACTGCTGCCGATCAGCGAACCGGCGCCGCCCCACACCATGTGAGCGATCGGCAGGTAGACCACCGTCAGCCACAGCGCCATGAACAGCAGCAGCGCGGAAAATTTCATCCGCTCCGCGAAAGCGCCGACAATCAGCGCCGGGGTGATGATCGCGAAGGTCATCTGGTAGGTCATGAACACCGTTTCCGGGATGGCGTTCGCCGCCGTGGTGACCGGTTGCCACAAGCTATCGACGGTGACGCCGCCCAAGAAGGCTTTGGCCAAGGTCCCGACGAACGAGTTGAGGTTGATCGTGCCCGCCACCATTCCGGTGGAATCGAAGGCCACGCTGTAGCCGTACAGCGTCCACAGCACCGTCACCAGCGCGGTGATGGCAAAACATTGCATCATCACCGACAGCACGTTCTTGGCGCGCACCATGCCGGCGTAGAACAGCGCCAAACCGGGGATGGTCATGAACAGCACCAGGGCGGTCGATGTCAGCATCCAGGCGGTGTCGCCGGAATTCAACTCCGGCTTCACCGCTTCCTGCGCCAGCGCCAGCGTCGGCGCCAGCGCCGCCAGCAGCAAGGGCAGGCCGCTATTTTTGGCTATTTGCATCGCTCTGCTCATCAGTGGGTTTCTCCAGTTGCAAATAAATACGGTGATCGGAATCCGCTCAAGATCGCCTCACAAGGCTTCCGGTCCGGATTCGCCGGTGCGGATGCGGATGGCGCTTTCCAGCTCGTAGACGAAAATTTTGCCGTCCCCGACCTTGCCGGTATTGGCGGCCCGGGTGATCGCCTCGATCACCCGCTCGGCCAGATCGTCGGTCACGCCGACCTCGATTTTGATCTTGGGCAGGAAATCCACCACGTACTCCGCGCCCCGATACAGTTCGGTGTGCCCTTTCTGGCGACCGAACCCTTTTACCTCGGTCACCGTGATGCCTTGCGCGCCCACTTCCGAGAGCGCTTCTCGCACATCGTCCAGCTTGAACGGTTTGATCACCGCGGCAATCAGTTTCATGTTTATAAATCTCCTATGGCTCGGATAACCCAGCGTGGGGCAGGCATGTGGTCCTAGCGTCCCGATCCTCCTCGTCCGCCAGCGCCAACAGCAACTATGTCACCAGCCAAAAGCACATTGCATGCCATGACTTATAAACAAATAAATACAATTACTTGCCAATCAGCGGCGCGCTTTCGCTCCCCATAACCAAGCCCCGTCCCAGCGTGCCCGCCACGCGGCGCACCATTCCGGTGCAACGCGGTTGGCACGCACAAACCGGAAAATCCCGTTAAACTAAAATTCAGCATTCGCGCACATCCTGGAGAGACGACGATGATCGACCCGAAAGCTTTCGATGACTTGGCCAAACGCTTCACGGAAGCGCTGCCACCCAGCGTCCGGCAGTTCCAAGCAGACATGGAAAAAAACGTTCACGCCGCCTTGCAGGCGACTTTCGCCAAACTGGACCTGGTGACGCGGGAGGAATTCGAGGTGCAACAGGGGGTGTTGGCCCGCACCCGGGCCAAGCTGGAAGAACTGGAAAAGCAGGTCGCGGAACTGGAAGCGAAGGCCGGCGGCGGCAAGCGCCGCAAGAGCGCGGAAAAAACCGCCGAACCGGAAGGCGACGGTTGAAGCCGTCGCGAACGCGCGCCGTCGCGCCGCCGGCCGACGCGGGGCCACACCCCCGACTCCCGACGCGGAAGCCCGCAACGCACTGAAAGAGTGCAAAACCGCTTCGCGATCTTCGCCGAACTAGCGAATTCAGGGAACTGCCGGCCCAGCGGCCAGCCAACAGGATTTCCATGTCGCTCGCCATCGTTTATACCCGCGCCCAAGTCGGCATCCACGCTCCGCTGGTCAGCGTGGAGGTACATTTGTCGGGCGGCTTGCCGGGCCTGTTCATCGTCGGCCTGCCGGAAGCGGCGGTCAAGGAAAGCAAGGATCGGGTGCGCGGCGCGATCCTGAACAGCCAGTTCGAGTTCCCCAGCCGCCGCATCACCATCAATCTGGCACCGGCCGACCTGCCCAAGGAAGGCGGCCGCTTCGATCTGCCGATCGCGCTGGGCATCTTGGCCGCCTCGGGACAGATCAGCCGCGAGCGCCTGGGACGGTACGAGTTTCTCGGCGAACTCGCCTTGGGCGGCGAGCTGCGGGGCGTGCGCGGCGTGCTGCCGGCCGCCCTGGCTTGCCGCGATGCCGGGCGGACGCTGCTGGTTCCGGGCGACAACACCGGCGAAGCGACGCTGGTCGGCGATGTCGCCGTGCTGGGCGCGACGCACCTGCTGGAAGTGTGCCGACAGTTGGCGACCGGAACCGCCTTGCAGCCGCCCCCCGCCCGATCCCGCCCGGCGCTGGAACCCGTTCTGGAGCGGGATTTGAGCGATGTGCGCGGCCAGCACCACGCCAAGCGGGCGCTGGAAATCGCCGCCGCCGGAGGCCACAACCTGCTGCTGATCGGCCCGCCCGGCACCGGCAAAACCATGCTCGCCAGCCGGCTGCCGGGGATCATGCCGCCGCTGAGCGAAGCGGAGGCGCTGGAAACCGCCGCCATCGCCTCGATCAGCGCGCAAGGCTTGGATTTGAAGCAATGGGGCGTCCGGCCGTTTCGCGCCCCTCACCACACCGCCTCGGCGGTGGCGCTGGTGGGCGGTGGCAGCCAGCCGAGACCGGGCGAAATTTCGCTGGCCCACCACGGGGTACTGTTTTTGGACGAGCTGCCGGAATACGACCGGCATGTTTTGGAGGTCTTGCGCGAGCCGCTGGAATCGGGGCGGATCACCATCTCCCGCGCCGCCCGCCAAGCCGATTTCCCGGCGCGGTTTCAGCTGGTGGCGGCCATGAATCCCTGTCCCTGCGGCTATCTGGGCGATGCCGAACGGCGGTGCGCCTGCGGGCCGGAGCAGGTCCGCCGTTATCGGGGGCGGGTATCCGGGCCGCTGGTGGACCGGATCGACCTGCACATCGAAGTGCCGCGACTGGCCCACCGGGTGCTGCGCGGCGAAACCCCCGAAGAAAGCAGCGCCACGGTGCGCGCCCGGGTCCGCGCCGCCCGCGACCGGCAACTGCAGCGCGCCGGCAAGCCCAACAGCGCGTTGAACACCCGCGAGATCGAGCGCTACTGCACGCTGGGCGAAGCCGATCACCGCTTGCTGGAGCAGGCTTTGGAGCGACTGGGGCTGTCGCCGCGCGCCTATCACCGGATTTTGAAGGTGGCGCGGACCATCGCCGATCTGGCCGGCGGCGACGGCATCCGCACGCCGCACCTGACCGAAGCCATCAGCTACCGAGCGTTGGATCGAACCCTGGCTCGCTGAGACAGTCCCTACCTTCATTCAACCGTTCCATCGCAAGAGAGGATGTCATGCCGCGTGGAAATAATGGCTTTACAACTACCCTGTCGGTCCGAATCTTCTCCCGACCATCCCGGTTGAACGCGCTGTTTCTGTCGCTGTTCATTATCGCGCTTCCCGCGCACGGGCAAATCTCCGACGCCAAGGTCGAGGCGCTGGTGGAGGCGCTGCGGTTGTCGGCACCGGAGGCCGGACCCGATTCCGGCCTCTACAGCGACTGGAAAATCAAGCCGGACAACATCGGGCGCTGGTCGATGCGCTGCCTGAACCAAGAGGTGACGCCGGACCAGTTTGCCGCCGATGAAGCGCTGGCCCGCAAGGTGCTGGTCTGCGTGATGGGAACCGCGCTGCGCGATCAGCTCGCCGCCAGCGATCAAAACGAAATCGTCGCCGTGCAGCGGGCCGCCGCCTGGTGGATGAGCGGCGATCCCGAGCAATACCGCAGCGGCGCCACCGGCGCCTACACCCTCAAGGTGCTGGAAGCGTATCTGCGGTTTTTCTGAGGGCGCTCACATTGATGGTCTCGGCAGTCTGGGCGCTGGACAATGACCCTGAACTTAACTTATAAGTTAAAATCTGATGCGGCTGAAGATCGTTTATAAAGCATGCTGGCGGATTTGCTCCCCGATTACGATAGAAACCGACGACAAGCCACTGACGGCATTAGAAGCATTTTTATCCGAGCAAGAGACTCAGTATCAGGGTAGCGTCGATGGAATGCTGGCGTTGATCCAGCGGGCCGCGACGCTACAACTCGGCCCACGCGGTCTCACTCGCGATCAGTGTCACGCGGCCAATACTGCCGAGCCAGATCAAACGATCTGGCAATTTATCAAAGGTGATCTTCGGATCTTCTTCTTTATGGATGGGGCGGACCGGATTGTGGTTTGCGCGTGCGGAGCACTCAAGAAGGGGCAGAAAGCTGACCGGGGGAAAGTCGCCGAAGCACAACGAGCAAAATCCGACTATGAAACGGCAAAACGACAAGGCCGTCTGGTGATGAAGGAGTGACATAGATGATGACTTTCGCTGACAAACTCGAACAGGCCGGGCAGCGGGACTCCTACTGGGCCGAACATTCCAAAATTGACTTCGCCATCGACCTGGAGCGGCTGATGGATCGTCAAAACATCCGAAAGTCTGATTTGGCGATGCGGATGGCAACCAGTCCTGCCTATATCAGCAAAGTGCTGCGCGGCGACGCCAATTTGACCATAGAGAGCATGGTCCGCTTGGCCCGCGCGGCGGGCGGTACGTTGCACATCCACATTGCGCCCCAAGCGGCCAAGGTACGCTGGTTCGACATTTTGGCGCGCAAGCGCGAACCCGCTATCGAACCGATGGCTTTGAGTTGGGCCAACGCAGCTCGGAAACCGGGACATGGACGCTTATCCTTGGCGGCTTGAAAATTATTTTTTTCCCCATCAAGAGGTGCGGGCCAACCTTTCGCACGATCCGAACGGCAATCGGCTAGGCAGTCAGTTCACACCGTCCTTCAGCTTGGTGGCTATTGAAGGGCGGACCAATGCCGTCGGCGTGGAAGCATCTGTTTCCCTGGATGAAGATAAAAGCGACAATCCGCCATATTTCTTCACCATCAGCGCGTTTGGCATTCTGACCACCGACCTGGAAACGACCGACGACATGCGCACCCAAGCAGCAAGCTTTGGGATCAATGTGTTATTCGGCGCCTTGCGGGAACGTTTGGCAACGCTGACTTCCCGTGCGCCTTGGGGTACGTTCGTGTTAGGACCGGTCCCTTTTGGGTTGGCTACCCCCCCTCAAGTGGAATCCGACTCGCACCCCTGATACCAAACGCTTGTTGAATTCTTCATTTTGTGCGGGCGGATATGGAAAAATATTTATGATAAACAAGATGTTACTATTTGAGGCAATCACTGACTTCTAGAAGCGTTTGGTATGAGTTTAATTCCTTCCAATTTTCCATGGTCCATACTGCCCTTGCTCGGGTATTATTAAGCGACCGGCCAGCTTCAGGAATTTTCGCAAGCCTGAGTTGGACTTGGGATAATTTTTAATTCACCGCGCGTGGCGGCTGATGCTGCGCGGGAAAAACGTCCGCCGGTCGTAATCCCGAAAGCGGTGAAGCTGCGCCGGCCGGCCCGATCCGTCGCGCAGCTTGCCGGGGATTTCCTCCAGCATGTCGGCCTGGGCGACCCGGCGCCGGAAGGAGCTTTTGTCCAGCGGCTGCTGGAGAATGATCTCGTAGGTCCGCTGCAACTCGGGAAGGGTGAACTCCTCCGGCAGCAGATGGACGGCGATGTGGCTGTACTCCAGCTTGGAGCGCAAGCGCTCGACAGCGTCGGCCAGAATGCGAGCGTGATCGAGCGCCAGATCGAGACCGACGCGGTCGCCCTGCACCGCCACCCAGCCCGCCGCCTGATTGCCCCCCAGTTGCACCCGCTCCGAAGCCATCAGCGCAAAATACACGGTGGTGGCGGTCCACCCGCGCGGGTCGCGGTCGCGGGAACCGTAGGTTTTCAACTGTTCGAGGTAAGGGGGATGCACCCCGGCTTCCTCCGCCAGCTTGCGCAGCGCGCAGGCTTCGATGGAATCGTCGCGCCGCGGGTCCAGCACACCGCCCGGCAACGCCCACCACCCCTTGCGGGGCTGATCGGCCCGCTCGACCAGCAAAACGTGCAACCGGTCGGCGCGGATGGTGAAAATCACCAGTTCCACGGTAAACAGCGGCTTTTCGGGCAACGGGCCTTCGCGGCGGCGAACCGCGCTCGCTTCGCTGGGCTCGGATGCGATCGCGCACATCTCAAGCGGTCTCCACGAACGCGCCCAAGCCGAGATCATCCAAATTGAACAGCAAGCGCTTAGCGAACTCGATCAAGACCTTTTCCGACCGATCCCTGACGAAAGCGCCCGCGCAGCCGCGAAAATCCAGCAGGGCCCGCGCCACTTCCAGCACGTCGACCCATTGGCCGGTTTCGGCGTTCAAGAACGATTGGAAGCCATCGGTGGCGACCGCCACAGCGGGGAATGCCGCCAAATCGAAAGCGAACGCGATGGGCGCATCGAACGGTTCCCGCCGGGTCGAGGCGGCGGTTGTTTCGCTCAGATAGCGGATGGACTGCGCCACCGCCGAATCGCCGACCGCCTCCCGATAAATGGCTTGGCGCTCGGGATCCAGCAGATAGGACAGGTAATACGGGGCATTCTCGGCATATTCCACCTGAATGACCGCCAATCCCCCATCGGCGCGACGGGTCGCGATGCAGCCATCCCCATAGAGATGGACGTGTACCGTCGTCCCGTCGCACCAGGCGACCAGCAGCGTGGCATCCAGCACCTCGGGATCGAGGCTCAAATCGCGCGCCTGCCGCGCGGCGCGGCGCACGATCCGCTGGCCCAAACGCCAGTGCAGCGCGGCGCGTTCGGCTTCGTCGCCCGAAATCCGCGCGAACCGCGCCAGCTCCCGGCGGGCGTTCAGCACCAGCAGCCTCGCTCCGATATCGCTATTCGGCGCGGCGGAGCAACCGTCGGCCAGAATCGCGTGGGGAAAAGGCTCTCTCCCGTGGACAACGTAATCCTGACAATACAGATGAGTCTTGCCGATGGTGTAATGCGAGTCCAGCGCGACGGTCATGCTCGTTCCTTCACCTCGACGCCGGAAGCCCAGCCCGGGAAATCGACCGCGCGGGCGGTTTTCATGCCGCGGGCGCGCATGTCGGTCAGAAATTGGCGGGCCAGCCCCTCGAAACCGGGCACCGGCGAGCTGGTGTCCTCGATCAGCACCAGCTTGCGGATGCTCTCCCGGCCAAAATAATCGGCGATGTCCCGGATCGTGTTGGCCACGCAATGCGACAGCGCCTGCCCCGACAGCGCCACCAGATCGGCGTTTTCCAGGGTTTTGATCAACCCGACATTGAGCTGGGTGGTCGGATCGGCCGGATCGGGCACATCGGCCTGCACCGCCGAGTAATGCTCGGTCCAGGGGTTATGGCCCTTGCTCAGATAATCGACGCGCTTGAAACCCGCCTCTTCCCAGCGCCGCAACGCCCCGGCCACCGCCGGCATCACGTTGTGGCCCCAAGTGCCGATCAGGCAATGCGGCGGCCAGACGGTCAACGTGTAGCGGCCGTTGGCGCGCAAGGCTCGCACGTAAGCCAGCGCCCGCTGTTGGCATCGGGCATCGAACGCGCGCCAGCGGCCATTTTCGACATCCTCGACGGCGATTTGCGTAAACGGAGCCGGCCGCTCGTCGGCGTCGTCCCGCCAAAACACCGGATGGGCGATATCGACGAATTGATGGGTGTCGAGAGTGACGTGGATCTGTTCGACTTGGCCGTCGAGCCGATCCAGCAATCCCGCCAACCGCTCGGCGTCCGCGTTGGCGCCCGGCACCGGCAGCGCCGCGCCCGGCGTATCGCTAAAATCGTTCTGTGGATCGATGATCAGGAATTCGAGACGCATGGTGGTTCTCCGGGCTTCGCTCGCACGCCAGCCGCAATGCTCTGGTCGATGTGGCGGTATGCGCCTCCCTCGCGGCGCTGGTCGATTTAGTTGCTTCACGCCACTATTATGGACGCTTTAGTTGCATAACGCAACTATCAGAATGCCCAGAAGGCGCCCTGAACCGTTGCGATGACCGGCGAGCGACATGCTATGCTGGATCGATAGCATTGCTGGAGACTCGCCGCCATGAGCGAAGCCCCGATTCCCGCCGAGCTGGTCAACCGCCTCCGCGCCGCCCGCCGGGTGGCGGTGCTGACCGGCGCCGGCATCTCCGCCGAAAGCGGCGTGCCGACCTTCCGCGAAGCGCAAACCGGTCTGTGGGCGCGCTACAACCCGGAGGAACTCGCCACCCCGGACGCCTTCCGGCGCGATCCCAAACTGGTGTGGGAGTGGTATGCCTGGCGCCAGGAACGGGTCCGTCGGGCCGAGCCCAACGCCGGCCATCGGGCGCTGGTCGAGATGGAACACCGGATCGCCGAGTTCACCCTGATCACCCAGAACGTGGACGGCCTGCACCGGCGGGCCGGCAGCCACAACGTGCTGGAATTGCACGGCAATCTTTTTCGCGCCAAATGCTTCAGCGAGGATCGGCCGGTGGAGAGCGGGCCGGACGGCGACGAGGTTCCGCCGCGCTGCCCGCGTTGCGGCGGACTGCTGCGGCCGGACGTGGTCTGGTTCGGGGAAATGCTGCCGGCCAGCACGCTGCACGCGGCCGAACACGCGGCCCTGACGGCCGACATCTTTTTCAGCATCGGCACCTCGGCCCTGGTCTATCCCGCCGCCGACCTGCCCTTCTCGGCGCTCGCCGCCGGCGTGACCGTGGTGGAGATCAACCCGCAACCGACTCCGCTCAGCCCCCACGTCACCTTCAGCCTGCACGGCGCCGCCGGCGCGGTTCTGCCGGCTCTGGTCGCCCGAGTCTGGGAAGCCGGCTGAGCAGCGTTCGCGCACCGCCTCTCGAAAGCCGGGCCACCGAAAACGAACCCTCGCCCCCAGCCCCTCTCCTGTCGGCAGAGGGGAGCTTTCGTCAAAGCTCTCGATCAAACTCCGGATCGGCCGAAACGTCGGGCCGGCGCCGGAGCCGATCCCAGCCAGCGGCGGGTGTAGGATCCGTCCGGATCGTGGCGAGCCGCCTGTTCGGCCGGGTCCAGGCGAGCCTCTCCACCGAAGAGCCGCCAAAACCCGGTCGCGGCCATCCAGTCCGCCAGATTGACGCTGGGATCGTCGTCCAGCAGCCGCGACGCGAACCAGGCCGCGCCCCAGCGCCAATCCAGCCGCAGGTCGTGACAGAGATAGCTCGCCACCAGCCGCCGGCCGAACGCGGTCAAATGGCCGGTGCGCGCCAGCTCGCGCAAGTGGGCGTCCACGAAGGGCTCGCCGGTTTCGCCCCGCCGCCAGCGGTCGAACCGCTCCCGCGCCCCTTCGTCATCCAGCGCCGCCGACCGGCCGGATCGCTCGGCCCGCTCGCCGCCCTTGAGCGCCAGAAACCGGCAGAAGTCGCGCCGCAGCAAGTCATCGATGACCCCGGTCGCCAGTTGGCCGGCCCACGCCGTCAGCCCGGAATACTTGATGTACTGGTAAATCCGCCGAGGGGATATCGCGCCGCGCGCCAGCCAAGGCGCGAAGCGGTCGGGTCGGGCGGCATCCGGCTCGCCCGCGCCGCCGCGCAGCGTGTCCAGCGACACCCGGCGACCCTGCACGAATTCCTGCAAATTCGCCAGCGCCACCGTTGCCCCACCCTCGAAGCCGGCACCCTTGCCCGACTCCAGCACGGCGGACAATCCCATGGCTTGGACCAAAGTCGCCAGGGTTGGCGCGGTCAGTCCGGCCGGATAGGCCGGCAACTTTTGCGGCGGCGGCAACGGCGAGCGCGGCTCGCCGCCCGCCATGACCGCCTCCTGAAATTGGCCGAACTGCTCCGGCAAATTGGCGATCGGAAACGGTAAATCGCTCGGATGGGCGAGCGTGCTCACCCAATAGCCGCGCAGCGGCACGCCCAGCGGCTCCAGCGCCGCCGCCAACCGCCGCTCCACCCGCACGCCCTCCCCCAACACCTCGCGCTCGGCGAACACCACTCGGGCGCCCAGGGTTTGGGCCAAGCGCGGAATCGCCTTTTCGGGTTCGCCCAACACCACATACAGGCCGCTGCCTCGCGCTTCCAAGCCGATCCGCAAATCCTCCAGGCATTCGATCAGAAACCGGGCCCGCAACGGTCCCAGGCGGGGAAATCCCAAGGGCTGGATTTCAAACTGCCGCGGATCGAGGCAGTAGATCGGCACCAGCACGTCCATGGTGCCAGCCAACAAGTTCAACGCCTCGTGATCGTGCAACCGCAGATCGTTGCGGAACCAGATAATCGCGGCTCGATTCTTCATCGTTCGCTTCCTCGGGTGGCCGTGTCGCGCGCCATCATTTTTCGTTGTGGGGTCTCGGTCCCTGGTCGTTGCGCCATCGCTGCGATTCGAGCGAGGCTCATTTCATTTTTTCCTGCGATCAATGGGATACTTATAGCTTATTTCGCCAGGAGAAAAGCGCGCGATGCAGGTCTTCGACACCAAGCCGGCCCGACTGACGCTCGCCGACGGCACCCATCTCGCCTATCACCGCACGCCGGGCGCCGCGCCGGGGGTGGTGTTTCTGGGCGGTTTCACCTCGGACATGACCGGAATCAAGGCCGCGACGCTGGAGCGCTGGTGCCGGGGACGCGGCCGAGCTTTCGTGCGCTTCGATTACTCCGGTCACGGCGCTTCCAGCGGAAGGTTTGCGGACGGAACCATCGGGCGCTGGGCGCAAGAGGCGCTCGCCGTGCTGGACCGGCTGACCGATGGGCCGCAAATCTTGGTGGGTTCGTCGATGGGGGCCTGGATCATGCTGCTGGCGGCGCTGGCGCGGCCGGACCGGATCGCCGCCCTGCTCGGCTTGGCCTGCGCGGTCGATTTCACGGAATACCTGCTGTGGGAACGGCTCGATGAAACCCTGCGGGAACGCTTGCGGCGCGAGCGGGTGATCAGCCTGCCATCGGCCTACGGCGAGCCTTACATCATCGCCCTGAATCTGATCCAGGAAGCGAAACGGCACCGGCTGTTCGACCGGCCGGAACTGCCGATCACCTGCCCGGTGCGATTGATCCACGGCATGAACGACGCCGACGTGCCGTGGCGGACCAGCCTTCAGGTGATCGAGCGCCTGACCGGTTCCGACGCGCGGTTGCTCCTGGTCAAGGACGGGGAACACACTCTGTCCCGGGAACAGGATTTGCGGCTGCTGACTCGCGCCCTGGGGGATTTGCTGGACGGACGGTGAACGAAAAGACAGGAAGTTCAATCTTTTCGAGCGGGAGAGCAAGTTCGGGCGCTTGCGGGGCAGTATCCGCGCCCTGGCGCTAGAGTTTCGCCGGCCGCTTGGTCAACTTGCGCTGCAAGGTGCGGCGGTGCATGCCCAACTGCCGGGCGGTGGCGGAGATGTTGCCGTCGTTGTCGCGCAGCACCCGCTGAATGTGCTCCCATTCCAGGCGATTCACGCTCAGGGGACGGGTGTTGATCGGCGCGGCAGGATCGCCCGGCGTGACGGCGAAGGCCGCCAATACCTGATCGGCGTCGGCCGGCTTGGCGAGGTAGTTCACCGCCCCCAGCTTGATCGCTTCCACCGCCGTGGCCAAGCTGGCGTAGCCGGTCAACACCACGATGCGGACGCCGGGATCGAGCGCGAGCAAGTTCGGAATCAAACCCAGCCCCGAATCGCCGGCCAAGTTGAGGTCCACCACCGCGTACTCGGGTGGCGCGGCCCGCGCCTGTTGCAAGGCCGCCGCGCTGCCGTGAGCGGTGGCCACGGCGAAACCGCGCCGGCTCAAGGCGAGCCCCAGCACCCGGCAGAAGGTGGGATCGTCGTCCACCAGCAGCACGCTGGCCGGTCCGGTGGAAACCGTCATGCGACCTCCAGCCGGGCGGGCAGATCGATGCGCGTACACGTTCCACCGCGCGGATCGCGCGTCAGGCTCACCTGCCCCCCCAGCCGCTCCAGCGTGGCATTGGCCAGCAGCAAGCCGACACCCGTACCGCCGTCCTTGGTGGAGCAAAACGCTTCGCCCAGATGGCTTTCCACCTCCGGCGGCAGACCGGGTCCGCGATCGCGAATCTCGATGACCACCCGTCGCGCATCCCAACGTCCCGCCAGATCCACGCCCTCGGGACAGGCGTCGGCCGCGTTGTTGAGCAGGCTGATCAAGGTTTGGCCGATGGTATGCGGCGCGGTCACGGCCGGCGGCGGCGACGGCCCGGCGCAATCGACCCGCAGCGGCACCCAGGGACGCAGCAGTTGCCAGCGGTCGCGGGTGCGCTCCAGCACCACGTCCAGCGTTTGCGCCGCATCGCGGTCGGCCGACAGATCGGCGCTTCGGAGCAAGTCGCCGAGGATGGCTTTGCACGCTTCCACCTGTTGGCGCAGGGTTCGCAAGTCGGCCCCCAGAGGGGAATCCTGGCCATGCTCGCGCTCCAGTTCCTTCGCCAGTACGGCGATGGTGGCCAAGGGGGTGCCCAACTCGTGGGCCGCGCCGGCCGCGAACATGCCCAAGGCCAAAATCTGCTCGTCGCGCAGCGCTTTCTCGCGCAACCGCGAGACCTGTCGATCCCGCTGTCGCAGCGTCGCCGCCAGCCGCGCCACGAAGCCGGCAATCAGCAGGGCGCTGATGACGAATACCAGCCACATCCCCCACAGGTGGGCGTGAAAACCGGAACCGTGGCCGCTGAGCATGCCGGGCAACGGCAGATAATGGAACATCAGTGCCGTGTAAACCGCCACCGTCGCCCCCGCCATCGCCCAGACTTGGCCGGCGGGCAGCAGTGCGGCGGCGATGATCAGCGGTAGCAGCAGCAGCGAAACGAAGGGGTTGCTGGCGCCGCCGCCAAAATACAACAGGACCGTCAAGGCCAGCACATCGAATTGCAAATAGGCGAACAGCTCCCACGCCGCCACCGGCGTCGAGTGCCGAGATCGCAGGCTCAGCGCGAGGAAAGCCAGCGCGATCAGACCCAGAAACAGCGCTATCGACCACGGCGGCAGCGGTTGCGGCGGCGTCAGCCCGAAATGCAACCAGAGCAGCATGACGCCAGGTCCCAGGACCACCAGCAAGCGGAGCAACAGCAGGCGTCGCAAATCTTCCATCGGCAAAGCTCGGTTGGGTGACGTGGTTTCCGGTCAAGCCGTCAAATTATTGAGTCGGCGACCAGAAAAGAGAACGTGACAATTTGCCGCATTTATTGTCAGCCAACAATCCCTTATAATGAAGCCGCCGAATAATAATAGCGGCTATTGTTGCTGCTTCACACAGGAGAGAGCTCCGATGAAACAACCTTATCGCTCGCTTCCGCTGCACCGACTCGACCGGGGCATCCGCCATGCTCGCCCCAAGCAGCAATTGCCGCGACGCATCACCGCCGACGATCCCGCGCTGTCGGTGATGACCGACCTTTGCCAAGTCACCGCCGTGACCACCGAGCTATCGACCCCGCTCAGCAAGGGGTTGGATATGATGGTCAAGCGCGGAGTGCGCATCCTGCTGGTCTGCGACGCCGAAGACAACATCTTCGGGCTGCTCACCAGCCGCGATATCGACGGCGAGAAGGCCAACCGGATTCTGGCCAAAACCGGCGGCGCCCGCGAGGATTTGCTCGTCTCCGATGTCATGACCCTCCGGCCGAAGCTGGAAGTGCTGATGATGGAAGACGTGCTGGGCGCGCGAGTGGGCGACATCATCGCAACCCTGCGGCAGGTCGACCGCCAGCACGCCCTGGTGCTGGATACCGATCCCGAAACCGACATCCCGGTGGTGCGCGGCATTTTCTCGCTATCGGAGATCGGCTTGCGGCTGGGATTGGACATCAATCGGGCGCGGCAGCCGACGACCTATGCCGAGCTGGAGAAAGCCGGAGCCGTGCTGTAACCGCCGCTCTGGCGACCGGCCCAGCCCCATCCGCAGACATCTCTTCGATCATCCCCTAGCGCTATTTGCTGGCCGGGACGCGGCAATTTGTCGCATTCCCACGCGATCCATCACTCTATAGCATTAGAGTCCAGCCTGTGGCGGCGCGGCACGCTGGCTTTGGGCCAAGCGGGTTCTGGTGTGGGTCTGGACAACACGCGCCAGCCGCCGCCGAGGGCGCCAACAAACGAAAGCGATACTCACAAACGTCGCCGGTCTCTCATTGATCGTCGGACATCACCACCGCTTGGCACGATGCGGGCTTCATTTTAGCGGTCCTCCTGATTCCATGGGGTGCGGCGATTTGTCGCACCCCCCTCCATTTTCCCCAAGTGATGTTGACCGGATAATCCGAAGCGGCGCGTGCTTCGGGAGTACCCTATTACCACCCAGCCAGCGGCTGACACCTCCCAGCCCCGCCCGTTGAGATCAAGATATCCGTTGCTCTTGGAGCATCACCCCAACATATTGGAGATTTCCAAATCCATGAACATCAAGTTGTCCGTGCTGGGTTTGTTGCTCGCACTGAGCACCCCCGTTTTGGCCGCCGATACCGCAACGATCAAAGCCGAGGAGCCTTGGGCGCGCGAAAGCCCGCCCACCGTCACCAACGGCGCCGCCTACATGACGCTCGTCAACACCGGCAAGGAAGCGGACCGCCTAGTCGGCGCGTCCGGCGAGGTTTCGGCCACCGTCGAGCTTCACACCCATCTGATGGAGGGCGGGGTGATGAAAATGCGCCCGATCAAAGCCATTGAAGTCAATCCCGGGGAACCTGCCGTGCTCAAGCCCGGTGGATTGCACATCATGTTGATCGGCCTTAAAAAGCCCTTGGTGGCGGACCAAACCTTTCCCCTGCGCCTGCGCTTCGAAAAAGCCGGCGAGATACCGGTGGAAGTGAAGGTGCGTAAAATGGGTCCGGGAGAAGGCGCCGAGCAGCCGCATCACAAAGACCACAAGGCGCAATGACGTAAAATTTTCCAGAGAGGGGTTGGAAATCCCGGTTCCAGCCCCGCCCGACGAGAAGGCCATACCATGACGCGCGGCAAACAAACCATTCTGATACTGGCCGGTGCGCTGGCTTTGGGTTTGGGCCTTTGGCTGGGTCAATTACTGACCCGCCCTCCAGTCGAGCCTCCGGCAATTTCCGGTATCCTCTTTTCCGAGCCCAAAGAAATCGATGATTTCACCCTGAGAGACCAAGCCGGCCAACCTTTCCATCGCGACCGGTTTTCTGGCAAGTGGACTTTTCTGTACTTCGGCTACACTTATTGCCCGGATGTGTGTCCGCTAACCTTGTTCGAACTCGCCAAGGTACAGCAACAACTGGTGCAGAAAAACGGAGATCAAGAGACCGCCTATATGCTGATCTCGGTGGACCCTCAACGCGATACACCGCAGCGGCTAGGAGAATACACCCGCTATTTCAATCCAAAATTTTCAGGCGCCACCGGTACGCCAGAGGAGCTGAGCAAGCTGGCGCAACAGTTTGGCGTTATTTATAGCCGATCACCCGCTCAGGAGAATGAAGCCAACTACACCATCGACCATTCTTCGACGGTGATATTGATTGACCCCAATGCCCGTTTGCATGCCATCTTTACACCTCCTCACACGCCCGAGGCCATGGTTTCCGACTTCGCGAAAATCCGCGAACATTACCGGCTAAAGAATCACTAAAGTTATTATTTTTTATAATAAATATCTGAAAACTTCAAATCATCTAAAACTTGGTCGTCAGATAAAACTCCGCCACATAGGGCATGGCTCCCGCGACTTCCACGGTCGCTCGCCAGTCCCGTCGCCCCATCGAGCATACCGGTAAAATCGCTTGTCCTCGCCACGTTTTATCCGCTTGTCGGCTGAGATCAAAGCGGTTAAACCCCATATTCATGTCCAACATGGTGAAATAAACTGCAACCTTTTCGACTTTAGACGCTGCCTCTCCGATGAGATTAACTTGAACGGGGAATGCCGTGAGCGATTGTACGCTGTCTCCCAGTCCAAGCGTTACGGTCAATGCCGCATCGCTGGCCGCACAAAGCTTACCGACAGGATTGCAAGCACGATCAGCGTTCAAGGCAATGGTTCGAACCGAGATAGGCTGAAACCAATGGTTTAGGCGGGGATAATACACGCTTCCCAAAACCCCCAGCAGAAACAAAACGGCAATCGCTCCACTCAGAGCCAGCCAATCTTGCCTTATCATATTCCGCTTCATAGCCTCACCTCTAATGGCCCTTCTATTGCTTTTTTTAGCCCCGATGCCAGATCACCGGAATTAGAGCCTGTACAGAAACTCTTCTCTCCCCATGGGAGAGGGGTTGGGGGTGAGGGCCTTATGTTCAATGGATTATGTTTCCAGAGGCTGTGCAAAAACGCCTCTTGGGCGCATGTCGCCAGCCTCTCACAGATCATCCAATTTCCTGCATGTGGCGCCGGTCTCATCGTGGCAGCCCCCGCTTTAGCGGGTGCGACAATTTGTCGCATTCCCGCCTCGTTCTCCACGATTTAGCATGATCGGATAACGCGAAGCGATATGCCTTTCGTGGCTCCATCCCAAAACTCGCTCGATCTCAGGAGAACCCCGCATGACCCATTCTCGCGACCGGCAGTTGTTGATCCCGATTCGAAGCGCCACCGCGTTGGGCGTCGCGCTGGCGCTGCTGGCCGGTTGCGGCGGCGGCGACGACGACGACGACGGTGCGGCCAATCGTCGCGCCGTGGTCGAATTCCACGCCCAGGTCAACGGCCAAGACTTCACCTGCGGCGCGACCTACAGCAATGTGGGCCTCGGCCAACCCGGCACCTATCAAGTCAACGATTGGCGTTTCTACGTCCACGATGTGGTGCTGGTCAAGGCCGACGGCAGCCGTCAGGCGCTCGATTTGGAGCAAGACGGTGTCTGGCAATACCGGAACGTCGCCCTGCTGGACCTGAGACGGGATTGCGGTGGCGGCCCGCTGCCCACCAACTCGGCCGTGACGGGAACCGTCCCCAGCGAAAATTACTCCGGCATCTGCTTCAAGGTCGGCGTTCCCTACGAACTCAACCACGTCAACGACGCCACGGCGCCCTCGCCGTTGAACAGCTCCGGCATGTTGTGGAACTGGCGGGGCGGGCGCAAATTTATTCGGATCGACGGGGTGGGCGATCCCAGCAACCTCGACCGAGCAGTGGCGTTCCACATCCACCTGGGCAGCACGCAATGCCCCGGTTCGGACCCCAACGCCCCGCCCACCGCCGCCTGCGGCTATCCGAACATCGCCGAGTTCTGTCTGGACAACTTCGACGCGGACCAAGACCACATCGTGATGGACATCGGCACCGCGCTGGAGGCGTCCAACGTCGCGTTCAATACCCCGGATACCGCGCCGGGCTGCATGTCCGGCCAACTCCGATCCCGAGTGCATTCAGGTCATGCCGCGCCTGAACCTGGATTTCACCTTCGTCGCCGGAGCCGGGGCGACCCCCGAGCAGTATCCCAAACAGGTTCCCCAGCGGCTGTTCGCCGTGGACAAGCATGAATAAAGCGCTCGGTGGAACCCTCGCGCTGGGACTATTGCTGGCGGCGGTGGGTTGCGGTGGCGGTGGCGGTGGCGACGACGAAGCCACGCCACCGCCCACCACGAGTTCGGGTTTTTCCTGGTCGTTGCCCCAAGGCTTCCCCACGCCCAAAGAGTCTGCGGACAATCCTTTGTCCACCGCCAAGGTGGAGCTCGGCCGCCACCTGTTTTTCGACCTGCGGATGTCGATCAACCAGACCATGGCCTGCGCTTCTTGCCACCAGCCGGCGCGTGCGTTTACCGACGGGCGGCCGACGGCCGTCGGTGCCACCGGCGAGGCGCACCCGCGCAACGCGATGAGCCTGACCAACGTGGTCTACAACGCCACCTTCAACTGGGCCAACCCGGGCCTCGCCACGCTCCACGCGCAGGCGCTCATCCCGATCTTCGGCGAATTTCCGTTGGAGCTGGGCTGGAGCGATCACGAAACCGAAATTCTGGATCGTTTCCGCCACGACGCGATTTACCAGAAGCTGTTCGCCGACGCCTATCCCGGCGAAACCGACCCCTTTGACGCCGACCGGGTGGCCAAGGCCATCGCCGCCTTCGAATCGATCCTGATTTCGGGCAATTCGCCCCACGATCAAGCCAACGCGCCAAGGCAATCGCAATGCCATAAGCGACTGCGGCTCGGCGCGGTCAAGAGCTGTTCTTCTCCGAGCGGATGGAATGTTTTCACTGCCACGGCGGTTTCAACTTCAGCCAAGTCGGTGAACCACGCGGGGACGACGCTCGCCCAGTCCGAGTTTCACAACAACGGTCTCTACAACATCGGCGGCACGGGCGACTATCCGCTGAATAATCGGGGCCTGTGGGAATTTACCCAACGGCCGGCCGACATGGGGCGGTTCCGCGCCCCCACCTTGCGCAACATCGAACTGACCGCGCCCTACATGCACGATGGCTCCATCGCCACGCTGGAGGAGGTGATTGGACCACTACTCGCGCGGCGGGCGGCTGATCGAAGCGAAGGACCGCTGGCGGGTGATGGGGCCAAAAAGCCCCTATCAAAAGCGAGCTGATCGTCGGGTTTTCGCTCACCGCGCAGGAAAAGCAGGATGTCATCGCCTTCTTCCAGAGCCTCACCGATTGGGAATTCCTGTGCGATCCGCGCTTCGCCGACCCGTTCGGCAATTTTCCACGCCCTCCCCGCTGCAATTGATCATCACCGGATGCAACCGCCCATGACTCGAATTCGTCGCAATGCCGTCGCCGCGCCGCCCTGCGCAACCGTCCCTCAGGCGCTCGATCTCGCGCCGCCTTCTTGATCGGCGGCGTTCCTGGCCCTGAGTTTGGGAATACCGATTTTGGACAACCCGCTCACCTTGCCGGCGGCCCATGCCCATCACGGCGGTGGCGGTAGCGGTAGCGGAAGTGGAGGCAGCGGCGGCGGCGGTAAAGGCGACGGCACTCAACTCAACCAAGCCGACCGGCGCCGCTCAGCCCTCGCCGGGCGACGGCCAGGGCAAGGGCGGGCGCGGCCTTGAGGGATTGAAATCATGAGAGCGCCGCCCAAGACCCTACTTGTTCTGGTTTCGATAGTGGCAATCGGTAGCGGCTGCGCGGTTTCGGACCAGACGAACACCGCGAACGGTTACGGCGCCGTAGCCTACGCCGCCAGTACGCAGGACTGGCGCCTGCGCTGGCAGGCAACCGATCCGCAACGGGCGCGGCAGCGGGCGTTGGCGGACTGCGCTGCGTCCGATTGCCGGGTGGTCCTAGAGTTCGGTCCCGGTCAGTGCGGCACCTTGGCCTTGAACCGACAGGGTGGATTCGGCGCGGGTCTGGGCGATACGCCGGCCATCGCCGAGACGGCCGCTCTCGGCGAATGCCAGCGTTCCGGTTCCGGCTGCCGGGTCGCTCCCGCCGAGTGCAATCGCTGAAAAATTTCGACCCGAGATCGCGCCTATCAATTCCGGGAAATTTCAGATGACTCTGAAACGGTTTTCTTCCGCTCTCGCCATGCTGACCTTGATCGGGTTGCCGGTTTTGGCCAGCGGTCACGGCTACCGATTGGGCGACATCAGAATCGTACATCCCTGGGCGATGCCCACCGCCCCATCGATCACCGATGGCGCCAACGGCGCCGGCTACTTGGTACTGAAGAACAACGGCCGCAATCCCGACAAACTGCTCTCGGCTTCGACGGAAGTGGCCGGAAAAGTCGAATTGCACGCTCGCGACAAAGCGGGCGATACGCGGACCCTGCGGCAAACGAACGCCATCGAAATAGCCGCTGGTGGAGAAGTTCGGCTGGAACCCGGCGGTTCGTACCTGATCCTGGTGGATCTGAAGAAACCGCTGGAGGAAGGGCAGCACTTTCCGATCGTGCTCCAGTTCGAACACGCTGGAAAAATTACCGTGGATACGGTCGTTCAGACCGAGCGCCAAAGAAGCGATTTATTGAGAGCGGCTTACTGCGATCTGTCGTCGGATCGACTCGCGGCAAATCAGGCCCGGAACCGCCGCACCAACCGCCACAACTGGCGCACCTCGATCGGGCGAGACGGTCGGACCGTAGCGCAATTTCGCGTAGAGTTGGCCGATTTCTCGAACCGACATCGCGATCTCCGGCCGGCTGACGGCCACCCGCTCGGCGAACGCCAGCGGTCCTTCCTGGGGGTTGCGCGCCAGCCCGCGTCGGGCGAGCCGGGCGCAGAACCGCAGATAGGCGCGGGCCACCGGGTCGCGTGGAATATGGCTTCTCCACCGGAATCCGGCGACCAGCAGAGCCGAACCCGCCCAACGCCACCGTCATCGCCACCGTCATGTCGGCCCAGTCCACCGGACCGAAGCCGAGGCCCGATAAAAACTCCTTCTGCCGGTCTGGGCCGTAGGCCAAGACCCATTCGTTCCAGGAATTGTTCAGGGAATCCCAGCTCATCGCCAGTTGCCGCAGCCATTCGCTGTCGCCGCCGCGCCGGACCAGGAACGGCAGCGCATCGGGATCGGCCACGGCGGCATACAGCCCTTCTTGGATCCGGTTCGGCGCCACCGCCCCCGTCGGGTCGACCCGCGTCCACCCCCGCCCTTCCAACCAGACCTCGGCCCAGGCGTGGGCGTCGGACTGCCGGACGATGAGGTAATCGCCGAAGGTGTTGCGCTCCCCGCCCTGATAGCCGGTCACCACCCGCGCCGGCACTCCCGCCGCCCGCATCAGAAACACGAACGCGCTGGTGTAATGCTCGCAAAAGCCACTGCCGGGTGCGGAACAGAAAATCGTCCACGCTATCGACGTTCAGCAGCGGCGGGGTCAGGGTGTAATAAAACGCCTGCTCCCGAAACAGCAGCAAGGCCGCATTGACCAGCGCCTCGGGCCGGGCGTCGCGCTCGCGCCATTCGGCGGCCAAGGTCCGGGCGCGCGGATTGCCGCGCGGCGGCAGGCGCAGGGCGCGGGTCTTTTCGGCTTCGGTCAGATCGCCGGTCCGATACGTCGGATAAGACCGCATATCGTAGCGGTACACCTCGTTGACCGGCTGATCGCGCAGCAACAGAAACGAGGGGGTCATCGCGGCGCGCGGCGGCAGAAGGGCCGGCAAATCCAGCGCGAACAGCCAAATCCGGTTGCTCGGCTCCAGAATCACCGAATATTCGACCGCCGCCCCTTCCGGCGCGAAGGGAATGGGGACATTGGCCGGCCGGCCATCGCCGGAGGTCCAGCGCCGGCCATCGAAATTCCACAGCACCGGCCCGCGCCAATACAGTCGGTTCGGCGGTGGGGTCAGGCCGGCGAACCGCGCCCGGAACGCGACGGCATCGGATTTGCTCAGCTCGCTGACCGAGCCCGGCATCATCTCCTCGGACAAGCCGGTGCGGCCCTTGTAAGCATCCTTGGGCAATCCCCACAGCGGTCCGGGAATCCGGGGGAACAGGACGAACAGAATCACCATCACCGGAACAGCTTGCAGCGCCATCTTGCCGGACAACCGCAGCGGGGCCAGCGCTCCCAGTCCCGCATGCTGGCGATGGATCATCACCTGCGCCGCCAGCATGAGCAGGACCACCGCGAACAGATAGGCGATCATCGGGATTTCCTGGCTATACAGCAGATTGCTCATCACCAGGAGATAGCCGAGAAACACCAGCACCACGCCATCGCGCAACTCGCGCGTCTCCAGCAGCTTGCAGGCGGTCATGGCGGTCAGTAGCGCCACGCCGGCATCGCGGCCGAACAGGGTCCGATAATCGATCAACACCCCGGCCCCGGCCAGCACGGCGACCGGCAGCAACAACCAGCGAGCCGGCAAGGGCTGCCCGCGCCGCGCGAGGAACCAGCGCCACCCTAGAATGGCGACGAACAGCACCGTCAACCAGACGGACAATTCCCGAGCGTGGGGCGCCACCGCCAGCGCCAGCGCGACCAGCAGCCACGTCAACGCCAGCGGCGTCAACGGTTCAACCGGCGGAATGACCGGTTTGGCGTGCCGTCTTCGGTTTTGCCGGGGCCGAGGGAGAGTCATGCACGACTAGGGATTCGCGATTTCCCGGTAAATTTCATCGGCGGCAGCGAGTATGTCAGCACTGAGGTAAAGGCCGATGATCTCTGCCGTCTTGAGATTGATGGCGATAGTGGGCCCTTCCTCGAACACTTGGTTGATCTGGCGCGGTTTGGCGCCATTGAAAATCTTCGCCATGGAGATCGCCAGGAATCGACCGACAGGACCGAAGCCGCCTTCGCGGGATATGCTCATCAATACGCCCTTGCTCACTTCCTCCGAGCCTTGTTGCGAAAAAGTGGGGACGCGGTACTTGTTGGCAATGGAAACCAGTTTAGGGAGCGTTTTGTCGTTAACGCCGTTTTGTATAACGATGTAAAGAGCATCCACTTGAGGCGCAAGTTCCTCGAAGCATTTGATTACACTCGCTCCAGCTTGCTCCTGATCGGGGATATCATCCTTGGTAAAGCATCGGATGACCTCAAATTGTTTCTCCTTGGCAACGGCTTCAATCAAATCGATAGCCGCATAAGTTTTGCCAAGATTTGAGTTCTCGTAGGCAATCCCCAGTTTCTTGAATCGGATAACATCATGAAAAATACGAACCTGACGCTCGTAACGGCGGGGGGCGACCCGAGCAAACACATGATCGTAGCCGGAATCCTCGTTACTCTTGACGATGCCTGCCCTTAGAGGATCGGTCGAAGACATCACCATGGTCGGCGTTTTGTGCTCATCGTTGGCCAAATCTTTTCCGGCCCATGTGCCCATGGCAATGACCAAATCAATATCTTTCTTGGTATTCAAGCGATTAATAAGAACTCTCTTTATCTTAGCGCGGGTTTCGCTATCCCAGTTGGCAGTGTAGTAAGCATCATTTACAAAATCAACGTAATTGCTGTTGATATGCTGGCTCAGCCAGTTCCACAGCATGTACGTGTCCTGATCTTTATTCTCTGGCAGGTCCAATGCCCTGATCCAGCCAATATTAACAAGACCTTTGACCGTGGCTGCAAGATAAGGATAATAGGCATTCGATGAACCTCCTTGGTAATAGGCAATGCGCCATTTTTTTCCTGAATTGGTCAGCGGTTGATAGCTATAGCTATCTTTTTTTTCCTCTGACAAAGCTGAATCCGTACTCAAAACGGCCAAAGCCATAATGAAAATCAAGAAAGCATACCTGAAATAACTCATTGCCTGATCATCCACCATAAAAAAGAAGTTTGCATATCTACGCTGCCGTATTTCAGGCTAATTATTTCGGGCTTATTTCATTAAATATTTCATCAGTAGCTCCCAGCAACAAAATAGGTGGATTGAAACCAATAATCTCTGCCGTCTTCAAGTTAATAGCAATTTTTGGCGGCTCTTCAAACAGTTGCGCCAATTGGTTGGGTTTAGCTCCATTAAAAACCTTAGCGATGACTTGCGCTTCAAACTCACCCACATACCTAAAACCAGCTTGCGAAAGACTCAACAATAAACCAGATTTAACTTCTGCCGAGCCCGCCTGTGAAAAGGTTGGAACACGATTCTTGTTCGCAAGTTTTACTATCTCCTGGATTGTATTTGAGTTTACACCACTTTGTTGAGTAACGTAAATGGCATCCACTTTGCCCATTAATTCACTAATACACTTAATAACGCTTTCTTCACGCATCTGTTGAGAATCAACGCTTTCATCTAAGCAAAAGCACTTAACAATTTCAAAGCCGCGCTCCTTGGCAACTTTTTCCACTATCTCAATAGCAGAAAAGGCTCTGCCATTAACAGAATCTTCAAACATTATTCCAAGTTTTTTAAAGCCAATAATCTCATGAAAAATCCGGATCTGACGCTCGTAGCGTTTTGGATCAATTGTCGCGTGAACATGCTCAAAACCAGAATCTTCAACGGATTTGATAATTCCAGCCGAAATCGGGTCACTGGCTGTCAATACCAGGGTTGGTATCTTATGTTTGTTATTTGAAAAATCTTGCCCAGCCATAGTACCCACAGCAATCAATAAATCAATGTCTTTTACCTCATTGAGGCGTTTCATCAACTGATCAACAATTTGTAGCCTCGTCTTGTTAACCCAGCCAGCCGAGTAAAATGCATCTCTAGGAAACTCTAGGTATTTACTTTTTGCTTTGGTTGCCAACCATTCCCAAAGCACTTTATTTTCTTCTCCTTCTTGCTTTGGTAGCTCGGCGACTTCAATCCAACCCAACTTCATTAACCCATGCACAGTCTCAGTAAAAACTTGTTGATAATCCGTAAATGAACCACCTTCATAATAAGCGATTCGCCATTTTTTTCCATGATTAGTAGTTGGTTCCATGGCGAAGATATTTTTGTCTTCAGCAAACGCTCCAACTCCACTTAGGCAAGTGAGTAACACTAGAAAAACGAACCTTGCTAACACATTCATCTCATCAGTCTCCTGAAGTTCATTAAAAACAAGGGCAATATCGGGTTTCAAACCATCATTACAGATCGGTTCTGTTGCTTAAAACAATCTCGGTAATTAATATTTAGGATCTACATAGCCCTGTTAGCAAAAAATTACCGTAGCGCGTAATCAGCGTTTGAGTAAAGATAAACCGTATATTCTTCAAGCCCATAATCATTACGAATGATAAAGTTCCTACCAAATTTCTCAACTAAAAACCATGCTAGATCATCGAGTGACAAATGAAATAGCTCTATATTTTCAGTATTAACTTGTTTCGACCTCAGATTAAATGCAATTCCCTTCTTACAAAATGGAAAAATAGTTTCAACCATCAAGCAAAAATATTGATACATTTGTTGATGCGAAAGATTTACTTTCTCAGTAAATACACCATTCATAATAATATAGTCAAAGCGAGGTAATTGTACGTCTGGCTCCAAAATATCAATATTATAAAAAAAGATACTAGGGTATTTAATTTTGCAGACTTCAACAAATGCTGGAGATATATCTAGACCAGAATAAGCAATAGCGGGTATCTTATGCTTATTAATATAGTCTAGCAATCCTGCAGTGCCACAGCCAAAATCAAGTAAAGTAACTATCTTAGCTCGTTCATTGCGTATAATATTAAGCATAATTTGATAGCGTTTGTCGGCATCCTCAGCGTTCTGCCAATCGACACCCAAGTGCGTATCACCAAAACGGCTCAGGCAGTTTTCGTAGTGGGCAACAATCCCAGAATAAGGCTTTTCTCTAAGCATCATTATTTCCCAATAGTATTAAATTCAAAATCAGAATAGGGATTTAGTAACAAATAAATTTATGTATCTTTTTTTATTAACTAATAATCAATGCTCGACCTCTCAATAGTTGGTGATTTTCAGCAGCTAGTAAATGGAAACAATTATCTGGGCGCTCCTCACGAGATTGAAAATCTGGAAGCGTTTCTATCAACCCGGCCAAGTGAGCATCTCGAACAGTTTGCGAACTCATCTGCTCGAATTGACCTCGCGATAATCCACCACTGGCAATAATTTCAATCGGCCCCGCTGGCAGCAGTAAATCTTTATCTTGTATCCGCATAATTGCCTGCATTCCCGACAGATAAATATCGCTCGGTACTTGAGATAGATATTTGGCATACTCCGCACAGCCTACTGACTCATGTAAAGCATTAATTAGACCACGCTGCATGCCCGCTAAATATTCGGCTTGAAAATATCCTCCACAACAACTGATACCGCGAGCAAAACCTATCGTCGAATAGCATGTGAACAGCGAGGGTAGCAGCCGCCCAGCTTGCAACCCATCTAGAATATCTTTCGGAGTGAAGGGGATACTCCATAGCTGGCCCTGCTCATCACGTCCTTGCAGCGCAACCCTATGATCAGACCCTTCCGTCAATAGCAGTGGAATCCGCCAGCCAGCAGCGTCAACTGCCCAAAAGAAAATTGTGCCACTTCCGCTTGAAGAAACGTAGTTATTGTCCAGTATTTGGGACACTCGCTTGACAAGCTTGCCCCGATTCCAACAGGCTCTAACACCATCGAGATGGGCTAGCACCTTTGCCCTCAAGCTCGAATTGAACATCACCTGCCAGATCAAACTATCTTCATTGTTTAAATCTACATGCAACAACATGCTGGCAATTTTTTCCAGCTCAAGATAGATTAATTCTGGAGCCTGTTCGGGCTCAGAAAAGCAACGTTTCCAGATACGGTTATTCAACACCACTGCTTGCCGCGAGTAGCTCTCTAATTTCATCACCGCACTATCTTGATAATCCTCTCTGAGAATTGTTGCAACCGTTTCTGCCAGAGCAGGAGTAATCTGTTCATTTCGAACCAACATCGAAAGTTGTCGTTGGGTCTTGGCGAGCATATCGGAGTCAAAAGGACCAACCACACTAACTGATTTTCTTTTATGTCGATCCAAAAAAACCGGTAACCGAATTGGCAGCTTAATCTCGATTGCATGACGGTCAGCAATATACAGTAGTAAACCTCTCGGATAAGTTGGATTATTTAATGAAATATTGCCGCAGGCGAATACTGGCACTGTTTTTGCGGATTTAGCATTTACTTTCCTCAGCGAAAAAATCAAGCTTCCCTGCACGGATTGCGCTAGAAAATCCACACCATGATGGTTGGCCGTCAATACCGCCGGAAAAGCAGCCAACTCCTGTGCGGTTTTAACCGCAACGTTATCTCCCAGCAGTGGTGCGGCATAACGATAGATCACTTCGTACAAATCATTGCGCGACTGCAACGGGCTTTCGCTGATCAAAAGCGTTTGGCGCAGGTAATCAGCCAGCGAAAATTCTCCATAGCCATTCAGTGTTCGCTCGACCACCGGCGACCGCGCGCAAACCATCGCCAGTGACCGGTCGATAAAGCTGGCATTCAGTGACTTAGTTACTCGCCGCTGGGCTTGATTCACAGATCACCTTTTCCCGGTATTTAATACGCTCGTAAGTCATTAGCAAAAACAGTACTGCTGTAGCCAAATACGCAATACCAAAGTAAGTAAGACCCTTGCTGATGTCGGTGGAAACCATCAACCAGCCAAACAAAATGGGGCCTAACATTTGGCCGATACGACTGGACGCACGGAATATTCCAATCGCTCGACCCTGCCCTAGCTGCTTGGTAACTTCTAGTGTTAACGCATAAGTGGTTTGCGATGCCAACACAAAGCAACTTGACACGCCTAACAGCAGCACCGCAATAATTGTTGCGGTGAGACCTGTAAAAAAATGGAAGCTCAGAAATGCCCCACCACCCAGCACGCAGCCGACGAAAACAAACAAGCGCTTGTTATCCGATGCATCGATATATTTACTTACAAAAGGTCCAAGATAAACCATGCAAATACTGTAGAGGATCAGCACACTACCGATAACAGATTGAGAAACACCTAAGCGGTCCAAGTAAACAGGACCAAAATAGTTTAAAAGGCCGATCACCGCGATAGCCGACGGCAGGCTACTCAAAAATATAAGGCCCAATACATAGCGATTTCGGAGAAAATTCCAGTAATGACGAGCGGTCACTGCGGCAATGACCTGTCCAGTTTTTGCTTGGCGAATGTGCGATTGAGACTGCTTAATTGCACCTCGCATTGTTAGAAAGGTGTAACTCAATGTTAGGAGCAACGTAAACGCACTAAGCAGGAAAACCGGACTGTAACCTATTCGCTCAGCTAGCATGGCACCGACGGCCGTCCCGCAGATACTACCGGCATAGATGCCAGCTATTAGGTACGCCAAACCACGCGCTTTGGTTTTATTATCGGTATGTACAATTACAAACCCTTGCGAAGCCATCAAAGCCAAACCATAGCCAAGACCAGCCAGTCCCATCGCAATAATGAAATGTATAGCATTTGGCGAGAGCCAAGCATACAGCATGGCACTGGCAGTCACGCCGAGACCCACCAGAAATGGCTCGTGCCAACCGCGACGGTCAAGCCAAATACCCGCAACCACGATTGTGAAACTGACGCATAGAAACATCGAGGAAATCGGGAGACCTAACACTACATCCTTAGGCAAGTCATAAATCGGCTGATAAAGATTTTTCATATGTAATGGAACGAATGCAGCCGATAAATCAACACCGAACAAGAATAAAAAAACAGCAGGGCGAATACTGCTAGGATCAACGGCAAATGACCGGAAGCGATTATGAGTTCTGCTATTCTGTAATAGCTTTAAAAGCAAAATGAATAGCTCGTTAAATAATAATGTCGATATTGCTAACGTCGTGATTATCTCAACAATGACATCGATTATTCCAGCCTCGATTATCGGAGTTACTGGTACTATTATAGTAAAGTTATGAATATAAATACCGAGCACGAATAACTGTGTCGTAATGCTAACCAGGAACAGCGGCAATCCAACTTTTTTAAGCGACCCACGCTCAAGTTCCTCCGGCGTTCTCCGAGCAACTGCCATCACTATACCAAGACAGCCAACCAAAAAAATTAACAACGGTATAATTAATTGCCGGTTGGTTAAGATATCAATTTCTAAAGGTAAACTCGGACTAACGGGTCCAAGGATTTGATCGTGAATGTTTGAGAATTTCGTATACAGCTTAGCCAGCGCCGTAAGGGCAAAGTAACTGCTAAAGCTAAGGCATAGCAACAGTATAGCAATAGTACCACAGGTTAATTTCAACTTTGACATAATTGTTTCAATTTCAATGTTCGTTTAATGTTATACCCAATGGATTCATGGCGACTCATTGTTCGGTTTCATCGTGCTTGCACCGAGCGTAATTGTAACATTCATGCTGTCCACTTTCTTTATTTATACTTGAACCTACCATCAAATAAAAATGATGGTAAACCGTTCAGCAAGATACCACTCTCCGTCATCGTCACGACCAGACTGGCATCAGGTTCGTGTCTGTTAGCTAAGGTAGGCAGCAAGCTTACTCCCTTAACATCGGCCGTCATTCCTAAAACTTTAGCAATATAAGCAATTGCAGCCGCGCCAGTACCGCAGGCCAAAGTTTCCCGATCAACCCCGCGCTCATAAGTTCGATATTGGATTGTACTGGTATTATTATGAATACAGGCAAAGCTCACATTGATTCCTAAAGGAAAGCGATGGCGGAAATGTTTGTTGATATAAGCGCCGATGTGATTGACCAACCAAGAACCGAAATTCCTACGTTTTTCTGTTTGATTTGCTTCATGGAAAATGAACAGGGTATTTGAAAGCTCTGGCGGCATACATTCATCGGGAAAAATAACCAGATGCGGTTCACCTGTAAAAGTCAAATAACCAGATAATAATAACGGTGTATCTTCCGCAAAAGAATGCAAATCGTGGCTGCGAAAACCAATTTTCAAATCATATACAATATCTACCTGCTCTTTGTAATGCTCAATCCCATCACCTGATGCAACCTCTTTTGGCAAACGCCTAGGATAACCTAAATTACAACAGCATAATTTTATTTCTGGCTGAAAGCTTATCGTAATATTATTTGGCTGATGGAGTGGAATTTCTGTCATTATATTAGCGGATTCGATACCATAGTGTTCGTATAAATAACTTATAACACATAATAAGCCATTACCGCATGCCAAAGCCTCCTTCATATTCGATTCGAATAACCTAAATATGTACTTAGAGCTTGCTAAAGGCGGCAGTTTATCCCAGTAGTTAAATTCATTATTAATCTCGCTCAAAGTTTCATTATTAAGTGGCTGAATAACTAACAAACCATCAGAGCCAACCCCAAAATTTACATCACTCGCCTGTTTGGCAAACAGCGGTTTTTCAACCTCGGCAAGATACGATTGAGATAGCTCATCTACAATTACGAAACTGTTACCACAATTTGTATATTTATAAAATGGTACATATCTCACAATTATCTAATCCCAGTAGCATACTTTATTTTTACCCGTTTTTTTTGCTTGATAAAGCATATAATCAGCTTTTCCAATTAAACTATCAACCGTGATGGCATGTTTTGGGCATAACGCAATTCCGATACTGGTTGTAATTTTATTCATTCGGTCAATTTCATCTTTGATGGTTGACCTCTGCAATGCCGTACGAATTTGTTCAGCGGTTGATATTGCATCATGTTTGCTTGAATAAGGCATAACAACAGCAAATTCCTCACCACCATATCGAGCTGGCAAATCAATTTCTCGAATATTCATTTTGATGATATCGCTAAATTGTTTCAAGATAATATCTCCAGCAGGATGACCAAGCGTATCATTGTAGTTTTTGAAATTATCAAGATCGAACATAATGAGAGCAACCTGATAACCACGCTCTTGCGAGCGTTCAACCTCTAACTGCAAATAATTTTTTAAATAAGTTTGGTTATACAAGCCAGTCAATCCGTCAATGATAGCTAAATTTAAAACTTCCTTATGATGTGCTTGCAATTGATCCAAATAAAGCTTCTTTTTCAAAAGCACATTAATTCTTGATTTAATTTCTTTACTGTTTACAGGTTTTACCAGATAATCATCGACACCTTTATCAATGCACTTAATTTTGCTCTCAAGATCGCTTAGACTGGTAATTGCCACAATCTGAATATTGCGAGTTGCTTCTTTACTTTTATAATAATCACACACATCGTATCCGCTCATACCTGGGAGCATCAGATCAAGCAAAATCACATCAACCTTGGTTTTCTGTCCAATCCTGATCGCTTCTTCACCACTGGAAGCAACCAATAAATGGTAAGGCTCGGTTGCAACCAAGGATTTAATTAACTTGATTTGTTGGTTATCGTCCTCAATTAACAACACTGTTTGATAATCCATTTCTCTCTGGTATATATCTTGAGTTTCTAAGGAAATAATTTTTTGTGGAATGGCTAGCTTCTCTCCAATATTAATACGAGCATTTAATTGTTCCTGGCATTGCCTTAGTTGCAAAATCGATTTTGTTCTTGTGATTACCTCAATTTTGTTGACAGGTTTCGTTAAAAATTCATCCGCACCAACTTCGATTGCTTTTTGCTTATTTTCGTGTCCATCCAAAGCAGTCACCAAAATAATCGGTATATGTTTTGTTGCTGGGTTAGTTTTCACCAATTGAGTCACTTCAAAGCCGCTTATGCCCGGCATCATGACATCCAGTAAAATCAAGTCGATTTTATTCTTATCGATTATCGCCAAGGCTTGTTCGCCATTTAGAGCTTGTAATATTTCGTAAGGCTCGACCGAAAGAATCGCGGTCATCAATTTAATATTACGTAACTCATCATCAACAATTAATATAGTATACCGGCTCTGAGAATCGGATTTTTTTTCATCAATACTGTTATTCGTTAATTCGATTTGATCTATCGATGTATTATTTGAATTTCCGTTCATTCGCAGGTACCTCATTATATTGTCAATAAAATGACGGGTATCAATTGGTTTCGTGATGTAGCCTTCACAACCCGCTTCGCGGGCTTTTATATCATCGCCTCGCATGGCATGCGAGGTCAACGCGATAATTGGTATATGCTTTAAATTTGAATTTTTCTTAATAATTGAAGTTGCAGTCAATCCATCGATCCCAGGCAATTGAATATCCATAAGAATAATATTTGGCAAGTGTTCTTCAGCAAGTTTTATTCCTTTTTCACCATCTTCAGCTTCAATAACTTCAAAGTTTTTCAGCCGTAGTAGACTACGAACTAACTTCATGTTCATCGCGTTATCTTCAATAACTAATATCTTAATATTATCCATTATCAATTAACCACTCAAGCACAGTTTACCCAGCATCTTGGAAAGATAACTTTAAATATAGTGTGCCGAAGAGCTATTTCTCACTCTGAAACTATCTCAATCAACAGATCTACAATTCTGGCATCCAACTTACCTGACCGAGCTTCTTCTTTTAATATCTCCAAAGACTTTTCTTTACTCAGTTTGCTACGATAAGGTCGATCAGTAGTCAGCGCATCATAATAATCCGCAATCGACATAATCCGTGCAATTTCCGGAATAAGCTTTGCCCTTAACCCCTCCGGATAACCACTTCCATCCAATTTTTCATGGTGATATCGTATAGCTTTGAGAGCAGAGCCGAGGGTATTTTTTAGCGGAAGACATATTTTATACCCTATTTCAGCGTGGGTCTTCATCAATTCCCATTCAGCGTTATTCAGTTTGCCATTTTTATTTAATATTCCGTCTGGAATACCAATTTTTCCAATATCGTGTAAGACACCAGCAAACCATAATGCTTCAATATCTTCTTGAGACATTCTAAGTTTTTTTCCTAACAACACAGCTAGATTAGCGACCCGCTCGACATGGCCTAGCGTGTAACTATCTTTAGCCTCAACAGCAACCGCTAAAGACAATAAAACATTTTTTATATCTGCCAAGTATTTATTAAGATGATTAAGATTTGTTAAGGACTTAACTCTCGCTAGCAACTCAGGTTTATTGGGCGGTTTAGTGAGAAAATCATCTGCTCCAGCTTCGATACCTTTAATTTTTGATTCGCTATCATCCAATGCTGTTACCATTATAATAGGAATTGATCTTGTTTTTTCATTCGATTTTAATCGTTGGCAAACTTCAAATCCATCCATGCCTGGCATCATGGCATCTAACAATATCAAATCGATTTTTTGTTTGGCAACATGATGTAAAGCATGGTATCCATCTTCAGCTTTAACGATATTATAATTTTCTGAATCCAGCATGGTTTCAAGCATTTTTAAATTTAATGGAACATCATCAACGATCATTATTATTGGCTTTGTTAATACTGAATTTTCCTCAAAATTTAAAAAATCTCTCTTCTTAAAATAATAAACAGTATTTCTACCTCTAGCCTTAGCAGCTTCTAACGCTTCATGCATTTTACAAATAAGTTCAGTTCTTGTTTTCGCATCGTCAGGGTAAGCTACCATCCCTATGCTAACCGTCAGATTAAAATTAAAATGACTAAACTGCAAGATAGACTCTCTGATGCGCTCTATCACTTTTAGCGATAGATCAATATCAGCTTCAGTAATCACTATCACAAACTGATCTTGTGAGTATCTTGCGGCAATATCAACTTTACGAGTATTATTTTCAATAATCGTAGCAACTTTATTTAAAATATTATCTCCTTCAAAATAGCTGTTTTTTTCGTTATAAATTGAAAAATGATCAATATCGATTAACGCAATAGTAAAATTTTTACCGTATCTTTCAGAGCGATTAATTTCGTGATCTACAGTTATTTGAAATATACTATGGCTATAAAGACCGGTTAAGTTATCGACGCAACCGTTAGCAAAATCCTCATTAAGATTAAATTCCTGAATGATGTTTTTCATACGATTTGCCCATAACGATTTTCACAATTTTCATTCATTAACGTTTTAGTAGGGATGCCAAAACGAAAAGTGCTACCTTGATTTTTACCTTCACTTTCAACGCAAATGTAGCCACCATGCAACTCAACCAACTTCTTGGTCAGAGTAAGGCCCAAACCGGTCCCTTGATATTTGCGCGTTGCCGAACCATCCACTTGTTCAAACGGTGCAAAAATTCGCAATTGATCTTTCTTTTCAATTCCAATCCCCGTATCAGTGACCGAAAACTCGATTATTTTGTTGTTTAAATTATTGTTGTGTTTGTAATCATGGCTATTATGTTCATCAGACCTCGATTCCCATTGCTGATTAATTTCTCGCAAGCACACAAGTATTGTTCCACCTTCTGGAGTAAACTTGGCCGAATTCGACAGCAAGTTAAACAGTATCTGTTTCAGTTTACGTTCATCAGCAAAAATCGATTTAGTGGTGCTTTCAACCCTCGACTTGACTGTGATTCTATGGCGAAGCGCTTTTTCCTTGATCATAATTAGGCTTCTATCTAAAATATCCACCAAATTGACTTCAGATAACTGCAACTCCAATTTTCCTGCTTCAACTTTGGAAAGATCAAGAATATCGTTAATCAGCGATAACAAATGCCGACTACTGGTTAGCACATCGTTGAGGTATTCTTCTTGCATCTCATTTAATTCACCGAAAGTTTTATCGACAATCAACTCCGTGAACCCAATGATGTGATTTAAGGGTGTCCGCAACTCATGGCTCATATTAGCTAGAAATTCGCTTTTGGCTCGATTGGCTTCCTCGGCAGCTTCCCTTTCTAGTCTTTCCTTGGCGGCATTTGATTCAATGGCATTTACAATATTAATTTTTAGTTGGTTGGTCATATAAATAAAGGATTCCGCTAATCTGCCGACTTCATCTCTATACTTGGTCGAAAAACCACGTATGCTTTCAATTTGATCAACATTTGGCGATGTAAAATCAACGCTCGGTAGATTATTGGCGTAACTGGTCAGAATAATTAGCGGATGCGATATTTTTGCTACCAGGATAAAAGTTATTATTAAACTTACTATAATGATAAATGCTACAATATAACTTTGGCGAACAACTAAACGGTTTGCCGGCGCTTCTATTTCTTCAACTGGAACAGCAACCACGATATACCAATCGAATGCTTTGAAATAACTCACATGCGCTTCTATCAGACCTTTGCCGCCATGCAGGTCATCATACCTCAATGAATTATTGTTAAGATTAGCTATCGTCATCAAATTTTTCAATATGGCTTCTTTCTCAAAATTGTTTTCTTGATTATCATCCTCGTGTTTTAAAATATATCCTGGTGGCGGCACTACCAGTTTTTTCTGCCCGTTAAACAGAAAGGCATAACCACGATTGGCGATTTTAAGATTGGAAAGAGTCTTGGCAATTGATTCAATAATGTTATCCAATTTCTTTTGGCTCTCAGCTTCGATATCTTCAAAATCAAGCGTGACGCCAACAATCCAGCCCCAAGAATTGATCGGAGCAAAATATCCCATATTTTTTCTTTCTTTTTCTGACATGCTATTTTTCCAGTTATATACCGCAATTTGACCGATACTTTCGGTATCATCAAACAAAGAAACGATATTCCGCCCTTTAAGATCTTTAAGATCTTTTATCGAAGTTCCTTCTAACTGTTTATTTGGGTAGGCGATAATTGCTCCATCTCTGTCAAAAATAAAGAGTTTCTCTTTTTCAAAACGTGAAGCTCTGACCCAGCTCGCTGCTTGTTGTTGTGCTTGAGTTATATCCATTTTTCCGCTTTCTTCCAACTGGTGAAAGCGATTAATAACTGAAACTGAAAGCATCGATAATGTACGCAATTCATTTTGCAGTCTCGAAAGTATTTCAATTTTATCTGCTATAAGCCTATTATAAGCAGCGTTAATATTTAACTCGATTAACTGCAAGACATTTTTAGCAGACGCCACTTCCGAATCAAGCATCGCTTTTCTCATATCTGTATGCGTTGCATACATGATCACACTGGCAGTAACCACCAGGATAACAACAATCAAAAACGTAATCTTTGATTTAAGAGAAGTGAACATCTGAATATATGTTGGGGTAACGACTACGTCTGGATCTTAGTAGAAATGGGAGTAGCGATTATTGATTTTTTATCAAGAGACGTGCAAATTTTATTTTTACCCGTTCTCTTTGCGTGATAAAGCATAATATCAGCTTTTTCGATTAAATCATCCGCATTTGTCGCATCATATGGACAGTATGCGATACCAATGCTAACTGTAACCTGCGAAATATTCTCGGCCTCCATCGGCAATTTTATAGCGGCAATCGCGGACCTTATTCTTTCGGCAACGACTATGTTATTTTGCTCATTTTCAGCATACGGCAAAATAATGGCGAACTCTTCTCCCCCATAGCGCGCCGCCAGATCGACCTCACGAATATAGGTTTTGACGATCCGCCCTAACTCGCGCAATACCAAATCACCCGCCAAATGACCCAATGTATCATTATAATCCTTGAAGTCATCTATATCGATCATCATCAAGGCGACCTTATAATTCTGCCTGAAAGACCGTTTTAACTCAAAATCCAAAAAATGCTTGAAATAAGCGTAGTTATATAATCCAGTCAAGAGATCGCCAATCGCTGATCGAACTGTCGTCTCATAAATAGACCGTATGTCGTCCCATTGCCTTTTCTTTTTCACCAATACTTGGATTTTAGCCCACAACTCCCGACGTTCGACTGGCTTGACCAGATACCCGTCACCCTCGGCTTCAACCCCATTTACCCGGTTTTCCACATCGCTCAAACTGGTGGTGAAGATCACCGGTGTATGCCGGGTAAGCTCGCCAGCCTTCAAACGCCTGCAGATTTCAAAACCGTTCATGTCAGGCAGCATAACATCCAGAATGATCAAATCGAGCGGACGCTGGTTGGCTATCGCCAACGCCTCATCGCCCCTCATCACTATCGTCAAGCGATATTCGGGCTCTCGTAAATAGGCACGCATCAGCTTGATGTCTTTAGGATTATCTTCCACCAGCAACAACCGTATCGGTTTCGATGATCCGGATTCTCCCGGCTCGATCACCGAGGATGCGATATTTGCGGGATCCGCTTTATCCTCGATCACTTTTCCCTGCTTAACTTGGCGGTCCGCACAGAAATTGACTTCACTTTTTTGTCTGGTCGCCAATGCGTCCTGATATCTTTTCAGCTTCAGCATGGATTGAACGCGAGTTAACAGCTCAACGTCATTTACCGGCCTATTGAGTATTTCTTCGGCTCCGGCCTCCAACCCTTTTTTTCTGTTTTCGCTGTCATCCAACACCGTGATCAAGATGATCGGAATGACTGCGGTCCCAGCCGTGCTCTTGAGTTTTTTTATCACTTGGTAACTATCGATTACGGGAACGTCCGCATCTAACAAAATGATGTCTGGCAAATGTTTTTCCGCTATTTTCAGCGCCTCGTAACCATCGAACGCGGTCAGGATGTTAAAGTTTTCTTTTTTGATCGTCTCCGCCAACGACCGAGCGTTGGCTTCATCGCCATCCGCGATGAGCACCTTCGGCCGCATTATCAGATCGGTGTTTTCAACATGGAGCATTTTCTTCCACCCCTGACATTTTTTGTCCAGAAATGACTAAAATAGTCATCATTCATGTGTATCTTAAGATACATTCAATAATAATATACTAAAAAAGCATCAATATAGTTTAATAGCCTCTAATATATTACAACAAGCTTAAAAAATTATCCTCTAGCAAGCAATTCCAGAATCCGACTTCAGAGCTCTTATCCCAAGAACTGACACGATAAATATGCAATAAACATGCCTAGCGCAGCCTCCCGGCTCCAGATGAGCGGATAATTCGCCACGGGACCGGATCGCGCTATCGGCGTAAGCGGTCCCCTTGGAGCCCGACGGGTCCCACCCGGAACGGCCCGCTCACAATATTCGTGTTATCAAGCGGTCCCGAGCCAGGCGGAGAGAAAAGACAGCGGTTCGCGAAGAGATCGATGCGCAAGCAGCGGCTTTCAAGGTCTTGGTTGGCCGCTTTCCCGAGCGAGACGGGTTTTCAGCGGTCCAAAGCTGCCCCGGAAGGGAACGAAAACAAGGCTAACGCCTCCA
>JBAOII010000028.1:0-240228 GCA_037045685.1 Candidatus Competibacter sp.
ATCAGCGAACTCACCGGCGGCGCCTTCGACATCACCGTGGGGCCGCTGGTCAACCTGTGGGGTTTCGGGCCGGAACCGCGCCGCGACCAAGTCCCTTCCGAAGAAGCCATCGCCCAAGCGCGCCAGCGGGTCGGCTACTGGCAGTTGCACGCCCGCGCCGATCCGCCGGCGCTGAAAAAGGACCGCGCCGACCTGCACGTCGATTTGTCGGCTCTCGCCAAGGGCTATGGCGTGGACCAACTGGCAACGCTGATGGAAGCGAACGGCATCCAGAACTATCTGGTGTCGATCAGCGGGGATTTGCGCGCCAAGGGGCTCAACGGCAAAGGGCAACCTTGGACCGTCGCCATCGAGCGGCCCGTTCCCGGCCAGCGCGCGGTCGAGCGCCTGATCAAAATCGGCGATCGCGCCGTGTCCACGGCCGGCGACTACCGCAACTACTTCGAGCAAAACGGCCAGCGCTACTCCCACATCATCAACCCCCGCACCGGCCGGCCGGTACCGAAAACCGTGGCGTCGGTGACGGTCATCAGCGAGCTGGACCTGAACGCCGACGCCGCCGATACCGCGCTGATGGCCGCCGGGGCGGATCACGGCTTTCAGCTTGCCACCGAACACCATCTGGCCGCGTTTTTCATCCTGGCCGACCCGGACGGCAAAAGCTTTCGAGAGCGCTACACGCCGGAATTCGAGCCGTTTCTGGTGCCCGATAAACCCTGAGCCGAGCGTTCGCCGCCAACCGTCCACGCCATGACCGTCCCCGCCCTCGCCATCCGCGATCTGCGAAAAACTTACGCCAACGGGCTGCAAGCGGTGCGCGGGATCGATCTCGACATCGTGGAAGGCGAATTTTTCGCCCTGCTCGGCCCCAACGGCGCCGGCAAGTCCACCGCCATCGGCATCGTCTGCTCGCTGGTGCGGAAAACCGGCGGCAGCGTCCGGGTGTTCGGCCACGACATCGACACCGACCTGACCGCCGCAAAACGCTGCATCGGCCTGGTGCCGCAGGAGTTCAACTTCAACCAGTTCGAGCCGGTGGTCGAGATCGTGGTCAATCAGGCCGGCTATTACGGGATTCCCCGCGCCCTGGCCCAACGGCGGGCCGAAACCTATCTCAAGCAGCTCGGCCTGTGGGAAAAGCGCCGGGAAATGGCCCGCCAGTTGTCCGGCGGAATGAAGCGGCGGCTCATGATCGCCCGCGCCCTGGTGCACGAGCCGAAGCTGCTGATCCTGGACGAGCCGACCGCCGGGGTGGACATCGAAATCCGCCGCTCGATGTGGGAGTTCCTGCGCGAGATCAACGGCCGTGGCACCACCATCATCCTGACCACCCATTATCTGGAAGAGGCGGAAAGCCTGTGCCGGCACGTCGCCATCATCGACGAAGGCTTGATCGTCGAGAGCGGTCAGATGGGCGCCCTGCTCGGCCGACTGAACGTGGAAACCTTCGTGCTCAATCTGCGCTACCCCTTGGCCGAGCTGCCGGACGTGTCCGGCTACACCCTGCGCCGGGTGGACGCCTCGACCCTGGAGGCGGACGTTTCCAAGGATCGCGGCCTGAACGATCTGTTCCAGCAACTCTCCGCGCACGGCATCGTTATTCTCAGCCTGCGCAACAAAGTCAACCGCTTGGAGGAGCTGTTCATCCGGCTGGTGGACAAAGGCGAGCCCGCCGCCTGAACCGGCAACGCGGACCCGCCACGGTTTTCGCTGCGCGCTCCCGTCTAAGAGACTGTACGGAAACTCCCCTCGCTCTCTGGGAGAGGGGCTGGGGGTGAGGATTTTTTTTCAAAGAGTTAGCTCACAAGAGGCAGTACAAAAACGCCTCTAAATCTCGTTATGGAATCACTTTCGGATGATCCGTTTGCGGCGCTAGCCGCGATCTGATTCGCGGGCACGGGCGTCTCAGTAACCGACACCGATCCGTCGCATTACTTCGGTTATATCTCCGCCATCAACGTGGGGAAGGCGACCAACGGCGAAGACGCCGACACCCCGCCGGGTCCGACGCTGCCGGTGGGGTCGACCGCCCATTTCACCTATGTCGTGAGGAATACCGGCAACATACCGCTGACCGATGTGACGGTGACGGACGACAAGGGGGTGATCGTGACGTGCCCCAGCGGAAACCCGATCCCTCTACTCCGTAGAGGCCACAGCGAAACCTGTACCGGCAGCGCCACGGTCTCTCCCGGTCAGTACGCCAACCGTGGCTCGGCCACGGGCACGGCGCCCGATGGCAATCTGTATGGCGACAGCGACCCGAGCCACCACTTCGGTGGGCCAAGGGATATTCCCACCATTTCGATGCTCGGCCTCGGTTTGCTCGGACTGTTGCTTGGCGGTAGCGCTTTTATGTTTGCAAATGGCGGCGGGAAGCGGCGAAGACCGATTCACTGATGCCCTGAGAAAAGCTTCGGCAAGCGCGGATGATCGCCTTGCCTGATTCCAGGCCGGGCAACCTACGTCGCCCGGTGATTTGCTTGTTCGCCCAGTCCGTTCTACCAAAAACCCGCCGCCGGGAAAATTCTTCGCGCCCGATATCTCCACCGCCACCTACCACATCGACAATCCGAACGGCGACGATCCCACACTTAATATGTGCAGTATTCCCGTGGACGGTGGAAGGCCAAACTCGGCTGACTTACAATTACAATGACACCTGTGACAGTTCCAGCGCTCTGGTCGAATCCAATTCCAATATCACGACCTTGGCCTTGCAAGCGGCCCGCGCCAGCTTGCGGACGGCGATGGGAACGCCATCGATGAGATAACCGACGGCCGTGTGCGCGCCCAGACCCTTCACCAACCGCTCGTGCAACAACTGCTTGATCCGCCAAAGATGGGCGCCGTTCCACCCCGACCCGCTCAGAACCGTGGCGACGCAATCCCCGCCCGGATGGCGAACTTCACCAGACCGGGCAGGTTGTCGATGCCGAGCTTGAGCATGATCCGGCCTCGGTAGGTCTCCACCGTTTTTGCGCCGATGCCGAGCGCCTCGGCGATTTCTCGGGTGCGCTGGCCTTCCGCCAACAGCCGCAACACGCCCACCTCCCGCTCGCTCAAGGTGCGTTTGTCGAGTTCCGCGCTGCGTGGTGAACCCGCCGGACTTGGCCGCATGACGGCGGGACTCACGAAGCGATCACCCCGCAGCGCGGCCTGGATGGCCGCGACCAGATCATCGATCGCCTCGCTCTTCAGCACGTAGGCCGAAGCGCCCGCCTCGAACATCCATTTTTGATAGTGCGCGTCCCCGTACATGGACAGCGCCACGATCCGGGTCTCCGGCGACACCCGCCCGATTTGCCGCGCGGCCTCGATGCCGTTCGTGCGCGGCATTTCCACGTCCAGCACCGCGATTTGGGGTTGAAGCGCTGCGGCCAAGCGGACGGCCTCTTCGCCGTCGCCGGCTTCGCCGACGATCCGCCAGTCTTCCCCCTGCTCGCGCACCAGCGAGGCCAGCCCTTGCCGGAAGAGCGCATGATCGTCGGCGAGAAGAACGGTGATGGTCATGGATTGCGCTGCCGTGGTTGCCTCGATCCGCCTCACGGGATCCCGAACACGTCCGGCGGGTCCGCCGATGCTTCTCCGCCGCTGGACCTTAGCGGTACCCGCACCGAGACGCGGGCGCCGCCGACGTCCGAATCGATGGATAAATCGCCGCCCAAGTATGCCAGACGCTCGCGCACGCTGAACAAGCCGTAACCTCCCCGAACGTCCGGTCGCCCCGAAGCTGCGGGCGGCGGAAAGCCTTGGCCGTCGTCGCCGACCACGAGCAGCACCGCGCCGTCGCGGACGTCGAATTCGATCCGACCCGCCGAAGCGTGGGCGTGCTTGGCCAGGTTGTAAACGAGTTCCCGGGCGCACTGAAACAGGACGATAGCCAAGTTCTGGTCGAGACTCGGCGGCGAGCGGGGCGCGGTAAACGACAAGGCCACGCCGAAGCGTTGCGTGGCGTAAGTCGCCAGCCATTCCAGCGCCGGAGCCAAGCCTTCCTGATACAACAATGGGGGACTGAGCTCGAATTGCAGGGAACGCAATTCCCCGAGCGCTTCCCGCAGCAGCTCCAAGCCGGTTTCGAGGCGTTCCTCCGCCTCCTGGTCCCGATCCCGGATGCCGGCGGCGATCTGAAATTGCGCCAGCGCCAGCTTTTGCATGGGACTGTCGTGCAGTTCGCCCGCCAGGCGCTTCCGTTCCCGCTCCTCGATCAACGAAATCTCCAGCGCCAGTTGCCGCAACCGGGCGTTGGCGGCGTCCAGCGCCGCCGTGCGCTGCGCCAGGGCCGATTCGAGATGGTCCGACAGCAGGCCCAGTTGCGCGTGAGCGCGGACCCGCGCCAGCAAGATCCGCGCGTTGAAAGGCTTGAGCACGTAGTCCGCGCCGCCGGCGTCGAAAGCTCGCACCATGATGTCTTCGTCGTCCCGGCCGGTGAGGAAAATGACGGGCGTGGTGCGCAACGCTTCGCGAGCTTTCAGGCGGCGGCAGGTCTCGATGCCGTCGATGCCGGCGGGCATCAGAATGTCCAGCAAAATCAGGTCCAGGCGCGCTTCCCGAACGATCTCGCGGGCGACTTCCAGCGCGCGTTCGCCGCTCTCGGCCACATGCACCCGATCGGCATACTCCGACAGCAGGTCGCTCAGGAAACGGGCATTTTCCGGTTCGTCATCCACCACCAGAATTTGGCCGATGGGCGATTCTTCCCGATGTTGTTCGGTCGCCGCCCGCGCCGGTGACGCGCTCGCTTCCGCCGACCGAGCGCCATACAGCCACTCCAGCGGCAACAGCGTCCCCAGCGTCTCGATCAGCGCGTCCAAGGATACCGGTTTGGCGAAGTGGGCATCGCACCCGGCCGCCAGGGCTTGGGCGCGATCTTCCGCGAAGGCGGCGGCGGTCACCGCCACGATGGGGGTGTTTCGAAACGCCGGTATCGCCCGCAAGGCGCGGGTCGCCTCCAGCCCGTCCAAGTCCGGCATCCGCAGATCCATGAGAATCAAATCCGGCGTCCAGTCCCGCGCCATCTCGACGCAGTCCCGGCCAGTTCGCGCTTCCGCCAACACGAAACCGAGAGGCTCCAGCAGGTCGCGCAAGATTTTTCGGTTTTCCGCTTCGTCGTCGGCGATCAGGATGCACAAGGAACCTTGGCCGACGGTGCGTCGATAGCCGCTGGCGCGAGAGCCGGAAGGCTCCGCAATTTTCGCCGGAGCAGGAAGCGACACGGCCCGCGCCGGTATCCGGACCCGGAACGTGCTGCCCTGTCCCGGTGCGCTCTCCACGGCCAGCGAGCCGCCCATGCGAGCGACCAGCCCCTTGGCGATGGATAGCCCCAAGCCAGCGCCCAGCGCCCGGTGGTTTGCGCTGCCGACCTGATGGAACGGCTCGAAAATGCCGTCGGTCTGCTCCGGTGGGATACCGACGCCTGTATCCGCCACCCCTAAAATCAGGTGGTCGTCCTCGAAACTGGCGCGCAGGACAACCTCGCCTTGTCCGGTAAATTTGACGGCGTTGTCCAGCAGGTTAACCAGAATCTGCCGCAGGCATTTGAGATCGCAGGACAGGGTTCGCGGCAAGGCCGGCGCGGGTTCGATGCGGAAGCCGACGCCTTTTTGCTCGGCACGCCCGCGAAACATCTCGGCCAACTCCCGCCACAGATCCGCGCTGTTCCAATCGACGGGAACCAGATCGAAACGGTTGGCCTCGACCTTGGCCAGGTCCAGCACGTCGTTGACCAACCCCAGCAGTCGCTCCCCGCCCCGGCGAATGCCATCGACGTACTGGCGCTGCCGGTCGCCGAGTCGCTCGTGCCGCTCCAGGAGTTGCGCGAAGCCCAGCACCGCGCCGAGCGGCGTGCGCAAGTCGTGGCTCATGTTGGCCAGGAAAACGCTTTTGGCGCGGTTGGCCTGTTCCGCCGCGTCCTTGGCGTCGCGCAGGGCCGTTTCGACTTCGCGCCGCTGGCTCACCTCCAGCGCCAGCCGGCGATTCCAGTACACGATGACGAACAGGGTCAATCCCGCCAAGGTCAACACCGTCCACAGCGTGCCGTAATCGATGCGGTGCTGGTACTGGATCGAGATCCAGTCGTGGTAGATCGCGTCGCGCTCGCTTTTCGGGATGGCGTCGAGACCTTTTTGCAGGATGCCGGCCAGCATCGGCCAATCCCGGCGCACGCCCACGCCGAGCCGGTAGACGAAGGGCGTTTCGCCGACCACCTTGATCTGGTTCAGCCCGGATTGGCCGATGTAGTAGCTGGTGGTGACCAGGTTGCCGACGAAAGCGAAGGCCTCGCCCGCCGCCGTTTTGCGCAGCGCCTCGCGCGTGTCCTCCACCGGCAGCAACTGGAGTTCGGGCCGCTGTTCCCGGAGCCAGGCGTGAGTGGCCTCGTCCCGCACCACCGCGATGACCTTGCCCTTGAGGGCGTCGAGATCGCCCAGATACGCGACCGCCGCCGCCGAAAAGATCGCGGCGGGAAAAGACAGGTAGGGATCGGTGAAGCGGTAAGATTGCCGCCGATCCGGCGTCGCCACCATGGCCGGCAACAGGTCGATCATTCCCTCCTTGAGTTGCCGCAGGGCCTCGCTCCACGACAAGCCCTTGGCGATCTCGAAGCGCACGCCGAGCATTATTTCCATATTTTTCAAATAGGTAAGAGATATTCCTTGCGCTATACCGGCCTCGTCGACGAACTCCACCGGCGCCCAGTGAGGATCGATGCCGACCCTCAGGACCGGGTGCTCGTTTAGCCAAGCCTGCTCTTCGGCGGTGAGCGCGGCCTGTGGCGCGATGCGGCTCAGGTAATCCTGCCCGAACCAGCGCCGGTAGAGTTCGGCCATCTCCTCCCGGGTGATGGCCGCGAGTCCCTTGTTCAGGATTTTGACCAGCTCCGGCCAGTCCTTGCGGATCGACATCACCAGATCGGTTTGGCTCTCGGGCAGCATTCGCATCGGCGCGAAGCCCAATACGCCGTGGCTCGCTCGCCAGTATTCCAGGCCGTAGGAGTCCACTACAGCATCGACTTCGCCTCCCAGCAAGGCGTTGGCCAGCGCCTCCGTGCCGTCCAGCGGCAGGGCCTCGATGGTGGGATGGGTGGCCAGCAGGTTGCGCAGGTACAAGATGCCCTTGAGGTAGCCGATCCGCCGGCCCCGGAGTCCGTCGAGCCCGGCGCGCGGCGCCGGCTCTCCGGTGCGCAGGTAGATGAAGTAGTGAATGGCGTTGAAGGTTTGCGTGAAGAGAAAATGCGCCTTCCTCTGCTCCACGGGAGCGGAGAGATTCAGCCCGGCGAGGCGGCCGGTCTCGGCCTTTTCGACCATCGCGTGCCAAGGTCCCACCTCCAAACGGATATGGGTTCCCAGCTTACGGTTGAGCAGATCGAGATGATCGAAGGCGAAGCCGCCAAACCGGCCGTTGGCGTTTTTGACGACCGAGGGCGCCCATTCCTCGCCGACGCCCAGCACGATCTCCGGGTGCTGGGCGAGCCAGGCCCGTTCGGCGGGCGTCAGCAGATCGGGGCCGGCTTCGGCGGCGGCGATCCTCCCGGAAAACGCCAGCCCGAAGCACAGCAGCAACAGCGCGCCGAGATTTTTCGTCAATTCCAAGCCCCGTTGTCAGGAAAACCCTTACAGGAAAGCCCCAATTCATATTGAACAACATATTCGCTACGATTCCGGCCCGTCGCGAAGCTCGCGAAACAAAAGTTTTTCCGACGAGACTATTAAAACCACGACGCGCGGGACCCCGATCGCTTTTTCGAGGCAGCGCGACCGACGGGCGAACGGATCGCGCTTGGGCGCGATGGGCATTTCTATCACCATCGAGGAAACCGGAATGAAAAAGCGACTGAAGAGCTGTTTGAGCCTGGCGATCGCCGCTGCCCTGGCCTCGCCCTCGGCCTTCGCCTACAACCAGAGCGACGCCATCGAGGATTGTCAGAGCAAGATCTTCGACGATTCCCAGTATTCCAGGTTCTCCAGCCCTCACGACACGACCGCCCAGGAGACGGGCCGCAATTCCTACAAGGTGACCGGCCTGGTCAAGGACCGGGACAAAAAGGACCACCGCTTCAACTGCCGGATCGAGCACCGCGAGGTGGCGAGCTGGAACGTCAGCCCGGAAGCAGATTTCGGATTCCGACAAGAAGACCGCAGCGGCGATCGGCGCCGGCGTCCTCGGCCTGGCCATCCTCGCCGCTGCGGTGAGCGGCGACAAGGATCACGACAACAAGCGGAACGCCTACGAAAAGGGCGAGAGCTCCCCGTTCGACGACATGGGCTACCTGAAGCAGGAATGCGCCAACGAAGTGCGTCGCCATCTGGATCGGGACCACGGTTCGGTCCGCGATCTGGAATTGACGTACCCGCATTTGAACGGCCGCACCCTGACCGGCAACGGCCGGGTGTCCTTCGAGCGCGGCGGCCACCGCGACCTGTCGTTCAACTGTGATTTCGACCGCCGGGGCCGGGTTCAAGACGGCCACTACAGCTATGCGGATGGCGGCGGCGATGACCGCTCTAGCGCCTCTGGGGGTGGCGGCAGTGTCGATGTGTCGGATCTCGTTGGCGCCAAGGCCGCTGGTGTCCAGAGCGACCTGCAATCGCGAGGCTTCCACAACGTGGATAGCTTTGAGTCGGGCAACAACGCGAAGGGCACGATTTGGTGGAATGGGCGCACCCGCCAGTGCCTGCAGATGATCACCGCCGATGGCAGGGCGGACAGCATTACCGACATACAGACCCACCCGCGCTGCCGCTGACGCGGAAACCCGCCGGGTTCGTCCAGCCTGATGTACGCGGGCAAGCACGGCGCCAACGGCGTTTGCACGATCTCGAACTAAACCTCATCAGGCGTGAGCGGCACATCGCGTTCGTGTACGGCGGGCAAATCTGGCGGGTGCCCGCCGGCGGCGGCGTGGCGGTGGCGCTGACCGGCGCGGAGTTCAGCGCGAGCGATCCGGTGTGGTCGCCCGACAGCCGGAGCATCGCTTTCAGCGCGAACCGGCATGGCAATGCCGATGTGTTCGTCATGTCGGCGAAGGGGGGCGAGATCAAACGGCTCACCACCCATTCGCAGGCGGACACGCCCCATGCGTTTTCGCCGGACGGAAAGTCCGTGCTCTTCAGCTCGATGCGGCTGGGCGATCCCAAGGTGGCGTTCGGCGGGCAACTGATGGGCGCTTCGATCCAGCTTTATTCCATTCCGGCCACGGGGGTCGGGAGCGGCTGGTCATCCCCGTTCCGGCGCTCGACGCGACCGGGGCAGGATAAGCTGGATCAATTATCGAACTGGATCAATGTCTAGCATTTGGAGTTCGCACCATGAAATATCGCATGGTGGGTTGTTCCGCCGGAGCGCTCGCCGCCGCTTTCCTGCTGGCACAAACCGTCCACGCCCAAGACCCGGCGCCGGGTCTGCAAGATTCTGGTCGGGGCGCGCGGCAGCAGCGGTGAACAGGTTCTCCAAGATCGCGGCTACAAGTTCGTCAAGGGAGAAAAGTCCGGCGCCGGCAGCTATACCTACTGGCGCCAGACGCGCACCGGGCAATGCATCGTCGTCCGCACCGCCGAGGGTCGCTACCAGTCCCTCGTCACGGCGCTGAAGATCTCTTGCCAAGACGGCGCGGCGGAAAGCGCGCCCGCGCCGGGACCCGGCCGCTTCGCCACGGTGTGCGGCGTCACGGCCGACGGCAAGCCCTATCGCTACAAGTGCACGGTGGAAGGCGCCCCGCCGGGAGGGCCGGGCAAGACCGTGGTCCGGTATCCCGACCAGACCATCACCCTGAACTGGCGCGGTCCCAGACGGGGCAGCGTCACCTTCGAAGGCATGAAACCCCAGCAGGCGAGATTCAGCACCGCCGAAGGCACCACCCAGTTCATCTTCGAGGGCAAAACCTATCTCTACGTCTCTGACCGGGGCGCGGCGGCGATGGAAGTGAAGCACTTCAAAAATCAGTGAGGCGCGCTGGTTCCATAAGTGCGCGATGATCGGGATAAAGCCCCCGATCCGATTTCCGGCATTCAAGACACCAAGAGGGTTTTATCGTGGACGTACAAAGTCTGATCATTTTCCTGGCTATCGGCGCCGTCGCCGGCTGGCTCGCCGGCCTGATCATGAAAGGGGGCGGCTTCGGCCTGCTCGGCAACATCGTCGTCGGCATCATCGGCGCCGTTCTCGGCGGGTTTCTGTTCGGCGTGCTGGGCCTCGCCGCCGGCGGCTTGATCGGCTCGATCGTGACCGCCACGGTCGGCGCTGTGGTGCTGCTGTTCCTGATCGGCCTGATCAAGAAGGCTTAGGCGACGCTTCAAACCATTCGGGAGATTCGAACCCATGATCCATTTATTCCGAGCCGGCGCTGTCGTGCTGGCGTCCACGCTTGTCCTCGGTTGCACCACGACCGACCCCTACACCGGGGAGTCCCGCTACGACCCCGATGCCACGGCGGCGCTGGTCGGGGGTTTGGCTATTGCGGGCGCAGTCGCCTACGCGGCATCTTCAGACAACGATGAGGATCGTCATGAACATCATCGTTATCACCGGGACTATCAGCGTACCGATTATCGCGGCGGCGGGACCTATTATTCGAACCACAACGCGACGTGCTACGACCATCAGCGGGCCTGCTACAGCCGCCAAGGCTATTCGGAGCAGTCCACGCGACGCCGATACGGCGAGCGGTATTGGTAGGCGGACGCGGTCGCGATCCGCGCCAACCCACGACAGATCGAGAGGAATCCCACCATGAGAACATCCGTTATCGGTCGGACGAGCGCATTTTTGCTCCTGGCGCTGTCGGTCCCATCCTCCGTCGCTTTCGCGCAGGGTGGAAATACCGTCAGGGAACAACTGGAACCCGCCTGGCTCCAGGCGAGCCGGCTGTTGGACGGCGCGCTCAACCCCAAGCAACAAAGCGAGCTCAACACCTTGGCCTACAGCGCCGCCGTCGCCAACCTGTGCAAAGGATTCGCGCTGAACCGGGAGCGGTTCAAGAAAGGCTTCGGCTACTTGAATCACGAGGATTCGGCCACCATGAAGCCGGAGGAAACCGCCTATTTCGAGCGCCACCTGCTGTTTAACTACGGGGTGGCGGTGGGTTTGTTTCTGGCTGAAGGCGCGGCGGACCGAGCCGGTTTCTGCAAGGTGGCCGCCACCCATCGGGGCGAGGCCGCGTATCACTACTGGCAGTGAAGGCCCCGATGGAGCCGACGAAGGCGCACGGGAACGCGATCCGAGTCCGCTCCTCGCCGGACATCACCAAAAAACCTGTGGCGGTCTTTCCTCCAACGATACGGCATCGCCGCGATTGCGGCGATGCCGTGGCGCCCGAACGCGGTTTGGAAAACGAGAAATGGCATCCATGCTGAACCTCAAGAAAATTCTGTATTCGGCGCCGTCGCTCGCGGCGCTGGCTTCGTGCCTGATCCTGACGACCGGTTGCGCCACGTCACTCGGCGCCGGAGAAGTCGCGGCGGGCGGAACAGGCGCCGCACACCGCGCCGATAGCGCGCCATTCCACCGGACACCCGGCGGCGACCGCCCCGGCCGCCACGGTCCCCGACGTCCGCGACGCCGCGACCCTGAAACCCGGCGAGTTCACCTGGCATCCCGAGCGCGCGCCGAGCGGACCGGTCGTGATCATCGTCAGCGTCCCCGAACAGCGCGCCTACGTGTACCGCAACGGCGTCCGCATCGGCGCGTCCACGGTGAGCACCGGCAAGCCGGGCCACGAGACCCCGACCGGGGTGTTCAGCGTGCTGGAGAAAGACCAGAAGCACGTCTCCAGCACCTATCAGGGCGCGGCCATGCCCTACATGGAGCGGCTGACTTGGGACGGCATCGCCCTGCACGCCGGCAAGCTCCCCGGCTATCCCGCCTCGCACGGCTGCGTGCGGCTGCCGCTGGAATTCTCCCGGAAGCTCTACGATGTCACCCATTCCGGCACCCACGTCGTCATCGCCGACGCGCATTCGGCCCCGGCGGAAATCGTCCATCCGGGCATCGCCGCTCCGGTCGATCCCGGCGCCAGCGGTAAGGCGCCGCCCCCGACGCCGCGCGGGGAACGCTTCGTCTGGGAGCCGCACAAGGCGCCGCAAGGCCCGGTCAGCGTCCTGGTCAGCGGACCCGACCGCCGGATGTACGTCTACCGCAACGGCGTCCTCATCGGCGAAGCCGAGGTGCGGATCAGCGATCCCCGGCAGCCGCTCGGGGCCGGCGTGTTCGTCGCGCTGGACGGCTTCATCCAAGCGCCCAGCCCCTTGGCGCCCGACCGGCCCCAGCGGCGCTGGATGGCGGTGGGCCTGCCGTCGCGCGGCGGCCAGTTGCCGGCGCGGCTCGACCTCGGCGAGCGGGTGCATCCGCCGGCGCCATTCGCCCGGCTGGTGTACGAGCTGCTGCAACCCGGCGCCTCGCTGGTCGTCACCGACCGGCCGGCCGAACCCGAAACCCGGACCCAGCCCGGTTTTCGGATCATGGCGGAGTCCTGAACGCCACCGCCGCCATAGAAACGTCGCCGGCCAGATCCAATACAAGCTGGCCGCCGGCGAGGCCAGTCGCAGTGCTCATCCAACCCAACCGTAAGAGATCAAGACCCGTGAAGACGCCATCGCTCGTCATCGCCTGTGTCACCCTGCTGGCAACAACCTCGGCCCATGCCATCGACGCCGAATACCGGCGTCTGCTCGAACGCTCGGGCTGCACGCAAGTGACCGAAACGCAGGGCTGCGACATCCACAAGACCAAGAAGGAAAACGCCAAGGCCGGTTTTGGTTCGGCCGCCCCGGCGCATTCCAGCGCCGCCAGCGGAACCCAGGTCGCCGAGAAGGCGTGCCTGGCGAAGGTCGCCAAGACCGTGGGCAAGCCGAGCAAAACGCTCAAGGTGACCGAGGTCCTGACCGGCCAGGCCGGCATCGGGGTCACCATCAAGGTGCCTGGCGCGACCGCCCCCTGGTTCTGCCTGAGCGACGCCAAGGGGCATGTGGACAACGTTTCCTTCACCGGCAAGGACGGCGACTGAGCGCCGTCGCCCTGTCGAGGCATCCGGCCAGCCCCGCGCGCGGCGGGTGGCGCCACCCGACCACGACGACCGGCGCCACGCGCGAGGTACGAACAGGGTCGAGACCGACGAACTGCAATGCGAGGAGCAATCGCATCGATGATGGCCACCGAATCCAACATTCGCCGCTGGGCGGCGCGTCTCACCGGCGCCTTCTGGCTCGCGCTGATCCTGTTCGCATTGGCCGGCCTGCTGGTCGTGCGCGACCTGCCGGTCTGGATGATCGCCGGGGTGATCGCGGCCGGCGTCGCGCTCGGCGCTCTGATCTTCCTGCCGCGCTGGCTGGTCAAGCGCCGCGACCCGGCTTACTCGTCGCGCCGGTCTTTCGCGGTCTTCGCGCTGGCCGGCGTGCTCGCGGCGACGGGACTCGCCTCGCTGCCCATCTATTACTTGGCCTTCTGGGTCCAGACCGGGCCGACCGCCGTGCCGCTGGTCACGTTCTCCAACGGCCAGAAGACCGTGGTGTTCCAGGGCATGCAACATGTGGCGTCGGAGGATTTCTACAAGTCGGTCGTGTTCGACCTCGAAAAGGCGCTCGCGGACGGCTACACGCTGTTCTACGAAGGGGTGGAGCCGGTGCCGGAACGCCCCGATCTGACCGAGTGGTTCAACCAGACTCTGCGCGGCAGCGACCAGGATCTCAGCGCCGACTACAAGAAAATGGCCAACGGCTGCGGCCTGCAGTTCCAGCTCGACTACATGCAGTCGCTGAAGGCGGATATGGCGATCCATCCGGCGCGGCATGTGACGGCCGACGTGAACTACCTGCAGATGAAGACGGAGTACGACCGGCTCCTGCGCGAGGACCCGGCCTTCGCCGCCGCGATGTCCGCCCGGCAGGCCCAGGCAAAGAAAGCCGGCGGCGGGGACGAGTTCGCGCCCCTGATCGAGGCCATGGCCGGGACCACGCCGGGCCAGAAGAAGCTGATCGGCATCGTCTGTCGCGGCGTGCTGGGCATGGCGATCTCCGGAGCGCTCGGCGCGGAGAACAACCCGACGAACCGCATCATCGTCGACTTCCGCAACCGGGCGCTGGCCCGCTTCGTCGCCGAGTCGCCGGCCGACCAGATCTACATCACCTACGGCGCGGCGCACTTCCCGGGTTTCTTCGCGGAGTTGCAGAAACTCGACCCGAAATTCGCCATCCGCTCGGTCAAGGGCGTGCGCCCGATGACGCTCCCGGACGAGGTCAACCTGGCGCCGGCGGCGGTGTCGGGGCCGACGGCGAGCGCCGCGCCTTGACGTCCGCCGATTTCAACCTGACGGCCGGATGTTCAGGTCGCGGCTTTCTTGTCACGCGCACCGGCTTCGAGGCCACGACCGAGATCGAGCGGGTCGAAGAACCATGAATCAACGCTGTAGAAGTCACGTACTGATCGCCGCCGCCGTCACCCTCGCGGGTTGCACATCGGCGATGCCCGGCGGCACGCCCGCCGACCGCACTGCGCACGTCGCCGCGCTCGAACCCTACGGCACGCTCTTCACCGCGACGGTCGATGTCGCGGGAGCCCCCCGGCGGTTTCTCGTCGATACGGGTGGCGGCATGACGGTGTTCACTCCGGTTCTGGCGGGCGAGGCCGGCTGCGCGCTCGGCGGCCCGCTCACGGGTTTCCGCATGTCGGGTGAGCGCATCGACGCGCCACGATGCGAGGGCGCCACGGTGGGCGTCGGCGGTTGGGTGTCGCGGCCGCACACGGTCATGGTGATGGACATCAACAAGCTGCTGCCGCCGGACTGGCCACGCCTCGACGGCCTGATTTCCCTTTCGACCTTTGAAGGCCACGTCGTCACGATCGACCTTCCCGGTCGTCGCTTGGTGGTCGACGACAGCGTTCCACGGGATGCGCGAAGCGTGCGGACCCGTTTCGAGCGCTCGGTCACCGGCCTGTCGCTGGTCGCCTTCGTCGCGAGCCGTCACGACGCCACCGACGTCTGGCTTGAAGTCGATACGGGCAGCGAAAGCGCTGTCATCATCAACGAAGCGCTCGCCCCGCGCGTCGGCCTCGCGTCCGCCGTGACCGCCTCCGATGCACGGATCGACATCCGCCTCGACGCTGGCGCGTCGGTCCGGGCGCCGGTCGAGACGAGCCGGCTGATCTTCGATGGCAACCTCGGGCTGGGCGCCATGCGCTCATGGGTTCTCACGTTCGACCTCGCGGAAGAGCGCGTATGGATCCGCACGCCGTAGGCAGCCACGCACGACGATCGAGTGAGAGCAATGCCATTTCGCGATAGGTTTTACGCAAAACCGTAGGGCGGGTTGGGGCGTTAGCCTGTAACCCGCCCTACACCTCGCTCGGCTAAAGTTCACCACGACCAATGAATGGAGGTTGCACAAATGACACTTTTGATCGGACGGAGGGGGCTTCTGGTACTTGCCCTCGGGCTCGTCACCTGGTTCGCGGTTTCGATGACGGCTATGGCGGAGAAACTGCCGGACTACAATGCCGCAGCCGGGATGCTCAAGATCGGCAAGGACCCCGAACGCCCGGATGCCGAGATCTTTCACATCGCCTACACGCTCAAAGGTGCGGATCCCACCAAGCGACCGGTGACTTTCGCCTTCAACGGTGGCCCTGGTGCCGCCAGCATCTACCTCCACATCGCGGCCATCGGGCCGAAGGCGATCGTGACGGCCGGCGATGGCAGCTTTCCCGCAGTGCCCGGCGCGTCTGGAAGAAAACCCCGACAGTTGGATCAGCTTCACCGACCTCGTCTTCATCGACCCGGTGGGCACCGGCTACAGCAGGATGCTGCCCGGGCCCGACGGCAAGGCTGGCGACCCGAAGCCCTACTACGGCGTGGACAGCGACCTGAACGCCATCGCCGGCTTCATCCGGCAGTGGCTCACCGTGAACAAGCGCTGGGGCTCGCCCAAGGCGATCGCCGGCGAGAGCTATGGCGGGCTACGCGTCGTTGCGCTGTCGCGCATCCTGACCGAGCAATACGGCATCAACCTGAACCGCGCGGTGCTGATGTCGCCTGAGTGGAGAGTGCCATCGCTCGCCGAGCCGTTTCCATCCTACGACCTGCTGCACGCGGCCACCCTGCTGCCCACCCAGGCGGCGATCGCGGCTCACCACGGGATGAGCACGATCAAGAACGATCCTGCGGGCTACAAGACGGCCGAGGACTATGCCCTGACGGGTTACCTGACCGGGCTGGCGACGCTCGGCCGCATGAGCGCGCAGGAGCAGGCCGCTTTCTACGCCAAGGTCGGGGGGCTGATCGGGCTCGACCCGGCCCTCGTCGCCGTCAATCGCGGCCGGATTGGTGAAGCGCTCTTTTCCACCAACCTGCTCGCCGCGCAGGGCAAGATGCTTGACTTCTACGACGGCGCGCAGGCCAGCGACAACCCCACGCCCGAGAAGCGCGACGAGTTAGGCGTCCTCACCCGAACGGTCAATATCTTCCCCGGCGTGCTGCTATCGCCCTTCCTGGACTACGTGCAGAAAGACCTGGGCTATGTCACCGAGCGGCCCTACACCACGCTCAACCTGGAGGCGAACGCGCTGTGGGACCGCAAGTCGAGGCTGGTCGGCCCGGAGGACCTGGCGATCGCTCTCACGCAGAACACCGACCTGAAGGCGCTGGTACTGCATGGCTACCACGACATGGGCGCGAACTACTTCCTGTCGCGCTACCTGCTGGAGCAAACGGTCCGGTCGCCGGACGCGCGGAAGCGGCTGTCCTTCCACACCTACCCGGGCGGCCACATGTTCTATCTGCGCACGAAGAGCCGGGCCGAAATGACCGCAGACGTTCGCGACTTCTTCGAAGCGGCGCCCAGTGGTCATCGGGCCACCTCGGGGGCAGGCGAAGGGTCCGCCCGCCCCTGATCCACAAGACGCCGACCCCACCTAAAACAACGCCCACACCCGTGACATGTTGCGCGTTTCGGAGACTGCGCGTTTATTCGGATACGAATGCCCGAGGCAATATTGCGCTCGGGCGTTGAGCATCTTCGGCGCTGAAATCACCGGCTGGACCGCGATTTTCGGTCGCCGTTTCCGAGAAACTGTCCCACACCCATCCATATATTCAGAGGAAAAACTGGCATGAAAAAGCGACTGAAGAGCTGTTTGAGCGTGGCGATCGCCGCTGTCCTGGCCTCGCCCTCGGCCTTCGCCTACAACCAGAGCGACGCCATCGAGGATTGTCAGAGCAAGATCTTCGACGATTCCCAGTATTCCAGGTTCTCCAGCCCTCACGACACGACCGCCCAGGAGACGGGCCGCAATTCCTACAAGGTGACCGGCCTGGTCAAGGACCGGGACAAAAAGGACCACCGCTTCAACTGCCGGATCGAGCACCGCGAGGTGGCGAGCTGGAACGTCAGCCCGGAAGCAGATTTCGGATTCCGACAAAAAGACGGCCGCCGCGATCGGCGCCGGCGTCCTCGGCCTGGCCATCCTCGCCGCTGCGGTGAGCGGCGACAAGGATCACGATAACAAACAGAATTCCTACGCAAAGGGCGAGAACTCCCCGTTCGACGACATGGGCTACCTGAAGCAGGAATGCGCCAACGAAGTGCGTCGCCATCTGGATCGGGACCACGGTTCGGTCCGCGATCTGGAATTGACGTACCCGCATTTGAACGGCCGCACCCTGACCGGCAACGGCCGGGTGTCCTTCGAGCGCGGCGGCCGCCGCGAACTGTCGTTCACCTGCGATTTCGACCGCCGGGGCCGGGTTCAAGGACGGCCACTACAGCTATGCGGATGGCGGCGGCGATGACCGCTCCAGCACCTCGACCGGAGCGACCGGCCCGTCGGAAGTGGCCAAGGGCGCCTGCCTGTACAAGATAGGCGTGGATGCGTATACCGACCAGGTGAGCGCGCTGAAGCCCGGTTACTGGGAAATCATCATGAAGGCGAAGAGCGGCCACCGGAAGGTCGCCTGCACCGTCAGCGATGACGGCAAGATCAGCGACTGGGTTGAGATGAAGTGAGGACGCATTGCATCCGAGTTCCGCGTCCATAGGGATGCGGTGCGAGGATGTTGCGTGGCTTCTAAGCAGCGGGGGCGCTTCCGCGACGGTCCGCCCCCATCGTCATCCCCACCGGAGAGCCTTATGCGTCGTTTCCGTCTATCTCCATCATCGGCCGGCCCCCTGCTTGCCGGACTCCTGCTGACCTTGGGCGGCATCTCTCAGGCGATGGCCCAAGCAGACCCTTCCAACCGTCCTTTATGGCTGCGCCATCCGGCCGTTTCGCCCGACGGGCAACACATCGCGTTCGTGTACGGCGGGCAGATCTGGCGGGTGCCCGCCGGCGGCGGCGAGGCGGTGGCGCTGACCGGCGCGGAGTTTATCGCGAGCGATCCGGTGTGGTCGCCGGACAGTCAGAGCATCGCTTTCAGCGCGAATCGGCATGGCAACGCCGATGTGTTCGTCATGTCGGCGAAGGGCGGTGAGATCCGGCGGCTCACCACGCACTCGCAGGCGGACACGCCGCAGGCGTTCACGCCGGATGGGAAGTCCGTGCTCTTCACCTCGATGCGCCTCGGCGATCCCAAAGTGGCGTTCGGCGGGCAACTGATGGGCGCCTCGATCCAGCTTTATTCCATTCCGGCCACGGGTGGGTCGGGAGCGGCTGGTCATTCCCGTTCCGGCGCTCGGTGCCAGCCCCGGCCCGGATGGCCGTTTCATCCTCTACACGAGCCTGAACGCCCCGGAGAACGAGTGGCGCAAGCACGCGGTCTCGGAAGCCACACGGGACATCTGGGTTTATGACACGACGGCAAAAACGCATCGCCAACTCACGACCTGGCGCGGCGAGGATCGCGACGCGGTGTTCAGCGCCGACGGGAAATCGGTCTTCTGGCTCAACGAGCAGTCCGGCAGCTTCAACGTGTGGAAAATGGCCTTCGAGGGGGATGACGAAGCCGGTGCAGCTCACCGCGCACCAGACGCACCCGGTGCGCTTCCTGAGCCTCACCGCGCAAAACGATCTCGTGTACGGCTACGACGGCGAAATCTGGAAGCTGGCCCACGACGCGAAGGAGCCGCAGCGGGTCGAGGTACACATCAGCCAGGGTTCGCTGCTCGGCGGCACCTTCTTCGCGAAGATGAACGAGGAAGTTTCCGAGATCGCCGCCAACCAGGACGGCTCCGAGATCGCCGTCATCGCCCGGGGCGAGGTCTTCGTGGTGGACGCGGCCAGCGGGCGCACCCGCCGCATCACCAACACGCCGCAGCACGAGCGCAACGTGAGCTTCCGCCCGGATGGCAAAGCCGTGCTCTACGCCTCCGAACGCGATGGCCGCTACGACGTTTACGAGACGACCATCGACGCGCCGGACGCGACCTCGTTCCAGACGCCGGGCGCTTTGAAGGAAACGCGGCTGACCAACACGCAGACCGATATCACCGAGCCGGCCTATTCGCCCGACGGCCAGCGCATCGCCTACCTCGAAGACCGCACCAGCCTCGTGGTGATGGATCTCGCGACCAAGAAGACGGTCACGGCCATGCCGAAGGGGCTTTCCTATTCCTACACCGATGGCGACCTGCCGTTCGTGTGGTCGCCCGATGGCCGCTGGCTCGCCGCCACCATCGGCTCCGCTATAACGAGCTTCAACATCGCACTCGTCGATGCCAGCGGCCAGAAGCCGCCGGTGAATGTCACGCGCAGCGGCTTCACATCCGTCGGCCCGCAGTTCTCCGCCGATGGCAAGGTGCTGCTCTATCTGTCGATGCGCGATGGCTTGCAGACCGCCGACTCGCAAGGCGCGGAGCTGGATGTGTACGCCACCTTCCTCACCCAGTCCGCTTACGATGCCGTGGCGCGCTCGTCGGATCGCATCGCGGCTCCATCGGCGGAGCCGAAAAAGACCGACGCCAAACCCGAGGAGAAGAAGGCGGCGCCCGCGTGGGAACCCGAACTCGACGATCTCTCCGCGCGCACGGTGCGACTCACGCCGTTCTCCTCTGCCTTGCAGTTCTTCAAGCTGACGCCGGACGGCAAATCGCTGGTCTTCGCCAGCGCGGGAGCCGCCACCGGCTTCGTCGGCTACAAGATCTCGCTGGGCAAGCCGGGCCTCGACGCCGCTGTTCACCAAAGCGCCGCCCGCCGCGGGCGGCGTCGCCACCGATGGCAATGGCGAGAACGCCTTTTTCCTCGGCGCGGGCGGCATCGAAAGGGTGAACCTGCTCACCGGAGCCGCCGCCACCCTTCCCTTCACCGCCGAGGTCGCCTACGACTTGCAGGGCGAGATGCGCTGGTTCTTCGAGCACGTCTGGCGCATGACCCAGCAGAAGTTCTACCGCAAGGACATGGCCGGCGTGGATTGGGCGCGGTATAAAACGGAATACGCGAAACACCTGCCGCACCTGCGCCACGGCGAAGACCTCGCCGAACTGCTCGGCGAGATGGCGGGCGAGCTGAATTCCTCGCACATGGGCTCTTCGCTATCAGCCGAAGGTCGCCGGTGGCGACGCGACCGCCTCGCTCGGTCTCTACTACGATCACGCCCACACCGGCCCCGGCGCGAAGATCGCGGACTATCTGAAAACCGGCCCCGCCGGCCGGGCCGACAGCCTGCTGCGTCCCGGCGCGATCATTCTCGCCGTGAACGGCGAGCCGATCCGCGCGGACATGGACATCCACACGCTGCTGAACAAGACCGCCGGCCAACCCGTGCGCCTTTCCGTCCAACCCGCCAAAGGCGGCGCACCGGTGGACGAGATCGTCACGCCCGAGCCGTTCGCGAACGGCCTCTCCAAAGCGCACGACCGCTGGGTCGCCCAGCGCGCGCAGCTCACCGAGGAACTCTCCAAGGGCCGTCTCGGCTACATCTACGTCGGCGAGATGAGCACGAGGAGCTACCAGAGCTTCATCCACAACCTGCGTGGCCGCTGCGCCGACAAGGAGGCCGTCATCGTGGACATCCGTTTCAACGGCGGCGGCCATCTCTCCGAGCGTCTGATCGCCGATCTCTCCGCCAAGTCCACCGGCAAGAGCTACGATCGCGAAGGCAACGTCCTCGCCGATCTCCCCGCTTCGCGCTGGACCAAACCCAGCGCCATCCTCGCCAACTCGTGGAGCTATTCCGACGGCAGCCTCTTCACCCACTACTACAAGCACGCCAAGCTCGGTCCCTTCGTCGGCGAACCGGTGCCCGGCACCGGCACCGCCGTGTGGTGGATCCAACTGCTGCCCGGCGGTCGCCTGCAATACGGCATCCCCGAGATCGGCAGCAAATCCGCCGACGGCCGCTTTTACGAAAACACCGAGGACAATCCAGACGTGCTCGTCCGCCGCAGCCCCGACGCCATCGAGGAAGGCCGGGACGAGCAACTTGAGGCTGCTGTGAACACGATGCTGAAGCAGCTCGATGGCAAATGACCTACCTTAATCTTTTCCCAAACCAACCGACCATGAGCCAATACGCCATGAAAAAACCCAAACTCATCCTTAGCGGCTTCGGCCTGCTCGCTCTCGGCCTCTCGGGCTGCGCCACGACCTCAACCGATACCGGCTATGACTCCGGTTACCGAAGCGGGGGCACGTCCCACTCGCCCGGGTCCTACTCGTCGAACGCGACCCATGCCGGCATCCCCCTGCTCAACGTCTCTTGTACCGACAAGTACGAAGTCCATGCCGACCAAGGGGGTCCCGTCTTCATCAACGGCAAGGAAACCCGGCTCAAAAAGGTCAACGATAACTACTACGAAGCCACGGGTTCGGGCATCACCGTCTCCATCGCCATCAATCCAGACGGTTCGCCAACCGTGTCGTACACCGGCCAGCACGGCATTAACGGCGTTTGCCAGGCTTCGCAATCGGGCGGCGCATCGGGCAAAGAATCGAGTTCGAGGGGCGGATCATCCGCGTCCTCGGCCCCGATGGCGCCGGGCGACATGGCGAACTACTGCCGCGGTGAAGCCGCAGGCCAATTCGCGACCAAACCGGCCTACATCAATACCGGTAAGCCGACTCGCGTGAAAGGTGAAGGTTATGCGGTCAAGGGAACCGCCGACCTCGGCAACCAAGGCAAAAAACCCTTCCAATGCGATTTTGACCAGAGCGGCAAGTTCCTGCATTTCAAATCCCTCGTGAACGAGGGTCGGCTGTAACCGGGCAGGCCAAAACCGAGAACCAGCGCGTCAGGCTGGTCCGCCGGCAACCGTTCACTCCCCTCGCCCGCTTGCGGGAGAGGGGTTAGGGTGAGGGCTTCGGATTCAAAGACTTACCCCCTCACCCTAACCCTCTCCCCCTTGACAGGGGGAGAGGGGACTGAATGATTACGTCCGCCGCAGTCCCGACGCCATCGAGGAAGGTCGCGACTTGCAGCTCGAACGCGCAGATCGAACACCTGCTCGGGCAACTCGGCGGACCCGGGATGAAAAAACAGACGCGAATCCATGACGAATAACGCCCGCCGTTAACGGCGGATTCCTTATATTTGTACCGAGGAGTTTATTTATGCAGCACCGTGTGATCGGCTATTCGTTGGGAGCGCTCGCCGCCGCTTTCCTGCTGGCGCCCGCCGCCCGCGCCCAGGACCCGGCACCGGGTCTGCAAGATCTGGTCGGGGCGCGCGGCAGCAGCGGCGAACAGGTTCTCCAAGATCGCGGCTATAAGTTCGTCACGGGAGAAAAGTCGGGCGGCGCCAGTTACACGTACTGGCGCAATACCCGCACCGGGCAGTGCATCGTCGTGCATACCGCCAATGGTCGCTACGAGTCATTGGTCAAGGCGCTAGATACGAGTTGCCGGGGCGATGCATCCGATGCCGCGCCCGCAAAGGGGCGGGGCGCGCAAAGCGGCCGCTTCGCCACCGTGTGCGGCGCGACGGTCGAGGGCAAGCCCTATCGCTACAAGTGCACGGTGGAAGGCGCCCCGCCGGGAGGGCCGGGCAAGACCGTGGTCCGGTATCCCGACCAGACCATCACCCTGAACTGGCGCGGTCCCAGACGGGGTAGCGTCACCTTCGAAGGCATGAAACCCCAGCAGGCGAGATTCAGCACCGCCGAAGGCACCACCCAGTTCATCTTCGAGGGCAAAACCTATTTCTACGTGTCCGACCGAGGCGCGGCAGAGATGGAGGTCAAGAATTTCCGTTAAGGCGCGAGGGCCGCGCGAGCGCGCGGTCACCGCACCGGAATTGATGGCCGGCGGCGAAAGCCGGAACACGCCGCCGCCGGTCTTTCTGTACCCCAGACACCGAGAGGAGATCACACCGTGGACGTGCAAAGCTTGGTCATTTTCCTGGCTATCGGCGCCGTCGCCGGCTGGCTCGCCGGCCTGATCATGAAGGGGGCGGCTTCGGCCTGCTCGGCAATATCGTCGTCGGCATCATCGGCGCGGTGGTCGGCGGGTTCTTGTTCGGGCTGCTGGGACTGTCCGCCGGCGGCTTGATCGGTTCGATCATGACCGCCACGGTCGGCGCCGTCGTGCTGCTGTTTCTGATCGGTTTGATCAAAAAAGCTTAAATCTTTCGGAGTATCGACCCATGAGCGATCCCAAAATTGACAAGGCCAAGGGCCAGATCAAAGAAGTGGTGGGCAAGATCACCGGCGACAAGCAACTGGAAACCGAGGGTCAGGTCGAGCAAGCCGGCGCCACGGTGCGGGAAAAAGCGGCCGTGATCAAATCCGGCGTGGCCGAAGCGGTCGGCAACGCCGTCGAGCGTGCAGGTTCGGTCGCCGAACACATCAAAGACAAGCTGACCGGCAAAGGCTGAAGCCGCGCTCGGGCCGGATAGCCCTCCCATCGACATTTAGCTTTCAAAAAATGGGGAAAAGTATCATGAAGCACCTGGTTTCGACCGCCGCGCTCGCGCTGGTTTCGACCGCCGCGCTCGCCGCTCCGGTGGCGCCCGGCAACATGCCGGCTTATTGTCGCGGCGAGGCATCGAGCCAATTCGGGACCAAGCCGATGTACATCAAAACCGGCAAGTTGGTCCGCTCGAAGAGCGGCTACAGCGTCAAGGGCACCGCCGACCTCGGCGACCAGGGCAAGAAACCCTTTCAGTGCGACTACGACAAGAAGGGGAACTTTCTGCACCTGAAATCGCTGGTGGACGAGGGCCGGCTGTAATCCCCGTTCGCCGGGGAACGCTCAACCCATCGCGGACGCTCTGCGCGCGTGGCGGGCGATTTTCCGGCGACCCTGGCCGGCGACTCGGTTCTCGAATTCGAGCCGCCGGCCCCACGCGCGAGTCATCGAACCGCGAAATCCACTTTTATTCGGAGAGCACCACCATGCGAGACGCGATCTGGCTGCCGGTTGCGGCATTGGCGTTGGCGCTGAGCGCGGGCGCGGCGTCGGCGGACGCGGACGGCCCGGACTTTTTCGAGGTGAGGGATGTCGCGCGGAACGACACCCTCAGCATCCGGGCGAAGCCGAACCCGCGCGCCGCCAAGGTCGGCGAGATCCCGCCCGACGGCACCTGCATCCGCAACCTCGGCTGCCGGGGCGGCCTGACCTTTCAGGAGTTCACCGAGCTGTCGCCGGCGGCGCGGAAGAAGCGCGAGCGGGAGAATCCCCGCTGGTGCAAAGTAGAGTACCGGGGCGTCACCGGCTGGGTCGCCGGGCGCTATTTGGGCGAGGGTGACTGCCAGCGTTGAATCGAGCGAGAAGCGGTTTGATTTTGGAGCCATCGCCATGAAACCCGCAGGACGGATCGCGGTTTTTGATCGCGTCCGAGGACAAGCCATGGCGGAGCGTCCCGATCACTCTTCGGCCGGTTCCCATAACGCGCCCAGTTCCAGCCCGATCTCCTGGAACGGTTCCACGCTGACGATCGCTTGGTCCTGAAACTGCCCGATCACCGTCCAGCGACCCTCATGAAGCGCGAAGGCCTCCAGGGTCTGGGCCAGCGGATCGACCAGCCACAGATACGGGACGCCATAGCGGGCGTAAACCGGCATTTTGGTCATCCGATCCGTGCGGGCGGTGGAAGGCGACAGAATTTCGCAGACCCAGTCCGGAGCGACTTCGATCCGATGGTCGGGAGGCAGGCGCGGCATCCGGTCCCGCCGCCAACCGGCCAGATCGGGAACCAGCACTTCCGCGTCGCGAACGAAGTGGATCTCGGGTTCGACCAGAATCCACCAACCGCCCGGCCCGCCCCGCCCACGGTGGTAGGCGCTGCCGATGTCCATCGCCAGTCCCGACTCGGCCAGGGCATGTCGGGTGGTCGGTCGGGGTTGGGCGTAGAGCCGACCGCCGATAATCTCGCCGGTCAGATTTTCCGGCAAGGCTTCCAGTTGACCGTATAAATCATCCACACGGGGATCTGTCTTCAGCGCCGAGGGCATGAGAACCTCCAGTCGGATCGGGGTTGTCGCCGACCGTTTCGCGCGGAAAGAAGCGACCTGTTCTTCAACGGCGCAGAATCAGCTTCGCTTCCAATCGCGGCGAAACCGGGGGGGCACTTCGCAATACGGTTGTATAAACAGAGCGTAGGCGCAACGCGGTATGACGGTCAACGCATCCGGCCGCTTCCGAGGCGCGACCGGCCCAGATGGGCCAGAGATCCGCAACCTGGGCTGGCGGGGCGGCCTGACCTTTCAGGAGCTCACCGAGCTGTCGCCGGCGGCGCGGAAGCAGCGCGAGCGGGAGAATCCCCGCTGGTGCAGGGTAGAATACCGGGGTGTCACCTGGGCCGGCGCACGCCCAAGCGGCGACTTTCTCCATCATCCAGGACTTCCACGGCGCCACGGCGCCCGGCTGGGTACTTCGGGCACAGCGGCGCTGACCGCGACCACCGAGGGTGCGGGCAATGGCTGGCTGCGCCTCACCAGCGCGAGTGGACGCAACGTATACGAAATTGAATTTTGTCACGAAGGGAAGAGGCCGGGAACGGAACGGAACGGTCGCCGCCAGCCGATTTTCGAGGATCAGAGTACCGAGTCCCCCTCCCAAAAGGAGAGGGACGATTTGGCACGATCTCTCAGCGACGCGGACCGGCCACCACTTTATCGTCGTGCAGCTTGGAAATTTCGTGGTCGCTCAGGCCCAGAATCCCCGACAGGATTTCATCGGTGTGCTCGCCCAGCACTGCGGCCCGCTCGGGCGGAGAACGCTCGAATTCGCCGAACTCGAACGGGGAGCCGGGAACCAGATAATCCCCGATCCCCGGCTGTTCGATCATGTCGAACATCGGATGCCGCGTCGAAAGGTCGGGATCTTCCCGAACCGCTTGCTTGAAGGTGCGAAACACCGACCAAGTGACGCCGTTGTCGTCGAAGGGCTTGGCGAAATCCTCCACCTTCCTCGCCCGGAACCAGGGCGCCAGCAGCGCGGTAATTTCCTCACGCGCCTTGAAGCGGTCGCCTTCCCGGTTCAAATCCAGGCCCAGGCGCTGGCCCAAGGCGTCGAATTCCGGCTTCAATCCCGTGACCGCGCACACCCCGTCCCACTGCCGCCGGGTCAGGCCCACCAGCATCACTCTCCGGCCATCGGCGGTATCGAACTCGTTGCCGTAAGCGCCGTACAGATAGTTGCCGTACTTGGGGCGGTCGAAGTCGTTGACCATCACCTCCCCGATGATCCCCAGATTGCCCAGCATGGCGAGCGCCACATCCTTCAGGGCGATTTCCACCGACTGCCCCTGCCCGGTCAGCCGGCGATGGCGTTCCGCCGCCAGCAGGCCGAGAGCGGCCATCTGGCCGGTGATGCAATCCCACGCCGGCAGAACATGACAGACCGGGTCGCTGGAACCTTCCGGCCCCGTGGCGTGGGGAAAGCCGACGCCGGGATTGATCGTGTAATCGACCGCCGGCCCCCCGTCGCGGGTGCCCAGCACGGTCAGCATGATCAAATCTTCCCGGTGTTGCTTCAGGTGCTCGTAGTCCATCCAGCCCCGGACCCGGAGATTGGTCAGAAAAATGCCGGCATCGGGTCCCGGCGCGCAGATCAGTCGGGTCACGATCTCTTGGCCGCGCGGGGTGCTCACGTCCACGGCGAGGGAGCGCTTGCCCTTGTTCAAGCCCGCCCAGAACAGGCTTTTGTTGTCGTGAGTGACCGGCCAGCGGTGATAGTCGAGCCCGCCCCGAATGCGGTCGAAGCGGATGACTTCCGCGCCCATTTGCGCCAGCGTCATCCCCGCCAGGGGCGCCGCCACGAACGCGGTGCCCTCGACCACCCGCAAACCTTCCAAAATTTTTGCCATAAATGCTCTCAGTTGATCAAACCAGCCAATCGGGCTCTTTCGACGATGGCGCGACACATCCGCAGCGACGCCACGTCGATCATTTTACCCTTGACGCTAATCGCGCCCCTGCCCTCCCGCAACGCCGCCTCGTATTCGTCCAGGACGGTCCGCGCCCAGCCGATCTCCTTTTCCGACGGGACAAAAATCTGGTTCGCCGTCTCGACTTGCCCCGGATGGATGCACCATTTGCCGTCGAATCCCATCGCCCGCCCGATTTTGCAGGCTTGCACCAAACCCTCGGCGTTTTTGATGCCGGCGAAAGGCCCGTCGATGGCCCGCTTGTTGTAAGCCTTGGCGGCGCTCACGATCGAGTGCATCACATGATGCCAGCGATGGCCGGGATAAATGCGGTCGTTTTCGTCCAATTCCCCGATGGATTCCATCGGCATTCGCACCGACGCCGCGTAATCGCCGGATCCATAAACGAAGCCTTCCAGAGCGTTCGGAACAGGCCGCGATTTCCCGGATATTCACGCAGCCCAGCGCGGTTTCGATCAGCGCTTCGATGCCGATGGGGCGGGAGAATTTCTTGTAGCTTTCGATCTGCCCGAGCAGGGTTGCCACGAAACAGACATCCTCGGGACGATTCACCTTGGGGACAACGATCAAATCGATCCGGTCGCCGGCCGCTTCCACGATCTCGACCAGATCCCGGTAAGCGAAATGGGTATCCAGCCCGTTCATTCGGAACATCCGGAGTTTGTTGCCGAAATCCAGTTCCCGATAAGCCCGAACCACGTTGGCCCGGCTGGCTTCCTTTTCATCGGGCGCCACGGCGTCTTCCAGATCGATGCAGACCGCATCGGCGCCGGCGGCGGCGGTTTTTTGGATCATGCCCCAATTGGAGGCCGGCACCAGCAGCACCGAGCGTTCCAGTTTTTCAGTCATCGGATCATCTCCAGGAAATGGCCGCCTGCATGGCGATATTGCCGTCGCCGTTGGCCGTGTACAAATCGTGGCCTCCGTTCGGATCGGGCCGGCCGCAGACGGACACTTGATCGAAATCGAACAGAGGTCGCATGGCCCGGAAGCTGTAGCTCGCCGGCTTGCGGCCCGGATGGTTGCGCTTGGCCGATTCGAGCAGCAGCAACGCCTGCAACGGACCGTGGACCACCAAGCCCGGATATTTTTCCACCTCGGTGGCGTATTTGCGGTCGTAATGGATTTTGTGAGAGTTGAAGGTCAGCGCGGAGAACCGAAACAATAATACCGGATCGACGGCATACCCCTCTTTCCATTGCAAATCGTCGGGAATCGGATTGGGCGCCGCCGGGACGAATGCCTTGGGCATCGGCAAATAAACGATATCCTGCTCTTCCTCGACCGCGACTCCCCGCACGGAATGGATCGAGTGCCTGACGGTGACGAAGACCATGCGGCCAGCTTTTCCTTCCTTTTCTGACACCTTCAGAATTTCGGAGGTCTTGCCGATCTTCTCTCCGACGAACAAATCCTGCCGAAAGGTCAATTTGCCGCTGGCCCACATCCGCCGCTCCAATTCGACCGGCGGTAAAAAACCGCCGCGCTTCGGATGACCGTCCGGCCCTATTTCCGCCCTGGCGACGAGGGGCAGAAAATACAGCCAGTGCCACAGTTCGGGCAGAAGGTCCCCTTCCCTCGCCGCAAAATCCCCGCGATCCAAGGTCAGGGCAAACGCCTTGGCCGGCGTCGGATAAACGCGGTCTTGGCGTTCTTCCTTTCTGCCGACCCAGTCCTGCAAGTTGACATCGCTCATCGTTGATGGTCTCCGCGACTTCCCGGTTTCCGAAGTGGTTATTTTCGGCTATCGAATTGGGCTCATCGCCTTTTGAAAGGATTGCTATTGGCCAAAAGCCCGGTTTAACCGGCCGATTCGGGAGCGCCCGCAGAACGGTCGGACCGGGTTGAGGTGGCTGTCAGCCGACTGATTTTTGCCAGTAGCTTCCTGCTTCGCGCCTGCATGGCCGGCGTGCCCAGCACGACGACCTCCTTGATGTGCCGGAGGGCGAGCGGTAATAGCGAATGATTTCGCATCGCCAAATCGAAAAGGGCTTGAATGGATGCGGCTTTGACGATACTGCTGCGGTCTTTCAAATAGACGGTCAGAATGCCCGCCACTTCTTTCTGCTCGATATCGGATAACGGCAATCGGGCGAGCATGGGAGCCACATGCCAGCGCACTTCCGCTTGATCGACCTTCGCTAACGCGGTCAAAAAGACATTTTTGTGTGGCAGCAAGTATTCGGGATGGATGGCCGTGATTTTCTCGGCCGCATCGGCGCAGCGCATTCGCAGGATCGGGTCGTCCAAGCAACATCCCGGAAATCAAGAGATCGAACAGATCCGGCTCTTTCAAGATCCGGCCGACGACATCGCTCGCCCTTCCGATCGAGCGTCTATCGCCGCCTTTGAGCATTTCGATAATGGGATGCATGGTCGAAAAAATCATTGCCTGGGTTGGCGAATCATGGTTTCCCCCTTCTCCGGATCGGCTTTCCCGCAATCGATGGCCGAGAGCATCCGAACGAGATAACCATCAGCCGGCCATCAAAAAAGGATCTTCTGGCGGAGGGTTGTTGCGGAGATAATCCCGCGCCTCGCGCACGATCTGTTCGGCCGTTTCATCCCGTGGTTGGCACCGTTCCGCCCAAAGGCGGCCAGGATGGAGCACATCCCACCGCGGGCGCAATCCCGCATGACGGCCCTTGCCCGGATCGTGGTTGCCGAACCCGTCGATCAGCTTGTTCCATAAGGGATCGAATTTCGCGATGAGCAGCGATTCGCCCAGCGGAATCCAAATATCATCGACGATCAGGTAGCGGCAATAAAAATCGGCAATGTTCAGGTTGGTCGCTTCCTCTATGCTTTTGGCGTGCTGGTTGAGCCTGTTGTACAGAACCTTGCCCGGCGATGCTTCGAGGTCGCCACCTTTTCTCGCTCCCTTGGGGACGGCTTTACCGACATAGATAGGCGCATTGAAGCGATGGTTCCGGTTGCGCTCCGCTATGGCCTCGTAGCCGGTAAATCCGCCCGTGTAATAAACCGCGTAGATTCCGGCACCGTCAAAGCTCTCCAAGTAGGCCAAGGGAAGAACGGGTTGCCGCAACATGGCTTGTCCGACGCTTTCCCCCAAGCGCCGCTTGTCGAGCGGGTTGAAAGGAACGATTTTTCGATCCGTCACGCGAGATTCCTGGCTCTGGCGCGACTCGGCTTGCGCATTTCGGCTTCCGCGAGACTTTCCGCCACGGACGCGGCGACGCGACGCGCCAAGGCCACGGGAACGGCATTGCCGAGCTGTCTCATGGTTTCGGTCCAGGAACCGTGAAACACGTAGCCATCGGGGAAAGTTTGAAGCCGGGCGGATTCGCGCACGCTGAAATATCGGACACCGCCATCCTCCAGAATCATCATGTTTTCGCCGCCTGGCACCCCGTGATCGCCGGCCTTGAGCGTTTTGGCCGGCAGGTCGCGCGGGCTGCCGGTGTGGCCCTTGTATGGCCTCGCGCCTTCCTGAAAGCTGTGGTTGCGAAATCGAATGGCGGCCTTATCGCGAGGGTCCGGCACGTCGATCAGGGCGTCTCGAACCGTGCGCCACGGGTGACTTTCGATGGGCGGCAATTCGCCTTGCAGTTTCTCGATTCGACTTTTGAGTTTTTCCGGCATTTCCGGGCGCCGAGAGGGTCGAATCCGGTGCTTCTCCCAATAATCACCGGTCACCCACTGGGAATACAGCAGCGCATCGAGCGAATGCGTGGGCTTCGGAAACGACCACTCGATGCCCAAGTCGGAGCGAAAACCGACGATAAACACCCGCTCCCGCTTCTGCGGCACGCCGTAGTCGGCGGCGTTCACGAGGGTTGGAACGACGTTGTAAGTCAATCCGGTCACATGCGATCCACCAGAGGTCTTTTCGGTTTGCAGCTCCCGCAAGTGCTCCATCCAACTTCCGCGCGACCGCCTCGCGACTTCGGGAAATTCCAATTGCAGCAAGATATACTGATAATAGTTGGCGAAGCTGGACCGGGTGAGCCCTTTTACGTTTTCGAGCAGGAAGGATTTTGGCCTCAGCTTGCGCACCAGTTCCACCGTGACGGGAAACATATCCCGTTCATCGCCGTGCGCCTTGTGCTTGCCGCCCATGGAAAACGGTTGGCAGGGCGGCCCGCCCGCGAGCAAATCGATGCCTTCTGGAAGCGAGGACCAGTCAAAATTCCGCACGTCGCCTTCCCGAAGCGGCCAGTCCTGGACCAGCGGATAGCCGCGACTTTGATTTTCCCTGATGGTGTCGCAGGCCCACTTATTCCATTCCACGACGGCCAGCGACTCGAAACCCGCCAGCGAGACGCCCATGGCAAGCCCGCCCGCGCCGGCGAAAAGCTCGACGGATTTCATGCTGTTCCATCGCCCTGTTTGCGCAGAAATTTCTTGGCGATTCGCGCCACCTGTTCCGTATCGCTCATTTCACGCTTCCGCACGACCAGAACCCGTCATCCCCATTCTCTTGGCTGTTGTCGATGAAGCAAATCCCTTTGTCTATACACCCGCTTCTTGCGCAACTCGCCGACTTCCTCCTGATTCATGCCTAACCACCAAGCTCAGCCGAGGCAGGCCGCGATGCGGCCTGCCTCGGCTGGAGCGCTGTGTTAGGCGCTCATTGGATGATGCCAAGTAATTCAAAGAGTAATTCGGTACTGATTCAGACATTGCTTCCACCAACTCCCTCCAAGCATGGTCAAATATTCAAATAACGGCTGTATGATTTCCGGTCAATATAGCCGCTGTTTCGTTATCAAACCTAGCCTCATCCCTAGGAGTACTGCGGGGCCAGATGTAAGAGTATCACCGTCCTCTAGTGCGGAATCGAACACTTGTCGATAGAGCGCTATGGATTGTTCTGGGTAATCGGTCGTGTCAGCGTTAGGATTCCGCTCTTCGTCACCGAAAAAGCCAATTTCATCGATTGTCATTTTGGGAGTTCCATCCTCCAAGAGTGGTGAAATGATGATTTCTCTTGGGGGATTCCGAATAACCGCAAAAATGTGCTGCTCAATGCGTTTCGCCTGATCGGCGGGTAGCAAATTGTTGAGTGCGCGCATTTGAATAGAGAGTAGTGCTAGCGCAAACTCGAATGCCGCCGCTCTGTCTTGCCCTAGGTTTCGAAAAGAGGAGTCGGTCGGCACCAACTTCTCACAAATTTGAGGCCATGCTTGCAATGAGTTGGGCAAAAGTTCATCTATGTGTCGGGTCCCGGATGATTGATAGGTCTTTTTTGAAAGAGAGCGGGTTTGGTCCGGTAGTATTCCTTCAGTTTGGCGAGCGGGGTGACATGGCCGAGGTTCTTCTGGGGGATGTGTTGATTATAGAGGTGGAGATAGCGTTGCAAGGTGGTTTCCAGGTGACGGGCGGAGGCGAAGGTCGTGGTTTTCAACACCTCGGCGACGCGGCCGTTGAAGCGCTCGATCATGCCGTTGGTCTGCGGGTGCCGGGGCTTGATCAGCCGGTGCCGGATGCCGTGCGCGGTGCAGGTTTGATCGAAGGCGTGCCGGCCGGTCGGCTCGCGCTCGCCGGTGGCGCAGAAGCGGTCGGTGAACTCCTTGCCGTTGTCGGTGAGGACGGTCCGCACGAGGAACGGCGCTTTGGCGTGCAAGCGTTCCAGGAAGCCGGCGGCGGTGGCGGCCGTTTTGTCGGGTCGGATCTCGAAGTAAACCCAGCGGCTGGCCCGGTCGATGGCGGCGATCAGATAGCGGTGCTCGGCCTCGTCCGGCATCCGGGGCAGGTATTTGATGTCCACATGCACAAATCCGGGCTCGTAGTCCTTGAAGGTCTTGGGCAAGGGGGGCTTGCCTTCCGCCTCCGGCAGCAGGTCGGCCAGCCGGGCCACGCCGTGACGGCGCAAACACCGATCCAGCGCCGAGCGCGACAGCGCCGGACAGACGAACTCGCGGGCCACCACCAGCAGGTCGTCCAGCGGCAACAGCAGCAGCTTGCGCAACTCCACCACCACGAACTCTTGCATCGGCGTCAGCGTCGTGGCCAGCCGGTGCGGGGTGTGCGGGCGGTCCTGCACCGCGTCCCGTCCCCGCCAGCGCCGGACGGTGGTCTCGCTCACCCCCAACTCCACGGCCAGTTCGGCCGCCGGGCGGGACGCTTGCTGGATATACGCTCGTTGCTTGGGCGTGGTGGTGGCGTTGGCGTGCAGGCGAATGTCCATCAGGGTCTCCGTAGCGCGAGGGTCAGATCGTGCAAGAACCGCCGCGATTCCAGCAGACGGCGGCTTCGAGTGTCAACATAATCTAGCGGGACCCAACATCTATGAACTGCCTAGCAGCCTCTGCCTCCTTAATTGATTTTTTGCCAAACATCATGTTTACTTTCCTCTCGGCCGGTTGAATTTATTGCCTGAAATGTTGGTTAGATAGGGTATTTGTCTCGAAGTGGCTACAGAGGCTTCCCGATCACGGTTTCGCAATTACCCCATCGGCCTGGGGTCCCCATGAACTCTCGGTACTTATTGCGGATTCTGTCGCGCTCGGGGCGAGGAACGTCGGGGTTTACCCACAGGCATAACCAAGTGATGTGTTCGCGAGACCATCCCGATGCCTGGTAAACGTGACGACTCCACCGTTCTACGGCATCGGGGTGAGGCTCTTCTACGATCCAGCCTGAAGGAGTAAGGCTATATATAGTTGTGTCATTGTCATAGGACATAGTCGAGAAGCCTAGTTGGGCAGTGTTCTTGACGTGGATATGAATCCTCATAACCAGTTGATTGCTTAAGCTTTAATCGGCTAGATATCCACATCTGGAGCACTACCCCTAGTTGAAAGCCTAACAGTTGATTAGGCAGAATGAGCCGATAGGGTGCTAGACAGAATCTGTCTATTATCGGCAGACTTTCTTTATAGCATCACCCTCAAGATCATTTAACCATATGAAAAAACAAGCAATGAGCTCGTCTATAGCCAACAATCACGTCAAGCCCCATCCGCACGCTACCCAAAAAGCGGAAAACTATATCACCCGCTTCTTTCTCAACTCGCCGATTTCCTCCTGATTCATGCCCAACAGCTCGGTCAGCACCACATCGGTATGCTCGCCGAGCTTGGGACCGAGATGGCGAATTTTCCCCGGCGTTTCGGACAGGCGCGGAATGACCGACGGCACGATGACGGTTTCGCCCAAATCCTCGACATCGATGGAAACCAGATTGCGCCGGGCGTGAAATTGGCGGTCGCCGAAAATGTCCGCGATATTGTTCAAAGGTCCCGCCGGGGCGCCGGTCGCATTACAGCGTTTCAACACTTCCTCGCGGGTCAGCGAACCACACCAGTCGCGCACGATTTCGTTGACATCGTGACGGTTCTCCAGCCGGGTTTTCTGCTCGCCGTACAGACTGGACGATGCCAGTTCCGGCCGGCCCATCGCCTCGGCCAGCCGCGCGAACAGCTTGTCCGTGGCGCAGGCGATCGCCACCCACTTGCCCTCCTCCTTGGTCGGAAAATGGCCGTAGGGGCAGGCGAAATCGTTGTGGGTCGGCCCGTGCCGCTCCCGCACCACGCCGAACATGGCGTAAGCGGGCGCCAGCTCGTCCGTGCAGCGGAACACCGATTCGTACAGCGCCGCGTCGATGTATTGGCCGATGCCGGTTTGCTCGCGATAGCGCAGCGCCATGAGCACCCCGAGACAGCCGTACAAGCCGGTCAGGTAATCCCCCAAGGTGGTCGAGCCCGGCGTGACCGGCGTGCCCTTGGGCATTCCCGACAGAAAGGCGATACCGCCGACGGCGTGGGCGATGCGCGCGAAGCCGGGCCGGTCCTTGTACGGGCCGGTCTGGCCGTAGCCGGTCACCCGCAGCATGATCAGGCCGGGATTGATCTCGTGCAGCACTTCCCACGGCAGGCCCCATTTTTCCAAGGTACCGGGACGAAAATTCTCGCACAGCACGTCCGCTTTTTCGATCAGCCGCTTGAAGACTTCGACCCCCTCGCGACGGTGCAGGTCGATGGTGACCGATTTCTTGTTGCGCGCCTCGCTGAGCCAAGCCAAGGTATCCCCGCGCTGGGTCGGCGTGCCGTACCTCCGGCAAATGTCCCCGCCGATCGGATGCTCCACCTTGAGCACCTCGGCGCCGAACTCGCCGAGAATACCGGCGCAATACGGCGCCGCGATCACCGTGGCGACATCGATCACCCGGATACCGGACAGCGGCATTGCATCCTCGTTCGTCGTGCTTGTCATGATCGTGTTCCCGGAGAATTTTTGCTCGGACGAAACGGCTAAATGATCTTGCGCTGGCGCAGCCGCTTGATTTCGTCGGCCGACAGTTCGAGCAATTCGCGCATGATCTCGTAGGTGGCGTTGCCCAGCGGCGGACCCAGGTTGCTGATCCGGCCGGGCGTGGCCGACAGCGTGGGCACGACCCCGGGAATCACCACCTCGCCCAGTCCCGGCTCCTCCATCTCGACCAGATTGCCCCGCGCCTGAAAATGCTCGTCCTCGAAGATGTCGGCGATGCTATTGAGCTTGCCGACCGGAACCTCGCAGGCGAGACAGCGATCCAGCACCTCGGAGCGCGGCAGCGAGCCCACCCACTCGATGACGATCTGGTTGACTTCGTTGCGGGCGGCCAAGCGCTTGCGCTGCTGACCGTACAGGGCGGACGACGCCAGCTCCGGGCGCTCCATCGCCTCGGCCAAGCGCTCGAACATTTTGTCGGTGGTGCAGGCGATGGCCACCCACTTGTCGTCCTGGGTGCGGAAATGGCCGTGCGGCACGGCGACGAAGCTGCCGGAGCCCTCCCGTTCCCGCACCTTGCCGAACAGCCCGTAGGACGCGGCGATTTCGTCCAGTTGGCGGAACACGGACTCGTAGATGGCGACATCGATGACCTGGCCGCGCCCGGTCTTTTCCCGGTGGCGCAGGGCCATCATGATGCCGATGGCGCCATACAGGCCCGAAAAATAGTCGCCGAACGGCACCGTGCCGGGCACCACCGGCGTTTCGCCCGGAAACCCGGCCAGGTAGGACAAACCGCCGAAGGCGTGGGCGATGTGGGCGAAACCGGAGCGGCGGCGATACGGCCCGGTTTGCCCGTACCCCGACACGCGCAGGAAGATCAAACGCGGATTGGCCTCGCTCAGCACCGGCCAGCCGAGCCCCCATTCCTCCATCGTGCCCGGCCGAAAATTCTCGATCAGCACGTCCGCCTTGGCGACCAGCTTCAGGAAAAGCTGCACGCCCTCCTGCTGGCGCAGATCGATGGTGACCGACTTCCGGTTGCGGGCCTCGCTGAGCCACGCCAGGGTGGCGTCGTGGCGCTTGGTCGGCGTCCCGAAGCGGCGCATCGGATCGCCGGCGATGGGGTGTTCGATTTTCAGCACCTCGGCGCCGAACTCGCCCAGCACCGAGGCCGCGTGCGGGCCGGCCAGGAAGGTGCCCAGATCGAGCACGCGGACGCCGCTCATCGGCAGCTTGGGCTCCGGCTCGGGCTCGTGGGCCTGAGGAAGTTCGGGATTTTCGGGGGTCGTCGTCTCGGTTTGCGCTGGCCCGTCGGACATTCTGGTTTCCTCTCGCTGCTGGTCGCCTGGTTTCACCCGCTTTCCCGCCTTCGCCACCACTCTGCGTCTCCTTTCCGGGTCAAGAAAACAATTGCAGTATAGTAAGAACACCCGCGTTTGCCAGCGAACGCGATCGCCGGCCCTTCCACCCGTCCCGCCCCCATGAACATTCGAAGCCACTCCATCGCCTTCCAAACCATTCTGATCAAGGAAACCTTGCGCTTCCTGCGCATTTGGATTCAGACCTTGCTGCCCCCGGCCATCACGACCGCTTTGTATTTCATCATTTTCGGCAAGCTGATCGGCGCCCAGTTGGGGCCGGTGGAAGGGCTTACCTACACCCAATACATCGCGCCGGGACTCATCATGATGGCGGTGATCACCAACTCTTATTCCAACGTGGTGTCGTCGTTTTTCAGCGCCAAGTTCCAGCGCCACATCGAGGAAATGCTGGTCTCGCCCTTGCCCAACGCCGTCATCGTGCTCGGCTTTGTCGGCGGCGGCGTGGCGCGGGGCTTGGCGGTGGGGCTGACGGTCATCGCGGTCTCGCTGTTCTTCGCCGAATTGCATTGGCAACACCCGCTGGTCACCTTCGCCGTGATGGTCCTGACCGCCGTACTGTTCGCGCTCGGCGGGCTGATCAACGGCATTTTCGCCAAAAGTTTCGACGATATTTCCTTGGTGCCGACGTTCGTGCTGACGCCGCTCACCTATCTGGGCGGCATTTTCTACTCGATCAAGATGTTGCCGGCGTTCTGGCAGGACGCCTCGCTGCTGAACCCCATCCTGTACATGGTCAACGCCTTCCGCTTCGGCATCCTCGGGGTATCGGACATCGATATTTACCTCGCCTTCGCCATCGTCCTGGCGTTCGACGCCGCCCTGTTCGGCTATAGCCTGTGGCTGCTGCACCGGGGAACCGGCATTCGCGCCTGACCGGCCCAAATCAAAAGCCCTCATCGCTCCTCTCGCGAGAATTTTTGACGAAACCATCTACGCTTAGTCCAAGGTCCGGCGTCCGCGCCACCGACCTTGTTCGAGCAAGGGCTTCGTATCGCCCGACCCCATCAAAAAAACCATTGAAGGAGAAATCGCCTTATGCGCAACAAACCAACCATCAAGGCCATCCTCGCCGGCGCCACGTTGGCTCTTTTGACCGGGATCGCCCATGGCGAAACCGTGATCAAATTCTCGCATGTGGTCGCCGAGAACACCCCCAAGGGCCAAGGCGCCCTGATGTTCAAGAAACTGGCCGAGGAACGCCTGCCCGGCAAGGTCAAGGTGGAGGTTTATCCCAATTCCCAGTTGTTCGGTGACGGCAAAGAGATGGAAGCCCTGCTGCTCGGCGACGTGCAGCTCATCGCGCCCTCGCTGTCCAAGTTCGACCGCTACACCAACCAGATCCAGGTGTTCGATCTGCCGTTCCTGTTCAACGATATCGCCGCTATCCACCGCTTCCAGAACGGTCCGACCGGCAAGGCGATCCTCAATTCGATGACCAAAAAGGGCCTGATCGGGCTGGGTTATTGGGACAACGGCATGAAGCAGCTCTCGGCCAAAAAACCGCTCAAGGCGCCCGAGGATGCCAAGGGTTTGAAATTCCGCATCCAGGCGTCGGACATCCTCGAAGCCCAGTTCAAGGCCGTGGGCGCCGTCCCGCAGAAGCTGGCGTTCTCGGAAGTGTACTCAGGCGCTGGAAACCGGCGTGGTGGACGGCGCGGAAAACCCGTGGTCGAACGCCTACTCGCAGAAGTTCTACGAGGTGCAACCCCACTTCACCGAATCCAACCACGGCTACTTGGGCTACATGGTGGTGGCGAACAGCAAGTTCTGGGCGGATCTGCCCGCCGACGTGCGCTCAACCCTGGAGAAGACCCTCGCCGAAGTCACGGCGGAGGTCAACAAGTCGGCCACGGCCTTCAGCGAAGGCGACCGCAAGAAGATCAAGGATTCCGGCAAAACCGAGATTCTCCAACTGACGCCCGAGCAGCGCGCCGCTTGGCAGGCGGCGATGAAGCCGGTCCTGGACCAGTTCACGCCCAAGATCGGTAAGGACATCATCGACGCCGCCGTGGCGGCCAACAAGCCGTAACCCTCCCTCTCGACCGCCCTGTGCCGGCACGGGCGGGGCGGTTGTCTGAGTTTCCGTTCGGAGAATCCCACATGCTGATCCGCATCGCTCATCATCTGGAGGAGGGTTTCATCGCCCTGTTGCTGGCATTGATGACCTTGATCACTTTCAGCCAGGTCGTCGCTCGCTATGTGTTTGGGACCGGCTTCGGTTGGGCGCTGGAACTGACCACCTACCTGTTTGCCTGGCTGGTTCTGTTCGGCGTTTCCTATGGTATCAAGGTCGGCGCCCACATCGGCATCGATGTCGTGGTACGCCAGTTGCCGCACGCATTGCGCCGCGCCGTCGGTCTATTGGCCGTGCTGTGCTGCTGCGCCTATTGCATCATCTTGCTGGTCGGCGCGGTCGGCTACGTCCACAAGCTTTATAGCATCGGCATCGAAGCCCAGGATTTGCCGATCCCGCGCTGGATTCCCTTCATCATGCTGCCGATCGGTCTGGCGTTGGCCCTGTTGCGGCTATTGCAAGTGACCTGGTATACCGTGCTGGGTCAACAGGAAGGTTTGCGGCTGGCCGACGAGGCTCGCGAAGCCATCGAAGCGGTCGAGGGTATCGAGGTGGTCGAGGCGGTTGAAACCTTCGAGGCTCTGCACCCCACTGCTGCCGCACAGGCGGCTCACAAGGAGAAAGCGCCATGACCTCCCTGTTCCTGTTCACCCTGCTGTTTCTATTCTTGGTGATGGGGGTGCCGATCGCCTTCTCCTTGGGCCTGTCCAGCATCCTGACCATCCTGTTCTTCACCAACGATTCGCTGGCCTCCATGTCGCTCAAGCTGTTCGACACCATGGAGCACTACACTCTGCTGGCGATCCCGTTCTTTATCCTAGCCTCGGCTTTTCTGACCACCGGCGGCGTCGCCCGGCGTTTGATCCGCTTTGCGATCGCGGTGGTCGGTCATGTCACCGGCGGGCTGGGCATCGCCTCGGTGTTGGCCTGTATGCTGTTCGCGGCGGTGTCGGGTTCGTCGCCGGCCACGGTGGCCGCCATCGGCTCCATCGTCATCGGCGCCATGGTCAAGGCCGGTTATCCGCTGCCCTACGCCGCCGGGATGATCTGTAACGCCGGCACCTTGGGCATTCTGATCCCGCCGTCCATCGTGATGGTGGTGTACGCCGCCGCCACCGAGCAGTCGGTCGGCCAGTTGTTCATGGCGGGCGTCGTGCCCGGCATCCTGCTGGGCCTGATGCTGATGGCGGCGATCTATTTCAGCGCCCGCAAGTTCAAGATTCCGGTTCAAAAGCGGGCGTCATTTTCGGAATTGATGGTCGCCACCCGCGACGCCATTTGGGGGCTGGGACTGATTTTTGTGGTCATGGGCGGTATCTACGGCGGCATTTTCACCGCGACGGAAGCCGCCGCCGTGGCCGCGGTCTACGCCTTCATCGTCGCCCTGTTCGTCCACAAGGACATGGGTTGGCATCAAATCCCCCATGTGTTCGGCGACGCCGGCAAGGTCACGGTGATGCTGCTGTTCATCATCGCCAACGCCATGCTGTTCGCCCATGTGCTGACCACCGAGCGCATCCCGCAGGTGATGGCGGAAACGATCATCGGCTGGGGTCTGGCGCCCTGGCAGTTCCTGATCGTGGTCAACATCATCCTGCTGATCGCCGGCAACTTCATGGAACCGTCGTCCATCCTGCTGATCCTGGCGCCGATCCTGTTCCCCATCGCCGTCCAGTTAGGCATCGACCCGGTTCATCTGGGCATCATCATGACGGTCAACATGGAAATCGGCATGATCACGCCACCGGTGGGCCTGAATCTGTTCGTGACTTCCGGCATCACCGGAATGCCGCTGTGGGATGTGGTGAAAGCGGCCATGCCGTGGCTGATGGTGATGCTGACTTTCCTGATCATCATCACCTACATCCCGCAGGTCAGCCTGTTCCTGCCCCGGCTGATGTTTTGAGGGATCGGTGCGGGCAACTAAAAAGGGCGGCCAAGCCGCCCTTTTTGTTTGTTCGATACAAGCGCTGCGTCAGCTCCAGTAGCGCACCGGCCCGCTGTCGATGTGGACGAAGTTGGCGCGGGGATAATAACCGACGCCGCCCGCGCCCAGCCCGCGGGCCGCGCGACAGAGATCCGATACCCGGCCTCCTGGTACCCGAACATCGAGCGCCATGGCCTGCATGTGGTAGCTGTTGCGCGCCACGCCCCGACTGCGCTCGCACAGCATCCAATTCGTTGACGGCGACCGATAGCCGCTGATGACGTGAATGGGCTGACCCAATCTCATTTGCAATTGCATGGCGTACAATTGATCCAGCACGCTCGGGTCGAATTGCCGGACCTGATCGTTGTGATGATCGCGCAATGCCCAACTGATTTCGCCGATGGATTCCGGAATATAGCCTTCTCGTGGAGTCCAATAGACCCGGCGAACCGTTTCGGCGGTATTGGGGTTGTAAAAGAGGAGATAGCGCTCGTTTTGAATCGCCGCGTTTAACAGTTCCGGCGCCAGAGCCACAGCACCGACGCCAAAAGTGAAACATTTTAAGAACAAACGCCGGCTTGGTTCCGGCTGATTCGTGTCCTGTTTGCTGCTCGGTTGAAGCGCTAAGTCTGATCGCATTTCTCGACACCCTCCCAGCAATTCGGCTTTTTATTTACTCTAAACAAATTGCGCTTGATAAAGCAAGCTTCCGCCACATCAAATGATCTTTGCCGTCGAGCAACAAAAGCGATTCCCCAGCTTTTTGCTTTGTTTTCCCGTTGCCCGCGACACAACAAAAAACTACCATTAGATCCCAGGCGATTAAGGGTGGGAATTTTTGAAAAAATTTATTCGCCAAATAAAGTTATAATTCATTTAAGCTAATTGTCATCAACCGCTTTATCAATTATGAAAAAACACTATTATCAAGAATACAACTATTATCAAATTGACAAAAAACAACAACTGCAATCAAACAATGTTTATCGGTCAAAATAATTTGCATGAGTAAAGCCAAATTACCCGTTACCCCGGCAACCCGGCTGTTGCAACAGCACAACATCCCGTTCAGCGGCCATCTTTACCCCTACGAAGAGCGCGGCGGCACCGCCCACAGCGCGCGCTGTCTGGGCGTGGACGAGCACTGCGTGATCAAAACCCTGATCATGGAAGACGAGCGCCAACAGCCGCTGATCGTCCTGATGCACGGCGACCGCAAGGTCTCCACCAAAGAGCTGGCGCGGCTCTTGAGCGCGAAAACCATCGCGCCCTGCGACCCGGCGGTGGCCGACAAACACAGCGGCTATCGGGTGGGCGGCACCTCGCCCTTCGGCACCCGGAAAGCGATGCCCGCGTACATGGAAGCCAGCATTCTCGAATTGCCCTTGATTTACCTCAACGGCGGCAAGCGCGGCTTCCTGGTCGGCCTGGCGCCGGCCGAGGTCCGGCGCCTGCTCGATCCGGTGCTGGTCAACGTCGCCATCGCGGATTGAAACCGTGAGCGAAACAATCGCTTTCCTCGCCACCGCCCCGACCGGCATCGAGCCCTTGCTGGTGGCGGAACTGAGCGCTCTGGGCGCCGTCGATCCCAAACCGGCCCGCGGCGGCGTCCGTTTCGGAGGCGCGCTGGAACTGGCTTATCGCGCCTGCCTGTGGTCGCGCACCGCCAGCCGGGTGCTGCTGCCGCTGGCCGAGTTTCCCCTCGCCGGGGTGGAGGCACTGTACGCCGGCATCCACGAGTTTCCCTGGGAGGAGCATTTGGCCCCGGACGGCACGCTCGCCGTCGAATTTGGCGGGGCCTGCCCCGGCGTCGATCACAGCCATTACGGCGCGCAGCGGGTCAAGGACGCCATCGTCGACCGCTTTCGGACCCGGTTTGGCCGGCGACCGGGGGTGGACCGGCAACGGCCGGATTTGCGGATTCATGTGCTCGCCCGCGACGGTCGAGCCGCCGTCGGCCTCGACCTGTCGGGGGACAGCCTGCATCGGCGCGGCTACCGCGCGGCCACCGTCGCGGCTCCGCTCAAGGAAACCCTGGCCGCCGCGCTGTTGCTGAAAGCGGACTGGCCGGCCATCGCCGCCGCCGGCGGTCCCCTCGTCGATCCGCTGTGCGGCTCGGGCACCCTGGCGATCGAAGCCGCCTGGATCGCCGGCGACCACGCGCCCGGCCTGCTGCGCGAGCATTGGGGGTTCACCGGCTGGCTGGGTCACGTCCCGCCGCTGTGGAACCGCCTGCGGGCCGAGGCGGTCGAGCGGCGGGAAGCCGGCCACCCGCGCATCCCGCCGATCCTGGCCAGCGACCGCGACCCCAAAGCGGTCCGCGCGACGCTGATCAACGCCGGTCGCGCCGGGGTGGCGGACCGCATTCGCGTCGAGCGCCGCGAGTTGGCCGCCGTCGAACCGCCGGCCGGTCCGCCCGGACTGCTGATCGCCAATCCCCCTTACGGCGAACGGTTGGGCGAGCAGGAGGATTGGGGGCCGCTTTACATCGGGCTCGGCGACCGCTTGAAGGCGCGTTTCGCCGGCTGGGCGGCGGCGGTGTTCACCGGCAATCCCGAACTCGGCAAGCGCATGGGCTTGCGCGCCGAGAAAACCCACACCTTCCACAACGGACCGCTGGAGTGCCGCCTGCTGCGGTTCCGGGTCGAACCGGCGTTCTTCGTCGACCGCGAGGCGGCCGACCGCCGGGGCCGGGTCTTCGCCCTGAATCGGGCGGCATCCGCCGGAGCGGAGGGCTTCATCAATCGCTTGCGCAAAAACCTTCGTCATCTGGGCCGCTGGGCGGAGCGGGAAGGGGTGAGCTGTTACCGCCTGTACGATGCCGACCTGCCGGAATACGCCGTGGCGGTGGATCGCTACGAGCAGTGGTTGCACGTCCAGGAGTACGCCCCACCCGCGACCGTGGACCCCGCCCGCGCTCGCGAGCGGCTGGAACAGGTTCTGGCGGTGCTGCCCGCCGTACTGGAACTGCCGCCGGAAAACCTGTTCCTCAAAATCCGGCAGCGCCAGCGCGGCGCCGGCCAGTACCAGAAACAGGCCGACCAGGGCCGTTTTCACCAAGTTCGCGAAGGACCCGCGCGCTTCCTGGTCAATTTCACCGACCATCTCGACACCGGCCTGTTCCTCGACCACCGCCCCACCCGCCGCTTGCTGGGCGAACTGGCGGCCGGACGGCGCTTCCTCAATCTGTTCGGCTACACCGCCACCGCGACCGTCCATGCCGCGCTGGGCGGCGCGGCCGGCACCACCACCGTGGATATGTCCGCCACCTATCTGGATTGGGCGCGGCGCAATTTGGAGCTGAACGGCATTCGCGGCCCCCGGCATCAACTGATCCAGGCCGATTGCCTGCGATGGCTGGCCCAAGCGCGGGACCGCTACGATTTGATCTTTCTCGATCCGCCAACGTTTTCCAATTCCAAGCGGATGGAGGAAACCTTCGACGTGCAGCGCGACCATGCGGAACTCTTGCGCCAGGCCTTGCGGCTGCTGGCGCCGGGCGGAATGCTGATCTTTTCGACCAACCACCGCAAATTCCGGCTGGACTGCACCGCCCTGTCCGGTCTACAGGTCGAGGACTGGAGCCGGCGGACGCTGCCGCCCGACTTCGAGCGCGACCCGAAAATTCACCGATGCTGGAAAATCACTCAACCCTGAAAACCAAAAAAGCACTATAATTGTAAGCGATTTGAAGTATGCGGCTCGGGAGACAGACATGAACCCAAACGCCTCGGCCGATCAGACCGCCTCATCCTCCTCCGGATCTTCGCTCGATCCGTTCGACATCATCGGTTCCAGCCTGGCCGTGCAACAGGCGTGGCTGCGGCAACCGGAACGGCTGTGCGCCGCCCTGCAAAATCTGGCGCTGGACAGCGGCCGGGTTCACGAGCGATTCGTTCGCACCAGCCTCGGCATCGTCAGCGAACCCGCCGTGGCCGCCGTGCCCTACGACGAGCGCTTCCAGGACGGGATCTGGACCTACCAGCCCGGCTTCGCCTTCCTGAAGGAGATGTACCTGCTCTACGGCCGCTGGCTGGAGGACGCCATCCACGCCACCGCGAACGTCGAACCCGAACAGCGGCGGCGGGCGGCCTTTTGGACCAAGCAATGGCTGGACGCTATCGCACCCACCAACTACTTTTGGACCAATCCCGACGCGCTGCGGCGCTGCATCGCCACCCATGGCCTCAGCGTGCTTTGGGGCCTGCAAAACTGGCTGCGCGACGCCGCCGCCGGCGATGTGCGGATGGTGGAACCGGACGCCTTTACCGTCGGCCGCGACCTCGCCACCACGCCCGGCCAAGTGGTGCTGCGCAACGATCTGCTGGAGCTGATCCAGTACGCGCCCGTCACCGAGCGGGTTCACGCGGTGCCCATCGTGCTGGTCGCGCCCTGGATCAACAAGTTTTACATCATGGATCTGAGCCCGCGCAACAGCTTGGTCCGCTACCTGGTCGGCCAGGGTTTCACGGTGTTCGTCACCAGTTGGAAGAATCCCGGCCCCGAGGCGCGCGCGACCACGCTGGCCGACTATCTGCTGCGCGGCGTGCGCCCGGCGCTGGAAGCCGCCCGCACCATCTGCGGCGTTCCCCAAATCCACGCCACCGGCTATTGTCTGGGCGGCACGGCGTTGGCGCTGCTGCTGGCGTGGCTCGCCGCCGACCCGGCCGACCGCGCCGCCAACCCGGTCGCCCATTGGACGACGTTCACCACCTTGGTGGACTTCAGCGATCCCGGCGAAATCGGCGTCTTTCTCAGCCAAGCCAGCTTCGAGTTCCTGCGCCAACGCATGGCCGGTGCCGGTTACTTGGACGGCGCCGCCATGGCTCGCGCTTTCCGGCTGTTGCGCCCCAACAACCTGATCTGGCATTACGTGGTGCAAAGCTATCTGTTCGGCGAAGACCTGCCACCGAGCGATGTTTTGTTTTGGAACTGCGATACCACGCGCATGCCGGCTGCAATGCACGAGTTTTATCTGCGGGAGCTGTATCTGAACAACCGGCTGGTCCGGTCGGGCGAATTGGAAATCGGCGGGCGCCGGCTGGATTTGGGGGCCATCTCGCAGCCCTTGTACGCGGTTGGGGCGGAACAGGACCACATCGCCCCCTGGCGGCAGACGTTCCGGCTCTGCGGCTTGATCGGCGCACCGGCGCGCTATGTGCTGGCGACCTCCGGCCACATCCTGGGCATCATCAACCCGCCGGTGGACCCGCCCAAGCGGCGCTATTGGCTGGGCGACGCCACCGGTCAGGGCGACCCCGACGCTTGGATCGGCGGGATCGCCAAAGTGCCGGGTTCCTGGTGGGAAGACTGGTCGAACTGGTTGCGCGAGCGCTGCGGGCCGCCGGTTCCGCCGCCCGCGATGGGCGGTCCCGACTATCCGCCCTTGCAAGCGGCGCCCGGACAGTACGTGCTCGAAAAGTAAGGCAGGGCGCTAAAACGGGGATCGACCCGCGATCCCCGCGCTCAAGCTCGGCTCGGGTTGCGCCACAGCACCTCGATGCCGCCCTCGTCCCGGGCCAAAATGCGGCAGAGCACGAACAGCAAATCCGACAACCGATTCAGGTAGATTTGCGCGTGCTCGCCGACGTCTTCCTCGCGCGCCAAGGTCACCAGACGGCGCTCGGCGCGCCGGCAGATGGCCCGCGCCATGTGACAGTCGGCCGCCGCCCGCCCGCCGCCGGGCAAGATGAATTCCTTCAGCGGCGGTAACTGGGCATTAAAGTCGTTTAATGCTGTTTCCAAGCGCGTCACATCCTCGCTCTTGACCGCCTGATAGCCCGGAATACTCAGCTCACCCGCCCAGATCGAACAGCTTGTGTTGCACTTCCTGCAAGCACTCGCGCATGGCGTCGCGCAGATCGTGCACCAACACCCGGCCGATGGCGCAGTTCAACTCATCCACCGCGCCGATGACCTCGATCCGGAGACAATCCTTGGCAACCCGCTCGCCGTTACCCAAGCCGGTCGTGCCGTCGTCTCCGGTGCGAGTGTAGATTTTGGAAAGCCGGTTGCCCATCGTCGCCATCCCTCCACATCGTTGCTTGCCCCGCATTGTACTCTCCTGAGCGACTTGCAGCGCACTTCCGCTTCACCATGGCCGTCGGGCCGCCACTCCAGCGTTTCATCTGACAAATTGTTTATTGCAACAAAAAATTAATATATTGATATTAATCAAAACTATAAAATTAATTATCAATATGTTATATATACATTTCGATAAAAATATATGATATTGATTAATAACATATTTTTATAATTTCCATCACTATGCTTTACAGCGGTTCTTCGATCTTAACCGCGATCCGCTCCTGTTCGATAACCGTTCTTGTTTAAAAAAACCAAATAAATTTTATATTGTTGTTTTTTATCATTTTATTATTTTATTATCAGTCTGGCAAAATTTTATGTAATACGTTGTTTTTAAATATAATTTATACAAATGATCACTGATTAAAAAATACCGCTCGATCAGATGAATAATAATTTTTTGCCAATTAGATACTTGCAAAACATTTTTTCGTTGTGCTTTCATAGTGCCGCAATGCTGTATTGCAATATGTTCCTGCCATAGGGCCAGTAAAATCGCGATTACTGCCCTAGGAACGTCAGGCGACACCGAGATTCGGGCTGGCAGGCCCGTCCCCGGAGTTGCTTAGGTCGGGCCTGCGGCAACCGGAACCATCCGGTCGGACCAAGGAAAGGTCTTTAACGCCGACTCGGGATACGGGTCCATCGAGCACTGATCTGTTCGTGCTGAACGACGGAGGTTTTTGTATGGTATTTGCGGAAATTGCCAGGGAACGATTCAACCTGTCCCTGAAATCGGGTTTGCTGTGCGCGGTCATGCTGATGCCCGCGACGGCGTTGGCCGACTCGACGACGGGAGAAAACGCAGAACCGGCGCAGGTCGCCATGGCCACGGTTCCGGTTATCGGCACCGAACCCGGCAGCACCAGCGATGTCAAGCCCGCCCATCAAGACAAGGTGATCAATCTTTCCCAACACATTCAACGCAAATATGGCGTACCCGAACACAAGGCAACCCATATCGTCCTGAAAGCCATGGAAAACGCCGACCGCCACCAGGTGGAACCGGAGCTGATCCTGGCGATCATCGCGGTCGAATCGACCTTCAAAGAGCGTGCGGTCAGCCGGGTCGGCGCCCGCGGCCTGATGCAGGTGATGCCCGGACCACACCGGAGCAAGGTCCGCGAAATCGGCGGTTCTCACGCCCTGTTCGATCCCGCCAAGAACATTCATACCGGTTCTCGGATCTTGGTGAACTACCTCAACGCCCATTCCGGCAACCTGCGCCGGGCATTGCTCAGCTATAACGGCAGCCTGGGCACGCGCTCGTCCTTCCCCGATCGCGTGATGCGGATCTATCGCGATTTACAGCGGGTCACGACCGCAAGCTGATATCCGCCCCCTGCCGGCGGCCAAACCGGGTCCGGACAATCGCCGGACCCGTTCGCCCCGGAGCGCGAGCCCTCGCGCATCGCCACTGCGCCGGCATGGAATACCCGTCGCGGACAGGAATTCATTCATATAATATGAGCGTGATTCCATCCTCGGATCCGCGCCCATGCCTCCGCCCGATCCCGATCCCGCCGCTCTGGCGGCCCAACTGCAACCCGAGCGGCCGCTTCCCCCCGTAGACCGCTGGAACCCTCCTTTCAGCGGCGACATGGATTTGCGCATCGCCCGCGACGGCACTTGGTATCACGCAGGCGCTCCCTTCCAGCGCGAAGCCCTGGTCCGACTGTTTGCCTCCATCCTGCGCCGCGACGAGGACGGGCATCACTACTTGGTCACCCCGGTGGAAAAATGGCGCATCCGAGTGGACGACGCGCCCTTTCTGGCGGTCCGGCTCGATGCCGTCGGCGAAGGCGCCGACCGATCCCTGAGCTTTACCACCAATGTCGGCGACACCGTGATCGCCGGCCCCGACCATCCGTTGATCGTGGAATACCGCGAACCCGGCGGCGAGCCCGCGCCCTACATCCAGGTGCGCGGCGGCTTGCGCGCCCTGCTGAGCCGGGCGGTGTTCGTGGATTTGATCGAGCTCGGAGAAGAACGGGCAGGGTCTTCGGATCGCTGCTACGGAGTGTGGAGCCAGGGCCAATTTTTTCGGCTCGGTCGGTTGGATGACGACAGCTGAGCGAACAGGCCCCTTCGTGCGCCATTCCTTGCTCATCGCGCTGCTGCGCAAGTTCGTCCTGCTGCCATCCTACCTGCTGGTTCTACTGATCCGTCTGCTGAAATGGCTGGTCGCACCGCCGGCCTTGCTGGCGCAACTGCTGATCGGCGTCCCGTTGACCCTGCTGCGAATCCGGCAGCCGTTGCGGCCACGTTTCGCGCCGCTCTCGGAAGCGGATCTGCCCGACGCCGCCTGGATCACCCTCAGCGACGCTTCCGATAGCTTGGCGGCGGAAGGCTTTGCGGTTTACGGCGACTTCCGCTGCGATGAATTGATCCAGGGCGCGGTGCTCTGGTTGCGATTCATGGGTCAGCCAAAACTGGGAATCGGCGCCTTGGCCGCCCATGTCGAGATCGAGACCGGCGCGCGCCCGGTCCGGCAATTCGTCGAATTCTCGACCGAATTCGTGGATGGGCGGGTGCTGGACACCAATAACCTGGACTTGCCCTATAGCCTGCCCGCCCCGGCCTATCTGGCCCGAGTGCAGTTGAAGGATGTTTGGGACTCCCGAGCGCTGTTCGCCTTGCACCGCGATCTGGTCGCGTCTCTGTCCCGGCCGGTCAGCCTGGAACCCGTCGAACGCGCCGCCCGCGATCCAGCCGGCGCGCTGGCCGACAGCTGCAGCCGTGAAATCCGGGCGCTCGTCACAGAGGGTTGGTTGAAAATGGGCGCCGATCACGACAAGGCTCGGCTACGGCCCTGGGGCGCGCTGCTGGGGGTCTGGCGACAGGCATGGCCGCTGGCGAATTTGTATTTGCGCGCCGCCGACCGCCGTTCGCGGCGGTTATTGGCCGAACACGGGCTGGATGCGGAGCCGTTTGCCGGTGGCGCGATGACCATCCGGGTTTCGCGCCAGCCGCTGGAGGCGTCGGCTCCGATCAGGACCGTCCTCGCCGGATACGAGCAGATCCGGCCGCTCGCCCGGCAAACGGACCCCCATGCGGTGCTGGAAGCCGTGGTGGTCGAGATGGACGGCGACGCGGCCGAAACGCCCGTCCCTCGCGAGTTCCGGTTCTCGTTTCGAGCTTACGACGATCAGCCGTCGCGGCGCATTCGCCGGTTGCGGAGCTTCGACGTTCTGCTCGATCCGATGGATGGCGCGCTGGCGGTAACCGCCATGGAGCGGGAATTCGAGCGAGCGGCCGACGACAGCGAATGGGCGGACCTCATCGCGAGCCCACCGTGGACGCCGTTGCGGCTCGACCCTTGGCTGCGCGATCTCGACAGCGTGCTGCCGGCGGCCCGAGCCGCTCTGGCCGGCCGCGCGGCGGGGCGAGACATCGCGCTGGAGTCGGCTTCGCTGTATCTCGACGACGGGAGGCCGTGCTGGCAGTTGGTCGCCTGGACGGACGACGACACCCCGCTCCATGTGGTCCTGGACGCGCGTTCCGGCGCTGTCCTGAACGATTGATCACTTTCATCCCCGAGGAGTTGAACCATGTTGGAAGGCTTTTCCGCGTTCGTGGTCGGGCTGGCGATCCTCGCCGCCATCCTGATTTTCCTGGGCGTCAAATCGGTGCCGCAAGGCATGGAATACACGGTCGAGCGCTTCGGCCGCTACACCGAGACCCTGACGCCCGGGCTGAATTTCATCGTCCCGGTGATGGATCGTATCGGCCGCAAAATCAACATGATGGAAACGGTGCTGGACGTGCCCTCGCAGGAAATCATCACCAAGGACAACGCCATCGTCCGGGTGGACGGCGTGGTGTTCTATCAGGTCCTGGACGCCGCCAAGGCGGCCTACGAAGTCAACAATCTGGAGTTCGCCATCCTCAACCTGACCATGACCAACCTGCGCACCGTCATGGGCTCGATGGATCTCGACGAGCTGCTGTCGAAGCGCGACGAAATCAACGGCCGCCTGCTGGTGGTGGTGGACGAGGCGACGACGCCGTGGGGGGTGAAAGTGATCCGCATCGAGATCAAGGACATCGCGCCACCCAAGGATCTGGTGGATTCCATGGCGCGGCAGATGAAGGCCGAACGCGACAAGCGGGCGTCGATTTTGACCGCCGAGGGCGAGCGGCAGGCGGCGATTCTGGCGGCCGAGGGCCAAAAACAGGCGGCGATCCTCGAAGCGGAAGGCCGCAAGGAATCCGCGTTCCGCGACGCCGAGGCCCGCGAGCGTCTGGCCCAGGCCGAAGCCCGCGCCACCCTGATGCTGTCGGAGGCCATCGGCAAGGGCAACGTGCAGGCGATCAACTATTTCGTCGCCCAGAAATACGTGGAGGCGGTCGGGAAACTGGCGGCGGCGCCCAACCAGAAGGTATTGCTGATGCCGCTGGATACCTCGGGTCTGGTCGGCACCTTGGCCGGTGTGGCCGAACTGGCGCAGGAAGCGCTGAGCAAGACCGGAGCGCGCTCGTGAGCGGGTGGTTGTTGGAGCCGATCTATTGGAACTGGTGGCTGCTGGGCGTGGTGCTGATGGCGGTCGAAGCCATCGCGCCCGGCTTCTTCTTCCTGTGGATGGGCGTGGCGGCGCTGCTGGTGGGGCTGCTGCTGACGGTGCTGCCCGAGCTGGCCTGGACTTATCAAGTCCTGCTGTTCGCGGTGTTGTCGGTCGGTTCCATCGTGGCTTGGCGGCTGCGCTTGCGGCGGCATCCGACCCGCACCGACGACCCGCTGCTCAACCGGCGCGGCTATCAGTACGTCGGCCGCGTGTTCACCCTGGACGCGCCGGTCGTCAACGGCCACGGCAAAATCCGGGTGGACGACAGCACCTGGAAAGTCGTGGTGGAGCGCGACTATCCGGCCGGCACCCGGCTGCGGATCGTCGGCGTGGATGGCGTGCTCTTGAAGGGGATTGTCGAGGAAGACCAGCACTGAAGGCCGCTGTAACCCGCCGACCCTTCGCGCGAACGTGCTGCCGCTCGCCAAGCTTCTCAGCCAGATCGTCTATCCGCTGCTGGCGTCCTTGCTGTTGGCGGCTTGGGCGGGCATCCTGCTATGGCGCGACCGGCGGCGGTCCGGCGGCGTCTTGTTGACCATCGCCCTCGGCTGGCTGTGGTTGTGGTCCACGCCCGTCTTCAGCGATTGGGTGCGCGCGGGCCTCGAACGACGCCATCCGCCGGTAGCGGTCGAGGCATTGCCCGCCGTTGATGCCATCGTCGTGCTCGGCGGCGCCATGGAAGCCGCCCGGCCGCCCGAACGGCTCTATCCCGAACTCGGCGCCGCCGCCGACCGGGTCTGGCACGCCGCCCGCCTGTTCCGTGCCGGCAAAGCGCCGCTGATTCTCGCCAGCGGCGGCAACCTGCCCTGGAGCGGGATTGATCGGCCGGAAGCCGCCGCCATGGGAGAATGGCTCCAAGAGTTCGGCGTCCCCGCCTCCGCCATCGTTCTGGAACCGAACAGCCGGACCACCCGCGAAAATCGCGACAACTCCCTGCCGATCCTGCACGCGCTGGGCGCTCATCGCATCCTGCTGGTCACCTCGGCCCTGCACATGCCGCGCGCCTTGGCGCTGTTCGCGGACACCGATCTGGAAGTGATCGCGGCGCCCACCGACGTTGAAGTGACCGAAAAACCTGGGCATCCGCTGCGATGGTTGCCCGACGCTCAAGCCTTGGCCGATAGCAGTCGGGCCTTCAAAGAGCACCTGGGCAGGTGGGCGAACCGATTGGCCGACATCGGGAAAACCGGCGAATAAATCGCCCCACGACGGACGCTTGGCGCCGCTATCCCTGCTGGCGACTGATGGCGAACGGCCCGGTGGCCTGACAGACCGGCATCACTTCGATGCTGTTCAAGTTGACGTGTGCGGGGCGGGTCGCCACCCAGTAGACGATATCGGCGATGTCCTCGGGCCGTAGCGGCTGAGTGCCCTCGTAGGTTTTGTTCGCTTTACCCTCGTCGCCCTTGAAGCGCACCAGGGAAAACTCGCTCTCCGCCAAGCCGGGCTCGACGTTGGTCACCCGCACCCGCGTCCCCAGCAGATCGGCGCGCAGGTTGAGGGAAAATTGTTTGACGAAGGCTTTGGTGGCGCCGTAGACGTTGCCGCCCGGATAGGGATAGGTGCCCGCCACCGAACCGATGTTGACGATGTGGCCGCGATCCCGGGCCACCATGCCCGGCAAAACCGCACGGGTGCAATACATCAAGCCCTTGATGTTGGTATCCACCATCCGCTGCCAGTCCTCCATGTCGCAGCGGTGGGCCGGTTCCAATCCGAGCGCCAGTCCGGCGTTATTGACCAGCAAATCGATTTCGGCGAATTCGGCGGGTAGCGCGGCGACGGCGGCGTTGACGGCGGCCTCGTCGCGAACGTCGAGAGCAACCGCATGGACAGGCGCGGCTTCGGCCAGCTCCGCCCGCAAAGCGTCAAGCCGCTCCCGCCGGCGGCCGCACAGGACCAGGGACCAGCCGTTGGCGGCGAACAGGCGGGCGCAAGCCGCGCCGAAGCCGGACGTGGCGCCGGTGATGAACGCAATCTGGGACATCGCAATTCTCCTCCCTTCACGCTCTCCCCCTCCGCTGCCGGTCGCCAAACGGTGTGGCCTGGAGGGGGCGATTAAGGATATTCGGCCGTGATCGCCCGGTTTCAGTTCCCCCGCAGAATCCGCCGCTCGCCGAGATAAGCCAGCAGCCGTTCCAGGTTGGTTTCGACCGGCTCCCGCTCGGTGTCGAGCACCAGTTCCGGTCGCTCGGGCGGCTCGTAGGGGGAGTCGATGCCGGTGAAATCGCGAATCATCCCGGCGCGGGCCTTGGCGTACAAACCTTTCGGATCGCGCCGCTCGCAGGCTTCCAGCGAGGCCCGGACATAAACCTCGATAAATTCCCCTTCCTGCACCAGCGCCCGCACCAGCGCCCGGTCGGCCCGGAACGGCGAGATGAAAGCGGTGATGGCGATCAGCCCGGCATCCGCGAACAGCGACGCCACCTCGCCGATCCGGCGAATGTTCTCGATCCGGTCCTCCCTGGAAAAGCCCAGATCCTGATTCAGGCCGTGGCGGATGTTGTCGCCGTCCAGCAGATAGCTGTGATACCCGCGCTGCAACAACCGCTGTTCCAAACCGTTGGCCAAGGTCGATTTCCCCGAGCCCGACAGCCCGGTCAACCAGATCACGCACGGCTTTTGGGCCTTCTGGTTGGCCCGCTGGGTCTTGGCGACCTTGTGCTCGTGCCACACCACGTTGCGCGACTTGTCCGTCAGCGGCTGCGTGACCGGCCGCACGATCATCCCCGCGCCGACCGTGGCGTTGCTGACCCGATCGATGATGATGAACCCGCCAGCACCGGGAATTTCCTCGTAGGGATCGAACGGGACCGGCTGGTTCAACGCGAACCGGCAGTAACCGATTTCGTTCAGCCCCAATTCCTCGGCTCGCTGGTGTTCGAGGGTATTCACGTCGATCCGGTGGTGCAGCAGGCTGGGCATGGCCGGAACCAGCCGCGTTCCCAGTTTCAGATCGTACTGCCGGCCCGGCAACAGGGGCGTATCCGCCATCCATACCACCCGAGCGTCGAAAGTATCGGCGACCGCCGGCAAGCGGTTCGGGATGAACCAGCAAATCTCCGCGGCTGACGTCGATTTCATCCTGCAAGGTCAAGGTGACCGCTTGACCGGCGAACGCCTCCGCCAGCTCGCCATCGGCGGTGACGATGGCCGTGATCTGACTGCGCCGTCCCGAGGGAAACGCCACCACCGGATCGCCCAGCCGCACGGTACCCGCCGCGATGGTGCCGCAAAACCCGCGAAAATCCAGGTTGGGCCGGTTGACGTATTGCACCGGAAATCGGAAATCGCGCAGGTTGCGGTCGGCGGCGACCTCCACCTCCTCCAGCAATTGCAACAGGGTCGGCCCTCGATACCAGGGCATGGCGGTGGACGGCTGCGCCACGTTGTCGCCGCGCAGGGCGGAAACCGGCACGCAGCGCACGTCCCGCACCCCCAGCTTGTCCACGAAATCGCCGTAATCCTCGCGAATCCGCTCGAACACGGCCTGGTCGAACTCCACCAAATCCATCTTGTTGATCGCCAGCACCAGATGGCGGATGCCCAGCAGCGACACGATGAAGCTGTGGCGGCGGGTCTGCACCTGCACGCCCTTGCGGGCGTCCACCAGCAGGATGGCCAGTTGCGCGGTCGAGGCGCCGGTCGCCATGTTGCGCGTGTACTGCTCGTGGCCGGGGGTGTCCGCGATGATGAACTTGCGCTTCTCGGTCGAGAAATAGCGGTAGGCGACATCGATGGTGATGCCCTGCTCCCGCTCCGCCTGCAAACCATCGACCAGCAGCGCCAGATCCAATTCCTCGCCGGTGGTGCCGTACTTGACGGTGTCGCGGCGCACGGCGGCGAGCTGATCCTCGTAGATCAACTGGGTGTCGTAGAGCAGCCGGCCGATCAAGGTGCTTTTGCCGTCATCCACGCTGCCGCAGGTGATGAAGCGCAGCAGATCCTTGCGCTCGTGGGCTTCCAAATAGGCTTCGATGTCGGTTTCGATCTGGGGAGAAACGTGAGACATGTCAAAAATACCCCTGCCGCTTTTTCTCTTCCATCGAACCGGCGGCATCGTGGTCGATCAAGCGGCCCTGACGCTCCGAATGGCGGGTCAGCAGCATCTCCTGAATGATCTCGGGCAAGGTGGTGGCCGTCGAGCGCACCGCCCCGGTCAGCGGGTAGCAACCCAGGGTGCGGAACCGCACGAGCTCCAGCTTCGGCGTCTCGCCCGGCTCCAGCGGCATCCGCTCGTCATCGACCATGAGCAGGGTGCCATCCCGCTCGACCACCGGCCGCTCCGCAGCCAGATACAGCGGCACGATGGGGATGTTTTCCAGGTGGATGTATTGCCAGACGTCCAGTTCGGTCCAGTTGGACAGCGGGAACACCCGGATGCTCTCGCCCTTGTGGACCCGGCCGTTGTAGAGGTTCCACAGTTCGGGACGCTGGTTTTTCGGGTCCCAGCGATGGTTGCGGTCGCGGAAGGAATAAACCCGCTCCTTGGCCCGCGAGCGCTCCTCGTCGCGGCGGGCGCCGCCGAACGCCGCGTCGAAGCCGTACTTGTCCAAGGCTTGCTTCAGCGCTTGGGTTTTCATCACGTCGGTGTGGACCCGCGAGCCGTGGGTAAAAGGGTTGATGCCTTGGCGCAAGCCGTCTTCGTTGACGTGGACGATCAGTTCCAGACCCAGCCGCTTCATCTGCTCGTCGCGAAAGCGGATCATCTCCCGGAATTTCCAGGTGGTATCGATATGCATCAGCGGAAACGGCGGCTTACCGGGATAAAAGGCTTTCAGCGCCAGTTGCAGCATCACCGAGGAATCCTTCCCGATCGAGTACAGCATCACCGGCTTCTCGAACTCGGCGGCCACCTCGCGAATGATGTGAATGCTTTCGGCTTCGAGCTGCTTCAGATGAGTCAGTTTGTAGGGGTCCATGAGCGCCATTTCGGACAAGGCTACTGCCCGGCAAGTTTCACAAGTTGGATGATCGGGAGACTAACGGGAAGGCTTTAAACGTCAGTCGGTCGGCGCCAGCACATCCAGCGGCAGTGCGACCGGGTTCGAGCGTCCGAGCAATTCGAGCAACACCAGCGCCCGGCGCTGGCCGTCGAGGCTTAGCAGATCCGCCTCGCAGCCGGCGAACGGTCCTTCCAGAACCCGTACCCGGCTACCTGGAACCAGGGGCGCCGGCAATTCCAGCACGCCGTCCAGCCCCGCGCAAAGCCGCTGCAACTCGGCGATCACCGGTTCCGGTACCGGCTGCGGTTCACCGCCGAACCGGACCAAGCCAATGACACCGCGCGTCGAACGCACCGGTCGCAAATCGTCCTGCCCCGGCACCGCCCGCAGAAACAGGTAGCGCGGGAACATGGGTTCTACGATATTCTGCCATTGGCCGCGCAACCGGCGCCGCGACCGGACCTTGGGCAGAAAAGCCGTGTAGCCCTGGCGCTCCAGCTGCTCGACCGCCTCCGCTTCCCGGCGCGGTTTGCTGAACACCGCGAACCAGAATGCGGGCGATGAGTTGCTGGTCGCTTCGGACACGGGATCTCCATGACAATATGGCAAGCCGCGCATTCTAGCGGGGTCCCACTCACAAGGAAAGCCGGTCGTGAAGCGTCGGCAAAATACCGTCCGCCTCCGAATCCGACGGCGAACGAGGGCACGGGCGTCCCGATCCCTTTCACTCCAACGCGAGCGTCCCGAGAAAGCGGGCTCGTCAGCGCAGTTCCGCCAACAATGTGGCGATCATACCTTCGGCTTGGGCGCGGTAGCCACCGCCGAACAAATTGAGGTGGTTGAGAACGTGATACAGATTGTACAAGGTTCGCCGGAGCGGGTAGCCTGACGCCAACGGCAATGCCTCCCGATAAGCCGCGTAAAAGTTTTCGGGAAAGCCGCCGAACAGCTCGGTCATCGCCAAGTCGGCCTCGCGATCACCGTAATAGACCGCCGGGTCGAAAATCACCGGCTCCCCTTCCGTGGTGCAACCGGCGTTACCGCTCCAGAGATCGCCGTGCAGTAAAGCCGGTGTCGGCCGGTAACCGGCGAACAGATCCGCCAACCGCGCGAGCAGCTCCTCGCCCCGATGCTGCAACGCGCCACCATAACCGTTAGCGGCGGCCAATTCGAGCTGGAAACCCAGACGCCGCTGGCGCCAGAATGTCAGCCAATCGTCGAATCGGCCGTTGGGTTGGGGCGTGGAACCGATGGTGTTATCCCGATGCCATCCAAAGTAAGGCCGGGGCCGACCGTGCAAATCGGCCAGATGCCGCCCCAGGCGTTCCAACGCTTTCGGGGCGCTTCCGCCCAGCGGCAGGTATTCCAACACCAGATAAGCCTGCTCTCCAGCGGCGCCGTGGCATACGGGTTCGGGTACTCGCACGGTCGCGGTCGCGGCCAGTTCCGTCAATCCCGCCGCCTCGGCTTCGAACATCGGCAGGCTAGCGGCGGCATTGATCTTGACGAAATAGTCCCGTTTCCCATCGCCCACTCGCCAAGCCCGACTGATGCAGCCCCCACCCAGCGCCCGGCGCTGGCGGGCGACGAACGGTTGGCCGGTAACCCTGCCGATGTGGCCCTCCAAGGCGGTCCAGAAATCACTCATCGGTTTTCCCTTGGTTTCAGGCCATTTCCCGGCAAACACTCCGAACGCGATCCCTAGCCTTTAACCTTCAGCCGCAAACCCTTGGGCAACCGCACATCCATCGCGATCGGCAAATGATCGGAATAGGCGTAGCTCAGCACCTCGACCCGCTCAACCGTGATCGACTGAGAGACCAAAATGTGATCCAGTTGCCGGTCCGGCTGCCAACTGGGAAAGGTGAAGAGTCCCGGACCCGGTTCGCGCAGGCGGGCCGCCGCCAGCAACGCCGTCATCTCCGGGCTGTCCGAACCGCAGTTGAGATCGCCCATCAGGATAACGTGCTGGCAATCCCGCACCAATTCCTCCAAGAATTCGATCTGCCGCAACCGGCCGCGCCGGCCCAGAGCCATGTGCAGAATCAAGACGTGCAGAGCGTCCGCGCCGCCGCCGAAACGGACCTCCAACACGCCCCGGCCGGGGATCAAGCCCGGCAGTTTGTGTTCGGTGATGGCGGTGGGCCGAATCCGGCTCAACATCGCGTTGCCGTGTTGGGAGATCATGCCGATCTTGCGATTGGCTTGATCGAAAACGTGCTTGAAGCCGGCCGAGTCGGCCAGATATTTCACCTGGTTGACGAAGCCGCTGCGCAGGCTGCCGGCATCCACTTCCTGCAAGCCCACGATATCGTAATCGGTCAAAATCCGGGCGATGCCATCGAGATTGGTCATCCGCGACGGCACCGGCACCAAATGCTTCCAACTGCGGGTGAGATACTGAGAATAATTGCGGGTGGTCAGCCCGCTTTGGATGTTGTAGCTGAGCAGCCGCAACCGTCGCGGTTCCCTTTGGCCGGTCATGGTTCGCCGCCTTGGTATCCTCCCCGCTCACTGGGCGAGCAGAAAATCCACCACTTCAAACATGCGCGGGGAACGCACCTCGTAGCGGCCGTTGACGATCACCGCCGGCACGCCGCGCGTGCCGTAGCGCTGCGCCAACTGGTTGCCCCGGCGCATCTGGGTCTCGGTCTGGAAGGATTTGTACGCCTTGCGGAAGGCGTCCGGGTCCACCCCGTGTTCGGCGAGGAAAGCCGCGTATTCGTCCTCGTTGGTCAGCTTGCGCTTGTCGCGGTGAATGGCCTCGAACAGCGGCTGGTGAACCTTGTCCAGCACGCCCAGGGCTTCGACGGCGTAATAGGCGCGGGCGGCCGACTCGTAATCCGCCTGGTAGCCGGCGGACACCGGGATTCGCACGAACGCGACGTTGTCGGGCTTGCGCTTCAGCCATTCCGCTACCGACGGATCCAGATCGCGGCAATGCGGGCAGCGGTACGAAAACAGCTCGACCACCTCGGGTTTATCGGGGACCGAGGTCGGCACCGGCGTGGAGAGTCGCGTGTAATCCTTCCCCTCCTGGAACGGAGTCGGCGTGGCGGCAGAATCGGCAGCCTGCGCGCCGACCAGGGACAGCGCCCAAACCAGCAGGAACACCGGAAGATGGAAGAACCTGTTCAACATGGATAAATATTTCCTCGATTGCTCTTGATTCGACGAAAGGGGGATCGCGAGGACTCGCTTACAGCGTACCGTAGGAATGCAACCCCGACAGGAACATATTGACCCCCAGAAAGGCGAACAGGGTCACGAACAGGCCGACCACCGCCCACCAGGCCATCGGCGTTCCGCGCCAGCCCTTGGTCAGCCGCAGGTGCAGCCAAGCGGCGTAATTCAACCAGACGATCAGCGCCCAAGTCTCCTTGGGGTCCCAGGACCAGTACCCCCCCCAAGCCTCGGCCGCCCACAATGCGCCGAGGATGGTGGCGATGGTGAACGCGGCGAAACCCAAAGCGATGGCCTTGTACATCACCTCGTCCAGCAAGTCCAACGGCGGTAGCGCTCGCGCCAGCAGACCATCGGGACGGCGGGATTCCGCGCCGGATCGGAGCAGATAGGCCACGCCCAGCATCGCCGCCAGGGCGAAGGCGCCGTAGCCGATGAAATTGGCCGGGACGTGGATTTTCATCCAGTAGCTTTGCAAAGCCGGAATCAGCGGCTGAATGTGATGGGCTTCCCGGTCGAAGGTGTACCACAGCAGGAAAGCCACCGCGCCGCTGATGGCCAGCAGGGCGAAGCCGCCCATAGAGCGGGCGCGATGGCGGTCTTCGTAAAACAGATAGAGCAGCGCCGTGATGAGCGCGAACAGGATAAAGACCTCATAAAGATTGCTGACCGGGATGTGGCCGATGTCGGCGCCCAGCAGATACGACTCGCGCCAGCGCACCAGCAGGCCGGTCAAGCCCATGACCGTCGCGCTCCAAGTCAAGGCGGTTGCGGTCTTCCCGACAAAATCGGAGCGGGCGAACAGCGCGACGAAATAGGTGACGGTGGCCAAGACGTACAAGCTGCTCATCCACATGAACGCGACTTGGCTTTCCAGAAAATACTTGAGCAGGAAATCGCTCTTGCGCGCTTCGAAATCGACCCCGTAACGCCACAACGCCACCACGGTTAGCGCCATTACCGCCGCGACGAACAACCGCGCCGGTTTCCAATAGAGACCCCAGGCGATCAACGCCAGAGTGGCTCCGATCTGGATCGCCACCTCGTAACCGTCCATGTAGGGTTGGTAGAGGCTATAGGCGTACCCTGAACCCGCCACGACCAGTAATACCCAGAGCACATCCCAAACCGTCGGTTTGGTCCAGAGGGACGGCCGATCCCACCGCTCCAGCACTGCTTCGCGCGTTACCGCCATCGTCGATAGACCTCTCTCGGATGCTGCACCATGATAATGAATGACACGAGAATGACAAATGTTACTTTGACCGAAATAAATCGTTATCGATGTGTTCTTCGTGCTCCGCGACCCTAGCCCGCTTGCAGGGGTTCGCCCAGACGCTGCGCCAACCCCGCGCGCAAGCGGGCAAACTGGCTCGCGAATTCCGCTTGACGGCGGTTGCCGGTGCCGGCGAGCACCAGCCGGATAGCCCCATCCTCGACCGCCAGCCACGCCCAGACCCGGCGATGGGAAGTATAAAACATGATAAAGATACCCGTGACCAGAAACCCGAACCCCACGTAGACCACCGTTGTTCCCCCGCTCCGCGCGACCTGCAACCCCGACGCTTCCACCTGCTGGAATCCGGTCAGTTGCAGGTAAAAGGGCGCCCCGTAGCCGGACAACGCCGCCACCGCAGACACGGCGTCATTAAAGAAAGCGTCCTCGCGCTCGCCGATACCCCGATCCACATCCACTCCCTCCTCGCGCAACACGGCGAGAAACACTTCGGCCAAGGTGTCGCGCAGGATGTTGAGATACAGCGCGGTGGCCTCCCGGAGCCGGTCGGCGGGCACGACGGCCTTGGCCCGTTCCGACACGGCGGCAAAACCGCCCTCGACGAACAGGCCGACCAGATTCGAGCGCACCAGGTTGAAATCGCGCTGGAAGTCGGCGTTCCCGGCGTCGGGAGCGGAGCGTTCCAGCAGCGCCCGAACCCCATCGCCATCCCGCAAGCGGGCATTGAATTTCAAGAAGCGCTCGGGACTGTTGTCGGGGTCGGCCGGGATGTGCAGATACGTGAAGGCGTCGCCGGGACGGGTTCGCGTACCGCTGATAAAGAACCAGCGGTCCTGAAGCTGCACCGGAGCCATGTAATTGAAATACTCCCGCGCCTCGCCGGCGGCGTCGCGCAATTTGAAGCCGACGCTGGGACCGAAGTTGCGGAACTTGCGGTCGCCGGGCTTGGCGTCGGGCTCCGGCAACAGATTGAACAGCCGGAAGTCGTCCAGCTCCAGATGGAGCGGTCCGCCCGACCCCGCCAACTTGAGCGCGCTCCCCACTTCGCCTTTCAGCCCGGCCGGCTCCAGCTTGGCGCCGGACAAAGGCCACGCGCGCAGCTCCAGCTTGGAGCCGCCGTCGCCGAAATCGGACTGGTAGATGGCGTAGCCGCGATAGACCAGGGGATGATTGACCCGGATGGTCGCCTCCAGCGGCCGGTCGCCCAAGTGCTCCCGGTCGTGGATGCGGACTTGGCTGACGAAGGACTTGGGCTGGCCGGTGTCGTAGTACGCCACCTGAAAATCCCTCAGCTCGATAGCGAACGGCAGTTCCTGCAACAGATAACCGTCGCGCAAGCGCAGGAAAACGAAATTGGCGGCGGCGCCTTCCGGCAGCATCACGTTGCCCCGAAACGCCGGCACCGCGTCGGGCTGGAGCCTGCTCGCCGGCGGCACGTCGCGGGCGGCCAAGTCGCGCTTTTCGATGGCGATCTCGCCGCGCCATTCCTTCAGCTTCAACCACAGGTTGCCGTCCAGCAGACCGCCGACCCCGATCGCCACCACCGCCGCGTGGGTGAACAGATAGCCCAACCGGTTGTACCGGCCTTTCATCGCCGCCGCCACCCGATGATCGCCGTTATCCTGCCAGCGCCAGCGGTAACCGTGAGCGCGAAAAGCATCGTCCAGCACCGCCATCACCGCCTCCGAACTCCAGCCGGGCAGCAACCATTCGGCCCGCTGGTGAAACCCGCGCAAGGAATGGAGCTGGACCTGAGTGCGAAACCGGGTCATTTCCCGCAACATGGCCGGCACTTGCCGGTAGAGGCAAACGCTGGTGGACACGATCAGGAAAGCGAGGATGCCGATGAACCAGGCGGTGCCGTAAACGTCGTACAACCCCAGCCAGCCGAACACCTCGAACCAAAACGGCCCGAACTTGAGCGCGTAATCGGCGTAGGGCTGATTTTGCTGCAACACCGTACCGATCACCGAGGCGACGGCAATCGCCACCAGCAAAGTGATCGCGAGGTTCATCGAACCGAGAAATTCCAGCAGCACCCACCCGAGGGTGCGCCGTGGGGAAATTCCGCGTGCGGCGAGGTCGTTCACGAAATGGCGACGGGGATCGTTTTGAGTTGCCTGTTCGACTCGGCTCGTCGAAAAGCGTTCGGGGTCGCCGGGACCAGGGCGTTTGCAGGCCACAAAAAAGGGTGGCCGGATGGCCACCCCGACGATTTCCAGGATTCTCGGGCGAAAGAGGCCGAGCCTTATTGCAGGCCTTGCGCGTAGGACGCGACCGCTTTGATTTCCGCGTCGGTCATTTTGGCGGCGATGGCACGCATCATCTGACCGGCGTCGTTGGCCCGCTCCATCGCGCGGAACGCTTTGAGCTGGGCTTGGAGGTAATCGGCGTGCTGGGCGGCGATGGCGGGGAACTTGGCGGCAGGATTGCCCGCTCCGGCGGCACCGTGGCAGGCCGCACAGGCCGAAACGCCGCTGGTCAGGTTACCGCCCCGGAAGATGGTCCCACCCTGCGGCGCCAGCGCCGGATCGGCGGCGGCGCGGGCGACCTGCTGCGAGGAGAAATAGGCCGCCAGATCTTCCATGTCCTGCGGGCTCAACGGCGCGACCATGCCGAGCATGATCGGGTTGGCGCGGGCGCCGCTCTTGTAATCCTGCAACTGCTTGAGCAGATAATCGGCGCTCTGCCCGGCCAGCTTGGGATATTGGGGATTGGCGCTGTTGCCGTCCGCGCTGTGGCAGGCCGCGCAGGTCGCGGATTTGGTCTTGCCGGCGGTGGGGTCACCGGCGGCCAGCGCGGTGGTCGCGGAACCGAGCAGAGCGCAGGTCGCGGCGATCACGAGGAATTTTTTCATTTTTGGAAGGCTCCTGTACGATGACGGTGTTCGGTTCTGGCGACCCGGCGCCGACGCGCATAGAGCGGCGTTTTCCGGCGGGCGAGTCTCGCTCGGTCGCGGCGGAACACCCGTTTGCCTGGCTTGGTCCCGCCCTGCGAAAGCGGCAGTTTTATATATCAGTTTCGGCTCCCAAGTTCAATGAGAAACCCCAGTAAACCTACCTCTATTCACCGGGCGACCGTCGCCGCCAACCGCTATCGCGCCGCCCATTTTTTGATCAGCGTCAACGCCTTCGAGCAATTGCCGCCCGACACCGGCCAGGAAGTGGCGTTCGCCGGCCGTTCCAACGCCGGCAAATCCAGCGCCATCAACCTGCTGACCGGCCAGCGGAGCTTGGCGCGGACCAGCAAAACGCCCGGCCGCACCCAGATGCTGAATTTTTTCCGGGTGGAGCCGGACCGCTATCTGGTGGATCTGCCCGGCTACGGTTACGCCCAAGTGCCCGATGCGATCCGCCGCCACTGGCAAGCCCTGCTGGAGCGGTATCTGCGCGAGCGGGCGGCGCTGCGGGGACTGCTGCTGCTGATGGATGTCCGCCACCCGCTGACCGAGCTGGACCGGCGGTTGCTGGACTGCTGCGCCGCCCGCGCCTTGCCGGCCCACGTGCTGCTGACCAAGGCCGACAAGCTGAGCCGGGGCAAGGTCGCGACCACCTTGCGGCAACTGCAAGCGATGCTGCGCCTCGATTATCCGGGAGCCAGCGCCCAGCTTTTTTCGGCCCTGTCCGGCGATGGGGTGGACGAAGCCCACGCCAAACTGGATATCTGGCTGGGCTATTGAGCGGCTCCTATCCGCCGCCCCGGACGGAGAACGGGTCATCGGACCGGGTCTGCCAGCCGCTGGCCAGCAACCGCGCTTGCAACGCCTGGCTGACCAGCTCGCCGATCCGCTCCAGAAACAAGGTGCCGACGCCCGGATGGAACCGGCCGGGATTGACGCTGCCCACCACCAGCAACCCGCGCCATTCGCCGCCGCCCAGCGGAATCAGCGCCGCCGAAGCCACGGTCGCGCAACCCTGGCCACACAGGGCGGCGGCCTGCTCGGGACTCAACCGGCCGCATTGCGGTTGGCCGACCCGAAACACGTCGTCGAACAGGCCCACCACGTCCGGACGCAGAAATTCCTCCACGGCGCTCAAGCCCATGGTCGGCGGCTCGGTCAGGCACAGCACGATGCAGTCGGCCTTGAACTCGTCGCGCAGGATCGCCTTGATGCCGTGCAACAGCTCGTCCAGCCCGCCCCGCGCGTCGAGCAGATTGAGCGCCAACCGCTGCACCCGTTCCGCCAGCCGGTCGTTGTCGCGGGCGATGGCCACCAGCTCCAGCAGCTTGTCGTGCAGGCGCTGGCAGCGTTCCCGCAGCAGGCGGTTCTGGTATTCCAGCAGCGACACCGCCGGCTTGCAGGGGTGGGGGATCCGCAGGTGTTCCACCAGATCGGGGTGCCGGGCAAAAAACTCCGGGTGATCGCGAAGATAGGCGGTCACCGCCCCGTCGGGGTCCAGAGCATTCAAATCTTCGTTCACGATTCGATCCACCCCTCGAACACGTTCTCCGCCGGGCCGGTCATGAGGACGGACTCGCCCTCGCCGGCCCAGTGGACGGTCAATTCGCCGCCGCGCAACGCCACCCGGACATTCGGCCACAGCAGGCCCCACAGCCGACCGGCGACCACCGCCGCGCAGGCCCCGCTGCCGCAAGCCAAGGTTTCGCCGGCGCCCCGCTCGAAGACCCGAAGCCGGATATGGTCCGGGGCCACGATCTGCATGAAGCCGACGTTGGCGCGCTTGGGAAAACGGCCGTGCCGCTCCAGCAGCGGCCCCAAGTGCGCCACCGGCGCGCGATCCACATCGTCCACCACCAGGACGGCGTGAGGATTGCCCATCGACACCGCGCCGATGTCCAGATCCATGCCATCGGCGGCAATCGCATAGCGTCGAGCGCGCCGGTCGGCGAAAAACGGGATTTCGGCCGGTTCCAGCTCCGGTTGACCCATATCGACGGCCACCCGGCCGTCCGGCTGGACTTGCAAGCGCAACAGGCCGCCGGCGGTCGTCACCCGCAAGTCGTCCTTGTCGGTCAAACCCCGGTCGCGCACGAAACGGGCGAAGCAGCGGGCGCCATTGCCGCACTGCTCCACTTCGCCGCCGTCGGCGTTGAAGATGCGGTAGCGAAAATCGGCGTCCGGCCGGTCGGACGCTTCCACCAGCAACACCTGGTCGCAACCGATGCCGAAGTGGCGGTCGGCCAAACGGCGGATCCGGGCCGGGTCCAGGACCACGGTCTGACGGATGCCGTCGATCACCACGAAATCGTTTCCGAGTCCGTGCATCTTGGTGAATCGCAGGGTCATGGCTTTGCCTTCACAAAGCTGGGGTGAAGAGCGGAACAGCGGATTCCGGCGGCTCTCAACTCCGTCCGGTCCAAGCCACCTTGTACAGATCCAGCCGCCGGTCGCGGAAGTTGCGCACGCTGCCATGCACCCGCATTTCCTTGAGGCTGTCCAGGTCCAAATCCACGATCAGGGTCATCTCGGTGTTTGGCGTGGCCTCGGCGGCGATGGCGTCGTGCGGAAAAGCAAAGTCGGACGGGGTAAACACCGCCGCCTGGGAGTATTGCATGTCCATGTTCTCCACTTTCGGCAGGTTGCCGACGCTGCCGGAGATCACCACGTAGCACTCGTTCTCGATAGCCCGCGCCTGAGCGCAGCGCCGCACCCGCAAATAGGCGTTCTTGGTGTCCGTCCAGAAGGGCACGAACAGAATCTGCATGCCCTGATCGGCCAACAGCCGTGGCAGTTCCGGGAATTCCACATCGTAGCAGATCAGAATGCCGATCTTGCCGATATCCAGTTCGAACACCTTTAGGGCGTCGCCGCCCTGCAAGCCCCAATAGGATCGCTCGTCGGGCGTGATATGCAGCTTGGACTGCTTGTCCCAGGTGCCATCGCGCCGGCAAAGATAAGCGGCATTATACAGCACGCCGTCGCTGTATTCCGGCATGCTGCCCGCGACGATATTGACATTGTAGGCCACCGCCAACTGGACGATCGCCTCGCGCAGCGGCTCGGTGTATTCGGCCAGTTGCCGCACGGCCTCGGCGGTGTTGCGCTGGTTGAACTGCGCCATCAGCGGGCCGTTGAAGAATTCCGGGAACAGCACGATGTCGGTCTTGTAGCCGGCCACCGCGTCCACGAAATACTCGACCTGCTGGAGCATCTCCTCCAGCGAGGCGGTCTGGCGCATCTGCCACTGCACCGCCCCGACCCGCACCACCGACTTGCTCCCGCCGATCAGGACTTCCTTGTCCTCGTAGTAGATATTCAGCCATTCCAGCAAGACCGCATACGCCTTCGATTCCGTGTCATCGGGCAGGTAGCCGGTGATGATCTTGCGAACGTGGAAATCGTTGGCCAACTGGAACGTGAGGATGGGATCGACCTGTTCCTTGGCCCGAACCCGCTCGACGTACTGCTGCGGGGCCATGTCGTGGGCGTACTGGCCATAGCCGGGAATCCGCCCGCCGACCACGATCGCGCGCAGATTCAACTTTTCACACAGCTCCTTGCGGGCGTCGTACAACCGCCGACCGAGGCGCATGTCGCGGTAGGTGGGATGGACGAAGACATCCACGCCGTACAAGGTGTCGCCGTTGGGATCGTGGGTCGTGAGATAGCCGTCACCGATGATCTGCCAGTAGGTATGCCGGTCACCGTAGCGGCCATAGTCCACGATCAGGCTGATGGCGGCGGCGACCACTTTGCCGTTGTCCTCGATGCAGATCTGCCCTTCCGGGAAGCGGGCGATCTGCGAGACGAACTGCTCGCGGGTCCAGGCGCCATCCATGCTAGGGTAGACCAGCTCCATGATTTCCTGCACATCGCCGTAGTCGGACAGGCGCAGATTGCGTAGCTTTAGCCGGTGCTGAACCGGATGTTCGGAAGTTTTTTCAGCCATGTTCACGGTATCAACTGGAGGTAGTCGCGATAGATACAACGATCCATCACCACCGTCATGCCCGCCTCGCGCGCCCGCAGCGCCGCCGCCTCGTCCACCACGCCGTCCTGCAACCACAGCGCGGGCAACTTCAAGGCGATGCATTCCTCGACGATGCCGGCGACATGGCGCGATTCGCGGAACACGTCCACCAGATCGACCGGCTCCGGCAACTCGCGCAAACTGGGATAAGCCTTCTCGCCCAGCGCCGCCGACAGGGTGGGATTGACCGGGATGATGCGATAACCGAAGCCTTGCAGCGCCTTGGCGACACCGTGGCTGGGCCGGCCCGGCGAGGCGGACAAACCGACCACGGCGATGGTCTTGATCCGGCCGAGCAATTGGCGGATATCTTCGCTGGATGGGTTGGCGAAACGCGCGTTCATAGCACTCTCCGTTCGATCAAGACAGCAGCGCCTCGCCGGCAAACAGTTCCGCCACCGTCTCCCGCCGCCGCACCACCTGGAACCGGCCGCCGTCCACCATGACTTCGGCGGCGCGCGGCCGGGAATTGTAGTTGGAACTCATCGAGAGCCCGTAAGCGCCGGCGGAGCGCACCGCCAGCAGATCGCCCGGCTCGACGTTCAAATCCCGATCCTTGCCGAGAAAATCGCCGGTCTCGCAGATCGGCCCCACCACGTCGTAGCGGCACGGTTCGCCCGCCGTTCGCGGTTCGACCGGGATGATGGCCTGCCAAGCCGCGTACAGGGCCGGACGGATCAGGTCGTTCATCGCCGCGTCCACCACCGCGAAGCTTTTGTCCTCGCCCCGCTTCAACAATTCCACCCGCGTCAGCAGAATGCCGGCATTGCCCACAATCGCCCGGCCGGGTTCGATCAGAATTTGATAGGGTCGGCCGCGCAGATGTTCCATCAGCGCGGCGGCATGATCGGCGGGCAAGGGCGGTTCCTCGTCCCGATAGCGGATCCCCAGCCCGCCGCCGAGGTCCAGATGGCGGATCGGAATCCCCTGCCTTTCCAGCCGCGCCACCAGCGCCAGCACCCGTTCCAGCGCATCCACGAACGGCGCCACTTGGGTCAGTTGCGAGCCGATGTGGCAATCCACCCCGACGACCGCCAGATGCGGCGAAGCGGCGGCCCGCGCGTAAACCGCCAGCGCCCGTTCCACGTCGATGCCGAATTTGTTCTGTTTCAGGCCGGTGGAAATATAGGGATGGGTGTTGGCGTCCACATCCGGGTTGATCCGCAGCGAGACCGGCGCCCGCCGGCCCCGTTTCGCCGCCACCTGTTCCAGCAGCGCCAATTCCGCCTCGGACTCGACGTTGAAACAGTGGATGCCGACTTCGAGGGCGCGCTCCAGCTCGTCGCGGCGTTTGCCGACGCCCGAGAACACCACCTTGCCGGGCTCGCCGCCCGCCGCCAGCACCCGCTCCAGTTCGCCGACCGAAACGATGTCGAAACCGGACCCCAGCCGCGCCAGCACGTTCAGCACCGCCAGATTGCTGTTGGCCTTGACCGCGTAGCAGATCAAATGCGGGTGGTCGCCGAAAGCGCGGTCGAAGGCGTGCCAGTGCCGCTCGATGGTGGCGCGGGAATAGAGGTAGCAGGGCGTGCCGACCGCCGCCGCGATGTCGGCCACGGGGACATCCTCGGCGTACAATCGGCCGTCGCGATACTCGAAATGGTCCATGCTTCAGGGCCTCGGCGTCGGAATCTGCTCGGAGGTCGGCGGTTGCGATTGCGCTTGCGCTTGCGGTTTAGGCAGATACAGCGGGCCTTTCTGGCCGCAACCGGCCAACAGCGCGGCCAGCAGCATCCACGGAAATAGCGGGCCGGGGCGAAATTCGGGCATTGCGGAACATCCTCGCCGGGAACGAAAATCGGCTACCAGTATAACCCGCATTCGACCGGCGGGCGCGGCTTGACAAGCCGGCCGGCTTCGCCGGTAATGCCGCTCGACTGCCTGCCACGGGAATTTCCTCATGACCGATGCACCGCTGACCACCGTCGAAATCGAACCCAAGGGCGCCGTCCGTTCCAGCGTGATCTGGATGCACGGTCTCGGGGCCGACGCTCGCGATTTCGAGCCCATCGTGCCGGAGCTGCGCCTGCCGGACGAGCTGGGCATTCGCTTCGTGTTTCCCAACGCGCCGATCCGGCCCGTCACCGTCAACGGCGGCATGCGGATGCGGGCTTGGTACGACGTGCTGAGCATGGATCTGCCGCGCCAGGAAGACCCCGATGGCGTCTACGCTTCCGAGCGGGGAATTTACGATTTGTTGGAACGCGAGAAGAAGCGCGGCGTCCCCGCCGAGCGCATCGTGTTGGCCGGCTTTTCCCAAGGCGGGGCGATGGCGCTGCACACCGGGTTGCGCTACCCGGAGCGGCTGGCCGGCATTCTGGCCTTGTCCTGCTACATTCCCTTAGCCAGCAAACTGAGCGGCGAACGACGGCCCGCCAATCAAAAGACGCCGATCTTCATGGCCCACGGCGATTACGATGCGGTGATTCCGATGCGCTACGGCCAGCAAAGCGCCGAGTCGTTGGAGAATTTGGGTTATTCCGTGGAGTGGCAGGATTACGGGATGGGCCACGAGGTCTGCTGGGAGGAAATCCGCGACATCGCCAAGTGGCTGGGGCGGGTGCTGGCGGTATCGCGGGCTTAAACGGCGCGGCGAACCCATGGATTGAACGGCAAGAAGCCGATGAAAACGAATCATCGAGATATGCCATGAACATTTGTGATCTTACCGGAAAGCGGATATTAGTCACACAAGCAGAAAGCTTCATGGGACCGGCGCTTTGCCAAGTGCTCGCCGATCTCGGCGCTGATCTCATTTCCGATGACCGGCCGCTGCTGGAACCGGATTTACCTGCTCGAATCATCCGCGAAGCGGGCCATGTGGATGTGCTGGTCGCCAATCTGGCCCTACCGGCGCCGACCACTTCCGCAATCGATGCGACCGACGATGAATGGAGAACGGTTTTCGCTCACACGGTAGATCCGCTTCCCCGCTTGGTTCGCGCCGTTCTGCCGCAAATGATGCAACGCCGGTCGGGGAAAATCCTGTTGATGGGCAGCGCCGCCGCCTTGCGTGGCATGAAGCGCACCTCGACCTACAGCGCGGCTCGTGGGGCGCAACTGGCCTACATTCAGGCCGTCGGGGTGGAGGTCGCTTCCCACAACGTTCAAGTCAACGCCATCGCCCAGAACTTCGTCGACAACCCGACCTATTTCCCGCCGGAGGTGCAGGCAAATCCGGCGTTCCAAGAACGGCTCAAGCGAGAGGTGCCGCTGGCAAGGCTTGTTTCGGCGCAGGAAGATGCGCTATTTGCCGCCTATCTCTGTAGCGACGCCGCGAATTGTTTCGTGGGTCAAGTATTTCCCGTTTGCGGCGGGTGGGTAACGAGATAAGCGTTGCACTCCGCATTCTTTATAACCTCAAGCGCGGGGTCTTCATGAACTCATCCCCATTTGCCAAAACGCCGGAGCCCCCGTATTACGCCGCCATCTTTTCATCGCTGCGGACTCTCGGCGACAACGGCTACGAACAAATGGCTCAACGTATGCTTGAGCTTGCCGCTCGACAGCCGGGATTTCTCGGCGTCGAAAGCGCTCGCGGCGCCGATGGCTTCGGCATCACCGTCTCTTACTGGGCCTCACGAGCCGACCTCGCCCACTGGAAAGCGAATGCCGAGCATGTGATGGCTCAGGAAAACGGCAAGCGCCTTTGGTACGAGCGCTACGAGCTTCGCGTCGCCAAAGTCGAGCGGGCATACGGCAAGCGACCGGCGTAACATCGCGGTCAGCAAGAATCCCACCTTTCGTTCTCTCGAAGGAGATACCGTGAAAAACGTCTTGCGAATCGGCCTTGTTTTCCTCTTTCTCCTTGGCTCGCTCGCCCGGGCAGCCGAGACCGACGACACCCACAAGGCTCAAGCGGCGGCCAAGGCGTGGTTGGCGCTGGTGGACGCGGAAAAATACGGGCAAAGCTGGGACGAAGGGGCGCTGTTGTTCCGAAGCGCCGTCATGAAAGCCGAGTGGGAAAAGGCCGCCAGAGCGGCCCGCGCCCCGCTCGGCGCGATGAAATCCCGCACGTTCAAATCCGCGAATTTCACTCGCAGCCTGCCGGGCGCCCCGGACGGCGAGTATGTCGTGATCCAATTCGATTCCCAGTTCGCGAATAAAGCCTCCGCCATCGAAACCGTGACCCCCATGCGCGACAAGGACGGGACTTGGCGAGTGGCCGGCTACTACGTCAGGTAGCGCGGCCCGTCGCATCAAAAATCACGGCAACCCCGCCGCCCAAGCTCGTGCCGTCGCGTGCCCCCCCAATTCGGCGGGTATGCGATCACGTTCGTCGTCCGGGCCGAGATCCGCTTTGCTAGCTCGGCGAGCGCAGCGATTTACGCAGCAAAAGCTCGGTGCTTTTCGCGCTGACCAACGCTTCGATGGCCCCGATCTCCCGGAATCCTTGTCGGAGATAAAACCGCTGGGCCGCGCGATTGAAGGACGAGACCAAAACCCACACGTTGGCGGCGTGGGGCTCTGTTTCCCGCTCCAGCCAACGCAAGATCGCCGTGCCCAACCCATTTTTCTGCCGGCTCGGAAAAAGGCCGATCAACTCGAGATAGGCTCCCCTCAACCAAGGGTAGCGCACCGTCACCACGCCGGCGGTGGCGCCATCCACCTCGATCGCGTAGCGGTGCAAAGCCGGGCTTGAAGTCGAAAGATAGCTTTCCAGAGGAGCGACCGAATAGTTCATGGTCAGCCAAGGATCCATCTTGACCATCTCGGTGGCAATGCGCCTGGCATCTTCTGGCTCGATGGGCGCGAGCGAGAAACCGGACAGCGCGTAACGGTCGAGAAATGGGCCGGCTCTCATCGCTTGCCGCTCGCCCGAGACCGTCTGTCATACCGGAGATTGTCGCCCGGCTTCAGCTCGTAGCACGAATCGGCGGCGACCACCTCTCCTCGCGCCAGCAATTCGCTGACCGTGACGAACCGATAGCCGCGGGCGCGCAATTCCGGCACGATCAGCGGCAGTGCCTCGGCGGTGTGCCAGCCCCGACCGTTGGCGTGCGCGATCACGATGGAGCCCGGCCGGACTTGGCTCAGCACGGTGCGCGCGATCGCCTGCGCGGTTTGCCGCTTGTCGGGATCGCCCGTGACAACGCTCCACTGAATCGCCGCCAGACCGCTTTGGTTGACTGCGGCGAGCGCGCGCGCGTCGCACGCTCCGTAAGGAAACCGAAACAGAGCCAGCCTGGCAGGCACGTTGCCCACAGCTTGATCGCCCCAGGCACCGGCGCACTTCGATCCCAGCAATCGCTCGCGCAAAGCGCCGTATTCCACCTGCGTTCTAGCGATTTGATCGTGCATTTCAGGGCCGTCGGCCATCCGCAGGTTAGCGTGAGTCCACGTGTGATTGCCCAGCTCGAACAGCGGATCAGCCATCAGTTGCATCGTCCTGTCGGGATGGGAGCGCATCCATTTGCCGCCGGCAAAAAAGGTCGCCTTCACCCGCTGGTCGCGCAAGTAATCGACCAGCGCCGCATCATAGCCGCTGATTCCGCGAGAACGCTCGCAAAGATCGAACGTCAGCGCCACCAGCTTCTCTCCGTTGCGGGGTTTCACCGAACGGATCGACCGGCGCAGCTCGTCCGGCAACGAAACCGCCGGCAGCGGGGCTCGCGCGGAAAGAGGGTGATCGGAAGCGGTTTTTTTCGCTCGCCGATCATCCGTCGCGCCGCGCAACTGATCTGCGGTCCAGCACGCCTGCAACAGGGTCGGCGCGTCGGCGACACGTTCGGATCGGGACAGCCGATCAACGATTCGAGGCCCGGAAATGGATGAAGCCGGCGACAGTCCGGCGATCTCCGGCGGCGTCTCCGCCACAGCCGCGGCGATCCTTGACGGGCTTGGCGGTTCGGGCGACGGCGGCCCGGCGACCGCCGACGAGGGCGTCGCTATCGGGGAGGAGCCCACGACAGGCGGGCTCGCCGGTTCGACCGGCGAAGATCGAACCAGCCAGCCGCCGAGAGCCGCCAAGCTGATCGCGGTCAACGAGACGCCGGCCAGAATCGGTAATCCTTTGCGCCGACGCATGGCGCTCAGCCCGATTCCGCCACCCAGGCGCGCGCCGCCGCCGCCGCCGCGCGCACCCGGTTCGGTGCGGTACCGCCCAGTACGTCGCGAGCGGCGACCGAACCCTCCAGCGACAGGACGCCGAACACATCGCCTTCGATCAGCGGCGAAAACTGCCGCAGTTCGGCCAGCGTCATGTCGGCCAAATCCCGGTCGGTCTCCACGCCCAGCCGGACCGCCTTGCCCACCACTTCGTGTGCATCGCGGAACGGCACGCCTTTACGCACCAGGTAATCGGCCAAATCGGTGGCGGTGGCGAAACCGCGCCGGGCGGCTCGCATCATCTGGTCGCGCTTCGGACGCAGGGCCGGCACCATGTCGGCGAAGGCGCGCAGACAGCCGCGCACGGTATCCACCGTGTCGAACAGCGGCTCCTTGTCTTCCTGATTGTCCTTGTTGTAGGCCAAGCGGCTGGCTTTTCATCAGGGTCAACAGCGCGACGAGATGGCCGTTGACCCGCCCGACCTTGCCGCGCACCAGTTCCGGCACGTCGGGGTTTTTCTTCTGCGGCATGATCGAGGAGCCGGTGCAAAACCGGTCCGGCAGATCGATGAAATCGAACTGGGCCGAAGACCACAGCACCAGCTCTTCGGCCATTCGCGACAGGTGGGTCATCAGAATCGCGGCATCGGCGGCGAATTCGATGGCGAAATCGCGGTCGCTGACCGCATCCAGCGAATTGGCGCACGGCGCGTCGAAATCGAGCAGTTGCGCGGTGTAGTGGCGATCCAGCGGATAGCTGGTCCCGGCCAGCGCCGCCGCGCCCAGCGGCATGACGTTGACCCGCTTGCGGCAATCCACCAACCGCTCGCAATCGCGCTTGAGCATCTCGAACCAGGCCAGCAGATGATGGCCGAAGGTCACCGGCTGCGCGACCTGCAAGTGAGTGAAACCGGGCATGATGGTCTCGGCCTCGCGCGCCGCCAACTCCGCCAACCCACCCTGCAACCGCTTGAGTTCGCTCAGAATCGCGTCGATGGCGTCGCGCAAGTACAGGCGGATGTCGGTGGCGACTTGATCGTTGCGGGAGCGGCCGGTGTGCAGGCGCTTGCCGGCGTCGCCGATGCGCTCGGTCAACCGCGCCTCGATGTTCATGTGTACGTCTTCGAGTTCCACCGACCACTCGAACTCGCCGCGCTCGATTTCGGCGCGAATTGCCTCCAAACCGCCGACGACGGCCGCGCAATCCTCCGGCGCCAGCACCCCCACCCGCGCCAGCATCCGGGCGTGCGCGATGGAGCCGTCGATGTCCTGCCGGTACATGCGTCGGTCGAACTCCACCGAAGCCGTGAACGCCTGCACGAAGGCGTCGGTGTTCTCGGTGAACCGCCCGCCCCAAGTCTTGTTGGTTTGCGTGTCGCTCATAAACTATTCTGTTAGGCTGAAAAGGACGGCATAGCTTACCAAAACCATGCACCCCGACACGCTCCGCATCGCCACCCGCAAAAGTGCCCTCGCCCTCTGGCAAGCCGAACACGTCGCCGAATGCCTGCGCCGAGCGCATCCCGGCTTGCGGGTCGAACTGATCGGCATGGTCACGCGCGGCGACAAAATCCTCGACAGCCCCTTATCCAAGGTCGGCGGCAAGGGGCTATTCGTCAAGGAGCTGGAGCAAGGCTTGTTGGAGGGTCGCGCCGATCTGGCCGTTCATTCCATGAAGGACGTGCCGGTGGATTTTCCCGCCGGATTGGGCTTGACAGCCATTCTGGCCCGCGAAGACCCGTGCGATGCCTTCGTCTCCAACCGTTTTCCTCAACCCGACGCCCTGCCTCCCGGCGCCCGAGTCGGCACGTCCAGCCTGCGCCGGCAATGCCAGTTGGCGGCCCGCTATCCCGGCTGGGCCATTCGCAGTCTGCGCGGCAACGTCAACAGCCGGCTGGCCAAATTGGACGCCGGCGAGTACGACGCCATCATCCTGGCCGCCGCCGGTCTCAAACGCTTGGGACTGGCCGAGCGCATCACCCGCGCGCTGGAACCCGAATTCAGCCTGCCCGCCATCGGCCAAGGCGCCATCGGCGTCGAATGCCGGCTGGACGACGCGAAAACGCGCGAATTGGTCGCGGCGCTCGACGACCCCGCCACCCGTATCCGGGTCGCGGCAGAACGGGCTTTCAACGCCCGCTTGCAGGGCGGTTGCCAAGTGCCCATCGCCGGTTACGCCATCCTGGAAGGCGATCGGTTGTGGCTGCGTGGCCTGGTCGGCGAACCCGATGGCAGCCAGATCGTCGCCGGCGAGATTCGCGGTCTAGCGGCATCGGCAGCGACACTGGGCACGAGCTTGGCCGAGGAGTTGCTCGGGCGCGGCGCGGATGCCATCTTGCGGCGGCTGCTGGAAACGCACTGAACCATGATTCAATCGCCCTCGCTTCCGGCTTCTTTCCCGCAAGCGGGCGAGAGCAGTCGTGCCTTGAACGGCTTGGGCGTGCTGGTCACCCGACCGGCACTCCAAGCCGACCCGCTCTGCCAGTTGATCGAACATTACGGCGGCACCGCCATTCGCTGCCCCGCCCTGCTGATCCGCGAACCGCGCGACTGGGCGCCGGCGCTCGCCATTTTCGACCGGCTGGCGGACTACCATCTGGCAATCTTCACCAGCGTCAACGCGGTGGAGCGGGCGTCGCCTCTCATCCAAAAGCGCGGTGGCATCCCGCCCGCCCTGGAAATCGCCGCCATCGGCAAGGCCACCGCCCGCGCGCTGGCCGGATCGGGCATCGGCCGCTGCTTGCAACCCGAGTCTGACTTCACCAGCGAGGGATTGCTGGCGCTGCCTCGCCTGCAAAGCGTCGCCGGGCAAGCCATCGTCATCGTCCGGGGCGAAGGGGGACGCGCCCTGCTGGCCGATACCTTGACCGAGCGTGGCGCGCGGGTGGATCGCGCCGAAGTCTACCGGCGCGAACGGCCGACGGCGGATGTCGGCGCGCTGCTGGGCCGCTGGGCGCGCGGCGAAATCGGGGCGGCGGTGGCGACCAGCACCGAGAGCTTGCTGAATCTGTTTGATATGCTGGGCGGAGCCGGGCAAGATTACCTCCGCGACACGCCACTGATCGTGATCAGCGCCCGTACCCGCCAGACCGCCGCGGAATACGGTTGCCGCCGCATCCTGGTCGCCAGGGAAGCCAGCGACGACGCCATCGCCGCCGTACTGCTTGGCCTGACGGCGAATCTTTCTCCAGTTCAGTTCGGTAACGCGACATGACAGACAAAAAATCGGACAACGAGACGACCAAACCCGCTCCGGCTCCCGCCGCCGCGACCGTCCAGCCACCCAAATCAACCGACTTGGCCAAGCCGACCCCCGCGCCCGCGCCCCCTCCCAAGAGCGGCCGTGGCTTGGCGGGCTTGGCGCTCCTGATCGCCCTCGGCGCGGCGGGCGGCGGCGGCTATCTTTGGTATCTCCGGCAACAGGATCAGGCCACCCAGGCCGGCAAGCTGGAGCAGGCGATCAAGCAAGCCATCGCCCAGCGCGATCCCGAATTCCAGGCCCTGAAAACGCAAGTGCAGCAGTTGCAAGGCTTCAAGGCTTCCATCGATCAGACCCGCGCCGAAAACCAGGATATCAAGGGCCAAATTCTCGGGGTGACCGGCGACGTGCAGCCCCTCAAAAACGCCATGGAACTCCAGAAGGGCGAAAACGAAATCCTGAAAGGCGAAATGAAGCTGTTAAAGGAAAGCCACGATACGCACAAAACGGCCATCCAGAAGCAAAAACAGGAACTCGACGGGCAATTGCAGGCACAGCAGGGGCGCCTGGACAAGCTGGACCAACAACTCAAGAACGTGAATTTGACCAGCAGCGGGTTGGCGGAGAGCCTGGAAACGCTCAAGGTCGCGGTGACCAAGGGCGGCGACGTGAACGCCTTCCCGCTGGCGGAAGTGGACTATTTGCTGCGATTGGCCGACACCAAATTAAAGCTGGAGCGCAACCTCCCCGCCGCCCGCTTGGCATTGGACACCGCCCAGCAGCGGCTGAAAGCCGTCGATGAAAGTTCCCTGGCCCCGGTGCAAACCATGCTCGGCGAGGTGATCGGCAGCTTGCGCGGCGTGCAACTGCCCGATTTCTCCGGCTTGGCGCACAAGCTGGTGGAAATGGAAAAACAAGTCGGCGCCCTGCCCGTCAAGATCGACTCCGGCGTGCCGGACATCAAGAATCGGGTCAAGCCGACCGCCGATGTCGCCGTCAGCGAAGATGCCGAACGAAGCTGGTGGGATCGGACCGGCGAAGCCGTCTGGGGCCAGTTCAAGGACATCGTGGTGATCCGCCGCGTGCGCAGCGATGCGCCGCCGCTGATCGCCATGGAAGAAGAGTTTTTCCTGCGCCAGAATTTGCGGCTCGAACTGGAAAGCATGCGGATGGCGCTGCTGCGGGGCGATGCCCAGTCCTATCAGGATTCGCACGATCTGGTCGACAATTGGCTGAACACCTATTTCGACCCGCAGGACTCGCGCGTGGCCGCCTTCCAAAATGAATTGAAGGCGTTGCGCGCCGTCCAATTCAACGCTTACATCCCGGACCTGACCGGCCTCAATCAAGCCTTTCAAGAGGCGATGGCCCGCCGGCAGCCGATCCGCGCCGTGCAAAAAGCGGCGGGGACAACCGCCGAACAGCCGGCGACCGGCAGGGAGACCCGCCCATGAGGTTGCTCGCCGGCATTATTCTGACTCTCTTCGCCTCGGTCTGGCTGGCCCTGAGCCTCAAGCAAGACCCCGGTTACGCCATGTTCAGCATCGGCGAATGGACCGTCGAGACCAGCTTCGCGTTCTTGCTGCTCTTCCTCGCCTCGCTGTTCGTCGCGTTCTATTTCCTGGTCAGGCTGGCGATCCGGCTGTGGCGGACGCCGGCCCAAACCTTGGCGGCCAACCGGCGGCGCCTGCAAAAAAGAGCGCGGCGGCTGTTCAACCTCGGTAGCCGGCAGATGGCGGCCGGGCAGTGGGAAGCGGCCGAGAAAACCCTGCTCAAGGGCGCGGAGCACAGCGAGACGCCCGCGCTGCACTATCTGAGTGCGGCGCGGGCCACCCACCACCTCGGCGACGTGAAGTGGCGCCGCGACTTGCACCTGCGCAAGGCCGAGGATTCGCCCGACGCCGACAAGCTGGCGGTGCAACTGGCGCGGGCGGAGTTTTTGCTGGACGATCAGCAGGCCGAGCAGGCCCGACCGATCCTGGAAGCGTTGCTCGCCCTCAACCCCCGCCATCCCGGTGTGCTGCAATGGCTGGCCAAGACCTACCAGCAGATCAGGGCGTGGGAACCGCTTCAGAAGCTGTTGCCGGAACTGCAAAAACACAAAGTTTTCGGCCCCGAACCGTTCGCCGAGCTGCAAAGGGAGACTTACCAGGCGCTGCTGGAAATGGCCGCCGCCGGTGGTTCGCTGGACAAGCTGCGGGGACTGTGGAAACAAGCTCCAGCGGTACTGCGCGAGAAAGATGAGGAATTTTTGATCGCTTACGCGACCTCGCTATGCGACTACGGCGCCATCGACGACGCCGAGGCGCTGCTGCGCGAGGCCATCGCCCGGCGCTGGAGCGTCAAACTGGTGGTCGGCTACGGGATGCTGGAACGCGGCAACGCCGCCGCGCAACTGGCCACCGCCGAAAGCTGGCTGGTCCAGCACGGGGACGATCCGCATCTGCTGCTGACGCTGGGCCGGCTGGCCAAACGCTGCCAGCAACACGCCAAGGCGCGCAACTATCTGGAGCGCAGCATCCAGTTGATGCCCACGCCGGACGCCTATCAGGAGTTGGGCGAGTTGCTGGAAGCCCAGCACGAGCTGACCAACGCCAGCCAGTGCTTCCACGCCGGACTGCGGCTGCTGGTCGGCAAACCGCAGGAAAAACAGGGCGCGATGTTGCCCGCCACCGAAACGGCGCAGCAGTTGAAAGGACCGGCTCCGTCGCCCGCGCCGGCGACTTGAAATCGAGCCTTTCCACCCTTCGGGCGGCACAGCGGACGTGCCGCTATGCCCGATCTCGGGGCTCATCCCCACGTTCAGCGGGGCGCGAACTCGAAAGAATCGTAATACAGTCGCTCTTCCGGCAACCCTCGGGCGGCGAAAGCGGGCTTGGCGGCTCGGATCATCGGCGGGGGGCCGCTCATGTAAACCTCGTGACCGCTCAAATCGGGATAATCGGCGGCGACCGCTTCATGCACCCAGCCGGTGCGGCCTCCCCAGCCATCCTCCGGCCTCGGCTCCGAGAGTACCGGCGTGTAGCGAAAATTCGGATGTTCCGCCTCCCACCGGCGCGGCAGTCCATCCAGATAGAGATCCACCTTCGCCCGCGCGCCCCAGTACAGATGCAGGGGCCGGCCCAGCCCGATATGGAAGGCGTGTTCCAAAATGCCCTTCAGCGGCGCGAAGCCGGTCCCTCCACCGATCAAAATAATCGGACGCGGCGAGTCTTCGCGCAGAAAAAACGTCCCCAGCGGCCCCTGAAACCGCAACAGCGCCTTCTCCTTCATCTTGTCGAACACGTAATCGGTAAAAAAGCCGCCCGGCACGCGCCGCACATGCAGTTCCAGCAGATCGTCGGCATGCGGCGGATTGGCCAGGGAAAAGCTGCGCCGCCGACCGTCGGCCAGCAGGATATCCACATATTGGCCAGCCAAAAATTGCAGCCGCTCGACGCTCGGCAAGCGGAGATAAAGTCGCATCACGTCGGGCGCCAGCAGCTCCCGCCGCTCCACTCGGCAGGGCAGAATCTTGACCGCGATATCGCCGCCGGTCTTGATCTCGCGCGCCTCGATCACCAAATCGGACTGCGGCCGGGCCTGGCACAGCAACGCCTTGCCCTCCGCCTGTTCGCGCTCGCTGAGGCCGGGCGGCCTTTCGGCGGGATAAACGATCTCGCCCACCAGGATTTTACCCATGCAGGAACCGCAGGTTCCGTTCCGGCAACCATAGGGCAACACCGCGCCTTTCTCGCGCAGGGCGGCATCCAAAACCGATTCGTTTTCCGCGACTTGAAACTCGTGACCGCTCGGTCGGAGCGCGACGTGATAAGGCATGATCGATTTATCCCTCGCCCGGCATCGATACCGGCAGTTTAGAAATGGATTTCGCCGACCGGTTCGCTGACATCACAAACCCAACTCCCCCCACAAGGCATCCACTCGCCGTTTGACCGTTTCGGTCATCGCCAAAGGCCGGCCCCATTCGCGCGTGGTCTCGCCCGGCCATTTGTTGGTGGCGTCGAAACCGATCTTGGAGCCGAGGCCGGAAACGGGCGAAGCGAAATCGAGATAATCGATCGGGGTGTTTTCGATCATGACCGTATCCCGCGCCGGGTCCATGCGCGTCGTCATGGCCCAGATGACATCCTTCCAGTCGCGGGCGTTCACCTCTTCGTCCACCACGATCACGAATTTGGTGTACATGAACTGCCGCAGAAACGACCAGACGCCCAGCATCACCCGCTTGGCGTGTCCCGGATATTGCTTGCGCATGGCCACCACCGCCAGCCGGTAGGAGCAGCCCTCCGGGGGCAGATAGAAATCCGCGATTTCGGGGAACTGCTTCTGCAAAATCGGCACGAACACCTCGTTCAGCGCCACGCCGAGAATCGCCGGCTCGTCCGGCGGGCGACCGGTATAGGTGCTGTGATAGATCGGGTTCTCGCGGTGGGTGATCCGCTCGACGGTGAACACCGGGAATCGATCCACTTCGTTGTAGTAGCCGGTGTGGTCGCCGAACGGCCCCTCCAGCGCGGTTTCGCCGGGCGCGATATGGCCTTCCAGCACGAATTCGGCCGAGGCCGGCACCTGCAAGTCGCTGCCCAGACATTGCGCCAGTTCCGTGCGCGACCCGCGCAGCAATCCGGCGAAGGCGTATTCCGACAAGCTGTCCGGCACCGGCGTCACCGCCGCGAGAATGGTGGCCGGATCGGCGCCCAGCGCCACGGCGACGGGGAACGGCTCGCCGGGCCGGGCCTGCTGCCAGTCGCGGAAATCCAGCGCCCCGCCGCGATGCGCCAGCCAGCGCATGATGACTTTATTGCGGCCGATGACCTGCTGGCGGTAGATGCCGAGATTCTGGCGCGGTTTGTTCGGCCCGCGCGTGACCACCAGCCCCCAAGTGATCAGCGGTCCGGCGTCCTCCGGCCAGCAGGTTTGAATCGGCAGGCGGGCCAGATCGACGGCTTCGCTTGCGATGACCCGCTCCTGGCACGGCGGCCGGCCGATTTTCTTCGGCGCCATGTCCAGCACCTTCTTGAAGACCGGCAACTTCTCCCAAGCGTCGCGCATCCCCTTGGGCGGCTCCGGCTCTTTGAGAAAGGCCAGCAGCCGGCCCACTTCGCGCAAGGCATCCACGTCGTCCGCGCCCATGCCCAACGCCACCCGGCGCGGTGTGCCGAACAGATTGCCCAGCACCGGAATCGCGTGGCCCTTGGGATGCTCGAACAGGATCGCCGGTCCGCCCGCGCGCAGCGCCCGGTCGCAAATCTCGGTCATTTCCAGGTTCGGATCGACCGCCAACCGTACCCGCTTCAGTTCGCCCAGCCGCTCCAGTTGGGCGATGAAATCGCGTAAATCCTTATAGTGCATTCTCGTATCTCGCAGGGTCGGGTCGAGGGCCGAATCGGGGGATCGACAGCGCAAACCGAACCGGCATTTTATTCGGGAGAATGCTAATGTTTGCGGGACGCCGGTTCGCGATTGTTCTTCTGTAGACCCAGTCGGTATTGGGAAATAGCATGGCCATGAAACAAAAATCGAGCAACGAGCCCAAAGCGGCGCGAACGGGTGCGTCGAAGCGCAACGCGGCGGCTGGACCGACCCCGGAAAGCGCCTCGGAATGCCCGCACATCGTCGGGCTGGGCGCATCGGCGGGCGGGCTGGAAGCGCTCCAGCAGTTTTTCAAGCACATGCCGTTCGATAGCGGGATGGCGTTCGTCGTGATCCAGCACCTTTCGCCGGACTACAAAAGCATGATGGTGGAACTGCTGTCGAAAACCACCAGCATGCCGGTCCACCGGGTCGTCAACGGCGTGCAAGTCGCGCCCAACCAAGTGTACCTGATTCCGCCCAAGACCCAGTTGACCCTGTTTCACGGCAAGCTCCTGCTCGGCGAGGTGGATCATAGCAAAGGGCTGGTGCTGCCGATCGACATCTTCTTCAAGTCCTTGGCCGAGGATCAAGGCGAGCGCGCGGTGGGCATCGTTCTGTCCGGCACCGGCAGCGACGGCACCCGTGGCGTTCGAGCCATCAAGGAAGCGGGCGGCATGGTGATGGTTCAGGAAGAAAACTCGGCCAAATTCAGCGGCATGCCCGGTAGCGCCATCGCCACCGGACTGGCCGATTTCATCTTGCCGCCCGAACTGATGCCCGAAGCCCTGCTCAAGTTCATCCGCCATCCCTACCTCAAGAGCCCGCCCGACCAGCCCGGCGGGCTGATCACCCAAGAGAACCAGCTCGACAACCTGCTCGGCCTGCTCCGCAAAGAAACCGGCGTGGATTTCAGCTTCTACAAGCCGAGCACCATCCTGCGCCGCATCGAGCGGCGGATGGGCATCGCCCAGTCGATCGCCGTCGAGGAGTACGTGCGCCACCTCAACCAGTCGCCGCAGGAAGTGAAGGCGCTTTACAAAGACTTGTTGATCAGCGTGACCAAATTCTTCCGCGACCCGGACGCTTTCGAGGTGCTGCGCAAGAAAGTCATTCCCGGATATTTTCGCCCAAGCCAACGCCGAGCAGCCGATCCGCATTTGGGTGGCCGGTTGCGCCACCGGCGAGGAAGCCTACTCGGTCGCCATGCTCTGCGCCGACCACCTCGAAGAGTCCAAGAAAACCGTGGACGTCAAGATCTTCGCCACCGATCTGGACAAGGAAGCCTTGGATTTCGCGGGACGGGGCGTTTATCCCGAAAGCATCGTGGTCGATCTGCCGGACGAGAAGCTGCGCCGGTATTTTCTCAAGGAAGGCAACAGCTACTACATCCAGCGCCATATCCGGCAGATGGTGGTGTTCGCGGCCCACAACATTCTCTCCGACCCGCCCTTCGCCAAGATCAGCCTGGTGACCTGCCGCAACCTCCTGATTTATTTGCAACCGGTATTGCAGCAGCGGGTATTGACCTCGTTCGGCTTCGCCCTGTACCCGCGCGGCTACCTATTCCTCGGCTCCAGCGAAACCATCGGCGATTTGAGCGGCACCTTCGAAACCGCCAGCTTGCGGCACAAGATTTTCCGGCATCGGGGCGAAAGCAAACCGGGGCTGTCGGAAGGGGTGGAACTGCTGCCCTTGCAAGAGCGCATGACCCGGCGGGTGGCGGATCAGCTCCTGCCTTTCCGACAGGGCCGGGGACCGAGCCGCGAGCAGTCGCTGGACCGGATCACCGAGAAGCTGCTGCGCGAACACCTCCCCGCCTGTCTGGTGATCGAGGAATCGGGCCAACTGATCTACACCTACGGCACGCCGGGCGATTTCCTCGCCCTGCCGGCCGGCCAAGCCACGCTCAACGCCTTCGAAATGCTGCCGCGCGCTCTGGCCCTGGTGCTGTCCAGCGCCATTCACAAAGCGCACAAAGACAACAAGGCGTTGACGTATCGCGGCATCCGCATCCGCGACCGCAGTCGCCTGCGCTCCATCGATATGACCGTGGAACCGTTCCGCGACGACAACGGGAGCGGGATGCTCTATCTGGTGTTCCTTTCCGACCCCCCCTGGCGCCGACGGCGGCCGCCGAAGGGGAATCCCTGGATTTGGACAACAAGGTTTCCCAGCGCATCAACGACCTGGAGCGCGAACTGCAAATCAGCCGGGAAAACCTCCAGGCGACCATCGAGGAACTCGAAACCTCGAACGAGGAACTCCAGGCCACCAACGAAGAGCTGCTGGCCTCGAACGAAGAACTTCAGAGCACCAACGAGGAACTGCAATCGGTCAACGAGGAACTGTATACCGTCAACGCGGAATATCAGAGCAAAATCAACGAGATGGCTGAGTTAAACAACGACATGAGCAACCTGCTGACCAGCACCGGCATCGGCAAGATTTTTCTCGACCGAGATTTGCGCATCCGCAAGTTCACTCAGCCCATCACCGAGGAAATCGATCTCCGCCAACACGACATCGGTCGGCCGGTGGCGGATTTCGCCCATCCGTTCCTGCAAACGATCCGCCGGGACGCCGAAACGATTCTCAAAACCCGCAACACCCTCCATCAACTGCTGAAAAGCGCCAGCGGCCGGTGGTACCTGCTGCGACTGGTGCCCTACCTGGGACAACAGGCCGAGATGAGCGGCGTGATCGCGGCGCTGGTGGAGGTCACCGCGCTCAAGGAAAGTCAACTGGCGGCCCGCAACGCCGAGCGGATTGCCAGCTCGGCCCTGAATTCTCTCGACAAGGGGGTTTGCGCGGTGGACGAACAGGGCCACATTATCCTGGCAAACGATGAGTTCCGTCGCCGGACCGGCTTTACCAAGGCGCAGACCGGCAACACCCACTTTACCGACTGGCTAGCCAAGATCGAATCGAACCCACCAGACTGGCAACAGATTCGAAATGCTCCCCAACTCCCGGAAAATCTGATCCTTCTCGGGCCAAGCGGCAACTCCTGTCCCGTCCGGCTTCGGCGGCGCCCGGCCGGAGAAGCCCCGATCTGGATCGCCATCCTGGAAAACTGACGGTTTCGGCCCGATGCCGCGAACGCCGCCAGCGATGAGGATCGCGCGCCAATCCATGACGATGGTCTCCAGAGCGGGCTGTTTCAGGGCTTGACGTACCCGGCTCTCATGGAATATCGAGCTTCGGCAACTACACTTGCCTTACTTCGACAAGCTCGCGCAATCCGGTAGCTCGGTCGGCCCAGGATAGCGGCTCCGCCCCTGGCAGCGCCCGCGCCACTACCCCGCCACGCACTCCCTGGAGGCGAACATGACGTTTCTGCTCCGCATCGCGGCCGGCATCGACGCCCTCAACACGGCAATCGGCCGCTGGATGACGTGGCTGATCCTGTTCTGCACCTTGATCAGCGCCCTCACCGCCACCCTGCGCTACGCCTTCGACTGGGGTTCCAACGCCCTGCTGGAAGCGCAGTGGTTCATGTTCGGCCTGGTGTTCCTGTTCTGCTCGTCCTGGACCCTGCGCGACGGCGGCCATGTCCGCATCGACGTGCTGTCCTCCCGGCTGTCGCCGAAAACTCGAGTCTGGATCGACATCGTGGGCGGTTTGCTGTTCCTGCTGCCGGTCTGCCTGTTGATCGCGGTGGATTCCTGGAATTTCTTCCTGATCGCCTACCGGACCAACGAGGGTTCGTCCAACCCCGGCGGACTGCTCTGGTGGCCGATCAAATTCGCGATTCCCGTGGCGTTCGCCCTGCTCAGCCTGCAAGGCTTGTCCGAGACCATCAAAAACATCGCGGCGCTGACCGGCCATCGTCCCCTGCCCGAGTTCGCGGGAGGTCACTGCGATGGCTGAATTTTTGATCGCCAACATGGCGCCGGTCATGTTTTCGGCGCTGCTGGTGTTCCTGCTGATCGGCTACCCGGTGGCGTTCTCGCTGGCGGCGGTCGGCATGGCGTTCGGCCTGATCGGTATCCAACTGGGTCTGCTGACCCCGAATCTGCTGCAAGCGTTCCCGGATCGGGTGTTCGGGATCATGAAGAACGAAATCCTGCTGGCGATTCCGTTCTTCACCTTTATGGGGCTGGTGCTGGAGCGCAGCGGCATGGCCGAGGATTTGCTCGACACCATCGGTCAGTTGTTCGGCGCTGTCCGGGGCGGGCTGGCCTACGCGGTGATCTTCGTCGGCGCCCTGCTGGCCGCCACCACCGGCGTGGTCGCCGCCTCGGTGATCGCGATGGGCCTGATCTCGCTGCCGATCATGCTGCGCTTCGGCTACGACCGGGCGCTCGCCGCCGGCGTGATCGCGGCATCCGGCACTCTGGCGCAGATCATTCCGCCCTCGCTGGTGCTGATCGTGATGGCCGACGTGCTCGGCCGCTCGGTCGGCGACATGTACAAGGGCGCGTTCATCCCCGGTTTCGTCCTGACCGGGCTGTACGTCGCTTGGGTTTTCCTGAACACCCTGTTCCGCCCGCACACCGTCCCGGCCCTGCCGCCGGAGGCCCGCACCCTGCGCGGCTGGGCGCTGGTCCAGCGGGTGGGGGTCGCGATGGTGCCGCCGCTGGTGCTGATCTTCCTGGTGCTGGGCAGCATCTTCATCGGCTGGGCCACGCCCACCGAGGGCGGCGCGCTGGGCGGGGTCGGCGCCATGCTGCTGGCCTTGGGCAAAGGCAAGCTGAACCGCAAGATGCTGGTCGAAGCGATGCACGCCACCGCCAAGATCACCAGTTTCGTGATCTTCATCCTGATCGGCGCCAGCGTGTTCAGCCTGGTGTTCCGGGGCGTCAACGGCGACCTGTGGGTGGAACACTTGCTGCTCGATCTGCCCGGCGGCCAGTTGGGCTTTCTGATCGTGGTGAACGTCCTGGTGTTCCTGCTAGCGTTTTTCCTCGATTTCTTCGAGATCAGCTTCATCATCCTGCCGCTGCTGGCGCCGGTGGCGGACAAGCTAGGCATCGACCTGATCTGGTTCGGAGTGTTGCTCGGCGTGAACATGCAAACCTCGTTCATGCACCCGCCGTTCGGCTTCGCCCTGTTCTATCTGCGCAGCGTCGCCCCGCCGGAGGTGCGCACCACGGACATCTACTGGGGCGCGGTGCCGTTCGTGGTGATCCAGGTCATCATGGTGACGCTGATCATCGCGTTCCCGGCGCTGGTGACGGTCGGCCTCGACCGCCCGGCTCATTCCGGCGGACCGTCGCCGGTGCAAATGCTGGCCCCGCAGGATGATCGCGGCGGCACCGAAACCGGCTCGCAACCGGAAGATACCGCCGACCTGTTCAAGCAGATCGCGCCCCAGCCCCAGCAGCAGTAGATCGGGTCCGGGTTGCGGGATTGCGCCCGCTACATGACCGTCGAATTGAACGGTAAACCAGATAGCTTCATCGTCGTATCGATCCTTTGTCCTCCAGCACTTTTTCATCGTCCAGGGGGGCGCGGACGGGTAATGCCGGGGTCGTCGTGACGAGCTAGCCTGTGCTTGGACGCTGCTGAGAAACCGCCGCTGGCGTTGCGGCGCGGCCGGGCGCCGCAACGGGTCGATCCCGCCTTCGCCGCCGATAAAACCGGACCCTACGAAGCGCGGTAGCGCGGGTTAGTGCAGCGTAACCCGCCGAATCCGGGATGCTCCCCGAAAGATGGGTTACGGACCGGCGCCCTACTTGGTCATACGTTTTTTTGATCGGGCGGTGAGCGGGATTGGGCGGGGTCAGTATTTTGGAGCCAGGCCAGCTTGTTTGCAGAGTTCGTTCGCGGTGATGCGATCAAACTGACGGTGGCGCTTGACCGGAATCGCCTCCTGACCGTCGGTGTAGATGGAGTGATTTGCCCCTTCGCGGAGCAGGCGGAATCCATTGGATTCGAGGTATTTCACCAGATCACGCCGGCTCACCGACAAGGTCGATCTCCACGGGAAGTTGCTCGATCAAGGCATTGCAAGAAGGTATCTCTTTGCCGAGATCGCGGTATGCCAGGACCATTTCGCGGAGCGCGTCGCGCAGCATGGCCCTGCATTCATCGAGATCGGCACCCTCGGTGACCACCTCCGGCCACTCGACAAGCTGACCCATATAACCATCGGCTAGTCGGGTGTATTTGGCGGTGTAGCTACATAGCATGTCGTTCACCTCGCGCAACAGCGAAATCGATATAACATGGCTGCTCGGCGGCTGCAGCGTGTAAACCAAGTGGCAGAGCGTCGAACGGGGCTCTCGCAGGACCGAGCTATCACCTTACGGATCCCCGCCCCCTCTTCTTCGAGGGGCGAGGGGAGTTTTGCGTGGCAAACGTCACTTCTTCACCCGCAACTGCGCCTGCATGAAGTTCGACAGCGCACCTTCGGGGAGTCCCATCCAGATATCGGAAATCTGCTGGAAGGCGTGCAGGGAATCGTAGAGCTTCTTGAAATCCGGGTTCTTGCCGGATTCCTCGGCGTAGAGCTTTTGGGCCGACTCGTAGGCCGCCTTCAGCACATCGTCGGGATAGCGCCGCAACTGGGTGCCGTTTTGCACCAGCCGTTGGATGGCTTGGGGATTCTTGGCGTCGTAGGCGGCCATCATCCGCAGGTTGGCCTCGATGGCGGCGGTCTCGAACGCCGCCTGATAGGGCTTGGGCAGCTTCTCCCATTGCTCCTTGTTGACGTAGAAGCTGATCTGCGGGCCGGTTTCCCACCAGCCGGGATAGTAGTAGAACTTGGCGACCTTGTAGAAACCCAGCTTTTCGTCGTCGTAGGGGCCGACCCACTCGGCGGCGTCGATGGCGCCGCGCTCCAGCGCCGGATAAATCTCCCCGCCCGGCAGGGCTTGCGGCACCGCGCCCAGCGCCGAAAACACCTCGGCGCCGAATCCCGGAATCCGCATTTTCAGGCCTTTCAGGTCTTCCAGCGATTTGACTTCCTTGCGGAACCAGCCGCCCATCTGGGTTCCGGTGTTGCCGCCGGGGAAGTTGACGACGCTGTACTTGGCGAAAAACTCGCGGCTCAGGGCGAGACCGTCGCCGTAATAGTACCAGCCGTTCATCTGGCGGGCGTTCAGGCCGAACGGAATGGCGGTATCGATGGAAAACGCCTTGTTCTTGCCGTGGAAGTAGTAGCCGCAGGTGTGGCAACACTCCACCGTGTTTTGCTGCACCGCATCCAAAACCCCGAACGGCGGCACGATCTCGCCGCCGGCGAAGACGCGGATCTCGAACTTGCCTTCGGTCAGCTCCGCGAGCCGCTTGGCCAGCACCTCGGCCCCGCCGTAGATGGTGTCCAGGCTTTTGGGAAAGCTCGACGCCAGCCGCCATTTGATCACCGGAAGGCCCGGTCCCGAGGGCTGGGGCGCGGGCGGGGTTTGCGGCTGGGGCGCGGGCGGGGTTTGCGATTGGGCGATGGCGGGTGCCGCCGCCGCGCCGGCGACGGTCGCCAAACCCAAACCGGCTTTCTTGATAAACTCGCGACGCTGCATGTTCTTCTCCTCGTGGTTGATTGGGACGATTTCCGGCAACTTAAACCTTGGCGGACTGTCACTAATACTTTATCAGAGCTTCGCGAGATTTCACCCGGATCGGGCAGAAGCTCTCGCGGCAAATGGCTTGTCGATCGCGGGGACGCTTCCCGTGCAGCACCGTTGCCGTTGCCCGTTCAGGTGACGTTTAAGGATCGTTCGCTAAGTTAGTGTAAACTCGCCAATACCCTGATGTGCCCGATGCGATTGATCGACCGCTCTCGACCGCCGACCCACCACCCTCGACCCTTGCGGAGTCCGCCGTGACCCGAACCCTGTTTCTCGGCCTGGATGGCGCCACCTTCCATCTGCTCGACGATTTGACCCGCGACCGGCCGGGCCAAGGCATCGTGATGCCGTTCCTGAAGCGGTTCATGGAACAGGGCTTTCGCGCCCCGCTGCGCTCGACTCCGCACCCGCTCACCCCGCCGGCCTGGACCACGCTGGTCACCGGCCGCAATCCCGGCGAGCACGGCATCTACGACTTCATGCGGGTGGACGACCGCCATAGCGACGTGTTCTTCACGCTCTACGATTTTCGCGACATCCGCTGCGAAACCATCTGGAGCATCGCCGGCCGCCAGAATCGCAGCGTGGCCGCGCTCAACTTCCCGATGATGGCTCCGCCGCCGAAACTCAACGGCAGCCTGATCCCCGGTTTCACGCCTTGGCGGCATCTGCGCCGCAACATGACGCCGGATTCGCTGTACGAGCGATTGCAGGCCATCCCCGGTTTTCATCCCAAGGAACTGGCCTGGGATTTCGAGCGGGAAAACGAAGTCGGCAACGACATGGAGGAGGCGTATCTGGCCGACTGGGTGCGCTACCACCTGCCGCGCGAAAAACTCTGGTTCGAGGTCGCCCGCAAACTCCTGATCGAGGATCAACCCGACTTGCTGGCGGTGCTGTTCGACGGGGTGGATAAAATCCAGCATCAGGCCTGGTATTACCTCGCCCCCGACCTGCAACCCGACAACCCCAGCCCTTTTCACCGGCAGCTTCGCGAACTCTGCCTCAGTTACTTCCGCAATCTGGACGGCTATCTGGAGCAACTGATGGCCTTGGCCGGTCCGGACACGCAGGTTTTCATGGCTTCGGATCACGGTTTCCGGGACTCGGCCACGATCGTGCGCATCAACCGTTATCTGGCCGATCTGGGCCATCTGGTCTACCAGGAGCTGGACGGCACGGCGGCGGCGCAACGGCGCGAGGCCAGCCCTTTCGCCTATCTGAACTGGCAACAGACCGTCGCCTACTGCCCCACCCCCTCCAGCAACGGCATCATCATCCGGGTCGCGCGAAACTCCGGCGAGCCGGGCATCGCGCCGAGCGACTATCCCGCTTTTCGCGAGCGGCTGATCGCTCAACTGTACGAGCTGATCGACCCCGCGACCGGCCGGCCGGCGATCCGCGATATTCTGGTCCGCGAAGACGCCTTTCCCGGCCAAGCCACCGCCGGGGCGCCGGATCTGACGCTGGTGCTGGCCGATCACGGTTTCGTCTCGATCCGCAACGTGTCGCCGCCGGTGGGCCAGCGCCCGCGTCCGGTCGGCACCCATCACCCCGACGGCATCTTTCTCGCGGCGGGTCCTGGAGTTCGCTCCGGCGCGACCGGCGAATTGTTCCCCATCGCCGACGTGGCCGCCACCTTGTTGCACAGCCTGGACCTGCCGATTCCGGAGAATTTCGACGGCCGGGTGGCGACCGCCAGCTTCACCGAGGATTGGCTCGGTCAAAACCCCGTCCGCCGGGGTTCCCCCACCCTCTCCGTCGGTGGCGGCGAACCGTCATCCGAAGCCATGCCGGACAGCGAAAAACAGAAAATTTTGGCGCAACTGGCGATGCTCGGCTATCTGGAGGAGTGATGCCCGTCGCCAACCTGGCCGGTATCGGCCTGCACTACCTGCAATTTCCCTGTCGGCTGGAGCACGCCCCGCCGCCGTGCGGCGATCTGGTGCTGATTCACGGTCTGGCCGCCAACCTGGGGTTTTGGCACCTGAGCATCGTCCGGGCGCTCAGCCAACTATGCCGGTTGACCGCTTTCGATCTGCGCGGCCACGGCCGCAGCGACATCCCGGCCCAAGGCTATTCGCCGCTGTCGCTGGTCCACGATCTGGCGCGGCTGCTGGATTATCTCAAGCTGGAGCGCGTCCATCTGCTGGCCCACAGTTACGGCGGCGTGGTCGCGCTGCTGTTCGCCGCCCTGTTTCCCGAGCGCGTGACCAGTCTGGTCGTGGCCGACACCCGGCTGCGAGCCGCGCAACCCCATCACCGCCTGCGCGACTGGCCGCACTGGCCGCACTGGCGCCCGCGCTTCGAGCAAGCCGGCATCGTCCTCGACGACGATGCCCCCGAAAGCGGCTATCAACTGCTGGTGGAGATGGCGCGCTCGCATCTGCACAACCCGGCCGCAGGCGATCATTTGCCCCAAGTGTTCGGCTTGGCCGGGGCCAAATCCCGGCGCGGCGGCACGGCGCACCGCTGGCTGCACTTGCAGGAATCGACCTCCATCCGGCACGAATATCTCGCTCACGACGGTCTGACGCCGGCTCGCTTGGCCACGCTGCGGCAACCCGTCTTGGGCGTGTATGGCGAACTCTCGGCGGCCGTTCCCAGCGGCTTGGCGCTGAGGCGGCTTTGCCCGAACTACCGGCTGCGACTGGTCCCGAACGCCGGCCATTTCTTCCCGCTCAGCAAACCGCGCCGGCTGTTGCGGCCGGCGTTGCGTTTTCTCGCCGCCCAAGCCAATCTTGCGCCAACCGCCACCGACATCCCCGAACTCCACCATGACGACGCCGAACCCGACTCCATGCTGGCGAGCTTTTGAGCCGAGCCCGCCCGCCGGGCTGTCCCGCAACGATTTTCGCCTGATCGCCCCGAACGGTTTCGGCGACGGCCACAATTCCTATCCCCACTCGATGGCGTGGCACAAGGATCATCTGTATGTCGGCGTGACCCGCGCCAACATGTGCATGCTGAAAGCGTCCAAAATCCCCAAGCGGTTCCCGTTCTGGCCGGTGGAATGCCCGGACGATCTCTACGAGATCGACATGCGCGCCCGGATTTACCGGTACGATCCCAAAATCGGGCGACTGGCGGGAGGTGTTTCGTTCCCCCATGATCGCGGGCTTGGACGGTTCTTCCATTCCGCGCGACATGGGTTATCGCGGCATGGCGATCTTTCAGGGCGAGTCCGACCCGGAACCGGCCCTGTACGTCTCCACCTACGCCTCGGCGCGCGGTCCCGGCGCACTGATTTTGCGCAGCCTCGACGGCGAGGAATTCGTTCCGGTCTCCAAACCGGGACTGGTGGAGTTGCCGACCAACTCCATCCGCACCCTGACGCCGTTCAAGGGACGGCTGTTCACCGCGCCGACCGGACGGGCCGGCGGCCAGCCCAACACCTCCGGCATCGCCGTGGTTTACGAAAGCCGCGATCCGATCAAGGGCGAATGGCATCCGGTCAACGCGCCGGGCTTCGGCGATCCCGACAACGTGGTCGTGTTCGAGATGACCGCTTTCGGCGATCATCTCTACGCCGGCACCGGCAACATCCGGCAGGGCTACCAAGTCTGGCGCACGCGGGCCGAGGGCAATCCCCCCTATCGCTGGGAACTCGTTCTTAGCAACGGCGCCAATCGAGGTGTATTAAATCAGTTGGTGATGAGCTTCCAGGAGTTCAAGGGCGCGCTCTACATCGGCAGCGGCATCCAGAATGGCGGGATCGATCTGGTCAACAAAATCGGCCCCGCCGCGCCCGAACTCATCCGGTTTTACCCGGATGGGGACTGGCAAGTGGTGGTCGGCGCGCCGCGCGATTCCAAGCCGGCAACCTCCGGCTACCTGCCCGGCTTCGGCAACGCTTTCAACGGCTATTTCTGGCGGATGATGGCCCACGATGGCTGGCTCTATATGGGAACTTTCGACTGGAGCCTGATGCTGTATTTCGCCAACCAGCAGCTTTGGGCGGAACGCTTCCGCAGCATCGTCCATCGCGTCGGGCTCGACCGGATCATGGAACGTCAAGCCGGCGGCGATCTTTACCGCAGTTTCGACGGCGACAATTGGCTGCCGGTCACGACCGACGGTTTCGGCAACCGCTACAATTATGGTTTTCGAGTGCTGGTTTCGACCGAGCACGGTCTGTTCGTCGGCGCCGCCAACCCCTTCGGTCCTCGGGTCGCGGTCCGGGATGGAGAGAGCTGGGCTTATCAAGATAACCCGAAGGGCGGCTTGGAAATCTGGCTGGGACGCAAATAACAGCAGAGCTGCATCATGCAAAAAATAATCATCATTCTCATGCTGGTCCTAGCGACGCTGACTAGCGGGCTGTCAGGACTCTCCCCGGTCCCCCGCGCAATTACCCGCCTCCCGCCGATTTTCAGGCCCGCGCCGAGCGGATGGGGGGATACGGCGGTCCGGAAAGCCGCGTACGAGCGCCGCCGCGAGCGGCGGGCCATCGCTCGCGCTCAAGAGGCTGCAGCGCTCGGCGAGCGGGACTTCGCGCCATCTTGGAATGATCGCGACCGCCGCCGCTCCCAACCGTTACCCCGAAGACCATGGCCGATCCCGGCGATCGCTCGGATTTTCCCTCGGCGCGGCCAAGCCGCCGAGTTCTCCCCGGACGACCAACCCGACGATGTTCCCCCGCCGGGGTCGGCCGACGAGCCATCGCTCGCGCCGACGATATTCCGGCGCTTTCCGCAGCGCGGCCAAGCCGCCGAGTTCTCCCCGGACGATCAACCGCGACGATCTTCCCCGCCGGGGCGGCCGACGAGCCATCGCTCAGCGCCGACGACGACGATTGGGACGTTCGGCCAACAGGGGCGAGGCTTTGGCCGCTTCCGATCCTTCTGACGCCACCGATTTGCCGCCCGGCTTCAAAACCGTAGACCTTGACCGTGGGCGGACGCGCCCGCAGCTACTCTGCTCTATGCGCCGGCCAAGCCTCCAACAAGAGCCGGCCCGTCACCGCTGGTGCTGGTCTTTCATGGCTGGCGGCGGTAATGCGCATCGGTATCGCCAGAACCACCAACATGCACCAGGACTGGCCGCAGCGGTACGGTTTCATCGCCGTTTACCCGAACGGCACCGGCGCTTCGAAGGAGAGCCGCCGCCTGAGCTGGAACGCCGGCTCCACGCCGCCCTCAAGGGTTATGCCGAAAACCAGCAACGTGGACGACATCGGCTTTCGTCAGAGCCATCCTGCGACAGCTTCAGCAGTCCTATCCCATCGACTCGAAAAAGAGTTTACGCGACCGGACTTTCCAAAGGCGGCGATGTTCGCCGTACCGGTTGGCGTGCGACCTGTCCGACCAGACTCGCGGCCGTCGCACCCGGTAGCGGGTTCCCTGACCTATAAGCAATGCCAACCGGCACAGCGCGGTAGCTATTCTGCACATTCATGGCAGTAACGATCAAAACGTACCGCTTCGAAGGGAGGGCGAGGCACCGTTTACCGCTGTCCGTATGCGCCGAGTTATCCATCCCACCTTGGAAGGACTTGACCTCTGGCGGCGGCATAACGAAGTGCGCCGCCACCACCTACGAAGAACGATCGTCACTGCCGATACCGAGAAAGCTTTACTTATGGTGGCTGCGAGAAGCGGTCGGAGAAGTGGCTTATTATCATTGTGAGCGGTGGCGGACATGGTTGGCCCGGCTGCCACTCCCAATCGGAAGACAGCAACAAAGGGGCGTCTATATCAGCAACCAGTTGCACGCCAGCGAGGAAATCTGGCAATTTTTTGCTGCGCATCCTAAACCTTAGATGCCTTCGATGAAACCGCCCCTTGTTCATTTTGAGTTGCATGCGGTCTTTCTCGTCGGTGGTCAGCAGCATGCTGGGCCAGCATCCCCAAGCCTACGGGCTGCCGGAACTGAACCTGTTTCGTGGCCGATACGCTCGGCGTAAGGTCATCCAAATGCTTGGAAAGCCACCGCCCGCAAGGTTTGAATGGCCTGCTGCGCACGGTCGCCGAGCTGGAATACCACGACTCAAACCCGAGGAAACCGTTCGGCCGCGCCCGCGCTTGGCTGGCGCAGCGCCGGCATTGGTCCGATTCGGCGGGTGTTCGAGCATGTCGGGCAGCAGTTGCGGCGCGCGCGATGCTGGTGGAAAAAAGCCCCAGCACCGTGCTGGACGAGAGCCGCCTTGTCCGCCTTCAGCGGAATTTCCCTGAAGCATTCTATTTGCATCTTACACGCCATCCTCGATCAACCTGCAAATCTATTTACGAAATTCAACAAAAAACCGCCATCCTTGGCAAACGCCGAAACCCAGCACGCAAACGAACTCTGAAAGTCTTTGGCTGCGCAGCAAACCTGAATATTTTGCACTTTACGCGCCAAACTGCCACCCGGCCAGACTTTATGCCTTCAGGGTGAACTGCTGTTGTCCCAGCCTGAATTGTATTTACCACAGATCGCTGAATGGTTGGGCATTCCGCACTGACGCCGAGGCCATCGAGGCATATGAAACACCCCGAAAATTCACCTTACGCCCGGCATCGGGTCCGCCCAATGCGCCATTCGGCCACGATCCTAACTTTCTGTATAATCCCAGCTTTGAAAAAAGACCGACTCGATCAGAGCATCTCGAAGGACCATTCGAATGGTCCGCATCCGGTAATAATCGGTTTTCCCACGCCACATTGAAAACCGCCAGAACCTTAGGTTATCAATGAGTTTTCACCAACCTTTGTTCATCCTCTGTCCTGGCCGCTCCTTCTCCTCGATAGCATGTATGACTATCGGCCAGCACCCACAACTATATGGTCTACCAGAAACTTATCTGGCCAGCGCCGCATCAGTGCATGAATGGTTCGTTTTTACCTCACGCCCAAGCCACCGACACTTGAGGCACGGCTTATTGCGAATAATCGCTCAATTACATCATGGCGCCCAGACCCAAGATACGATCTTGGAAGCCCGCCGCTGGCTACAACAACAGCGGGACTGGCGAACCGATAAACTATATCACTACTTAGCAGGACGTATCGCTCCGCAGCGACTCGTGGATAAAAGTCCAACTCAAGGCAAGCTGCAAAATCTTGAACGTCTCCACCAAACATTCCCTGGTGCGTATTTTCTCCACCTGACACGTCACCCACGCTCGACAGGGAACTCTTTTTACAGAGTAAAATTACCCAAGGCCAAGCAGCAGGGTCAATTGGCTCTCGATAAGCTGGCTGATAAGGTCGAATGGTATTGGGTTAGAGGCCACCGCAGTATCTTAGAGTTCACCGCCCGCTTGCCCCCTGGGCAGGTTATGCGTCTGCAAGGCGAGAATCTGCTTGCGGAACCCAATACTTACTTTCTGCAAATCGCTGAATGGCTGGATATCCGTACCGACACCAAGGCTATCGAAGCAATGATGCATCCCGAAGCCTCCCCTTACGCTCATGTCGGTCCGCCGGGAGCTCGCTATGGTAATAACCGAGGATTTCTGGAAGATCCCCATTTTAAAGAGGGCCTTCCACCACCGGCCAAGCTGGTGGGACCCATGGAATGGTCGCCGGAACAAAGCAATTTTTCACCGGAAACTCTCCGAATAGCCCGCCAATTGGGCTATGATTAATTATTAGCATTGCAGGGACTTGTACAGTTTTATGAATACTTTAAGAGAAATTCCTCTCCCAATTCTGAATAATACTGGCGATCATTATCTGCAAACTGCCCTATTTTTCAAAAAGCGCCTTTACCTCGGTGCAACTAGTTACCCAAACGGATTATCGACACCGGGCATTTCCCGGATTTTGCAGTATTACCCTAGCGCCGAGCGTTGGGAGACAGTTCATGAAACTTCAGTGGAATCACCATTGATGCATGGTAATCCCTCGCGCCGGTTTCCGCTGGAATTGGGTTGGCGCGCTATGCAGGTGATGCCATCTAGTATCGGCTCGGAGATCTTATGCGTAGCTTGCCTTTCTTTGCATCATTCGGAATTGCTATTTACAGAAGATGGTTTTCGCTTCAAGACCTTACCAAATCCTGGCCAAGTTCATCCGCGTAGCGCCCCATTTGGCCTGCTGTATCACTTTGGAGATTGGTTGTTCGCAGCTCCCACTGGGGTCATGAGCGATGGCATTACTGAAAAAAATGACGGTGGCGCGTTATTGTACGTAAATCGCGATCCGCGTACCGAAAACTGGCGGCTGGCGAACAGCCCTGGTTTCGGTGATCCTCATAACCAAGTCGTTCATGGTTTGCATGCGTTTCATGGGTGGCTTTATGCAATGGTTGGCAATCCGTTTGCCGGCTTCCAGCTTTGGCGCACACAGGCGCGGGGCGAACCACCTTTTACATGGGAACCGGTTCTTCAACAAGGCGCATATCGCTACACGCTCAATTCTACTATCGCCGCAATAGCGGTATTCAAAGGCGTGCTTTACTTGGGAACCGGGGTACCGGAAACTGACCCATTATTGGATAGCGCAGCCGGATCTGAGATTATCCGGGTACTTCCGGATGGCCGCTGGGAACTAGTGGTGGGCCAACCCCGCTTCTCGCCAACTGGTCTGCAAGTGCCGATTTCAACACTGGGTCCTGGTTTCAACGATGCTCGGAATACCCTAGTCTCGGCGTTAGCTAGTTCCACCACCACCTTATATGCTGCAGTTGTACAGCGCGATAGCGATGGAGCGGTAGGGTTCCAAATTTGGCAAACCGCCAACGGCGAAAACTGGCAACCGCTGACCTCACCAAAATTTACCTTTAACAATGCATGCAGCCTGCGGGTATTATTGACTATGTCGAGATTCTTGCTGGCTGCTGGAACTTGGCGGTTTGATAATACAGATACTACCAACCTACCGTGCCTGTGGTTTGGCCAAAGCGAATGATAGATTAATCCGGATCACAAATAATTTTTTAGGATTGATAATTTTATCAGAGGATTACGACCAAATGAAAAATATCCGCTGTTCAAGATTTTTATTCCTTACCTTAACTGCTACATTTGCTTTTTCATTAGAAATTAATGCTCAAGAACCAATTTTAGGTTCTCAACAAATTGATTTACCAGATGTTTATTTTCAAAATGCTGATGGCTTTGTTCCCGAATGCCATGAAGCTTTCCCCGGTTGGCTAGTTACAGATCCCGAGTTTAATCAAGATGAATTATTGGCTGTCTGGAAAACAGGCCCTACAATTAAGAAAGATAGTACGATTAAGACTCATGGGTCAGTTTTTATTACGCCGATAGACACATTAACTGGTGATTTTTACTCGGTGGGACAAGTTCAAATTAACGAAGCCAACCCAGTGCCGCGTGGCACTGTTATTAATGGACCGGAGTGGGCTAACAGTCAACGCGGATGGGAAATATATTATTCGTGCTATACAGCAGACCTTAAAAGAGTGCGCCTTTGCCGGATTAGCCGCGATCAAGGCGAATGGCGTGTATTCCCTTTATTAGCAAGCGATGGTATAGGTGCACGCAATCCATCTAAAAATTCTATACTTCCTGCTCCAAATCTTTATTACCAGCACTACGAAGGTGTTTGGAAAGGCAGGGCCGGGCTTACTAAGGGTAATTTTGGTTGGCGGCAGGATATTGAAAATCCAACTGACACAATTTTGTCGTCGGATATTGGACAAGGGCGGTGGATGCCAGACGGTGAACGTATCGTCCATATCAAGGCTGTTCGACAAAACGGCAATTCCATCAAGCAATTGGCAATTTATAATACTACAACCCAAGAAGATCGATTAATTTTTTTCGACGGTCGGAACCGGCGCGACCCCTTTCCCTGGGAGGCTCCAGAGCTTGGGGGCAAGCTCGCACTTGTTGCAGTCGTCGAAAAGCTCGAAAATAATTCATGGGATGTGGAGGTTTATCGAGAAGATGGGCAAGAAAACTGGATTACTTGGAATGTGTTTACACCTATTCACAAAAATTTTCGAGCATCTTTCAGTCCAGAGTCCTTTATTTTCCAAGAAAAATCCTATGTGTCCGCAGTCTCATACTTGGGTAGTGATTTTCTGGGAAACCCAAGCATTATCTGGATTGCTAGTGTTAATCCAGACCTGCCAGAGACAGATAAGGTTCGCCGCATTATTAGTCGGGAAATCAATTTCTCCCATCAACCTTCACTTTTTTCTGTAAAAGGTGATCCTGAATCGCTGGTTATCCGTAATGGGAAGCAGGTCAGGGTTTATTACGTTGATCATGTAAGTAATAGCAAGAAAAGTTCTGAATCAACACCAAGGCTTATGAATTGCGACACGGGCTTGACTGTACCGTAACTTCACACTCCTTTCCTCTTAATTGGGATAGAGGCTGAGTAATCATACCGCAATATAATTGACTCGTGATACCATGACCAAAGTATTCCAAATCGGTTTTAATAAGTGTGGCACATCATCTCTCTACAGGCTTTTTTTTAAAAATGGATTGAAGTCCTGTCATTGGGATTTAGGTAAAATCGCTCTTGATTTCAAAGCAAATATCACCATTGGGAAATTAGCTTTTGAGGGAACCTACTCAGACTATATCTTTTTCAGCGACATGATTCATATAGACAGAAGCAATCTAATTGAAGTTTACAAATACTTTGATATACTGGACTCGCATTATCCTGGCAGCAAATTCATTCTTAACACTAGGGATATCGATAAGTGGATAAGTAGTAGACTACATCACGGTAGCGGCTCATTTTTTAGGCGATTTAAAAAATATTATGACTTGTCGGACAATGAAATCATTGATATTTGGGAAGCGGAGTGGTTTTTACATACTCATAGAGTTCTAGCCCATTTTAAAGATAGAACACAGGATTTACTGGTATTTGATATTGAGAAAGATTCGCCAGAAAAAATCAGCGCTTTCTTGAAAGGAATATATAATTTACGCCCTGAATTCTACCAACACCGAAACAAAACGAAAACCCGACAGAACTGCTGGTTGACAACATCATTGTGCACTTTCATCGATGGACGAATCGCCAACGGCTGGCGGACAGTGAAGAAGGTGCGAAAGCTCGCCAATTCTTAACAAAACACCACTTTCTATTAAATTATCAACGATTAACTTATTATTCATCATTATGGAGTTCTCATATAGTTCCTTTGCGGCAATATCATCATTTTTCAAAGCTATTTCACGGGCATCTCTGTAAAAAGATTTTGGTTTATATCTAAATTTTTTATATTTTTTCCAAAATCGCTCAAAGCCACAAGAGGGATAATGCAAAATTATATGATCATCCCCCGCTACAAATAAATAATCATCTGACCTGTTTTCATCAAAAAATCTATGAACACCACCTTTATCAATTATATCAAGATTTAAATTAGCCGGATGTACATATGGACTTACTCGGACAGCCGACTTACCGCATTTATAAGATAAGAAATATCCATAGCTGCTAAAATATTTATTAATGAGAGAACGCTGGCTAGAATTAAATCTTGGCATCTCTTCTTTGCGCGGGTTTTTTTTGAAAAGAGCTACCTCTTTAAAATAATTATCAATGTCAAATCTTTCAGGTATCGCCTCATAGTTTAAATAAACAATATTATTTATATTTTGTGAATCAAGATTATCAAAATGTTGTTGAGCAGATTGCTTGGGCGAATAGAACAGTTCATCAATATCAATGTGAAGCAGCCAATTAAAACCCATTTCCATAGCTATTTGAATAGCCAAATCAACATTGCATATTTGCCGACGAATATGTTGGTCAAGTTTATCGAATGCAAATAAATACGGGTATGTAGATCTCCAAGCAACATGCAGCAACGCATCATTAGGTATAACTGACACACTGGGATAAAGACGCGCTCTGGATATAGCAGGATCGTTGGGATTATCGAAGAAAAGAAAAATATGCTCGAACCCTATTGACAAGTGATATTCAATAAAAAATTCGAGAACTGATCCTGGATTTAGCAATGTTGTTGCAATGGCAGGGCGAGCGCCCATACGGAATCTCCACAAGAAAGTTGGATTTTAGATTTTATACAAAACCGCGCACCGAAGTGGACAAAGTGTTTCACGCTTTCTCATTATAACGCTACATTCCCCACACCCGAATCCTATGGGAGCCGTGCCGCTCGGTGCGGCGGAAGAGTTTCTGCTCCCACGAGCACGCCGGGAGTGCGGTCGAACAGCAGCAAATGGCCCTCCTCGGCGCCGGTCCGGTCCAGGTAGTCCGCCGTCTGCGCCAGCCCTTCCCGCAGCGTCGCCTCCAGCGATTTGTGCAGCAGCTTCAGCTCCAGCACCGCCCGTTGCACCGGGCCGAGGAAGCCGCGCGCTTCGTCCAGCGGCCATTGCACCAGCAGGTCGGTCCGCTTCCGGCCCAGCCCGTATTCCCGGTCGATCCGCCCGCCGCCGTTGACGATCCGCTGCAGGAACGCTTGCAGCAGCAGTTGCGGTCCGGCTTCCCGGTACTGGAAGCGCTCGATCCAGTGCTCGGCGTGCTCGCGGAAGAACTGCTGGAAGGCGCCGAGCAGCTTCTCCATGTCGAGCCGGCCATCGGGACGGACATACCAGGCGCTCTCCTGGACGGTCATCTCTTCCGTGCTGGCGGTCAGTTGCCGGGGGATCACTTCCCGATAGATCGGGTTGGCGACCCGCAGCGGTTTGTCGAGCGCGACCAGTCCCAAGTCTCGCGCGTAGTCGATGTCGTCCAGCGGCAGGTCCAGCGCCGTGTCCTGACCGATCAGCAGCGGTTCGATCACCCGCCGCACCCGTTCCTCGCGCAATTTGTCGGCCAACTGGTCGAGATGGGTTTCCCGCCGCTGGATCAGGTTCTCCTTGGCCTGTTCGATCAGCTCCGCCGAGATCGGCCGCGTCCGGTCCCGGCCCGCCTTCAGCTCGAAACAGGCCTCGTAGGCCAAGGCATTGACCAGCCACGGCTGACCTCGGGTCAACTCCCACACCCGCGCCAAAACGCCTTCGGCGAGAAACGCTTGGCCGGTCTCCATCGGTGTGCTGACGGTACAGCGTCGTCACTTCATCTGCGTCAAAATTACCCAGCCGCAGCGACTTGCGCCTTGACGTTGAAGGCCGAGCCGCCCGTCACGATCTCCTGGCCGGCACCGTGGATGCGGTAGTCGCGCACGTCCCGCACCCCGCACAGCACCACGGTCTGCGGGAAGGCACGGGGCCGCTGGGCGTAGCCGGCGCGAATTTGCCGCAGCAGCGAAATCAGCGTGTCCCCCACCAGGGCGTCCACTTCGTCCAGCAACAGCACAATGGGCTTGCCGTTCTCCCGCGACCAGCGTTCCAGCAACTCGGTCAGCGCGCCAGCCATCGAATTGCGGCGATTCAGTTCATCCGCCCAACCCTGTAGTCGGGGGTCATCGAGATAGGTTACGGCGCGGGCGGCGATGGCGTGGCACACGTGCCGGATACCCCGATCAACGTCCCCGCGCACCGCCTGCGCCGCTTCGATGTTGGCGTAGAGGCAGGTGTAGCGATCTTCCCGGTTCAGCCGCTCCATCAGCGCCAGCAGCACCGAGGTCTTGCCGGTCTGGCGGGGCGCGTGCAGGACGAAATATTTCTCCTGGTCGATCAGCCGCAACACCTCCTCCAGGTCCAGGCGCGACAGCGGCGGCAGAGTGTAATGCTTGATCGGATCGACCGGCCCGGCCGTGTTGAAAAAACGCATCGGACACCTCTCAGTCTTTCGATCAGACCGACGGGCGGAGACGAACAGTTTCGGTGGCACCGTAAAGCATCACGGCAACCACGACCACATTTCCAGCATCACGAACCGCACCAGCGCCCGCGTGAAGGCGACGATGACCGGCTTCGCGGCCGGCGGCGATCTTGGCGTAGCCGGTCATCTGTCCGCTTTCAGCAACCCGTCGGGATTATCGATGAGCGTCACCACCCGCACGACCCGGACACCGGGATTGTCGGACAGCGGCTCGGTCACGTCGGCGATCAGGGTCACCCGCCCCTCGAAATCGCGCAGCGGATAGCCCCAGACCCGCAGCGTGACCGGCGCATCCGGATGTACCGCCCCGATTTCGGTTTCCGGCACCAGCACTTCGACCTGGATTTTTTGCGTCTCTTCCACTGTGGCGAACAAATCGCCTTCCTTGAGAAACCCGCCCCGCTTGAATTCCAAGCGTGGGGTCACCACCCGCCCGGCGATGGGAGCACGCAGTTGGGTGGCGTCGAGCTGCTGCTGGAAATAGGTCAACTGTTCGTTGAGTTGCTGCAACTCGGCACGCTTGATGGCGACTTCCAGCGGCTGCGGCGGACTTTTGACCAGTTGCAGATTGGCTTCCGCCACCGCCAGCGCGGCCTTGTCCACCTCGGCGGTACCGATGGCCTCGGTATAGCGCAGTTCCGGCGCCACGCCTTGCTTGGAAGCCAAAGCGAGGACATCCTGAAGTTTTTTGCTGCTCGCCACCTTCGCCCGCGCCATCTCCACCTGTTGCTGGGCGTGGGCAATCGTTTCCGGTTTGGGGCCGTGCTGGAGCAATTCCAATTCATTCCGTTTCTTTTCGAGTTCGGCGCGGGTTGCGGCCACATCGTAACGGGGTTTTCCATCGCTCAAGGTGGCCAGCACCGCACCCTGTTCGACGGATTGGTTTTCGCTGGCGAGCACCGCTGCCACCACGCCCGCCACCGCAGCGTGAACTTCCGCGCGCCGTTTTGGCAACAGAGTCGCGTAGCCCGTCACTTCGTAGGAATAAGGCAACGACCCGATCCCTACCGCCACGATGATCAGCACGATTCGCCGCCCCCAACCTCGACGTTGCGCGCGGACAGGAGCAGTTGCAAATGGGGGTGGCCGGGGAGATTCTGGCCGGGATTCCGCTCGCGATGGACGCGAAACCAACCGAGCGGTTTTTCCTGGTGCCAGCAGGGGTTGCAGGCGGTGCATCAACCTGACCAGAAAGAGCGCGACCAGCACCAGAAACAACAGAACACCCACACCCCGCAACCGATGTTCCAGGTATATTGCGGCGGCGAACAAAATGGCCCCAAACACCAGCAGGGTGTACGCCACCGCCGCGACGCCATAAACCAGCAGGGCGTATTTTTCCCGGGCGGACATCGCTTGGAGCGGATGCGCGTTCCGCAGCGTCAGGCGCAATACGGTGAACGCCCGCTCCCGCAGATGCGGAAACCCCAGATACGTCGTCAGCCAGGCATAGCCGGTAGCGCGCCAGAGCGGATTGAGGGTGAACAGCGCGTGCAGCCAGCGCCAAGTGGCCCAACACCAAGTCCGTACCCGCTCCAAGTTGGCCGGGAGAATGCTGCGCCAGCCGCCAGACCAGAATCGCCGAACACGAAAAAACCCAGCTTGACCAGCAACGGCGTGGCGATAACCCACAGCCGCTCCCGGCGCGGCAGACCGCGCATACGACGGTTGACGAAAAAGCGCGGAATGATGCCGAACGCCAGCCGGATACCGAACTCGTCCGACCTCGCGCGCCGTAATGGACGCAAACCACTCCTTGCAGAAGCGCTGCCGAGCAGGTTGACGCAGAACAGGCCGACCGTCAGCTTGATCAGTCAAATGCACGCCAAACTGAACCGACCGATCTTCGAGTTCCCGCAGATATTGCGGCTGATGGTGCAAGCAGGATCGAGCAACGCCAGCAGCACGCCTGGAATCAGCCCCCAGACCAGCCAGCGCAGGGGACCGACAGTGCGCCGCGCCAAACCGGCCAGCAGGACGTTCCGGGCTCGAACAGTTCGCCAGCGATAGCGTCGCGAGATCCGTGCTTCCCTCCGGTGCACCGGGGACCGCCAGAGGCGGCCGGTGATTCCGAGCTTCCACGACTCCAGGCGATTCATCCTCATTCATCCGCTTGAGCCGATCCGCCGGTTCGGCAATTCCGGTCTGGAGGATGACGTCCGGCTGTCGGCGACGCCGTCGCCAGCAAGCCGAGTTCCTCCATTTGCCGGTAAAAATCCGCCAGTTGCTCGGCGGTGATGGTCTAACCCAAACCGGCTGGGCGAAAGCCGCCCGAATCGCCGCCGAGATCGTCGGTTTCGTCGAGTCTGCCGGCAGAGAAACAGCTCCTCCTCGCCCAGCTCGAACTGTTCTTTAGTGGCGGGATTGCGGACCTGATAGCGGCGCCCGCCTTGCGGGTCGGACACTTCCCGGACGATCAAATCCGGCCGGAGGCGCGGGCGCGACCCGGTCATGAACGGCTCGCCTCGCTCATCGACCGCCTAGCGGTGCCGCCGGCCAGACAACCAAGCGGTCATGAGCCGTTCCTGCTGCCCGAGAAATTCCTGCATCAGGTCGAGATGTTGTTTCAGAGCGGCTTGCCGGGGATGGTCGGAGCCGACAGTTGGCGGCGGGGATGCCGCCACCGCGACGGCGCTCATCTCCCGCGACGGCGCGGCGGTCGGCCCTTCGGAGGTCGTTGGCGGCACAACCGCCAAGCTCTCTCGCAGCGGTCGCAAATCGGCCTCGTCCAGACGAATGACGGGAATCGCGGTGGACAGATACGGCGCCGGCTTGCCGGGAACCGCCGGCGACGGTCCATACAGCGGGTCCAAATCCACCGCCACGCCGTGCGCGAACAAGGTCGCCAGCAGATGCCGCAACGGGCTCAGGTCGTCGCGGCGGCGGTCGTCGCTGGCGACGGCCACATGCGGTTGCCGCTTCAAAATATCCCGGACGAAGCCGGTCAAATAAGCGCTGGGGCCGACTTCCACGAACAGCCGCGCGCCGTCGGCGTACAAGCGCTGCACGCTCTCGCGGAAGTGGACCGGCAACCGGTATTGGGCGGCAGCCATCGCCCGCGCTGCCGCTGGCTCCACGGGAAAGGGCGCGGCGGCGACGCAGGAATAGGGCGTTCCTTCCGGCTGGCCGACGGCGACCGCCTCGAACAGCGCGTGGAACGACCGGGCCATCGGCTCCATCAATGGCGTGTGATAGCCGTGGCCCATCGGCAGCCGGACGCACAAGGCCCCTTCCCTTCGGAGCGCCTCATGCATCGCCGCAATCGATGCTTCCGGCCCGAACAGGATGAACTGGTTATCGCAGTTGTCCATGGTCACGCACACCGCCGGATCGGCCTCCAGCAAGGCGCGAACCCGCTCCAGGGAAACGCCGCCGACCGACAGCAACACGCCGGGTGGCAGTTCGCCCGCCCCCGCCAACGCCCGATACTCCCGATTCATGCCCCGGACCAGATCGGCTAAGCCGGCATCGTCAAGACGCAGCAGGCCGGACGCCATCAGCGCCCCGTTTTCGCCGGTGCTGTGGCCCAGCAGCGCATCCGGCCGCACGCCGAACTGGCGCAGCAGCGCGTCCACCGCCCGCCCGGCCACGAACACCGACTCGGACCCCAGTTCCATGCCCGCCAGCCGCGCTTCCACCCGAGCTTGCTGTTCGGCGTTCAAGCCGGTCGGCGGCGGGAAAATGGCTTCGCCCGGCGCGATGTCGCGGGTTTCGCAAAACAGGCCATCCAGAAAGTCGAACCAGCGCCGCGCCGCCGGAAAATGCAGCGCCAGCGCCTTGAGCATGTTCGGATATTGGGAATTTTCGCCGGGGAACAGAAAGGCCAGCTTACCGTCCAGCGGCTCGGTTCCAAGATAGATTCCGCCGCGCGCCTGAGTCCGGTTCCGCGCCGGTTCGCTCAATTTTCGCTCGGCCTGCTCCAGCTTGCGCAGGGCATCTTCGCGCTGTTCGACCACTAGCGCCAGCCGCGCGCCACCCTCACCCTGTCCCCGCCACAAATCGCCGGCGAGAACGGCCAAGGGCTCGTCCGCCCGCTCCCGCAATCGCCCGGCCACTCGTCGCACCTGCTCGCGCAAGCCCTCCCGATCCGGGGCCGCGAAGACCAGCAGATCGCCGCCGCGCCGCAAATGCGGGGGCAGAAACGCCGAAAGCGGTTCCGCGCGCCCGTCCGGGTCTTCTTCGAGCAGGGCATGGCTGTTGACCCCGCCGAAACCGAAAGCGTTGACCGCCGCGCGCCGGGGAATCGGGCGGCCGTGAATCCAGGGCCGGGTTTCGGTGTTGACGTACAGCGGCGTTCGCTCCAGCCCCAGTTCGGCGCTGACCTCGTCGCACAAGGTCGGCGGCAGAATTTTGTGATACAGCGCCAGCGCCGCCTTGATCAGCCCGGCGATGCCCGCCGCCGGAATGCAGTGGCCGATCATGGACTTAACCGACCCCAGGGCGATGTGGGGCAACGCCCGCCGCCGCTCGCCCAACAGTTGCGACAGAGCTTGAATCTCGGTCTGGTCGCCCAGCGGAATCCCGGTGCCGTGGGCCTCGATCAGCCCGAAATCCTGCGGCTCCAGCCCGGCCTGCCGATAGGCGCGGCGCATGGCCAGCAACTCCCCTTCCAGCCGGGGCGCGGTCAAGCCCTTGGCCTTGCCATCGGACGACTGGCCGACTTCCTTCAGAATCGCGTAAACCCGGTTGCCGTCGCGCCGGGCGTCCGCCAGCCGCTTCAGCACCAGCACCCCGCCGCCCTCGCCGAGCATCGTGCCGTTGGCCCCGGCCGAAAATGGGCGAATCCGCCCGGTCTTGGACAGGGCGTTCAACATGCAGAAGATCATGAACACCAGCGGCGAGGTCGAGGTGTTGATGCCCCCGCTCAGCATCACGTCCGCCCGCCCCCGCCGCAGTTCCAGCATGGCCGCTTCCACGGCGATCAGCGAGGAGGCGCAAGCGGCGTCCACCACGTAGTTCGGCCCCATGAAATTCAGCCGGTTGGCGATCCGCCCGGTCATCATGTTGGGGACCAGTCCGGGAATGTTGTCCACGTCGAACGGCGGCAGTTCGCGCAGCAGCCGCTCCCGGAGCCGCCCCAACTGCTCGGCGGCGAGTTCGGGCCATAGCGTCTTGAGCAAATGCAGGTGCTGGTCGAGAAAGACGGCGTGCTGGGCGCCGGTCAGGTTGGCGCGGTTGGGGTGGGTGCCGTGCCCCAAAATGATGCCGACGGTTTCCGGGTCGTATTCGTTTTCCCGCAAGCCGGCGTCCAGCAAAGCCGCCCGCGCCAGTTCCAGGGCGTGAAACTGGTCCGGCTCGCCGCCGGCGGTCGATACCGGGATGATGCCGAAGCGTTGGGGATCGAAGCGGGACAGGTCTCGCAAAAAGCCGCCGCGCTTCATGTACAGGCGGGTCGCTTCGCCGCTGTCGGGATCGAAATAGTGATCGGCGCCCCAATCCGGCAGCGGCTCGTCGATGGCGTCCACCTTGTCGAGGATATTGGCCCAATAGGCCGCCACGTTCGGCGCCTTGGGAAACAAGCCCGCCATGCCGACGATAGCGATGTCCGTTTGATCCGGTCCGCTCATGTTCGAGTTTCTGCCTCCGCTTCTCGCTCCGATGGGCCGCCCAACGATCCTTCGGGATAATCGCCGGCGATCAATTCCACCTCGTCGGGAGAGCCATGCAACAGTTCGTTCAGGAAAAATCGACGGCCCGCGTCGGGGGCGATCAGCGCGACCCCGCGCGCGGTGAACTGGCGCCGGACCTCCGGGGTCACCATACCGGCGCTATGCCGGGTCGCGTCCCACGGTCCCCAGTTAAACGCCGCAACCTTGACTCGCTCTCCCCACCAGGCGCGAAGAATCCAGGCCAGCCGGTTGACGATTTCGTTGGCGACAGCGTAATCGGCCTGACCGCGATTGCCCCAACGGCCGGCCACCGAAGTAAAAAATCCGACGAAGCGCAAGGTTTCGGGGCGCAAATGGCGGGCCAACAGAAAAGCGCTGTCCGCCTTGGCGGCCAAGACGCGCGCCACGCTGTCGGCGGTCTTGTCCCGCGCCAGTCGGTCCTCCAGCACGCCCGCGCCGTGAACCACCGCGTCGAGGCGTCGGTAACGCCGATACACGTCATCCAGCACGGCCACCGCGTCCGCTTCATCGCTCATATCCGCCGCCCGATACTCCACCCGCGCACCGGCCTGGGTCAGTTCGGCGATATTGGCACGCGCTTCGCGGGCGCGCAGCACGGATTGAATCTGCTGTTCGATGGCGGCGGGACGGATGGCTTGATCGCGAGCCAAGCCGATAAAGTGCTCGCGCAGCGCGGCGACGGTCGCCAGACCGCGCAAGGATTCCGGTTCCACCTCCGCCGGCGGGGTGCGGCCCACCAGCACCAGCGTGGGACGATACGGCGCCAGTTCGCGCAGCACCTCGGCGGTGATGCCCCGCGCGCCGCCGGTGGCCAGAATCACCCAGTCGGCATCCGGCTGCAGCCGGGGTTGGGCCATCGGCGGCAGGGGCGCCGCCACCGTATCGAAAACGGTCCGCGCGCCGTCGGGATAGCCGATTTCGCGACGGCCGCCCGGCCAGACCAATTCCTGAAACAGAGCATCCGCCAGCGACTCCGGTTGCTGCGTCGGATCGAAATCCACCGCCTTGCCGCAAAATCCGTCCGCGTTCCCGGCCGGGTTCCATTCCAGATTCAGGGTTTTCACCAGCCCGACCAACCCGGCCGCCGCCGGAAATCCGGTAATCGAACCGGCGGCGGCGCCACCGTAATCGCGCCCGAATCGGCCCCCCATGCCGCTCGAGGTCAACAGCCGGCCATGCGCGCTCAACTCGGGATACAGCAACCGCAGCAGCGGAAACAGCGCGATGGCTTCCTGTTCGATCCGTTCCCTCCACGTTTCAAAGGGCGTTTCCGGGGTCAACGGCGGCCGGCCCAACGGCGACAGATGGATGACGGCTCGCACGCTGAGGCTGCTGTCGCGCCGGCCCAGCCAGGACCGCAAATGCGCCTCGTCCAACAACACTTCATCCGGCAGAAACAGCGGTTGCGCTCCCGCTTGGCGCAGGCGTTGGCTCAGCAGGTCCGCGACGCCCAGCTCGTCAGGGCGTCAGCAAATACAAGCCCGGCGGCAAGGCGTGCGGCGCGGTCGCCGGGAGCGGTTCGGTTTGCGCTTGCAAAACATGCCGGGGCAGATCGGCGCTGGCGATCAAGTCTGCCCCGGCTCCATCAAAAGGGCGCGCGTTCTCCCCTGCGGGCGCGGAAACTGCCGGCTTCGGCTGGCGGTCGATCCAGCGTTGGACGAAATCCAGAATCGCCTGGAAAGTCGGCAGCCGCGCCACTTCCTCCATCTCGCCGCGCAAGCCCTGGGCGAACGCCTCCGGCAGCGACCGCCGGAACAGGCCGAGAATCTCGACTCGCTTGATGGAATCGATGCCCAAATCGGCCTCGATGTCCTGATCGAGCGCCACCATGTCCTCGGGATAGCCGGTGCGGTCGCTGGCGATTTTGAGCAGCAGCGCCTTGAGATCGAGAATCTCCAGAGCTTGTTCCTCCCGCGCGGGAGGCTTGGACGCCGGCTTCTCGACAGCCGGCGCGGCGATTGGAGCCGCCGCGAGCGGCGGGGATGCCACGGCGGTCGGCGGGGGCGCGGCGGGTCGCGGCAGCGCCAGCGCCGGAGCGAATGAGGCCACCGGCGCGGTTTCGTCGCGGCCGGCGACGAAATAGGCCAGCATCACCCGCTCCTGCACTTGCAGGAACTGGCGCATGGTGTCCTGGTAGGCCGCCATCGCCTGATCCGCCGGCCACGCGACCGGAACGGACGCCGGGACGGCCAAGGGTCCGGGAAGGGATTGCATCGGGGGTGACATGGAAACTCCAACGGGAATTGCTGAAGACGAAAAAGTGACTGGCGGATCGACGGGGCTGGAATTCGCCTCGGCGGCGGTCAACGGCGGCAGGCGACCCGTCCTGGCGGGCTCATCGGGACGGCGCGCGTATCCGCCGCTGACCCGCCACGCTCGCGGCGACCGGGCCGCCGGCCGGGTGGTCTCCGCCAGCCGCTCCAAATCCGGCGCGGCGACCGCGCGCCCCTCGAACAGCCGTTCGACATTCAGGGCCGCTCCCTGCGACCACAGCGCCGCCAGCGCGTGCAGCAAACCGATCATTCCGCCTCCCGACCCATCGGTCGCGACGGCCAGATGCGGTTCCGAACCGAGAATCTGGCGGGTCAGGCGGGTCAAAACCTCCTTGGGACCGACTTCCAGAAACACTCGCGCCCCCGCCGCGCGCATGGCTCGAATTTCATCCATAAAACGCACGGGAGCGACCAGATGCTCGCCCAAGCGGGCGCGAATGGCGTCGGGATCGCTGGGGTACGGCCAGGCGTCGGCATTGCCGTAGACCGCGAAGGCCGGTGCCTGGAATTCCACCTCGGCCATGAATTCCGCCAGCCGTTCCCGAGCGGGCGCCACCAGCGGCGAGTGAAAGGCCGCCGCCACCGGCAGCGGGGTGGCCGTGATGTCTCGGGAATCCAGGCGTTGCCGGGCAACCTCCAAATCCGCCGGATGGCCCGACAAGACCAGTTGGCTGGGACCGTTATGATTGGCGAAGGTGATGCCGGTCAGATCGCCGAGAAGGGTTTGCACGCTCGCCCGGTCGGCCGCCACCGCCAACATGGTTCCCAGCTCGCCGCCCGCCGCCGCCTCGACGATGAAGCGGCCACGCGCCTCCGACAGTTGCAGCAGGGTTTCCAGCGGCCACGCGCCGGCGGCATGGAGCGCGACGTATTCGCCGTAGCTGTGTCCCGCCGCCAGATCCGGCCGCAACCCCAACCGGAGCAGCCAGGCCCACAACCCGGCCATGACCGCGCCCAAAGCGGGCTGGGCCATTTCGGTCCGGGTCAAATTGGCCTGTGCGGTTTTCATCTCATCTTCGGCGAAACGCCGGGGCGGATAGATCAGCGCGCTCAAACGAACCGGAAACAGCGCGCGCCCGGTCGGCGTCGCGGCGAATACCGCATCAGCCCGTTCCAAGGCCGCCCGTATTTCGGGCGACAAAACCGCCAGTTCCCGCGACATCCCCGGATACTGGCTGCCCTGTCCCGGAAACAGCACCGCCAGCTTCGCGCCCGGCTCCCGCAACAGGGGGGCCGTTGTCCAGTAAACGCCCTTCGCGGCAATTTCTCCGGCCAGTAAGCCCGCCAGCGCCGCGTCCAGCCGCTCGGCCAGTTGCGCGAGGGATTCGGCGACGATGGCCAAGGTTTCGCCCGTGGCCGGCGCGGCTCGCGCCAGCGCCAACGCCAGATCGGCCAGCCGAGGCTGTGCGCCCAGCGCCAACGCCGCTTGCAGCGACCGCAACCGCTCCATCAGGTCAGCGCGACTCGCCGCCCGCCAGACAAATAACTCGGCCGGCCATTCCGTCAAGCCCGCAGGCGCGGTCAGGGAACTCTCATATTCTTCCAAGGTCGCGTGAAAATTGATGCCGCCAAACCCGAAGGAACTGACCGCCGCCCGCCGGGGATGCTCGGGATGGCGTACCCAGGGTTGCGGTTCCGGGCATAACACCAAGGGGCTCACCGGATCGCGCAAGACCGGCAGGGGTTGGCGGACCCCGACATGCGGCGGCAATACCCGGTGATGCAGAGCCAGCGCGGCCTTGACCAACCCCGCCGCGCCCGCCGCGCCTTTGGTGTGCCCGATCAGAGTCTTGACCGACCCCACCGCGCAACTGGCCGGAACCGCTTCCGCTTCCGCCAGCAGGGTGGCGAGGGTTTCCAGTTCCGCCCGGTCGCCGGCCACCGTGCCCGTGCCGTGCGCTTCCCAGCAACCCACCGTCGCCGGCGAATAACCGGCCTCCTCATAAGCCCGGCGCAAGGCCCGCAACTGGCCTTCCGGGCGCGGGGCGGTCAAGCCCTTGGCGCGGCCGTCGCTGGAACCGCCCATACCCCGGATGACCGCGTAGACCCGATCACCATCCCGCTCGGCATCGGCCAAACGCTTGAGCGCCACCGCCGCCAAGCCTTCGGAAATCACGATGCCGTCCGATTGTTCGTCGAAGGTCTGGCAGCAACCGCGCGGCGACAAGGCTTGGGTCTTGGCGAAACAGAGATACATGAACGGCGATTGCATCACGTCGATGCCGCCGGCCAGCGCCAGATCGCACTTGCCCAGCCGGAGTTCGTTCGCGGCCTGATAGATCGCCGCCAAAGACGAAGCGCAGGCGGCGTCCACCGTGCCGTTGATCCCGCCGAAATCGAAGCGGTTGGCCACCCGTCCGGCGGCCACGTTGAGCAACAGGCCGGGGAAGGAATCCTCGGTCCACTCCGGCAAGCGCGCCCGCGCTTCCCCGCCCGGATCGCCGACGATGCCGGGCAATGCCGCCCGCACGGCGTAATCCAGGGAAAAATCGCCCGGCCCACCCGTCGCGCCCAGCAGCACCGCCACCCGCTCCCGATCCAGCTTCGCCGGATCGAACCCGGCGTCGTCGAGAGTCTGGCGGATCAGTTCCAGCGTCAGCAATTGCAAGGGATCGACCGCCTTGAGCGCCACCGGCGGCATCCCATAGCGACCGGGATCAAAAGCGATCTCGCCGATGAAACCGCCCCAGCGCGAATAAATCCGGTCGGGCGCCTTCGGGTCGGGATCGTAATACAGCCGCCAGTCCCAGCGTTCGGGCGGAATTTCGCGGATGCTGTTCACGCCGTTGAGGATATTGGCCCAATAGGCGCGCAGCTCGTGAGCGCCCGGCAGCAACACGCCCATCCCGACAATCGCGATAGCGGCGGGATTCGGCGCGGGCCGCGCAGACTGCCCTCCGTCCATGAGCGTTCGGTTCAACCCGCAGGGGCCGAATCGCCGTTGGCGTCGGCCAACATGGCTTGCCGGATCTGCTCGATCCGCTCCAATTCCTTGAGGGTTTCGGTCAGGGTCGCCTCCATCCAGTCAGCGCGATGTCGGAGTTGCTGGCAATAGCGGGTGACTTCTTCCAGGGTGCTGGAGGTCGCCCATTCCTCGCGCCGCTGCAATTGCCCGAACCCGTATTCGATCCCGCCGGTCGGCTCGGGCGCAAGGGTTGGCCCGCTTCCCCCCACCAAGCCGCGCCGATTTTGCAGCAGCCAAGCCAGCAGGGTTTCCCGGATTTCGGGGCTTTCCATCAGCCGCTTCAAGATCGGCATCTTGCCGAAAGGGTCCTTGCCAGAGTTTGATTTCCCGTCGTCGCCCCGGTCGCCCGCCGCCAACTTCGCTTGCTTGGGGTTTCGCGGCCGATCCAAACGGCCCCCCTCATGTTCCGCCATGCTCCGCCACTCCCAATGCCAGGGGCTAATCCAGAAAATCCATATACCATTCGCCGTTCGATTTCGGCGACGGCTTCGGGGCATCCGATCGAGCCGCGATATCGGGCCGCGCGGTTGCGGCCGGTTGAGCGACTTCGGTTTGGCCGACGACCCGGCGCGCGATTCGATTTTGCACCGCCAGCAACTCCTCGCTCAGGCGCTGTGCCCGCTCCACCAGCGCCGACAAGCTATCCTCCTCGACCGGGTCTTCGGCCGCATCGGATTCGACGGCCAACACATCGCCCTCGATAATTCCCGTATCCTCGGCAAAGTCCACCGCCCTCCCCTTGGCATGGGGTTGCTGGCCGTCGGCGCGTTCCAGGAGCAACGCCGCCCGCACGATGTTGACGCCCGCGATCATGCGTTCGCCGGGCGCCGTCTCGGTCAAATAAGCCAAAACTCCCCGAGCGCGTTGGGCCTGCTGGCCGTTGGCCGCCGCGCCGCGCCGCTTGAGAAACTGCACCAGTTGTCCCAAGCGATCCTCGCGAATCCGGGTCCCCGCAACGAACTTGGCGCCGGGACCTTCCTGGGTCAAAAACGCAGCCACCCGCTGCAAAAGCCCCCCAGCCGCTCGCTGCCCGCCTCCATCCTTTGAACCCGCAGGGTGCCGCTGGACCGGAACCGGCAGCCGTGCGGTCTCGGCGCCGCGCCCGCGACCCGGCCCCGCCAGTTTTCGATGACCGGCAACCGATCCTCGCTCGGCGTCGCGCCCGCGACTCGGCTCTGGGGGTGGAATTTCCACCGTCGCCGCGTTTTGCTCGTACCGTTCCCGCAAAGCGCGCAACCGGGCGCGTCGAATTTCCACATCGTTTCCATCGTGCATCGGTCGATCACCTGTAGGGTTACAATCCCGGTAAATTACTCGTATCCAAACTCGGTAGCCAGCTTGACGACCCTCGGGCTGAATCCCTTGCCGTCGGAACGCCACGGCAACGGCCCGTCAAGGCTATAGCGATGGACCCGCGCGGGACGAATGCGCGCGTCCAGAAGGAAGTTGATGTCGTTGCCCAACCGCGCCGTCGCCGGTCCCACGCAGGCAAAAGGAGAGCGCTCGGGATGTTGCATCGCCTCCAAATCGGCGGGGGCGCTGGAAATGCCCAACCAGTCACAAACTCGACCGAGCGCGGCGTCGAGATCGGTGATGAAATCCTCGCCCTGGACGCGCATCCAGTTTTCGGCCGGCACCCGGTCGAGGAACCGCATGATCATCGCGTTGGATTCGTACCAAAACACCTGGGGGTCCAGTTCGGGAACCCGGTCGGAATAATCGATCGAATTCAACAGCAACAGCATCATTTTGCCGGTGTGCAGCTTGAACATGGACTCCGCCTGACCGCGCGGATGCCGCAGCAGGTGGATGAAACGGGCGTTGGGAAAAGCGCGGAGCAAGCGTTCCAGATAGAGCGGCTTTCGCGTGTAGCCGGGGCTCTTTTCCACCACTTGCAAGGGCTGAATCCGGGTCGCCAGCTCCCGATAGACCTCGCCCGTGGTTTTGCCGGCGCGCACCCTGATCCAGCGGTACGCCATGGCGATGCTGTCGATGGTTTGCTCGCCGGCGTACAGTTGGGCGACCGCGCGCAGCAGACCGTGGCGCATCATCGGCCAATAAATGGATTTTCGACTGCTGTCGCTATCGCCGCCCCGCCAAAAATTCGTCATGGTATCGGCCATGAACAAGTTGAGTTCCGGCAGACCATAGAGTTGCGGATGCTGACCCAAAATAGCGCAGATCAACGAGGTGAAAGACCGGGAAGGGGCCAGCAAAAACAGCGGGGCCAACGGGTCGTGGCTAGGCGCGGGCATACGGTTTCGTTCCGCTTCGAGGAAATGAAGTTATCGCGTTGCGAACATTCACGGGATTTCCCGATCCGCCGGCGTGGGACGCAATCCCTCGACGAAAGGAACTTCAAAGCACTTATCGTGCATGATGGGTCCATGCCCGAAATAGCCGCCCTCGCCAAACAGCTCGCCGTGATCGGCGGTGACGATAAAGTAGGTGTTCGCGGGACATTTCCGATAAAGATCGCCGATCAGGCCATCCACATATTCAACGCAGCGGATTTGTTGCCGGTGCAATCGCCGCATTTCCTCGGCCGGAAAAAATGTCTCCACGCCCGAAGCCGGTTCGGGGGTCGAATCGCGCAAGCCCTTGAGCACGCCGTGAACGCCGGAAATGTGCGGCAAATCGGCGCCGTTTAGCATATAAGGGTAATGGGTTTCACCCAAGTTCAAAAAATAGAATCGCGGTTGCTGATCGGGAAAAGCGATTTCACGCACCATGCCGGCAAAATCGTTGTGGTTGTCCATCAGCCGGTAATCGTCAAAAAAACGGCTCAAACCGGCGTGGGCGTTCAGTACCGGCAGAGACACCCGAGCGATGGTCCGATAGCCATAATCCTTGAGAATTTTCGGCAAGGACAACTCTGGCACGAAGGTTTTAAATGAAAGCCCTTCAATACCCAGTCGCCCAACCCATTTTTTAAATTCGCCCTTGTAGACCTCCGAAGCGAACACGCCGCACGGGCTATTGTGGGGCATCATGCCCATCAACATGGCGTAATGCGAAGGGGAGGTCCAAGAAGCGTAGCTGAAGCGACGTTCGACAGCGCCCAGCGAGTCAATATTCGGGGTATTCGCCATGGAGCAGCTATCATAGCGACAGCTATCCATGATCAGGTAAACCAAATGATTCATCGGTCGATCTCTCGCCACCCCGGATCAACGCTGGTTGCGGCGGCGGGCCCGCAACTCGCGCAAGCGGTCGGTCTGATCGGTCAGGACTGCAGCCAATGAAGGCTGATAAATTTCCGCCAAATTTTCCCAATCATCGCTCTGGATGTCGTCGGCATCATGGATCAGCTCGGAAAATTGCTTGGCCAGCTCGGGAACGCCCAAAACCGTCGCGCGATATTCCTCGACAGCGATTTGAAATTGACCGCGCTGGTAGTAGATATCGCCGAGGAGTTTGTGAATTAATCCGGCGTACTGTTTGTTGAGCGGTAACTTTTTCAGGCAGGCTTCCGCTTCATCAAACTTACCGAGGCCGATCATGGCTTCAACCAAATAAATTTGCACGATCAGACGATTTGGTTGAAGATCGAGCAAAGCGCGAAACGCGTTTTCCGCAATATCATAAAGCTTGATGTCGTTGGCCAGCAAGCCGATTTTCAGATAAAGCGAGGTATTGTTATTCGGTAGCTTCTCCATGGCCAAGGCCAGAACTTCCGCCGCTTTGCCAAGCTCGTTCCGGCTGGCGTGCAATCGGGCCAACTGGAAATAAGCTCTCGCTTGTCCCGGGTCTATTTCCAAAACGGTGCGAATTTCCCCGACCGCTTCATCAAACTTTCCTTGTTCGGAATAAATTTTGGCGCTCAGCAGCCTTGGCGCCACTAACTGCGGGTTATAGCGTAACGCCTCCCGCAAATGAATCAACGCGTCATCGTAACGCTTAGCGGTCAGAAATACTTCCCCGAGACCGAGCAACGCTCGATGTGATCGAGAATCCAGCGACAATACCGCCTTGAATACCTGTTCGGCTTCTGCCATATTTCCTTGGCGCAGCAAAACAAAACCCTCAAGCAAATACGGCTTGGGTTGCAAGGGATCGAGTAGCTTAGCCTGCTTGAATCGCGCCAAGGCTTCATCGAGATGCTCTTGCCTCAAATAGACGAGACCGATCCCCAGCAACGCATTGATGGACTGGGAATTACTTTCTAGAACGGCATTGAATTCAACCAAGGCTTCTTCATATTGCTTCTTGCGAAGCAACTCTTTGGCAATTTTGAGGCGCTCTCGTTCCCCAGAATCAAGGCGCTTGACAAGCGGTTTCCACGTACTAGTTTGATTCATTTCTCGATACCCTGTCAATGATAAGAAGAAGCTTTTTCGTTAGCTTGTTAGTCAGATGATCCTGTGGCGATAACCCACATCAAGATCGATTTTGAATATTATTTATCCACAGCATTTATCGTAAGCCAAAAGCAATGAAATTAATTTCCCTTGCGGTAAGCTGTTTATACCACTTGCCTGCAAGAATTTTAAGCGGCTATAATTGCTTTATGTTTTGAATTTTGGCACGGGATTGACAGTAAAATGAATGCTGACAGACAAGCTATCCTCGACAAAGTGATCCAAATTCTCGACAATATGACACGAGACTGGGATATCGATCATGCTGGCCCTATTGATGAGAATATCAGGTTGGTCGAAGATCTGACTTTTGCCTCAATCGATATCATTCAGCTTGTCGTGGCTCTTGAGGAAGGATTTCAGAGACGAGATATACCTATTGAAAAACTTCTTCTGAAAGACGGTCGTTACGTGGATGAATTATATGTTTACAATATCGTAGATTTTCTTATGGAAAATCTCTAGAAAAACGGTATCGCGAATATTTTTAATGTCAAAAGCGCCGGGTATTATACATAAAACACAACACAATCGTTATCAACCATACCCAACCTTACTTTTCCAAAGCGGCTGCTTCACTAGGGTTTGAAGCATGGATCGAAATTGCTGAAATCCCGCTGAACAGCCCTTCAAAAGTATTTGGTGCGCCGCAACAGTCCATCCCGAATCCATCAGCATCTCACCATTGCGCTCCGTTAGCCTAGAATCTGCACTTGATTAAGCAATTTTAATGCCAAAATTAAATCAAAGCTCATCGTTCAAGCCCGCCTCATCGACAAAAACATCCGGAACGTACCTGAAGGCAGTTTGTTGCATTCATCGTTTGACATCGTGCGGTCGAGCTTGAATAATCTTTTTCGAAAAATTTTTCAGCCGTCTCTCGTTCGGAGGGTAGTTTCCATGCTCAAACCAGAACTCGCCATCATGTAACGCCTTCCGGACGCCCCTCGGAAGGCCGCGCTGTCTTCCGAGCCTGCATCCCACGATTGGAAAACCCTGGAAGACAACCGTCTTCCAGGGTTTTTTTGTTGGGAAACGCGATTCCCGACCCCCTCATTGCAGCGAGCAGCACATCATGCCGATCAAGCGGATTATCACCAAGGGCAAGGTGCCGGTCAAAATCTACACCGACGATGTGGATCACCAAGCGCTGGCACAGTTGACCAACATCGCCCAACTACCGTTCGTCCACAGCCACGTGGCGGCGATGCCCGATGTCCATGTCGGCATCGGCGCGACCGTGGGCGCCGTCATCCCCACCAAGGGCGCCATTATTCCGGCGGCGGTCGGGGTCGATATCGGCTGCGGGATGAACGCCGTCCGGCTGAGCCTGAAAGCCAGCCAGTTGCCGGACAACCTGCGGCCATTGCGGGCGGCGATCGAGGCGGCGGTGCCGGTCGGTTTCGCCATGCACGAAGGTAAGCCCGGCGTGCCGGCGTCGGCGGTCCGCGCCCTGGACGGCGGGCTGGATCGCATCGTCGGCAAACACCCCGGCATCCTCAAGATGCAGAAGCACGTCGAACGGATCTGGGCGCAACAGTTGGGCACGCTGGGCGGCGGCAATCACTTCATCGAACTCTGCCTGGACGAAAACCAGGACGTGTGGGTGATGCTGCACTCCGGCAGCCGCGGCATCGGCAACATCATCGGCCGCTACTTCATCGACTTGGCCCGCAAGGACATGGGCAAGCATCTCGCCAACCTGCCGGACCGGGATCTGGCCTATTTGCAGGAAGGCGCGCAGCACTTCGACGACTACGTGGAAGCGGTGCACTGGGCGCAGGATTACGCCATGACCAACCGCCGCGAGATGATGCGCCTGATCCTGGACGCCCTGGCCCGGCAGATGACGCCGTTCACCCTGACCCGGGAAGCAATAAATTGCCTCGCCGGGGAAACGATGGTAATGACGCGGCCAGGCAACCGTGCGATTTCCGAGCTTTGTGGCGGCGAACACGAGCTGTTAACTTCTGGCGGGCAGTGGATCAAAGCTCCCGTCAAAAGTTTCGGCGAACAGCGCCTTTTCGCCGTCACGCTCAGTCGGTCTGGCGTTCTCAAAACGATTTATGCCACTGCGGAGCACCGCTGGATTACCCGCAATCAAACCGGAATACAGGCGCGCAAAACGACGACCGAACTGCGCGCGAAGGATCGTCTACAAAGCAGCTTTCCACCGCGTGCGGGCACCATGGCCATGGATAAAGAGTCGGCAGCGAGAGGTTTTGTCTACGGCGATGGCTCTATTCAAGGACGATGGGCCGTAGCCAATTTTTGTGGCATCAAGGACGAGGCCATGTTTCCCTTCTTCGCCAATCAGGAACCGCCACGTCAATATGCGCGTTTCAAACGTGTTCTTCATTTACCCGCCGAATGGAAAATCGAGCGTCCCCTCCTTGATTCGATGCCCAACATCCTTTATAGCTGGCTCGCGGGTTATTTCGCGGCAGATGGCGACGTCGATCAAACGGGGCGTCCAACGCTGGCTTCCGCCAATCGATCTAATCTGGAATACGTCCGTCAACTCTGCACGACCATCGGCATCGGAACATTCGGCATTCGCACCCGAATGCGCAAGGGTTTCGGTAAAGTGGAAACACCCCTCTATTTGCTCGGACTGATGAGGGGCGATCTTTGCCCGAGCTTTTTTCTCGTCGAAAATCATCGCTTGCGTTTCATCGACGGGCGCGACGCTGCCGAGCGTCGCGGTTGGAACGTGGTCAAGGTCGAACCTACCGATAGAGTCGAAGAAGTGTTCTGCGCAATCGTCGAGGGAACCCATTCCTTCGCGCTCGAAGACAACATTCTCACATCAAATTGTCACCACAACTACGTGGCGGTCGAGCAACATTTCGGCGAGAAGCTATTCGTCACCCGCAAGGGCGCCATCCGCGCCGGCGAGGGCGATCTGGGCATCATCCCCGGCAGCATGGGCGCCAAGTCCTACATCGTGCGCGGCAAGGGCGAGCCGGAGTCCTTCTGCTCCTGCTCGCACGGGGCGGGGCGCCGGATGAGCCGGGGCAAGGCCAAAAAAGCGTTCGATCCGCAGGATCTGATCGCGCAAACCGCCGGGGTGGAGTGCCGCAAGGATGCGGGGGTGCTCGACGAAATTCCGGGCGCTTACAAGGATATCGACGAGGTGATGGCCAACCAGTCCGATCTGGTCGAAGTCGTGCATACCCTCAAGCAGGTGGTCTGCGTCAAGGGTTGAGGCGGACTCGCGCCGCAACCCGCAACCCGCAACCCGCAGCTCGCAACTCCCTTCTCACCGCATCCGGCGGGAAGGGGCTACCCGGAGAACTTTCGATGCGCCAACACCGCAATCCCGTCGCCGCCGCGCCGATCCTGCGCAAGGGCGGCGCGCACCAGAAATCCCGGTCGGCAGAACGGGTCAAGAACCGAGCGCAACTGAAGCGAGAAACCGTCGAATGGCGACCGCCGCGCTGATCCGTGGCTCCCCGTTTCCGCCGTCGTCGATCACCAGCGCAGCAAGACCCAGGCCGGGATCAGCATGCCGTCTTCAAGCTCGCTGTACCGGGTTTCCAGACTGCCGTCCCCATCGGTATCCACCAGATAATAGGGCACTCCCTTGGCGGGCACGACCTTGATCATATACAGCACGCCGCCGGCCCGATACTCCTCGACGCTCCCCCGGTCGCCGCGCTGGCGGATGGTGACTTCCGGTGCCGGCACGTTCAGCTCCCGGCCCGTTTCCGGCGTTCCGTCGGGGATGGGTTCCAATCCGGCCGGATTGGACGTTTCCTGAGCCCAGCTCAGGCTCGCTACCAGGAGCAGCAGCGGCAACAACAACCGCGAACGCATGGCAAATCCTTCAGAAAGGGTGGGTTGGCGGGTGAACCGGCTCGGCCGGGCGCGCGGATTCGCGCGGGCGAATCATTTCCCAGCGCCGGCGATTTGTCCAGTTGCCGGCGTGGCGGCGCGGGCGCGCAGATTCTCGATAAAACCCCGGAGGCGCGGCATGTGGCTGCCTTCCCAGTACAGATGCTTGCAAGCGTCGCACTCCCAGAACGCTTCGACATGGCGGCGGGTCTCATGCGGCAACCGCTCCCAGACCTGGGATTTGGACACCGTCGCCAGCAAGCCGTTGCAGCGGGCGCAACGCCGGAACGGCTGGATCGCGCCGTAAAGGTCCAGCCGCTCCACCACTTCCTCGACCTGCCGGCGCGGATCGGTCGCCCGCACGTAGTAGCCGTGGGTCACCACCGCCCGCTTCAGGAGATCCCGGTCGCGAGTCAACAGAACGCGGCCGTCCGCGCCGGACAGCGCCGCCAGCTCGGCATCGCCGTAATCGTTGCGATAAAGCGTGTCGAACCCGAGCAACCGCAGATACCGCGCCAGCTTGCCCAGATGGACATCGAGCGCGAAGCGGCTGGCGCGCAGCGGCCGGGGCCGGACCCGAACAATCGGTTGGATATCGAAAGATTCGAACACGGGATAGACGCTGATGTGGTCCCCGTCCCGGACGATATGGGTGAAATCCACCGACTGGCCGTTGACCAAGATCAGATCGATTTCGGTGTGCGGCACCCCGAGCCCTTCGATCATGTCCTTGATGGACGCGCGCCGCTGGAATTCGTGAATGAAGCGGACCTTGCGGCGCGCGAGCGGCAGAAAGTCGTTCAGCTCCTCGTAAAACCGCATCTGGCACTTGCTTTTCAACAACGTTCGGCCCCTCGAAAACTGGCGCGGCCCGGTCGCGGAAGCTGGAAATTCGCCAAACTTCTACCGGGAATTGTAGCCGAGCGCGCGACGAACACCACGCCATTTCGACCGAGGGCAATAAACCCATCCACACCTTCTCAATGAAGGCCAGGTCGACGAAAGCCGCCCATCCCTGCGCCCGGCCGGAGTACTATTGGCAGCATGACTCTCAAAGTATCGGCCGCGATCATCGCCCTCATCGCCTTCGTGCTCGGCTTGGCGGTGTTGCTGAACTACGCCAAGTTCGAGCGCGCGTTCGGCGGCTTGGCGGAATCGCGCCTGGGATTCCTGGTTCAGGATCTGCGCGGCACGCTCGAATTCGGGCTCGACCTCGGCCTCGACCCCACGGCCATGGCCAACACCGCCGCCATCTTGGGGCGCGAAGCCGCCAAGGATTCCCGCATCCTCTCGATCATCGTTTTCGACCACGCCGGCCGGGCGCTTTACCAGCATCAAAGCGATCCCTCGAAACCGCCGCTCTCCACTCTGCCGTCCACCTGGGTCACGGGGATACTCCGCAATCCGCCCACCGCAGTCTGGTGGGCCAACGACCCGGAAACCCTGCTGGTCGGCGCTCCCCTGATCAACAACTTCGGGCGCGCGGTCGGGGGCATCGCCTTGCGCTATGACCGAGCGTTTTACGACCGCGAATTGGAGCGAGCCCTGGCCGGCCTGACCCGGGCCGCTGCTTTCATATTGATCGGCGCCAGCCTGCTCGCGCTGGTCGGCGTTTGGCTGCTGTTTCGCGGTATGAAACGGGCGATTGACCGGACCCGCGCCGGCCTGGAAGGTTATCTGGAGCAGCGTCGCGACGCCGATTTTCAACCGGAACCCGGCTCGACCTTGGAAACCCTTTACGCCGCCGCCGAGCAACGCAGCCGGGAATTGGGGCGCCGGTTGGAGCGGGCGGACCGGATCCTCCGACTGGAACAGCGGTTGACCGATCGGGAGCGCCGGCGATGAACGGGTGGCCGACCGGTTTTCGATACGTTTGGCTGTTCGCATTGATCCTCGCGCTGATCCTCGTTTCCCTTGCCGCCCTCTCGGCTCACGCGCTGGTGGCCTTCGAGCGCGGCCTCATCCCGCAGCTCGACCGGAAGATGGTGACCGTGGGCGCGTCCGTCGATGCCAAGTTGGAACGCGCTCTACGGTACGGCATCCCGCTCGAACGCCTGCCCGGAGTGACCGACTTTTTTGGCGCGGTGCTCGCCGCCGATCCCGATTTGGCGTATTTGGCGGTCACCCGTCCCGATGGGGCGCTGCTGTACCAGCGCGGCCCCGCGCTGCCGACGGCGGAAATGCTGGCCGGTGCCACCTTGGCCGCGCTGGCGCAATCCACCGATGTTCGGCCGGAACCTGTCGCGGAGCGTTCCGGGTTCGGGGCAGCGATTCCGCCGCTGGCGGCGAATCGTCTGGGTCCGTTCTACAACCTCGCGCTGCCGCTCGACTCCGGCCATGCGGTTGCCGGCATCTTGCACGTCGGCGCCGAAGCCCGCTTCGTCGCGTGGCAACTTCGGGAGATTTTGTTCGATATCGCGATCGTGTTCGTCATCGCCGCTCTGATCGCCTTCGAACTGCTGCCCCTGCTCGTCCATCAGGCCGTGCTCGACCCCCTGCGGCAGCTCGAAACCGTCCTGGAGCGAATGGCCCACGGCGATTTCAGCCACACCGCAGCGGCTTGCCGCGGGCCGGCCGGCCGGCTGGCGGGATCGTTGAACCGGCTGGCACAACACTCGAACACCGCCTACCAGGACATTCTCCGGCGGGCCGCAACCCTGCAAGCGGCGGCGCCAGCGACCGCCAGCCGGCTCGCGGCCAGCTTGGCGCAATTGCGAGAGGGGTTCACGCTCGCCCCGGACGGACGACCGACCCCATTCCGTTCCGCCCGGTTGGTCGGGGCGCGCATGGCGACGTTCCTGTTCGTCTTCGCGACCGAATTGTCGCAACCGTTTCTACCTCTCTACGCCCGTGGCCTCGCCACCGCCCTGCAAGATCCCCCGTCCCAGTTTCTGGTCGGCCTGCCGCTGACGCTTTTTACCTTGATCGCCGCCCTGAGCATGCCGCTGGCCGGCTGGCGGGTCGCCCGCACCGATTTTCGGCGCACCTTCGCCGAAGGGGCGCTGCTGTTGATCGGCGGGCTGCTGGGCGCCGGCTTCGCGGAGGACTATTTCGCCTTGCTCGGCTGGCGGGCGCTGACCGCTGTCGGCTACGGTTTCATGTACGTGGCCTGCCAAGGCTATGTGGTCGCGCACTCGCCGGCGGAACGGCCGGCGACCGGCGGCGCGCTGTTCGTCAGCGGCATCATGGCGGCGTCGATCTGCGGTCCGGCCATCGGCGGGATCCTGGCCGACCGCATCGGCTACACCGCCACCTTCTGCTGTGCGGCCGCGCTCGGCGCGGGCGCCGCGCTGGTCGCCATCAGGCTACTGGACGCGGCCCCGACGCCGCAACCCGCCTCGCGCCGCCCGCTGCGCGGGACGATCCGGGCGCTGGCCACCCATCCCCGCTTCGTGTTGCTGATGCTGGGCGCCGCCGTTCCCGCCAAGCTGTTGCTGAACGGTTTTCTGTTCTTTCTGGTGCCCCTGACCTTGAGCGAGCTGGGCGCCAGCCGTTCCGAAATCGGCCGGGTCGCCATGCTGTACGGGTTGGCCGCGCTGTTTCTGGGTCCGACCTGTGCCCGGCTGGCCGACCGTTTTTCCGCGCATGGCCCGCTGGTCGGAACCGGCGGGCTGCTGGCTGGCCTCGGCCTGATCCCGGTCTTTTTCTTTCCGACCACCTTCGGGGTGCTGGCCGGAGTGCTGCTGCTGGGCATCGGTCAGGCCATGAGCATTTCCGCGCAATTGGCGCTGGTCACCCGGATTTGCAAGCCGCAGATCGAGCGCTTTGGCCGCGATCCCGTTCTGGGCTTTTATCGCCTCGTCGAACGCTTGGGCGGCGCGGCCGGTCCGCTGGTCGCCGCAGGTCTGGCCGGTCTGTTCGGCTATCCGGGCGCGGTCACCGCCACCGGCATCCTTGGGGTGTTGTGCGCCACTTTGTTCAGCGTCGGTTTTCTGATGCTGGGCGTCGAACCGGAACCGGACAGCGAGCCGCGTTCCGCGTCCCCTTGAGCGACCCTGGAATCCGTCCATGCGTCCTCGCCGATTCCCTCTCCCTCCGCTGCCCCTGGTCGCGACCTTCTTCCTGCTGGCCATTCTCGCGGCCGGTGTCGGTTCGCCCGGCTTGGCGGCGGAGTCGGCGGAGCCGGCCGCGCGCCGCTACCGCGTGCTGATGCTGCTCTGGCGCGGCGAAACCGAGGTGGAAGCCGGTTTCCGATCCTACATCCAGGAGCGCGCCCTGCCCTTCGATCTGATCGTCCGCGACGCGGGCCAGGACCCGGCGCGCATCCCGGAGCTGGTCGCCGAAGCCCGACAGCTAAAACCCGATCTGGTCTACACCTGGGGCACGCCGCTGACGCTCGGCGCGGTCGGCGCCTACGACCGGACGGACCCGGCCTACCACCTCACCGACGTTCCGATCCTGTTCACCATGGTGGCTTATCCGGTGGAATCGCGCATCGTGCCCGATCTGAACTCGTCGGGCCGCAACGTCACCGGCACCACCCACACCGTGCCGGTGGAAGCCCAGATCAGGGCCATCCGCGCCTTCCGCTCCATGCAACGGCTGGCCCTGCTCTACAATCCGACCGAGCCGAACGCGGTCATCAATGTCGGCGAGTTGCGCCGGGCCGCCAAAAGCCTGGATTTCGAGCTGCTCGCCCAACCGCTGCCGCTGGACGCGGCGGGCCGCCCCGATCCCGGCGCCCTGCCCGCCCTGATCGACCGGCTGGCGGCCTGGGAGCCGCAGTTCCTCTACCTGGGACCGGACACCTTCATCGGGGACCATCGCCAGACCGTCACCGGAGAGGCGTTGCGCCATCACTTACCCGTTTTCACCGCCACCGAGCGGCCGATCCGCGACAGCGCGGTCCTGATCGGGCTGGTCGCGCCCTACTTTCACCTGGGCCGCTTCACCGCTTTCAAGGCCGAGCAAATCCTGGTGCAGCGGCGCCCGCCCCAGACCATCCCCGTCGAAACCCTGCATCGCTTCACCTATTTCGTGAAGCTGCCGGTCGCCCGAGAGCTGGATTTGTACCCGCCGCTGGCGATTCTCAACTACGCCGAGGTGCTGGAATGAGCGGCGATGCCATCACCACGCTGCAACGCTTTTCCAGGACCGGCATCCTCTACTGGCGCGCTGGCGAACCGGCCCGGCAACCGTTCGTCGCCCGGTTTCTGGAGCCGGCGATGCTGGCTGCGGTCCGCCACGTCCACCGGGAGGTTCTGCGGCTGGTGCCGGAACCGGGCATCGTCCGCGCGGATTCGGATGCCTTTTTTGCCCATCACTTCGGCGGCGAAGGCCGCATTCTCGGCGTGTTGGTCGCCGACCGGCTCATCGCTTACGCCATCCTCGGCTTGCCGGGAATCGCCGATTATCCCTACGACCATTTCGGCGACGACCTCGATCTGCCGGCCGCCGAACGAGGGTTGATCGCGCAATTGATCGGGGTCGGCATCCTGCCGGAATGGCGCGGCAACGGCCTCCATCGCCGCTTGTGCGAATGGCGGCTGGAGCTGGCCGTCGCCGCGTCGCGCCCCCATGTGGCGGCCCTCGCCTCGCCCCGCAATCCGTACAGTTGGCGCAATCTGCTGGCGGTCGGCCTGCGGATCAAACGCTTCAAACTGCTGGGCGGCGATCAGTTGCGCTATTTGTTGCACGCGGATTTGCGCGGCTCGCCGCCGCCCGATCCCGCCACCGCCGTCGCGGTGGCGGCGACGGCCATCGCCGAGCAACAGGCGTTGCTGGAGCGAGGCTATTGGGGCTATGCGCCCAGCCTGGAGGCGACTGGCCCCGGGATTTGGTACGCCCGCCCCCTCTCCCCATGAAATTGCGCGCCCGCATCACCCTGAGCGTCAGCCTGTGCTTCGCGGTGGTCGCCGGCGGCTTGGCGCTGGAGGGCCGGATTCGAGAATGGCGCGCGGAGCATCGCTATCAGCGGGAGTTGCTCGCCGGCTACCGAACCACCTGGAACGGCATCGCCGACACCGAATTGCAGCGACTGGCGACCGCTATCCCCACGATCAACCGCAATGACGGGGCGCTGCGCGCGCTGGGGCGGAAAAATCCCCGGGACTACGCCGCCAGCTTGGCCGAATTCCTGCTGAGCTTGCAAGCGAATCCCCTGCCGGTCGAGTTCGAGATCGCGACTCTGGACGGGAAGCTGTTTTTCAGCAGCGCCGATCAACCGCTTTACCCGACCGACCGCCCCCCGACCGACCACGGTCAACCGCCCGCGTGGGACCCCACGCAATCGACCGCCCCACCCCGGCTTCTCTCCGCCGCGCTGATCGACGCCGTGCTGCGCGCCGGCAAGCCGCTGTCGGGGCTGGTCTCCTTGCCCGACGGCGAACACGGGTTGACGGTCGCATTCCCCTTGCTGACCCGGACCGGCCCCACGGCGGTCGGCGCGCTCTACCTGAACGCGGACGATTTGCTGCCGGCCTTTCAGTCCAGCGTCGGCGTGCCGGCTTTTTTGTCGGGGGCCGACGGTTCGCGGGTACGGGGTGCCGACTTGGCGCTATGGCGGCAATTGGAGGGCGTCATGCCGCTCCGCCGACAAGCCGGCGTTCGGACCGAACGCCACGACCGGCGGGCGTACACGGTCGTCCGGCTGCCCCTGCGAGACCTGTTCGACCGCGAGGCCGCAATCCTGACCACGGTCGAAGACATCACCCATCAATACTGGCATGGCGCGCTGGTCAACACCCTGTCCCACGGCGCCATCGGCGTGGCGCTCGCGCTGTTTCTGGGCGGATTGCACTGGTATCTGCGCCACGCCTTTCGGCCGCTCAACGAGGTGATCGGCATCCTGAACGCGCTGGCGCGGGGCGATACCCGGCTGCCGGTGCTCGCCACCACCCCATCCCGCGTCGATGAAATCGGCCGGCTGGCCGGCGCCGCCGAGCAATTTCGCCAAGCCCAGCAAGCGCGGGTTCAACTGACGGCTCTTCGGCAAGAACTGCATATCGCGACTCGCATCCAGCGTTCTCTACTGCCGGAACGCTTTCCCGAACGCCCGGAGTTCGACCTGTGCGCGGAGCTGCACACCGTCGGCGAAGTCGGCGGCGATTTCTACGATTTTTTCGATCTGCCCGACGGTCGCCTGGGACTGGTGATCGCGGACGTTTCGGACAAGGGTATCGCCGCCGCCCTGTTCATGGCCATCGCCCGCACCGTCATCCGCGCCATCGCCCAGATCGTGCCGGCGCCCGGCGCCTGCCTGGAACAGGCCAACGCCCTGCTGAGCAAGGACAACGCGGCGGCGATGTTCGTCACCACGTTTTACGGCGTGCTGGACCCGGCCACCGGGGAATTTCGCTACGCCAACGCCGGCCACAATCCGCCCTATCACATCGTTCGGGGCAAAGTCGCGGCGCTGGCCCGCACCGGCGGGATGGCGTTGGGCGCGATTGAAGACTTGGCGTTCGCCGAGCGGAATATGCTGCTGCATCCCGCAGAAAGCCTGTTGCTTTACACCGACGGCGTGACCGAAGCCTTCGATGCGCGGGGCGAGCAATTCGGCGCGGCCCGCCTGGAAGCCGCGCTGGCCGCCGCGCCGGCCGATCCCCGCCAGATGATCGCGGCCGTGGTGGGCGCGGTGGGCGCCTTCGCCGGCTCCGCCCCGCCCGCCGACGATCTGACCCTGTTGGCCATGACTTATCGGGGGTCCGCCGCCGCCGGCCTCGCCCCACCGCGAGCGGGCGAGCGTTAAGAACCGCTCGCCCCCAATCCCTCGCCTACAGGGAGAGGGGGGTTTCCGTGCGGGTTCTAAATCAGCCGGCTGCGGGTGGCGATCAAGATCCGCTGGCGCAACTCCAGCCAGCCGAACCGTTCGGCCAGCTCGGCGATGACGGTCAGCCGAACCCAGAGGCGCTCGGCCGGGGCGCCGGCCTGTTCCCCGGCGTCCAACGCCTGCAAAGCGATCAGCAGTTGGTCGGCCAAGCGTCGCAGGAACGCATGGACCTCGGCGGCCAAATCGCCCAGCGCGGCTCGACCGCCGGCTTCGAGTTGAGTGGCGCACTGATAGAGCAGCCCCAACTGCCGCAAGTGGCCGACGAACAGCGTCTGTCCCTGATCGACGGCCGTTTCGCCGGTGCCGGACGGCGGCCGATCGCGGATTTGCCCGGCCAATTCCCGGCCGATCAGCGCGGCCAGCTCGCGGACGTTGCCGACGAACTCGACCATGACCGCCCCGCCCGGTTCGGCCGGTTCCGCCATCGAGGCTTCGGCGCCGCCCTCCAGCAACCGATCCGCCAGCACGATCAAGTCCTCGACCTCGACCAGCAAACTGGCCACACCGTAGCGAGCCAGCGGATCGCGCCGGTCCAGGAATTGGCGGATCATGGCGTTGACCTTGCTCATCACCTGGCTGGCGAACAGCAGCAGGGTGTGCCGGGCACGATTCACCTCGGCCGCCGCGCCCAGCTCTTCCAGGGCCAGTTGCAGCAGATCCAGCCGCATGAAATCGGCGGAAATCCGCATCAGTTGCGGGCTATCGTCGCTGAACAGCAGCCGGTTCAGCGAACCGGCATAGCTCAGAAAAGCCCCGGCAAACTCCCGAATCAGCCCGTCGCGCGCCCGGTCGGCGGCCTGTCCATCACCCAGCCGGACAGCGGTGTCGCGGATGCGGACGAATAGCCCGATCAGTTCCAGCCAGTCGCCGCGCGCCTGGCGCATGGCTCGCCCCGGCAGCGGGGCATCGCGCTGGATCAAGCCCACGAGCGTCGCCAGCGGCTCTCCGGCGCACAACTCCCGCAAGCGCGCCCGCCGTCCGGCGATTTCGGCGGAGGATGGGGCAAACTGATCGGCCAGCGCGAACCAGGCGACCAAGCCCTCGTTCAGCTCGGCGAGCCGTCGGTCGGTCGCCTGTTCGCTGACGCAAACTCGCAACAGATCGCCGATGCGGTCAGTCAGGGCGTCCAGCTTGGCCCCGTCGGATCGATCGCTCGGAGCGGTCGCCGACGGCCGGGGGCGGCGCGGCTCGGGCGCGATCACCGTCGGTTCCAGCGCCGTTTCCCCCGCCGTTTCCCCGACGGTGGAACGCGCCCGCCGCAAGGCCGCCGCGAACTCCAAGGCGCTGGCGAAGCGTCGCCGCCGGTCCTTGGCCAGCGCCCGCCGCAACACCCCGTCGAACGCCGCCGGCAGCGCCCGATTGACGGCCGAGGGCGGCGGCGGGTCTTCGTGCAATACCCGGTGCATCAAAGCCGCCAGCGAATCCGCAGCGAACGGCTTGCGCTGGGTCAACAGGTAATAAAACACGACACCGGCCGCGAACAGATCGGCGCGGCTGTCCACCGGTTCACCCCGCAACTGTTCCGGCGCCATGTACAGCGGAGAACCGAGCAAATCGCCGGTGTGGGTCAAATCCGACCCGCCGACGTGGGCGATGCCGAAGTCGGTCAGAGCGATGGTGTAATCCGAACGGACCAGGATATTGGCCGGCTTGATGTCCCGATGGATCACGCCTCGGGCGTGGGCGTAAGCCAGGGCATTCAGCAGTTGCAGCAGGATGGCCAGACTCATGCCGACCGGCAGGTCCGGCCGGCGTTCCAGCAGATTGCCGAGTTCCTGGCCGGCGACGAACTCCATCGCCAGATACACGATGTCATCCTGCTCGCCGTAGTCGCGAATCCGGACGATGCGGGGATGGCGCAGGCGCTTACCGATGTCCGCTTCTTGCCGGAAACGGGCCAGAATCCCGGTCTGCTCGGAGCCGACCAGCAGTTCGGAGCGCAAGGTTTTGATGGCGACCGTCGCGCCGTCGCGGCTGTCGGCACCCCGGTAGACCACGCCCATGGCACCCCGGCCCAGCATCGATTCGATGCGGTAGGCGCCGAGGGTTTGGCCGGTTCGCAGCATGAAAGCGCGTCGTGGCGTGGCGGAAAAGCGGTCCCCGGCGTCAGGCGATGGCGGTGACCGCCGCCGCGACCGTGGGATGGATGGCGAAAATCGCCGAAAACCCGCTGATATCGAACACCTCGCGCAGACTGTCCCGCAGCGCCGCCAGCGCCAGCCGCCCGCCGGTGGTCCGGTTCTGTTTGGCCGCCACCAACAGCACCCGCAAGCCGGCGCTGCTGATGTAGTCCAGCTCGGTGCAATCCACCACCACGGCCCCATTCGCGTTCAACGCCGCCAGCAGCCGGGTCTCGAATTCCCGGCAGGTCAAGCTGTCCAGCCGGCCGACCGGCTCCAGAACAAGCACGTTGCCCTGAAGTTGTTCCTGAATTTCCATCGTTTTTCCTTCAAATTCGTTTCATCACACTGATTACGGGTATTCAAGCATCCGGGGCCAGCCAGTTTTCGACCGCGAGCCCCGGCACGCGGGAAAACTCGCGCAGGTTGTCGGTGACCAGCGTCAGGCCCAGCGCGCGGGCGTGAGCGGCGATCAGCAAGTCGTTTGGGCCGATGGGCGTACCGGCGCGCTCGAGCGCGTTGCGAATATCGGCATAGTGCTGTTCGACTGGCGATTCCAAATTGAGTAACGAAAAGTGATCGAGCAATTGCTCGATATGCCGCGCCAAACGTGGCTGGGGACGCTTGACCAAGCCAAAGCGAATTTCGCAGGCAACCACAATGCTAATTCCAATCCGCTCGACTCCGGCCAACATCACCCGCCGCGCCAAGGGTCCATTCGGATGTCGCGCCATGTCCGACACGATGTTGGTGTCCAGCAAATAGCGCAGACCGTCGATCACAGCTTGATGTCATCCAGTGGCAACAAACCTTCATCCACATCCGGGAATTCCTCCTCTAACGGCTCCCAGGAAGCCAGTAGCTCGGCCAATCCGTTGGGTTTCTTTACCGGTTTTACAATCAGGCGGTCGCCGTCCTTGCGGATGATCACTTCATTGCCGGGCAGTTCAAATTCGCGCGGGATGCGCACGGCTTGATTGCGGCCGTTGCGGAACAGGCGGGCACGGCGTTCGACGGTTGGGTTCGGCATGAGGGCTACTCCTATTTTTGCATAGGCCAAGCATATGCCACACGCGGGCCAGCGTCAAATCCCCTCGCCACCGTCCGCTCAGCCGCCAAACCGAGCCGCCAACCCGGCAAGCGTGTGGTTTTCCGCAATCGCATCGTGCGGAATCAGCAGAGTAGCGCCACGGCTTGCCGCCATGGGTCATCGCATGATTGGAGGCGTTCGCGCACCACTGGAGCGCGGATTCCTGCTTGGCGAGCACGACCGGATCATCCATCTGGTTGCTGGCCTTGGGTTCCAGCATGAAGAGGGTGTCGCCCGTCTCCGCTACGAAATCTGGCTGGTATTCCAGGTGATCCGCCGCGATGCCGGTAGAAGATCTGGAACTGGCCCTTGGCCGGCCTGAACCACTTGAGGGCATCGCGTTCCAGAATGACCGCGAGTTTGCGCTCGGCGTCGGAATCGAACTTCTGTACCGGGTAGAGGCAACGCCGGAAGCCGCCAAACAGATACTTCGCCATGTTGCTCTTGTCCGCCGGCGCGACCCGGTAATCCGTCGGCGGCTCTTGCGCGGCGCAGGTATAGGCGCTTTGCTTCAATTCGGTGAAGCCCTTGCTGATCTTCACTTCATGGCCGGCCGCGTCTTCCCAATAGTGGGCCTGCATCTGGGCATGGATGAAGTGCGCGATGGGGCGCTGGTAGCAGCGCAGCACCTTGCGGGTGTCGTCGTCGGCGAGATAGCCGCGAAAATGCCGTACCGTCTGGGCCGCCAGATCGTAGAGCAGATCGGCGTGGTCGTCGTAGCAAATGTCGTCGAAATCCATTAGCCCGCTCACGATGTAATCCTCCAGCCGCGCTTCCTCGTTGCCGCCACGGCCCAGCGCCACGATCTCAAGCTGGTGGGTGCGCAAGTGCTGAATCCATAGTTCGTCGGAAACTGGCGAATACTTCAGCGTGCCCAGTTCGAGCGTGAAGGGTTTGAAGCCGGATTTCACCTCGCCCTTCGGCACGACGAGAATGCGCGGTATGGCGATGGTTTGCTGTGCGACCAATTCCACCGTCCTGGCGACCACGGCGGCGATATCCGGCTTTTCGGTCACGCCGTCCAGTTCTCCCTGAGCGGGTCGGCGCTGCTCCTCGACCGCCTGGACGATGGCGGCCTGGATTTCCGGTTGTCGGAGATGCTCGATGGTCGGTACGGCTTGCGGCTGGTTTTCGAGCTGGCGGATGACCTCGTGGGCGATCCGTGCCAGCTTTTGCTCTTCGGGCTGGGTGAAAGCCGGCGCTTGATCCTGTCCGGCCAACGTGGTGCTTCCGGTCACTTGCGCGGGCTTGATGCCCAGTTGGGTGGCGAGTTGCGATTGCGCCACGACCGTGGCTGTCTTCTGTCCGAGTTGGTCGGCGTCCAGCACCACCGCCTGTAGCCGGATGGTGGAATCGGGCTGGTTGGCCGCGTCGATGATGTCCTGAAATTTGTCGTGGGCGACGATGTTCAGCCGGTCCACGGCGGTTACGCCGGTGCGCTTGCCGTAGGGCAGGCGCAGGCCGCGACCGATGGATTGCTCGATGAGGGTGCGGGCGTTGGCGGCGCGCAGCGGGACGATGGTGTAGAGATTGGTCACGTCCCAGCCTTCCTTGAGCATGTTGACGTGAATCACGATCTCGGTCGGCTCTTCGCTGTGCTCGACCTTGAGCAGGCGCGCGATCATCTCCTCTTCTTCCGCGCCGGTCTTGCTGGAATCCACCTGGATGACCTTGTCCCGGTAGCGCCCCTCGAAGAAGCCGTCGGACTGGATCAGCGCCAACAACTGCCCGGCATGGGTCGTGTCGCGGGCGATCACCAGCAGGAAAGGCTTGACGATGGGGCTTGTCCGTTTCGCGGGCGTAGGTTTCCAACTCCACCTTCACGCTTTCGTGCAGGCGCACGCCGTCTTCCAATTTCAGCCGTTCGAGTTCTTCCGATGACATGCCAGCCGGGTTGAAGTTTTTGCGGGTGACCACCGCCGGCTCCTTGACGAAGCCATCGGCCATCGCCCGGCCCAGCGGGTAATCGTAGACAACATTTTTGAACGCCACCGCGCCCTTGCCGGTTTCCACGAACGGGGTGGCGGTCAGTTCCAAGCCCCAGAATCGGTTTCAACTCGTTGATCGCCCGCACCCCGGCGCTGGCCCGGTAGCGGTGCGATTCGTCCATCAGCAGCACCAGATCGGGCAGACCGGCCAAATAGTCGAAATAGCTTTGGCCGATGTACTCCGACAGGCGCTTGATGCGGGGCGACTTGCCGCCGCGCACTTCGGAGTTGATTTTCGAGATGTTGAAGATGTTGACCTTGCAGCGGATCGTCTCGTCGAACAAGGTCCGCGCCCGCGCTTCGTAGGTGTCGCCGGTGATGATTTCCGGCCGGTCGGTGGCGAATTCGGCGATGCCTTTGAACACGTACTTCGGCGTGTTGGGCGTGAAGTCGGCGATCAGTTTGTTGTAGATGGTCAGGTTGGGCGCCAGCACGAAGAAGTTGTTGATGCCGTGCGCCAGATGCAGATAGCCGATGAAGGCGCCCATCAGCCGCGTCTTGCCGACGCCGGTGGCGAGCGCGAAGCACAGCGACGGAAACTCGCGCTCGAAATCCGTGACCGATGGAAACTCGCGGCGGATGACCTCCAGTGCGGCGGCGGTGTCGGCGCCTTTACCGGGTGGGGTAATTTCGGTGATGCGGTCGAGAATTTCGAGGGAGCGGCGCTGGGGCGGACGCAGCGAGAGGCGGCCGGCGATGGCGTTGACGTGGCGGTTCACTGCGGATGGTCCGTGCTGCGGTTATCGTTCTGAGTCTTCTTCAGCAATTCTCGCGCTTGGGCAAGCATCCTCGGGACATGCGTGGTCGCAACCTCCCAGATGATCTCGGCATCCAGCGCGAAGTAGTGATGCGCGATCAGGTCGCGCAGCCGCGCGGGTCGCCGAACCGCCGGCTTCCGACAGCGCGGAGCGCGCCTCGGCGGGCAACTTTTTTGGTCGCCTCGCCAATGACTTGAAGGTTGAACAAGACCGCGTCGAAGATGGCCTCCTCGGCGAGAAAAGTCTCGAATGTTCGGCCGCTCACGAAGCGCTCGATCTTTTCCCCGCTCTCGATCAAATCGCCCAGATAGAGCAGCCAATCACGCGACACGGATCAGGTCCTTTTCGACATGCGGCCGGGCGCGGGGCTTCAAACCCTTTTCGGTCACCAAATCCACCGGCCGGTCGAGCAGTTGCTCAAGGTAATCCTTGAGGCCGAAGTAGCCATCGAAAGTCGCGGAACCCTCGAATTCCACCAGCAGGTCCACATCGCTGTCTTCCCCTGCTTCATCCCGGGCCATCGAGCCGAAAAGGGCAAGGTGCTTGACGCTGAAGCGCCGCTCGATCTCCGCGTGTCGCTCTCGCAGCACCGACAATACCTGATCGCGTTTCATGGGCTAATTCTCGCTGAAATCCAATATCTGCTGCCCAGCATTCTCCCGTTTCCCGCTGGGAGAAGGGCCATCTTCTTTTGCGCCCTCTCCCACTGGGAGAGGGCTGGAGTGAGGGGCCTTCGGCAGATTCTCCACCCGCAGGCTGCAATTGTCGTGGCCCCATTCGCAGCGGTTCAAAAACGGTTCTCCTTGTCAATCCAAGTAGGTTCAAATTTTTGCTTGCAATTCATCCAGTTCGCGCCGTAGTTCGGCGCGCAGAACCTCTTCGCTGGGTAGCTGGAATTGGTAGCGACTCGCAAATATTTGCTCGGACTTATCGGCGAGTACGTACCGCACCATCGCATCGTTCTTGTCGGCACACAGGATGAGGCCGATAGTCGGCTGGTCATCTGGCGTGGCAATCTCGCGGTCGTAATAGTTGACGTACATCAGCATCTGCCCCAGGTCGCCGTGGGTCAGCCGGTTGACCTTGAGGTCGATCACCACATAGCACTTCAGTTTGACGTGATAGAAAACCAGGTCCGGGTAGAAATGGTCCCCGTCCAGCGTCAACCGCACTTGCCGGCCGATAAAGGCGAAGCCGCTGCCCAATTCCAGCAGGAAGTCTTGCAACCTTGAAATAAGTGTTTCCTCAACGCGGGATTCAACAAGGCGATGCGACTCGGGCAGGTCGAGAAACTCCAGCACGTAGGGGTCCTTGATCGCGTCGACCGGCCGGGTGGGGATCAAACCCTCATTGGCCAACGCCAATACTCCGGCCTTGTCGCGGCTTTTCAGCAGCCGCTCGAACAGCAGCGAATTGATCTGGCGCTCCAGTTGCCGCGCCGACCAGCCGCTACGGATCGCCTCGATCTCATAGAAATCGCGTGCTTCCCGGCGCTCGACCTTCAGCAGGGTTCGGTAATGGGTCCACGACAGGCCAGCGTGCAAGCGACCCGGCTGCCAGTTGGTCTCGGCGGCCGAAGCGGAAAAGTCACGCACTGCGTGACCTTTCGCTTCCACGCTCGCCGGCGCCGATTCGTCACGCGGTGCATGACGAATCTCCAGCAGATCCGGATAGCCCAGATAAAACATCCGCATGTATTTCAGCGCCGTCACCGAAAAGCCGTCGCCGAACTCCTTCTCCAATGACTCTGATAGCGTTTCCAGCAGTCGGCTGCTGTAGGCCGCACGCGATTTTCCGCCTTGCTCCGCCTCAACGATCTGCCTGCCAATCAACCAGTTGGCTTGCACCAACGCCGAATTGACCGAGCGCACCGCCCGCGAGCGAGCCGACTCCCAGATTTGGCGGATGCGTTGCAACAGCTCGCTGATCACCGTCGTGCTCACCTCCGCCACCGCCTTTTTCCTGCTCATAGCGGCAACGCCTGCTGTCCAGGTTCAGGCGGTTTTTGCGGCAGGTTCTCCACCCGCAGGCTGTAGTCGTCGTGGCCCCATTCGCAGCGGTTCAAGACCTGTTTGGGGATTTTCTTGACGGTCAGGTTGGGGTATTCGTCGCGCCCACGGAAGGCGGGACACAACACCAGCAGCGAGCGCTCCGGCCCCACTTCGTCGGAGAGTTGCTGGAGTTGTTCGTGGTTCAACGCGGCGGTGGTGACGTAGAGGAAGTCGCGCTCGGTGGAATGGCCGTGCTGCCAGTACACCGCGTCGGACGGGGCGTAGCTGAAGCCTTCCAGCTTGCACAGCGCCTCGGCCAGCATGGCGGCGTTGTAGTCCTTGTTGATGACCCAGTTGCCCCACTTGTCCCGTTCCAGCAGCGAGGGCGCGAGGCGGTAGTAGCGGAAGCCGCCGCCGCCTTGCCAGTTCACGGCCTTGGTGATGCCGCCGGGGTCTTCGCCGTCGATGACTTTCTTCAGGCGCGGGATGATGTGGGTGTGGCAGTGCTCGCCCAGTTCGACCATGATCCAGCGCCGGCCCATCTTGTGGGCGACCGCGCCGGTGGTGCCGGAACCGGCGAAGGAATCGAGAACGAGGTCGTCGGGGTTGGTGGCGATGTTCCAAAACGCGCCTTATGTAGCCGTTCTGGCTTTGGCGTGCTGAAACACATCTTCGCTTCCCGGCACTACCGCCATAACCTCTTTCTTAGCTTCCTGTGTGTGCCCAACCTCGTCATGCAGCCATCATGGACTGCGGAACGATGCCTTCCATCACCTCGGATAAGAAGCGTTTGATGCGAGGTACATTCGTCGCCATTCTTTCCCCACCAAATACGTCCATCTTGCGTCTAGTTTCAGTAAACTTGCCTCGAAAGAGACGCGCCAATACATGCCCTTCGGAGGGCCTGCAATCAAACGCCCTGAAGGTGCGGTGATCGGATAGATACCAGCCTGTAATATGAATTCCGAGCAGACATATCGCCCGAAGTCCACGGGCCTCGCGGATCGTTGTCGGGATTCTTGTAGCCTTCGTTATGCTTGTCGTTACGCGGAAGCAGCTTCCGCTTCCACTGAGGCTTCTCCTTTGCGTAAAGCAAAACATGGTCATGATCGTCGGAGAAATGTCGGGCCGTGCGATTTTGGAGCGAATAGTTCTTTCTGCCAAAGCACTGTAGTCGATAGAAATTCGCTCGCCCAAACACCTCATCGCACAACACCTTCAGGTAATGCGCTTCGTTGTCGTCGATGGTGATCCACAGCGAACCATCCTCCGACAGCAACCGCCGGATAATCTCCAGCCGGTCGCGCATCAGCGACAGCCAAATCGAATGCTCCAACCCATCGTCGTAATGCGTGAACGCGCTGCCGGTGTTGTACGGCGGATCGATGAACACGCATTTCACCTTGCCCGCAAACTCCGCTTCCAGCGCCTTCAAAGCCAACAAGTTGTCCCCGAAAATCAGCCGGTTGTCGAAGATGTCTCCGTCCGTCACCCGATGCTTGGCGTGATACGACTTCGCCGGGTCTTCCAAAAGAATGCGCGGTTCCAGCCTCGGCCGGTTCTCCTTGCCGATCCAGGTGAGTTCCAATTTTTGGTTCTTGGTCATCGATTGGCGTCTCGTAACTGTCGCAGTTGGGACAGTAAAGACGGAATGTCAGTCTGGATGATGCTCCACAGAGTGTCGTTGTCAATGCCAAGGTAGCCGTGAATCAGGCGGTTGCGGGTAGCGATGATGATCCGCCAAGGAATTTGCGGATTCGCTTGGCGAATTGCATCCGGGACATGGGTAGCAGCCTCGCCGATTAACTCAAGGTTGCGCACCGTGGCATCGTAGTTCAGGCTGCTAGCCACGAATCCAGCCTGATTGAGGTCATCGGTATAGGCGATAACTTTTTCGGCAAATCCGATCATGTCGTCCAAGTAAAAACGCCACTCGCGGGAACCCGGCTCAGACATGGAGCGCTTCCTTTTCAATAAAAGGGCGCAACTCCGGGCGCAGGGCTTTCTCGGTAACCAGATCGACCGGGCATCCGAACAGGTCTTCAAGATAGAACTGCACGCCGAAATAGCGTTCCGATGTTGCCGGGCCATCGAAGGCAACCAGGATATCGATATCGCTGTTTACCCGTGCGGCGTCTCGTGCAGTTGATCCGAACAGGGCAAGCTGCGTCACCCCATAACGCGCGGCCAAGATCGGTTTGCTCTGGGTAAGCAATTCAAGGGCATGGGATCGATTCATGGCAGTCTCCATTCAACGGTCAGGCTCACTTTGGCGATGCACATACACCACCTCACTCAATGCGCCTCATCCCAATTGGCGCCCACGCCGACATCCACCTCCAGCGGCACCCGCAATTCCGCCGCCGCGACCATCGCCGCCCGAATGCGCTCTCCAGCTTCGGTCACGGCGTCCCCGGCCACCTCAAACACCAGTTCATCGTGAACCTGCATCAGCATCCGCGCCGGGAAGGCGGATTCTTGCAGCCAGCCATCCACCGCCAGCATCGCCCGCTTGATGATGTCGGCGGCGGTGCCCTGCATCGGCGCGTTGATGGCCGCGCGTTCCGCCGCCTGCCGAAGCTGCGCATTGCGGGCGCGGATGTCCGGCAGATAAAGCCGGCGGCCGAACACCGTTTCCACGTAGCCCCGCTCGGCGGCTTGGCGGCGGGTGTCCTCCATGTACGCCTTGACGCCCGGATAGCGGGCGAAATAGCGATCCACGTAAGCCTTTGCCGCGCCGCGTTCGATGCCCAATTGCTGGGCCAGCCCGAACGGCGACATGCCGTAAATCAGCCCGAAATTGATGGCCTTGGCGCTGCGGCGCTGGTCGGCGCTGACATTCTCCAACGCCACCCCGAACACTTCGGCGGCGGTGGCGCGATGCACGTCGGCGCCGGTGGCGAAGGCGCGCAGCAAGCCCTCATCACCGGACAGGTGCGCCATGATCCGCAGCTCGATTTGCGAATAGTCCGCCGCCAGCATCACCCAGCCCGGCTCCGGAACGAACGCTTGCCGAATTCGCCGCCCTTCCGGGGTGCGGATCGGGATGTTCTGCAAGTTGGGGTCCGAGGACGACAGCCGGCCGGTGCTGGCGACGGCCTGATGATAGGAAGTGTGAACCCGGCCGGTGCGCGGATGAATCTGCTCGGGCAGCCGGTCGGTGTAGGTCGATTTCAGCTTGCTCAGCGTGCGATGTTCCAGGATGACCTTGGGCAAGGGGTAATTCAGCGCCAGTTCCTGCAACACATCTTCGGCGGTGGAGGACTGGCCGGTGGCGGTCTTCTTGCCCGCCGGCAGGCCCATTCGCTCGAACAGGATCGCCTGCAACTGCTTGGGCGAACCCAGGTTAAAGCGCTCTCCAGCCAGGTCGTGGGCTTGCTGCTCCAACTCCCACAACCGCTTCGCCAATTCGCCGCTGTGCCGGCGCAGCGCCGCCGCGTCCACCCGCACCCCGATCCGCTCCATCCGCGCCAGGACGCGGAATCAGCGGGATTTCCAGCTCCTCATAAAGCCGTTTCAGCTCCGATTCCCGTTCCAGTCGCGGCCACAGACAGCGATGCAGGCGCAGGGTCACGTCGGCGTCCTCGGCGGCGTAGGGTCCGGCCTGCTCCAGCGCCACCTGGTTGAAGGTCAACTGCTTGGCGCCCTTCCCCGCCACGTCCTCGAAGTGGATGGTGCGCAGCTTCAGATGCCGTTCCGCCAGCGAATCCATATCGTGCCGGGCGGTGGAATCCAGGACGTAGGATTCCAATAAAGTGTCGTGCTGGATGCCGCGCAAGGTAATACCGTGATTGGTCAAGTACATGCGAGTCGTACTTGAGATGCTGGCCCAGCTTCGGCCGCGCCGGGTCTTCCAGCAACGGTCGTAACCGCTCCAGCACCGCTTCCCGGTTCAATTGATCCGGAGCGCCGGGATAGTCGTGCGCCAGCGGCACATAAGCCGCCTCGCATGGATTCACGGCGAAGGACACGCCGACGATGCGGGCGTCGAGATAATTCAGGCTGGTGGTCTCGGTGTCGAAGGCGAACAAGTCCGCCGCGCGCAATCGTTCCAGCCAGCCGTCGAGCGCCGTCTGATCCAGCACCAGATCGTAAGTGGGTGGATCGTTGACGACCTCCGCCAAGTCGAGAGACGACTGGGCCATCGCCGTCGGCGTTGGCGCTTGAGCTGGAATCTCCTGCCGGTCGGCCGGCAACTCCCGCAACCAAGAGCGGAATTCAAAGCGTTCGTACAATGCCCGCAGCGCGGCCACATCTGGCGACGCGGGTCGCAAATCATCGACCGCCATCGGCAGCGGCACCGCGCAATCCAGGGTCGCCAGTTGCCGGGACAGCGGCAATTGCTCCAAACCGGCGCGCAACTTGTCGCCGATCTTGCCGGAGATGGCGGCGGCGTTGGCGACCAGGGCATCCAGCGAACCGTACTGGCGCAGCCATTTGGCGGCGGTCACCGGCCCCACGCCGGGCACGCCGGGAATGTTGTCGGACGTGTCGCCCACCAGCGCCAGCCAATCCACGATCAAGGCGGGCGGGACGCCGAATTTCTGTTCGACTCCGGCGACATCGGTGACCGACATTCTTCATGGTGTCCAACATCCGCACCCGTTCGTCCACCAACTGAGCCAAGTCCTTGTCGCCGCTGACGATCAGCACCGGCAACCCTTTCGATCGGCCGCCTGGCGGGTCAGCGTGCCGATCACGTCGTCGGCCTCGACGCCCGCCACTTGCAGCAGCGGCAAGCCCAAGGCGCGGACGCAGGCGTACAAGGGCTCGATCTGCCGGATCAGCTCCGGGTCCAGCGGCGGGCGATGGGCCTTGTACTCGACAAACATCTCGTGGCGGAAGGTCTTGCCGGGCGCATCGAAGATCACCGCCAGACAGTCGGGCCGGTAATCGGCCAACAGTCGGCGCAGCATGTTCAACACCCCGTACAGCGCGCCGGTCGGCTCGCCGGCTTTCGTGCTCAATGCCGGCAGGGCATTGAACGCCCGATGCAACCAGGAGGAACCGTCGATCAGCAATACGGGCTTGGGTGCGGTCATCGCTCGCTCTCGTCAAGGCTGGTTGATCAGGCTCGCCAAGCACGCCGCGCCGAACCCGTTATCGATATTGACCACCCCCACCCCGCCGGCGCAGGAGGTCAGCATCCCCAGCAGGGCCGACAAGCCGTTGAAATTGGCGCCATAGCCGACGCTGGTCGGCACCGCGATCACCGGGCGGGCCACCAGTCCGGCCACCACGCTCGCCAACGCGCCCTCCATCCCCGCGACCACGATCACCGCCCGCGCCTCCCGGATCAACTCCAACCGTGCCAGCAACCGGTGCAGCCCCGCCACGCCCACATCGTTGATCCGCTCGACCCGGTTGCCGAACAGCAGCGCGGTTTCCGCCGCCTCTTCCGCCACTGGCTGATCGGAGGTGCCGGCGGTCACGATGGCGATAAAGGTCGCGGTCGGCGGTCGAGCGCGGCGCCGGATGACGAGGGTGCGCCCCAAGGGGTTGTAGCGGGCATCGGGGCTCAGTTCCGCCACCGCTTCGGCCATTTCCGAGGTGGCGCAGGTCGCCAGAATATCACCCTCGCCTTCGAGCATGGCCGCGACGATGGTTCGTACTTGGGCGACGGTCTTGCCGGCGCAATAGATCACTTCGGGGTGACCGCGCCGCAGTTCCCGGTGGCTGTCCAGCACCGCCTCGCCCAGATCGCGAAACGGCAGTTCCCGCAGCCGATTTACCGCATTATCAATCGCCAGTTCGCCGGAGCGGACCCGTTCCAGCAACAACCGCAGCGCGGTTTCGTTCACGGCCGCTCGCCCCACCGTTTGCGGAGGCTCGCTTGTTGTATCGCCCGTCGCGCTTCGATAAGCTGCAGCGCGATGGTGCCGTTAACCCTTTGCGGTTCGTTCCGTCCCATGCCCTGACTCCGTCGATCCACCCAAATCCGATGCTATCCCATGCCTAAATTGCCCGCCCTGCTCGCCGGCTTCGGCCTGACGCTATCGATCGCGCAAGGCTGCGCCAACAGTCCCGATCCATCGTCGGGCCAGACCCCACCCTCTTACACCAACGGCGATTGCAGCGCCCAGAGCCAATACGAGAAAAAATCCTGCATCCCCGCGCCGCCGCCTCCAAACATTCTCGACAACGACTGAAAAACCTCGGACGCCCCTTCAGGCCACGAGGTTGAAACTCCCCATGCGATAGCCTCGCAAATCCAAGGTCACATAGCGAAAGCCGCAATCGTTCAACGCCGCCACCACCCGCGCGCCGACCGCCTCATCCAACAAGCGGCCATGTTCTCTGCGATCCACCTCGATCCGGGCCAAATCGCCGTGGCAGCGCACCCGCACCGCGCCGAAACCCAGATCCGACAGGGCATGTTCGGCCGCTTCGATCCGTCGCAGTACAACCGGATCGACCTCGACATCGTGCGGCAGCCGGGTCAGCAGGCAGGCGGACGCCGGCTTGTTCCACACCGGCAGGTCCAGCGCCCTAGCATAGCGGCGAATGTCCGCTTTACCCAATCCGGCCTCCAGCAGCGGGCTGCGGACGCCCAATTCCCGCAGGGCGCGAAAACCGGGCCGGTAATCGTCGAGATCGTCCCGGTTGGTGCCATCGGCCAGCCACGCGCAACCTTCGTCGGCCGCGACCGCTTTCAGTTCGGCGAACAGGGCGCGCTTGCAGCGATAGCAGCGGTCGGGCGGATTGCGGGCGACATCCACCGGCATGGGCAGATCCAAAACACGGTGGCGCACGCCGAGCAGCGCCGCCAATTCTCTGGCTTCGGCGACTTCGCGGGCAGCCATGTAAGGCGTCACCACCGTCAGCGCCAGCACCCGATCACCCAACGTGCGCCAAGCCACCGCCAGCAGCAGGCTGCTGTCAAGCCCGCCAGAACAGGCGATGGCAACGGAATCCAAATCCAGCAGCACCTCCAGCAACCGCCGATAGCCGGGTTCCGCTAACACCGCCGAGACCCCGGCGGTCACGGCGGCGACTCCACCGATTCCACCGGAATGTCCTGCGACACCAACCCCTCCCGCACGGCCGCGTAAACCGCGTGAATCGGCACCCCCCGCTCCAGCGCCAGCCGCTTGCAATCCTCGTATTCCGGCTTGCCGCGCAGCGGCCGACCCCGGAGCTGGGCGATTTTGACCGCTACTTGGCCGTAACGGGTCGCCACCCGCGCGGTTTCTCGGATCAAGCCGGTGCGCGCGACCTGATAACGGCGCACGCCGAGGGTCGTGGTTTCGGTCAGCAGCAACTCGGTCAGCTCCGGTTCCAGCATCGGCAGACACAGCACGCTCAACACCGTGCCCGGCCGATTTTTCTTCATCAGCACCGGCGTCAGCCAAACGTCATTGGCGCCGCCCGCGAACAGTCGTTCCAGAACATAGTCGTAGCACTCGGGATTCATGTCGTCGATATTGCATTCCAGCACGCACAGCTCGGCCTGCTCGCCGCCATCCGGCAGCGGCTCGCCCAAGCAGACCCGCAGCACGTTGGGAATGGGACCGTCGCGATGGCCGATGCCGTAGCCGATCCGGTGCACGATCAGCTCGGGACGCGACACGAACTCGTCCACGAACGTCGCCAGCAGGGCCGCGCCGGTCGGGGTGGTGGCCTCGAACGGCACGGCGCCAAACTTGACCGGCACGCCCTTGAGCAACTCCAGGGTCGCTGGCGCCGGCGCCGGCAATGGGCCATGCTCGCAGTGCGCGATGCCGCCGCCCAGCTCCACCGGCGAGCACAAGACCCGATCCACGTTCAGCCGATCCAGCGCGATGGCCCCGCCGACGATATCGACGATGGCGTCCAGCGCGCCGACCTCGTGGAAATGGACCTGATCCGGCGAGGTGTCGTGGATGCGGGCCTCGGCCTCGGCCAGCCGGCGAAACACCGCCACCGCCCGGCCTCGCACGGTTTCTTTGAGCGAGCTGGCGCCGATGATGGCCTCGATCTGCCGCAGGTTCCGGCGCGGCGGCTGCTGCGGATCGGTCACCACCCGCACTTGCGCGCCGGCGATGCCCTTGCGGTTGGCGCGGCTGGCTTGCAGGCCGTAGCCTTCCAGCCCCAACCCCGCCAGATCGACGATCAGATCGTCGTAATCCACGCCCAGATCCAGCAGGGCGGCCAAATGCATGTCGCCGCTGATGCCGGCGAAACAGTCGTAATACAGGACGCTCATCGCCGGCGCCCGTCAAAACGGAAATTCACCGCGCTCCTCCCGTTCCAGGGGTTTTGCAATCGGCCGGACGGCCAGTTTGTGAACGGGATGACCGTCCACATAAATCGCCCGGTGCGGTCGCGCGGGGCAGGCGTTCTCGCAGGCACCGCAGCCGACGCACAGGTTTTCCCGCACTTCCGGGATCGTCAGGCCATCCCGATACGGAACCATGTGCACCGCCTTGGTGGGACAGTATTCGTCGCAAGCGCCACAGGCGGTGCGATCGGTATACACGATGCAGTTGTCGCGGACAAATCGGGCCACGCCCATTTGGGTGGTCTGCTTGACCGGCAAATCCAGCGGCCGGATCGCGCCGGTCGGGCAGACCTGCCCGCAGCGATTGCACTCGTAGCTGCAATAGCCGGTGGCGTAATCCATGTGGGGTTGCAGCAACCCGGACAAACCATATTGCAGCAAGGCCGGTTGCAGGACGCCATAGGGGCAGGCGCCGACGCAGAGATGGCAGGCGATGCAAAGATCGTTGAAGCGCGCCAGATCGCCCGCGCCGGGCGGCGCCACCGGCCAAGCTTTGCGGTTGGTCACCGCGGTCGGCACGCGATTGTGCGGCTTGGTTCCGACGCTGTTTCGAGGGGCCAGCCCCACCAGCCCGACCAGAAACAGCGCCGACCGGCGCAGCAGCGTCCGTCGCGCCGGGTCGGGCGGGCGACTTTCGCTCTCCCCCGCGCCGCTCGACTCCTCTTTGACCGGAGAGAAGTGGTGGTGCGAAGGGTGAGAGCCGCTCGACAGGAGCGAAGCGGGAGGCGCGGGATAAAACTTCACCGGCCGGGGATGGGCGTAGCCGATGCCGTGCGCCTCGCAAACCGTGATGCAGTTGAAGCAGGCCACGCAGCGGCTGAAATCGACCTCCTTGGTTTTCAGGCGAATACAGCCGGCCTTGCAGTGGATCGAGCATTGGGCGCACAGGATGCAAGCGTCCTTGGGAATCCGGATCTTGAACCGCGCGAAGCGGGCCACCAGACCCAGCAGCGCCCCGACCGGACAGAGCAAATTGCAGAACAGCCGGCCTTTGGTCGCGCTCAGCCAGACCAACCCGACCAGAAACGAGGCCGGAAACGCCAGCGTCGCCGGCGACGGCGCTTTCCATTGCAGCGGAAACGGGCCGTTTATCCCCAGGCTTTCCAGCAGTTGACCGAACCCGTTATGAGCGGCGACGTAAAGCGGCCGGAACAGATCGCCGGCGATGCGACCGAAATTGCTGAACGGATCGAGCAGGCTCAGCGCCAGCGCGCTGCCGCTCAGAAACAGCCCGACGGTCAGCGCCAGCAACCCGTAACGGATCGCGTCGTGGGGCTTTTGGTAGCGGAACTTGACCTTGCGCGGCTTGCGCAGCTTGTCGGCGACGCGGATCACGATGTCCTGCAAGGTGCCGAGCGGGCAGATCATCGAGCAGTACACTCGGCCAAACAGCAGGGTCAGGGCCAGCACCGCCAGAAAGCCGGTGGCCGCCCACGCCATCGTCTGGGTGAACTTCAGCAGCGACGGCACGAACTGCGGGTACAGCGCCACGGTGGCGGCCGGCGTTTCCCCGATCCGCTCGAAATCGACGAACAGGAGCGCGGTCAGCGCCAGAAACGTCAGCGCCACCACCACCCGGATTTTTTTCAACCAGGTCTGACTCATGATCGCCTACCGTAAATTGAATCAGAAAATCAGGAAGCGACCAACGCGGTCACGCGCTCGGCCAGTCACGCGCTCGGCGACGTCTCCGGCAATCCCGTTCCTTCGTAGAGTTCCGCCAACCGAACGGTCAGACCGGCGCAGGGAAGGGTCAATTCCGCTCGCGAATCGCTGAATTCCGTCCACCGCCAGTCGCCACCTTCCCGCCAATGCAAGGATGCCCCGATCCGATCCTGCTCCAGCAGCAAATAACCTTGCAAGCTGTCCAGTCGGGCGTAAGCGAAGAGTTTTTCGCGTTGGTCGATCCGGGCGGTTCCACCGGAGAGCACTTCCACGATCAGACAGGGCCGGGTACGGTAATACGGCTCGCGATCCTCGGGGTCGCAACACACCATCAGGTCGGGGTAATAGAAGATTTCCACGCCCAATTCCTTGAGATGCAACTTGACGTCGGCAAAGAAGACTTGACAAGACGAGCCTCGCAAGTGAGCGAGTAGGCGGGCGAACAAGTTGCCCGCGATCAGATTGTGCCGGGCGCTGGCGCCGGCCATGGCATAAAGTTCGCCGTTGATATATTCGTGCTTGATCTCGCTATCTTTTTCAAAGGCGAGATAGTCTTCCACGGACAACCAATCGGGTTTAAGTTGTGCCAACATCGCTTTAACTCTCTTCTCCCGCTCGCTTACGGCTCCGCGCGGACTCCCTAGAGCACGATCCGCCGGATGGCGAGATTCTCCAAATCCTTGCGGCCCACGCCCATCTCGCCAGCGATGCGGATGTAGTCCACCGCATCCGGCTCCAGACCGAACAGCTTGGCCGCCGCCGCGTCCGCCGTCACCAGATCGGTCGAGAGCAACTGCGACCGCATGTTGGAAACATCCGCCGCCGATACCCCGCGCGGCCCATGGCGCAACAACACGTTATAGGCGTCCACCACGTTCAGATCGGGCTTGCGGTGGGTCGCGAAATCGGCGATGCACTGGTGCAGGTCGTTGGCGTGCCACTCGCCGCGATCCCAGACCGCGCCCATCAGATTTTTCATCGCCACCGTCAAGCGGGCGCCGCCGTGGCTTTTCAGCACCGGCACGTTGATCAGCACGTCCGCCTGCAAAATCAGCTCATGTTCCTTGGCCTCGCGCAAGCGGCGACCCTGGGGAATCGCGACGGTCTGGAAATAGCCCTCGCTGTGGCCCGGCGCCAGCTTGCCGCCCGCGTCCTTCACCGCCTGCTCGATGCCGCTGGTCCGGTAGCTGTCGCGCCAAGCGTCGCAAGTGTGATCGAACACGTAGACCTCTTTCGCGCCGGCTTGCAGGCAGTGTTCGACGATGCGGCGGACCAAGCGGGGATGGGTGTTGGCGGCCCGCTCCGGCGGCACGTTCCAGCCGATGTTGGGTTTGACCACCACCTTCTGTCCTTTCTTGACGAACCGCCCCATCCCGCCCAGCGTCTCGATGCCCCGATCGAACAGCGCGTCGGGTTCGCCGTTTTTGACCGCCACCAGATCGGGGTTTCCGACCGGGGATTCGGCGGCGAAAGAACGGCGGGCCGAACCGCCGAGAACGAAACCCGCACCCGCCCATGTCCCGACACCGACCGCCTTCAGAAAACTTCTGCGTTGCATGATTGGGTTTCCTCCGCGATTGGGCAGGATGACGATTCGCCATCCTGGAGCACCCGCCATTTCAAAGCTGCTCGAAGCGCTCAGTATACGCCAACTGGAAAAACCGAAACGGCGTGGAGTTCTTCTGACGGATCATGCTGTTCGGATATTCTCAGCGGCGCGTGATCGAGCCCGGAGGTGATCGCGGACAGCGTGTAGGGCTTGCGCTTCATCGTCGAATTTCTCCCGCTGGGTTTAAACCGGTCGATCCAGCAGCGTTCATGCCGGGTCCTGCGGGATGCGGACCCGAGAATTCCCGGACTCGCGACGCTTCCATCGGGTATTATTACCCGGCCGTGGCTCCGCGCATGGGCGTGTTGCCATGATTCGATCAAAATGCTGGGTCCTGTAAATTTTCCCGCGATGGCGAAGGGTCGTGGCGTGGGCTAGATCGTCAACTTTATCCAACCCCTTAATCGTGTTGAGCGACGCACATTGCGCTCACCGGCGCCGTCGTTCGGCTCGCGGGAAAATTTACAGGAGGCATATTTTTGAGGAACACAGATGACATTCGTTAGCTTTGCGTTTGCTCCGGCACGGCGGGTGGTGCATTGCCTGCTGCTGAGCTTGCTTTGCGCCATCGGATCGGGATCGCTTCCGGCCCTGGCGGCGACGGGTCACGTCAGCGAGGCCAATCTCGTTCTGCCCGATCTTGGCGATACGTCGCTGGTGGCGTTTTTCGGCACCACCTCCGGCTGGACGCTGCTTTCCTACGGACTCCTGGTCTGCATCGGCGGCCTGATCTTCGGTGGCGTCATCTACCGCCAGATTTTCCACCTGCCGGTCCATCGCTCGATGGCGGAAGTCAGCGAGCTGATCTACGAGACCTGCAAAACCTACATGATCACCCAAGGCAAGTTCCTGCTGGTCCTGGAAGCGTTCACGGCGGTGATCATGATCGGTTACTTCTACTTCGTTCAACAGCTTCCCGTGCCGGACGTGGGGTTGATCCTGGCCTTCTCGCTGGTCGGCATCGCGGGATCTTATATGGTTGCCTGGTTCGGCATTCGCATCAATACCCTGGCCAACAGCCGCACCGCGTTCGCCTCGCTGGCGGCCAAGCCCTTTCCGGTCTATGCCATACCGATCAAGTCGGGGATCGCCATCGGTATGCTGCTGATCTCGACCGAGTTGCTGATCATGCTCGGCATCATGCTGTTCGTGCCGCCGTCGCTGGCCGGCAAGTGCTTCATCGGCTTCGCCATCGGCGAATCGCTGGGGGCGGCCGCGCTGCGCATCGCCGGCGGCATCTTCACCAAGATCGCCGACATCGGCTCGGATTTGATGAAAATCGAATTCGGCATCCAGGAAGACGATGCGCGCAACCCCGGCGTGATCGCCGACTGCGCGGGCGACAACGCCGGCGATTCGGTCGGCCCGACGGCGGACGGCTTCGAGACCTACGGCGTCACCGGCGTGGCGCTGATCAGCTTCATCATGCTGGCGGTGCCGGAACCCGCCGTGCAGGTGCAGTTGCTGGTCTGGCTGTTCGTCATGCGCGTCATGATGATCGTCGCCTCGGGCATCTCCTACCTCGGCAACGGCGTGCTCGCGGAGCGGCAGTACGGCGCGAAGACGCGCTTCGACTTCGAGGCGCCGCTGACGTCGTTGGTGTGGATCACCTCGGTCGTGTCCTTGGTCATCACCTTCATCGTGTCGTATCTGCTGATCGGCAACTTCGCGCTCGCCGGCAAAGCCTACACCAACCTGTGGTGGCAGCTTTCGCTGATCATCACCCTCGGCACGTTGGCGGGCGCCATCATTCCCGAGGTGGTGAAGGTGTTCACCTCGACCAACTCCAAGCATGTGCGCGAAGTGGTGGAGGCGTCCAAGGCCGGCGGCGCCAGCCTCAACATCCTGTCCGGGATCGTCGCCGGCTACTTCTCCGCCTTCTGGATCGGCGTGATCATCGTCGCGCTGATGGCCGGCGCCTACATCGTGTCGCAGTTCGAGCTGACCGCGGTGATCAATCCCGATCTCGCCAAGGCCACCATGATGGCGGCGGTGTTCTCGTTCGGGCTGGTCGCGTTCGGTTTTCTGGGCATGGGTCCGGTGACGATCGCCGTCGATAGCTACGGCCCGGTCACCGACAACGCCCAATCGGTGTACGAGCTATCGACCATCGAACAGATCCCCGGCATCAAGGAAGAGGTGAAGCGGGATTTCGGCTTCGATCTGAACTTCCGCGCCGCGAAGTTCCTGCTCGAAGAGAACGACGGGGCCGGCAACACCTTCAAGGCCACCGCCAAGCCGGTGCTGATCGGCACCGCCGTGGTCGGCGCCGCCACCATGGTGTTTTCCATCGTCATGCTGCTCACCGCTGGCCTCACCGAGAACCTGGACAAGCTGTCGCTGCTGCACCCGCCCTTCCTGCTCGGCCTGATCGCCGGCGGCGCCACGATCTTCTGGTTCTCCGGCGCCAGCACCCAGGCGGTATCGACCGGCGCCTACCGCGCGGTGGAGTTCATCAGCACCCACATCCGCTTGGACGAAGTGGTGAAGGCGTCGCAGAAAGACAGCAAGAAGGTCGTCGAGATCTGCACCATCTACGCCCAGAAAGGCATGTTCAACATCTTCCTGGCGGTGTTCTTCGGCACGCTGGCCTGCGCTTTCATCGAGCCGTTCTTCTTCATCGGCTATTTGATCTCGCTGGCGATCATCGGCTTGTATCAGGCGGTATTCATGGCCAACGCCGGCGGCGCGTGGGACAACGCCAAGAAGATCGTCGAGACCGAAATGCACGCCAAGGGGACCGACCTGCACAACGCTTCGGTGGTCGGCGACACGGTGGGCGACCCGTTCAAGGACACCGCCTCGGTGGCGATGAACCCGATCATCAAGTTCACCACCCTGTTCGGCCTTCTGGCGGTCGAGATGGCGGTGGGCTTGCAGGCGCAAGATTACCATTTGGTGGTATGGCTCCTGGCCGCCGCGTTCCTCGCGGTCAACCTGGTCTTCGTGTTCCGCAGCTTCTACGGCATGCGCATCGTCGCCAAGAACGAAGAGTAGGTGGTCATCGGACCGCGTCACGGCTATGATCGATCGGAGGCGGAGACCCGCGCTCTCCTTCTAGCCGCGACAATTAAGGGTAGATCCCGAACCAAATCGACTCATTGAAGAGGGCCTGACACCATGTCCATACATCTTTACTACTCGCTGATTCCGGAAGCGCTGATCGCCTCGATGTTGCCGCCCGAGGAATTCGGCCAATACTACGCGACCGGACACAAGTTCAAGTCGAAGGGACAGGCGGTTTTCTTCGAGGTCGATCCGTCCTTTCGGCACCCGTACTTCGACATCGACGGCTGCTATGCGCGCTGTGTGCCCAAGAAGAACGGCGCGCCGAAGAACTCCATCTACGTCTCGATGTACCGCGTGACCGAGCACCTCACGATCAGCGTCTTGGGCAAGCTGTACCTGACGACGGCGATGGGTGCGACCTTAGGCTTGAACCGCGCCGAGGCGCTGCCCAAGGTCGAACAGGAGCTGCATATGTACCAAGATCTCGCGCCGATCAACAGCTTGGTGGTAAGCGTGTTCGATCCGGCCGCTTACTATGCGGATGTGGTCACCCAGCCTTCCCATTCGTTTCGGTTTCCCGGCATGTGCTTCGTCGAACTCGAATTGGGAATGCTGGCCCGCGATCCGGAGAACGGTCGAGAGGGCGACCTGCCGTATTCGTTCATGCAGCACCTGCGTGAAGCGTTGATGGAGCTGGATCCGATATCTAAGCAGAATAAGCTGGTGCATCGGGTGCATTCGCTCGAATTCCCGTTCCGGATGGTGAAGAACGGTTTTTTTGCGGGCATCGGTGACGAATTGGTTTACTACCCGATGCTCTCGCAAGCCGTGCTGAAAAAAGATCACAGCAACTGGTGGCGTTCGGCCAATCTCTAGCGGTGTATACCCCAAGGCTTCGAATACCACCTCGAGCTTTCAAGGGATAGTACATACGGCCTGCTGGCGCTGCGCCAGCAGGCGGGCGACAAACCATGAGGTCGACCGGGATTGCATCCGTTTCAGGGGTGGCTTCTCGGGCCGCTGCCGCCCATCACCTGATCGGGACGGAGCCGAGTTCCACGCGACGATTCAAAGATGGTCCGGGCGGTTTCGCCCCGACCGTTTTGGGGGACATCCATCACGAGCGCCCAAAAGCCCTATTCCGAAGCCTGCGAGCAGAACAAGGAGCCGATTCTGGCGGTGCTGCGGGCGTTTTTTGTCCGGCCGGGCTCGGTTTTGGAAATCGGCGGCGGCACCGGCCAGCACGCCGTCCATTTCGCTCGCACGCTGCCGCATCTGAGCTGGCAATCCACCGATCTGGCCGACAACCTGCCGGGCATCCGGCTCTGGATCGCCGAGGCCAACTTGCCGAACCTGCGCGCGCCGCTGGAACTGGACGTTTGCCGCGACCCTTGGCCGGTGGCGCGGACCGATGGCGTGTTTTCGGCCAACACCGCGCACATCATGGCTTGGACCGCCGTGGAATGCCTGTTTCGGGGCGTCGGTCGGGTACTCGAATCCGGCGGCGTCTTCTGCCTGTACGGGCCGTTCAACTACAACGGCCGCTATACCAGCGCCAGCAACGCCGAATTCGACCGCTGGCTGCGCGCGCGCGATCCGGCCAGCGGCATCCGCGATTTCGATGACCTGAATCGATTGGCCGAAGCCAACGGGCTACGCCTGCTGAGCGATTGCCCGATGCCGGTCAACAATCGCACGCTGGTCTGGGCGAGGGAATGCGATTCAAGCGGATAACCGGGCAAAACAGGCGGGCAGCTCATCCAACCGGCTCACCACCCCATCCGGATCGACATCCCAGGGATCGAATACGGCATCCGGCTGGCGTTTGACCCAGACGGCGCGCAACCCGGCGGCCTTGGCGCCGATCACGTCCCAGGCGTTGCTGGAGATCAGCCACGTCTCACCGGGCGCAAAGCCGGTTCGCCGGGCCAGATAGCCATAAACTTCGGGGTCGGGCTTGAAGGTGCGCAGGTCGTCCACGCTGACCACGTCTTCCAGTTGCGGCAACACTCCGGCATTGGCCAGCAGCGCGCGGATGCTGGCTTCCACCCCGTTGGAAAACGCCACCAGCCGGTGGCCTCGGGTTTTGAGCGCCGCCAGACTGGCGGCCACTTCCGGGAACACCGGCAGGTAAAGATAGGCTTCCAGCAACCGGCCCTGATCGGATTCCGGCAGTTCGCAGCGCAGCGCCTGCTGGGTGTAGCGCAGCGCCTGCCGGGTGCAAATATCGAAGTCCGCGTACCGCCGCATCAGGCCGCGCCGGAACGAAAATTCCAGTTGCTTGGACCGCCACAAGCCGGCGAACTGGGCGGCTTGTTCCCCGACCAGCGCCTCCAGCGGTTCGGCCAGCGCCAAGGGATCGACCAGGGTGCCGTAAACATCGAACCCCAAGGCATACGTTTTATCCGCGCTATCCACATCATCCTCGCTCGTGTTTTGTTTTCCCGAAATCCGACGGGGTTGGCGCGTCCAAATCGAGCGAACCTACTCCGCCTTCACGACCGCCACCGCAAGGAGCAGCCAAGCGGCCAGAAACGCCATGCCGCCTATCGGGGTGATGGCGCCCAACCAGCGCATGCCGCTGAGACTGAGCGCGTACAGGCTACCCGAGAACAGCACGAGACCACCGGTCATCAAGATGCCCGACCATCGCAGATACGCCGTGGTCGGCAGGTGGAGCGACAGCAGCCCGATGACCAGCAGACCCAGCGCGTGATAGACATGATAGTGCACTGCGGTTTCGTAGATGGCCACGAGATCGGGCGCCAGCACCTTTTTCAGAGCATGCGCGCCGAACGCGCCCATTACCACCGCCAGCGACATCCCGACACTGCCCAGCGCCAGCCACACTCTCGACATCGGCGTCATAACCGCTTTCTCTATAAAGGGGTTTATCTACCATCGTAGCCAGTCGCGATCATGATGCCAGAACTTTAAATATCATTGAAATCCGACGATAACGAAGTTTTGGTGGGCTTCTGACCAACCCAGAGTGACGTTCCTGCCGGTATTGGGAAAATTTGGCAGAGTATGCTGGTAGGGAGGCAACCCTCGCAAATAATCTTGGCCGAGGGTGCTCACATTAAAAGAAACGCGGTCGAATTCCACGCTGTCGGCCAAAACCCGCAGCGTGTGAACTCCGTCTCCCAGAAGATTCCAGTTATAGGTCAGCCCATACCCCGTGTTGGCGGTCCCGCACACCGCTTCCGTATCCGCGCGGCGGGTGCCGTAAGCGGCTTTTAATCGCGCGCCGCCGTCGATCTCTACCTCGACCGTGGAAGCGTTGCACACCCATCCCCGAATCAGCCCAACGCCGCTTTCGTGAGAACCCTCGCTCGGGCTCTCTTGAAAAGCCAAACCCGTTGAGTGGCGAACCGCATTATAGGGAACACCGCTAGAATTGGTGGTGCCGCGATTCGGATTGACGCCGAAGATCACGAAATTTTGGTGGGGCTCCGACCAACGCACCGCCACTTGATCGCCCGGCTGCGGAAAATCGGGAAGCGAGTACTCTCCGCTGATTCCCTGAAGATAGGTTGCTCCCAAGGTGGTGACGCGAAAAGAAACGCGGCCGAATTCCACGCCGTCGGCCAAAACCCGCAGCGTGTGAACTCCGTCTCCCAGAAGATTCCAGTTATAGGTCAGCCCATACCCCGTGTTGGCGGTCCCGCACACCGCCTCCGTATCCGTGCGGCGGGTGCCGTAAGCCGCCCTCAGCCGCTCCCCGCCATCGATTTCCACCTCGACCGCAGAGGCATTGCACACCCATCCCCGGATCAGCCCGACTCCGCTTTCGTGAGAACCCTCGCTCGGACTTTCTTGGGAAGCTAGCGGAAGACTGCTACCACCAGTACTGACTTCATTAGAAAAGCTACTTTCAATCGTGCCCTTAATGTTGTAGGCCGTAACCGCAAAATAATATGTCCGATGATCATCAAGATCAAAAATCGTGTAATTGGTTTGGTTGCCCACATCAACCATTGAAGAATACGATCTGCTAGCGAGCCCATAATAAATCCGATATCCGCCAAGGTTACGTTCGGGATTAGCATCCCACGCAAGAGTAACTTGCTTGGCGAAAATCTCAGTATCCCATAATGACAATGTGCTATAAATCAATATCCATATGATCGATTGATCATTATTAATTAATCGTCTGATACAGTTTAGCAAAAACATAAACATGTTTCTTTCTCATCTAGCGATCATCTGTCGAATCATTATTCGAATGAGCGAGCATTTTTTCTTAACCCACCATATTTAAGTTGCTACAATTGCTGACCATTCGAGCAAAAAACAAACTTAACTGCCTGAAAGTAATTTCCTACCCTAAAGGTAAACTGAAAAAACCATCGGGCTCCAAGGATAGGTTTTGTTGCCCTTCATAAAGTGCTTGGATTCAAAGATGAAGCTGGCGAAGGGAATCGAACCCCCGACCCGCTGATTACAAATCAGCCGCTCTACCGAACTGAGCTACGCCAGCATGATGTTACTCAGGTGACCTAAATTATATATTGTAGTTCCCCGCATACTCAACTTTGCGTATATTTTGCAATCCTCACGATCCACAGTTTTCATAAGCTCGAAGCACTTTAATTGTAACATTTAAAATACATTTATTGCTTTTAAGACATTACTCTTGTTGTTGCCAACCCATCAATTTGGCAAGGAATCAAGCGCACAGGCAGAGCGAATCGAAAAATCACATTGATGATTGACATTCATTTTATTTCTTCCCACAATATGCGACTCAATTTCGGAGGGGTTCCCGAGCGGTCAAAGGGGGCAGACTGTAAATCTGTTGGCTCAGCCTTCGAAGGTTCGAATCCTTCCCCCTCCACCACTATGAAACGGATTTTTATTGATTTGTATCGTGGCTGAAAATCGTGGGCCACGATTTGATTGAGAAATGTTGTGCTTGTTGGGCTTGTACGACGGTTAGGCGGGTGTAGTTCAATGGTAGAACCTCAGCCTTCCAAGCTGATGGTGTGGGTTCGATTCCCATCACCCGCTCCAGACAAGCATTTGAAATTCAAACAGGTTCTTGGGCCCATATAGCTCAGTCGGTAGAGCGCATCCTTGGTAAGGATGAGGTCACCAGTTCAAATCTGGTTATGGGCTCCACCTTATAAAGGTGTTTTATACCTTAATTCGTTCCGAATATCGGGCCCTGAGTTTTTGTTTAGGGGAGTGCCTGGATGTCCAAAGAAAAGTTTGAGCGGAGCAAGCCGCACGTCAACGTGGGGACGATCGGCCATGTGGACCACGGGAAGACGACGCTGACGGCGGCGATCACGCGGGTGATGGCGGCCAAGTTCGGGGGCGAGTTCAAGGCCTACGACCAGATCGACTCGGCGCCGGAAGAGAAGGCGCGGGGGATCACGATCGCCACGGCGCACGTCGAGTACCAGTCGCCGGCGCGGCACTACGCCCACGTCGACTGCCCCGGCCACGCCGACTACATCAAGAACATGATCACCGGGGCGGCGCAGATGGACGGCGCGGTGCTGGTGGTGTCGGCGGCGGACGGGCCGATGCCGCAGACGCGGGAGCACATCCTGCTGGCGCGGCAGGTGGGGGTGCCCTACATCGTGGTGTACCTGAACAAGGCCGACATGGTGGACGACGCCGAGCTGCTGGAGCTGGTCGAGATGGAGGTCCGCGAGCTGCTCAGCAGCTACGACTTTCCCGGCGACGACCTGCCGATCGTCACCGGCTCGGCGCTCAAGGCGCTGGAAGGCGACCAGGGCGAGCTGGGCGAGCCCAGCATCCACAAGCTGGTGGCGGCGATGGACGCCCACATCCCGCAGCCGCAGCGCGAGATCGACAAGCCGTTCCTGATGCCGATCGAAGACGTGTTCTCGATCTCCGGGCGGGGCACCGTCGTCACCGGGCGGATCGAGCGGGGCAAGGTCAAGGTGGGGGAAGAGGTCGCCATCGTCGGCATCCGGCCCACGGTCAAGACGGTGTGCACCGGGGTGGAGATGTTCCGCAAGCTGCTCGACCAGGGCGAGGCCGGCGACAACGTCGGGGTGCTGCTGCGCGGCACCAAGCGGGACGACGTGGAGCGCGGGCAGGTGCTGGCCAAGCCCAACACCATCACCCCGCACACCCACTTCGAGGCCGAGGTGTACGTGCTGAGCAAGGAAGAGGGCGGGCGGCACACCCCGTTCTTCAAGGGCTACCGGCCGCAGTTCTACTTCCGGACCACCGACGTGACCGGCTCGGTGGACCTGCCCGAGGGGGTGGAGATGGTGATGCCGGGCGACAACGTGCGCGTCGTCGTCAGCCTGATCGCGCCCATCGCCATGGACGAGGGCCTGCGCTTCGCCATCCGCGAGGGCGGCCGCACCGTCGGCGCCGGCGTCGTCGCCAAAATCATCGAGTGATTTCCGGCACGGAAACGGGGTGGAGCGCTTTTCCCGGCGCCCCCTCGGCGCTTGTTACAGGCCAGTAGCTCAATTGGCAGAGCAGCGGTCTCCAAAACCGCAGGTTGGGGGTTCGATTCCCTCCTGGCCTGCCATTCTTTTAAGGTATATCCCGGGCGCTCGCTCGCCGATCAGGTCGAGCGAGCGTCTGCTCCAGGGTGTTCAAAGCCGAAATCCGCATGAATTTGACCAAGCCTGAACCGCAAGCCATCAACCGCGCCGACGCCTTCAAGTTGCTGGGCGCTGGCGCCATCGTGCTGGTGGCACTGGTGGCGTACTACGCTTTCGCGGCTCACTCGCCACTGCCGTGGGCGCGGGTTGTCGGCGTTATCGGCTTGCTGATCGCCGCCGGCGTGGCCGTGGCCGTCGCGCTGAAAACCGAGCTGGGCGCGGAAACCCTGGAGTTCGTTCGGGGCTCGCGTTCCGAGCTCCGCAAGGTGGTCTGGCCCACGCGCGCCGAGACCACCCAAACCACCTTGATCGTCATCGCCATGGTCGTGGTGATGGGCCTGTTGCTGTGGCTGCTGGACGTGCTGCTGCTCTGGCTCGTCCGGCTGCTGACCGGCTGACGGGATGGTGGCGAACATGGCGATGCGATGGTACGTGGTGCAGGCTTATTCCGGCTTCGAGCAGCATGTCAAGCGCTCGCTGCTGGAGCGAATCACCCGCGAGGGACTCAAAGACCGCTTCGGACAAGTCCTCGTGCCCACCGAAGAAGTCGTGGAAATGCGCGACGGGCAGAAACGCAAAAGCGATCGCAAATTCTTTCCCGGTTACGTGCTGGTGCAGATGGAAATGGACAACGACACCTGGCACCTGGTCCGAAACGTTCCCAAAGTGTTGGGCTTCATCGGCGGCACCAGCGACAAACCGGCGCCGATTTCGGAAAAGGAAGCCCAGACCATCCTGCAACGGGTTCAGGAAGGCGTTGATCGGCCCAAACCCAAGGTGCTTTACGAGCCCGGCGAGATGGTGCGGGTCACCGACGGCCCGTTCAACGATTTCGAGGGCGTGGTCGAAGAAGTCAATTACGAAAAGAGCCGGTTGCGGGTGGGGGTCATGATTTTCGGCCGCACCACCCCGGTGGAACTGGAATTCAGTCAAGTCGAAAAAGTGTCGCGCTGACCGGTCACCCGCGCCGGTCGCCTTATCCGCCACCCGTCCTCGGGTGGCTCATTCGGGGAGCCGCGAGGCGCTAGCACCCGACAGGAGCAACGATGGCAAAGAAAGTCACGGCATACGTCAAATTGCAGGTCGCGGCCGCCAAGGCCAATCCCAGCCCTCCCGTCGGACCCGCGCTGGGCCAGCACGGGGTGAACATCATGGAATTTTGCAAGACCTTCAACGCCCAGACCCAGCATCTGGAGCCCGGTTTGCCGATTCCGGTGGTGATCACGGTTTACAGCGACCGCAGCTTCACCTTCATCATGAAAACGCCGCCGGCCTCGGTGCTGCTGCGCAAGGCGCTGGGGATCGACAAAGGCAGCCCCACCCCGAACACCAAGAAAGTCGGCACCGTCACCCGCGCTCAGCTGGAAGAAGTGGCCAAGACCAAGATGCCCGACCTGACCGCCGCCGATCTCGACGCGGCGGTTCGGACCATCGCCGGCAGCGCCCGATCCATGGGCCTCGACGTCCAGGGAGCGTGATCATGGCCAAGCTTTCCAAGCGCCTGCGCGCGATTCGCGCCCAGCTGACACCCGGCAAGTTCTATCCGGTCGGCGAAGCGCTCGACCTGCTGAAAAGCGTGTCCGGCGTCAAGTTCCGGGAATCGGTGGACGTGGCCGTCAATCTGGGCGTGGACCCCCGCAAATCCGACCAAGTCGTGCGCAGCGCCACGGTGCTGCCCCACGGGACCGGCAAGACCGTGCGCGTGGCCGTGTTCGCCCAAGGCGCCAACGCCGACGCGGCTCGGGCCGCCGGCGCCGACGTGGTCGGCTTCGAGGATTTGGCCGAGTCGGTCAAGGCCGGCAATCTCGATTTCGACGTGGTCATCGCCTCGCCCGACGCGATGCGGGTGGTCGGTCAACTCGGCAAGATTCTCGGCCCCCGCGGCCTGATGCCCAACCCCAAGGTCGGCACCGTGACCCCCGACGTGGCGGGCGCGATCCGCAACGCGAAGGCCGGTCAGGTCCGCTACCGCACCGACAAAGCCGGCATCATCCACTGCACCATCGGCAAAGTGGATTTCGCTCCCGATCAGTTGCAGGAGAATTTGCAGGCGCTGCTGCACGATCTGCAGAAGATCAAGCCCGCGACATCGAAAGGCGTCTACATTCGTCGGGTCACCGTATCCACCACCATGGGTCCGGGCCTGGCCGTGGATCAAGCCACGCTGTCCTTCTGAAGCCGAGCGTCCCCAGCCCTCGGGATGGGGACCGACAACGAACTTTGGGCCGGCCGGAATTCCCGGCCAGCGTCAAAGACCGCGGGCGCTTTCCGCTTAATCGTTCCCGGCCAAGGGCCGGGGCAGCCCGCGCAGACGGTAAGGCCCTTCCGGATGATTTCCTGGTAAGGCCACCGTTTCCGATCTCCCCCAGTGGAGAAAACACCGCGAGGTAAGTCAATGAGTCTCAATCTGGCAGAAAAACAGGCTGTGGTGGCCGAAGTCGCCAAAGTGGCTGCCAGTGCGCACTCCGCGATCGCCGCCGAGTACCGAGGTCTGAGCGTGGCTCAGATCACCAGCCTGCGGGTCAAAGCGCGGGAAACCGGCGTCTATCTGCGCGTCGTCAAGAACACCCTGGCGCGGCGTGCCGTGCGGGGAACCGAGTTCGAGTGCCTGCAACCCAGTCTGGTGGGACCGCTGATTCTGGCGTTCTCACAGGAGGACCCAGGCGCGGCGGCGCGGCTGTTCAAGGAATTTCTGAAGGAAAAGGCCAACGACAAACTGGTCGTCAAGGCGTTGGCGGTAAGCGGACAAGCATTTCCAGCCAGCGAGCTGGATCGTTTGGCCAGCCTGCCGACCCGAGATCAGGCGATCAGCCTGCTCATGGCCTGCATGAAGGCGCCGCTCGACAAGTTCGCGCGAACCCTCAACGAAATTCCCGGCAAGTTGGTGCGCACCATCGAAGCGATCCGGCAGCAGAAAGAAGCCGCCTGAACGTTTCGGCGACAAACAGCCCGAATCGAATAAATAAGTTTAGCGTTTATCCAGGAGCAAATCCGCAATGGCTATTTCGAAAGAAGACATGCTGGACACCATCGCCGGCATGACCGTGATGGAAATCGTGGAGCTGATTTCCGCGATGGAAGAGAAGTTCGGCGTCAGCGCCGCCGCCGCCGTGGCCGCCGCGCCGGCCGCCGCCGTGGCCGCCGCGCCGGTCGAGGAAAAAACCGAGTTCGACGTGGTGATGTCCAGCTTCGGCGAGAAGAAGGTCGAAGTGATCAAGGTGGTGCGCGCCCTGACCGGCCTGGGCCTGAAGGAAGCCAAGGACCTGGTGGAAGGCGTGCCGTCCTTGATCAAGGAAGCCATTCCCAAGGCCGAGGCCGAGGACATCAAGAAGAAGCTGGAAGACGCCGGCGCCAAGGTCGACGTCAAGTAAGCGCGCCCGGCGCCCACCCACCCGTGCACCCGTGGGATCTCGTTGCGCGGCATCATCTGGCTCGGACGGACTGAAAGCGGGAACGGCTGGCGACCCTCGGTCGCCGGCCTGTTTCCGTTTGCGTCCGGCAGGGAAAACCGACGTTCCGGCTGGCGAGCGCGCGAGCCGGGACCGGCGATGGAATCGGGCGGCTTCCGCCCTTGGCTGGCACTCCCGTGAGAGGAACCCCGATGGCCTACACTTTTACTGAAAAAAGACGCATTCGTAAAGACTTCGGCAGGCGTCCCAGCATCCTCGAGGTGCCCTACCTGCTGGCGATCCAGTTGGATTCGTATCGCGAGTTTCTACAAGCCGAGGTGCCGCCGGGAGAGCGCCGGGAAATCGGGTTGCACGCCGCGTTCCGCTCGGTGTTCCCGATCGTCAGCTATTCGGGCAACGCGCGGCTGGAATACGTGAGCTATCGGTTGGGAGAGCCCGTGTTCGACGTGCGCGAATGCCAGTTGCGCGGCTTGACCTACGCCGCGCCGCTGCGGGTGCGGCTACGGCTGGTGCTGATGGACAAGGACGCCGAAGCCGGCACCCACAAGATCAAGGATATCAAGGAAAACGAAGTTTACATGGGCGAGCTGCCGCTGATGACCGACAACGGCACCTTTGTCATCAACGGCACCGAGCGGGTCATCGTCTCCCAGTTGCACCGCTCGCCCGGCGTGTTTTTCGATCACGACAAGGGCAAGACCCACTCCTCCGGCAAATTGCTGTTCTCGGCCCGGATCATCCCCTATCGCGGCTCCTGGCTCGATTTCGAGTTCGACGCCAAAGACATCGTGTACGCGCGCATCGACCGCCGCCGCAAACTGCCGGTCACCATCTTGCTGCGGGCCTTGTTCGACGAGCCCAATCCCAACGACCCCAACGCCCGCTCGGTCAACGAGCGGATTCTCGAGATCTTTTTCGAGACCAACACCATCCGGGCCGACGGCGAAAACTTTACCCTGGATCTGGTCCCCGAGCGCTTGCAAGGCGAAACCGCCAGCTTCGACATCTGGATCGACGACCGCGAACTGCTGAAAGCGGGCCAGCGGGTGAAAGCCAAGCACGTCCGCGAACTGGTCAAGGCCGGCGTGCAAAGCCTGCGAGTTCCCGGCGAGTATCTGGTGGGCAAAATCCTGGCTCGCGACCTGCGCGATCCGCAAACCGGCGAATCGCTGGCGCAGGCCAACGACGAATTGACGCCGGACAAGCTGGAAAAGATTCAAGCCGCCGGCATCACCGAATTCCAAACGCTCTACGTGAACGACGTCAATCGCGGTCCCTATCTCGCCAACACCCTGCGCGCGGACCCCACCCGCAGCCAGTGGGAGGCGCAGGTGGAAATCTACCGGATGATGCGCCCCGGCGAGCCGCCGACCAAGGACGCCGCCCAGCGCCTGCTGCACGACCTGTTCTATTCGGCGGAGCGTTACGACCTGTCGGATGTCGGCCGGATGAAGTTCGACAGCCGAGTCGCGCATCGCCGGACCCCGACGCCCGGCGTGCCGGCCAAAGAGCACGCGCCCGGCGTGCTGTCGATGGAAGACATCCTGGCGGTGCTCAAGGTCTTGATCGACATCCGCAACGGCAACGGCACGGTGGACGACATCGACCACCTCGGCAACCGCCGCATCCGCTGCGTCGGCGAGATGACCGAAAACGTCTTCCGCATCGGCCTGGTGCGGGTCGAGCGCGCGGTCAAGGAACGGCTGAGCCTGGCCGAATCCGAGGGCCTCACCCCGCAGGATCTGATCAACGCCAAGCCGGTGGCGGCCGCCACCAAGGAATTCTTCGGCTCCTCGCAGTTGTCCCAGTTCATGGACCAGAACAACCCCTTGTCCGAGGTCACCCACAAGCGCCGGGTATCCGCGCTGGGACCGGGCGGCTTGACCCGCGAGCGCGCCGGCTTCGAGGTGCGCGACGTGCACGCCACCCATTACGGCCGGGTGTGCCCGATCGAGACCCCGGAAGGCCCGAACATCGGGTTGATCAACTCGCTGGCGGTCTACGCTCGCACCAACCGGTACGGGTTTCTGGAAACCCCCTACCGGCGGGTGAGCGACGGCCGGGTGATCGACGCGATCGACTACCTGTCCGCCATCGAGGAAGGGCAATACATCATCGCCCAGGCCAACGCCGCGCTGGACGCCGGGGGCCGGCTGACCGACGACATGGTGTCCTGCCGCTACCAGAACGAGTTCATGCTGGCCACGCCGGACCGGGTGCAGTACATGGATGTCTCCCCCAAGCAGATCGTCTCGGTGGCGGCGGCGCTGATCCCGTTCCTGGAGCACGACGACGCCAACCGCGCGCTGATGGGCTCCAACATGCAGCGCCAGGCGGTACCGACCCTGCGCTCCGAGAAACCCCTGGTCGGCACCGGCATGGAGCGGATCGTGGCTCGCGACTCCGGGGTGTGCGTCATCGCCCGCCGCGGCGGGCTGGTGGATTCGGTGGACGCCGGCCGCATCGTGGTGCGGGTCAACGACGCGGAAACCGAGACCGGCGAGCCGGGCGTGGACATCTATAACCTGACCAAATACACCCGCTCCAACCAGAACACCTGCATCAACCAGCGGCCTCTGGTCCAGGTCGGCGACCGAGTGGCGCGCGGCGACGTGCTGGCCGACGGGCCGTCCACCGACATGGGCGAACTGGCGCTGGGCCAGAATTTGCTGGTCGCGTTCATGCCTTGGAACGGCTACAACTTCGAGGACTCGATCCTGATTTCGGAGCGGGTGGTGCAGGCCGACCGCTTCACCACCATCCACATCGAGGAACTCTCCTGCGTCGCCCGCGACACCAAGCTGGGACCGGAAGAGATCACCGCCGACATCCCCAACGTCGGGGAAAGCGCGCTGGCCCGCCTGGACGAAGCCGGCATCGTTTACATCGGCGCCGAGGTGAAAGCCGGCGACATCCTGGTCGGCAAGGTCACGCCGAAGGGCGAAACCCAGTTGACCCCCGAAGAAAAGCTGCTGCGGGCGATCTTCGGCGAGAAAGCCTCCGACGTGAAGGACACCTCGCTGCGGGTGCCCTCCGGGATGGACGGCACGGTCATCGACGTGCGGGTGTTCACCCGCGACGGCGTCGAGAAGGACTCGCGGGCCCGCCAGATCGAGGAGGCGGAACTCAAGCGCATCCGCAAAGACCTCAACGACCAGTTGCGCATCCTGGAAGATGACCTGTACCAGCGGATGGAGCGGATGCTGGTGGACAACGTGGCCGAAGGCGGCCCCAACGGCTTGCGCGGCAACGAGGCGGTCGCGGTCGAGTACCTCCATCGCCTGCCGCGCGAGCGCTGGTTCGAGATCCGGATGCAGGCCGAGGATCTCAACGATCAGCTCGAAAAAATCGCCCGGCAGCTCGACCAGCAGCGCAAGGCGTTCGACAAAAAGTTCGACGAAAAACGCCGCAAGCTGACCCAGGGCGACGACTTGGCGCCCGGCGTTCTGAAGATGGTCAAGGTCTACCTGGCGGTCAAGCGTCGCGTCCAGCCGGGCGACAAGATGGCGGGCCGCCACGGCAACAAGGGCGTGGTGTCGATGATCGTCCCGCAGGAGGACATGCCCTATCTCGAAGATGGCACGCCGGTCGATATCGTGCTGAATCCGCTCGGCGTTCCCTCGCGGATGAACGTCGGCCAAGTCCTGGAAACCCATCTGGGCTGGGCCGCCAAAGGCTTGGGCCTCAAGCTCGGCCGGTTGCTGGACGCGCAAGCCCGCATCGAGGAACTGCGCGCTCTCCTGGACCGGATCTACAACGGTGTCGGCGAACAGAACGTGGATCTCGGCCAGTTCGGCGACGACGAGCTGGTGGCCTTGTGCCGCAATCTGCGCGACGGCGTGCCGATCGCCACCCCGGTTTTCGACGGCGCCACCGAGCAGGAGATGCGAGAGCTGCTGCGCATGGCGGAATTGCCGGAAAGCGGTCAGACCCTTCTCTTCGACGGCCGCACCGGCGAGTCCTTCGACCGGCCGGTCACGGTCGGCTACATGTACATGCTCAAGCTAAACCATCTGGTGGACGACAAGATGCACGCCCGCTCCACCGGCCCGTACAGCCTGGTGACGCAGCAGCCCTTGGGCGGCAAGGCCCAGTTCGGCGGCCAGCGCTTCGGCGAAATGGAAGTGTGGGCGCTGGAAGCCTACGGCGCCTCCTACACCTTGCAGGAAATGCTGACGGTCAAGTCCGACGACGTCAACGGCCGCACCAAAGTCTACAAAAACATCGTGGACGGCAATCACCGCATGGAAGCCGGCATGCCGGAATCCTTCAACGTGCTGGTCAAGGAGATCCGTTCGCTGGGCATCAACATCGAACTGGAAAACGACGCGCTGCCGCCGACGCGCACCGAGTGAGGCCGACGCGCCCGCCGCTTTCCCGGCGGCGGAGCCACGCAATCCCGCGAGTGAGAGACGATGAAAGACCTGCTGAACCCTTTCAAGACGTTCGACGAGATCGAGGATTTCGACGCCATCCGCATCGGGCTGGCCTCGCCGGAGATGATCCGCGCCTGGAGCCGCGGCGAGGTGAAGAAACCCGAAACCATCAACTATCGGACCTTCAAACCGGAACGCGACGGCCTGTTCTGCGCCAAGATTTTTGGCCCGACCAAGGACTACGAGTGCCTGTGCGGCAAGTACAAGCGGCTCAAGCACCGGGGCGTGGTGTGCGAAAAGTGCGGGGTGGAGGTGACCTTGGCCAAGGTGCGCCGCGAGCGCATGGGCCACATCGAGCTGGCCTCGCCGGTGGCGCACATCTGGTTTTTGAAATCGCTGCCGTCGCGGATCGGCCTGCTGCTGGACATGACCCTGCGCGACATCGAGCGGGTACTGTACTTCGAATCTTTCGTGGTCATCGACTCCGGCATGACCCCGCTGGAAAAAGGCCAACTGCTGACCGATGAAGCCTATCTGGAAGCGGTCGAGCAGTACGGCGACGAGTTCGACGCCCGGATGGGCGCCGAGGCGGTGCGCGAACTGCTGCACGGGCTGGATCTGAAGCAACTGGTCACCCAATTGCGCCAGGAAATCCTGGAATGCAGCTCCGAAACCAAGCTCAAGCGGCTGTCGAAGCGGCTGAAGCTGGTCGAATCGTTCCTGAACTCCGGCAACAAGCCGGAGTGGATGGTGCTGACGGTGTTGCCGGTGCTGCCGCCCGACCTGCGGCCGCTGGTGCCGCTGGACGGGGGGCGCTTCGCCACCTCCGACCTGAACGACCTCTACCGGCGGGTGATCAACCGCAACAACCGGCTCAAGCGGCTGCTGGAATTGAACGCTCCGGACATCATCGTCCGCAACGAAAAGCGGATGTTGCAGGAAGCGGTGGACTCGCTGCTGGACAACGGCCGGCGCGGGCGGGCCATCACCGGCACCAACAAGCGGCCGCTGAAATCGCTGGCCGACATGATCAAGGGCAAGCAGGGCCGGTTCCGGCAAAACCTGCTCGGCAAGCGGGTGGACTATTCCGGCCGCTCGGTGATCGTTGTCGGCCCGACCCTGCGCCTGCACCAGTGCGGCCTGCCCAAGAAAATGGCTCTGGAGCTGTTCAAGCCGTTCATTTTCAGCAAGCTGCAATTCAGGAACCTGTCCACCACCATCAAGGCCGCCAAGAAGATGGTCGAGCGCGAGGAGCCGGCGGTCTGGGACATCCTGGAGGAAGTGATCCGCGAGCATCCGGTGATGCTCAATCGCGCCCCCACCCTGCACCGCCTGGGCATCCAGGCCTTCGAGCCGGTGCTGATCGAGGGCAAGGCGATCCAGTTGCACCCGCTGGTCTGCACCGCCTTCAACGCCGACTTCGACGGCGACCAGATGGCGGTGCACGTCCCGCTGTCGATCGAGGCGCAGCTGGAAGCCCGCGCCCTGATGATGTCCACCAACAACATCCTCAGCCCGGCCAACGGCGAACCGATCATCGTCCCGTCGCAGGACGTGGTGCTCGGCTTGTATTACTTGACCCGCGAGCGGATCAACGCCAAGGGCGAAGACATGCGGTTCGCCGATGTCCGGGAAGTCCACCGCGCCTACGAGAACCGCGAGGTGGAATTGCACGCCCGCATCGAAGTCCGCCTGCCGCCGGAAAAAATCGGTCCGGTCGAGAATCCCGGCACCGCGCCGACGCGGGTCAAGACCACCGTCGGCCGGGTGCTGCTGTCCGAAATCCTGCCCGAGGGCCTGCCGTTCACCCTGGTCAACCAGGCGCTGAACAAGAAGACCGTTTCCCGGCTGATCAACGAGTGCTACCGCTGGTTGGGCCTGAAGAAAACCGTGGTCTTCGCCGACCAGATGATGTACACCGGCTTCTACTACGCCACCCGCTCCGGCTCCTCCATCGGTTTCGAGGACTTCAAGATCCCCACCGAGAAAACCGCCCTCTTGGAGAAAGCCGAGCAGGAAGTCAAGGAGATCGACTCCCAGTACACCTCCGGCCTGGTGACTAAGGGCGAACGCTACAACAAGGTGGTCGATATCTGGTCGCGCACCAACGACCAGGTGGCCAGCGCCATGATGCGCAACCTGGGCAAGGAGAAAATCCGCAATCGCCAGGGCCAGATGATCGAGCAGAACTCTTTCAACTCGGTTTTCATGATGGCCGATTCCGGCGCGCGCGGCTCGGCGGCCCAGATCCGTCAGTTGGCGGGCATGCGCGGCCTGATGGCCAAGCCGGACGGCTCGATCATCGAAACCCCGATCAAGGCCAATTTCCGCGAAGGGCTGAGCGTGCTGGAGTACTTCATCTCCACCCACGGCGCGCGCAAGGGCTTGGCCGACACCGCGCTAAAAACCGCCAACTCCGGTTATCTGACCCGGCGCTTGGTGGACGTGGCCCAGGATCTGGTGGTCACCGAATTCGATTGCGGCACCCACGAAGGCGTTTGGATGACCCCGGTGGTCGAGGAAGGCGACATCAAGGAACCGTTGCGCGACCGGGTCCTGGGCCGGACCGTGGCGCGGGACGTGTTCCAGCCGGGCGGCGACGATGTCGCCATCCCCGCCGGCACTCTGCTGGACGAAAAGTGGGTGGCGCAACTGGACGAGATGGGCATCGACAACATCATGGTGCGCTCGGCCATTACCTGCCGGACCCGCTACGGGGTCTGCGCCTCCTGCTACGGCCGGGATCTGGCGCGCGGCCACCGGGTCAACAGCGGCGAATCGGTCGGCGTGATCGCCGCGCAATCCATCGGCGAACCCGGCACCCAGTTGACCATGCGCACCTTCCACATCGGCGGCGCGGCCTCCCGGACCACGGTGGTCAACAACGTCCAAACCAAATCCAAGGGCCTGTTGCGTCTGCACAAGATGAAAGTGGTCCAGCGCCGGGACGGTCATCTGGTGGCGGTCTCGCGCTCGGGCGAAATCACCCTGGTGGACGAGCAGGGTCGCGAGCGGGAGCGCTACAAGGTGCCGTATGGCGCCGAGCTGTCGGCCGACGACAACAGCCCGGTCGAAGCCGGTCAGGTGATCGCCCGCTGGGACCCGTACACCCACCCGATCATCACCGAGGTCGCCGGCTTCGTCCGCTTCGCCGAGTTCGAGGAAGGCATCACCGTGCAGCGGCACACCGACGAGATGACCGGCCTGTCCAGTCTGGTGGTGATGGACCCCAAGCAGCGCGGCGCGCTGGGCAAGGACAAGCGACCGCTGGTGCGGCTGGTGGACGAATACGGCAACGACCTCTTCATCCCCGGCACCAGCACCCTGGCGCAATACCCGCTACCGTCCGGCGCCATCGTCAACCTGGCCGATCACGCCGAGGTGGCGGTGGGCGATGTGGTCGCCCGCATCCCGCAGGAGTCCTCCAAGACCCGCGACATCACCGGCGGTCTGCCGCGAGTGGCGGATCTGTTCGAGGCGCGCAAACCCAAGGAACCGGCGATCCTGGCCGAGAAGTCCGGCATCATCGAGTTCGGCAAGGAGACCAAAGGCAAACAGCGGCTGGTCATTCGCGACAAGAGCGGCGAAATCCTTTACGAGGAGCTGATTCCAAAATGGCGGCACGTCAGCGTGTTCGACGGCGAGTACGTCGAGCAGGGCGAAATGATCGCCGACGGCGAACCCAACCCGCACGATATCCTGCGCCTGCTCGGCGTGCAGGAACTGGCCGCTTATCTCACCAAGGAAATCCAGGACGTGTACCGGGTGCAGGGCGTGAAGATCAACGACAAGCACATCGAGGTGATCGTCCGCCAGATGCTGCGCAAGGTCGAGATTCGCGATCAGGGCGAAACCAACTTCATCAAGGGCGAACAGGTCGAGCGGACGCGGGTGCTGGAAGAAAACGACCGGGCGGCGGCCGAAGGGCGACAGCCGGCCAGTTGGCAACCGATGCTGCTCGGCATCACCAAGGCGTCGCTGGCGACGGAGTCGTTCATTTCGGCGGCCTCATTCCAGGAGACCACCCGGGTGCTGACCGAAGCGGCGGTGCGCGGCTTGCGCGACGATTTGCGCGGCTTGAAGGAGAACGTCATCGTCGGCCGGCTGATTCCGGCCGGCACCGGGCTGGCCTATCACCTGCAACGGCGGCAAAACTGGATTCCCAGCCGGCCGACCGTCGGCGCCGGCCACCTCTTCGAGAGCAGCGAATCCGAAGCCAAGGCGCTGGTCGAGGACAAAAGCGATGACAGCGAAGTCGATCCGAAGGACATGACCGCGTAGGCCCGGCATTCTGGAGTCGGGAAGGCGGGTGGCGCGCGGCGTGGCCCGCCTTTCTTTTTGAGGTTCCACCATGGCCGCAACCACACCCGCTCCGTCCCCCACGATGCCATTCGGCGCCCGCGTCCCCCCATGACCGCCCTGCTGGAAGCCCGCCAACTGGTCAAGCACTTTCGCGGCGTGAAAGCCGTGGACGGCCTCGACCTGGCCATCCCCGCCGGCTGTTGCTTCGGCCTGCTCGGACCGAACGGCGCGGGCAAGACCACCACGGTCGAAATCCTGGAAGGCATCCAGGAACCCACCGGCGGAACGATCCGCTATCGCGGCGAACCGCTGGGACCGCGCTTTCGCCAGGACATCGGCATCATGTTTCAATCCACGGCCTTGCAGGATCACATCACCGGCCGCGAGAATCTGCGGATGTTCGGCAGTTTTTACCGGCGCACCCTGCCGGTCGCCGAACTGATCGAAAACTGCGCGCTCGGCGACTTTCTCGACCGCGACACCCGCAAGCTGTCCGGCGGCCAGCGGCAGCGGCTGTTGCTGGCCATCGCGCTGGTCAACGACCCGGAATTGCTGTTTCTGGACGAGCCGACCACCGGCCTCGACCCGCAGGCCCGCCGCAACTTCTGGGAGCTGGTGCACCGGATCAAGGCGCGCGGCAAAACCCTGCTGCTGACCACGCATTACATGGAAGAGGCTTACCATCTTTGCGACGAGGTGGCGATCATGGATCACGGCCGGATCATCGCCCAAGGCACGCCCTCGCGAGCTGCTGGCGGCGCACTTCGACGACGTGGTGCTGCAACTGCCCCGCGCGGATTTTCCCGACCCTCATCTCCCGCCCTGGCTGACCGTCATGCGGGATCGGGACAATGTGGAAATCCTGACCCGCGACGCCAACGCGGCGATCAAGGAGCTGCTGGCCCACGACGTTTCCTTGGCGCGGCTGCAAATCCGCCCGCGAACCTTGGAGGATCTCTTCCTGGAATTGACCGGGCGGGAGTTGCGGGCATGAGTTTCAAACGCTTCTGGGCGCTATTTCTCTGCCGCAATCTGGAATTTCTGCGCGACCGCTCTTCGCTGACCTGGAACCTGCTGTTCCCGGTCTCGCTGATCGCCGGCTTCGCCTTCGCGTTCTCCGGCCCCGGACTGGACCTGTACAAAGTCGGCGTGCTGGGCGATGCCGACGGCTGGAACGGCACGGAGTTTTTCAAAACCCACTATATTCGCTTCGTCCCGGTCGCCGACTTGCCCGCCGCGCTGACCAAGGTCGAGCGGCATCAGCTCGACCTGCTGCTCGATCCGGCCGGACGGCGTTATTGGATCAACGACGCGGCCCCGAAAGGCTATGTGCTGGAGCGCGTGCTGCGCGGCGCCGACGCCTCTTCCGCCTTCAGCAAGCAAACCGTGAGCGGCCGACCGATCCGTTACGTGGACTGGGTGATGCCCGGCGTGCTGGCCATGAACATGATGTTCAGTTGCCTGTTCGGGGTCGGCTACGTCATCGTGCGCTACCGGAAAAACGGGATGCTCAAGCGGCTGAAAGCCACCCCGATCCGGCCGCTGGAGTTTTTGTCGGCGCAGATCGCCTCGCGGCTGTGGCTGATCCTGGCCTCGACCGTGCTGGTGTTCGTCGGCACCGATCGGGTGATCGGGTTTCCGATGTTCGGCTCCTATCTCAACCTGTTCCTGGTGTTCGCGGTGGGCGCCGTCAGCCTGATCAGTCTCGGCTTGCTGGTGGCCGCCCGGACCACCAGCGAGGAACTGGCCGCCGGTCTGCTGAACGTGCTCAGTTGGCCGATGACCTTTTTGTCGGGCGTCTGGTTTTCGCTGGAAGGCGTGCATCCGATTTTGCAAAAGGCCGCGCAACTGGCGCCGCTGACCCACATCATCGACGCCGCGCGGGCGATCATGCTCGACGGGGCCGGCCTGATGGAGATATCCGGTCATCTGCTGGCATTGACGGCCATGAGCGCGGCGGCCATGGCGCTGGGCGCTTGGCTGTTCCGGTGGGAGTGAAAAACGGCGCGGCACGAAAGTGCCGAGGCCCCCAATCGAACCCTCCCCTTCCACCACGGTCATAGTTCCCGGTCGCCACTGCCTGGGAGCCGCTTGATGTTATGGTCGCAACGCAAGATCCAGATGCCGCATCCCGATAAAGCCTTGCCGGGCCGGGCCACGCCGCTGCCGATTTCCAACCGGCATTACGTCAACGACCGCCCCTTGCAGCCCCCTTTTCCGGCCGGCATGGAGCGCGCGGTGTTCGGCATGGGCTGTTTCTGGGGTGCGGAACGGAAGTTCTGGACCCGGCCGGGAGTCTATTCCACGGCGGTGGGCTACGCGGGGGGCTTCACCCCTAACCCGACTTACGAGGAGGTTTGCGGCGGATTGACCGGCCACGCCGAAGTGGTGCTGGTGGTGTTCGATCCCACCTCAATCGCTTACGGGCAGTTGCTCGACATCTTCTGGGAATCGCACGATCCCACCCAAGGGATGCGCCAAGGCAACGATGTCGGCACCCAGTATCGCTCCGCGATTCACGCTTGCGACGTTGCCCAGCGCGCCGCCGCCGAAGCGAGCCGCGACGCTTACCAGCGAGCGCTGACCCGCGCCGGCCACGGGTCGATCACCACCGAGATCGCCGATGCCCCGCCGTTCTATTACGCCGAGGATTACCACCAGCAGTATTTGGCCAAGAATCCCGGCGGCTACTGCGGTCTGGGCGGGACGGGGGTGCGCTGCCCTAAGGGCATCGACACGACACACGAGTGAAGAGCGGCCGAGACCGAACGATCAGGACCACAGCGCGCGCACGCCGAAATAGGCGATGTCCTTGAAGCGGCGCAGCGTACTCTTGATAAGCGAGGTTTCAGGCCGGGTACAGAAAGTCATGCTAAGCATGACGCGCAACTCGTTTTCCTCCAACCGGGTGACCTTGTGGAAGACCCGCGCCCCCTCGAACACGATCAAGGTGTTGGGCGGAGTGGGTATCGCGACCTCCCGACCGTCCTGGCGGATCACCAGTTGCGCCGAGGACAGCCGGTCCTCCCGGAGATGGCGGTTCACCAAGGGCACCAGCACGGTGAAATGGCGACCGTGGTAAAAGTTGTAATCGTAGTGCCAGTTGATGTGATCGCGCGGCCGGTCGTAGAACAGCAGGGAACAGGAGCTCTGATCGTTGATCGGCGTCGGCGCGACCGGCTCGCCGATCAGCGCCGAACACAACCGGCGCAGATAGTCGGACTGGTAGAAGGCGACGATTTCCGGCGCGAGATCGTGCAAATTCTCGTAGGCGACGGTGCCGCCCTGCTTGTGGGTCGGGAAGTAGCTGCGCTCGGTTTCGCGTCGCCGCAACGCCGCCTCGCGCAGCTTCTCGAAAGCGGGAACCGGCAAAGGCTCGGGCACCACGGCGAACCGTCGCTGAAAGTCGGGAAGCGGCGATGGCAAACTGTCGGGCAAGCTCAGCGCGGCGCCATGCCGGAAGACGAGATCGCGCTGCGACGCTCGCAGCCGCCGATATTGCCGTTGCTGGCGCAGCTTGAGGCCGGTGAAGGTCAACGCCCCGGCCACGACGGAGATCAGCAGAATTTCCGACGGCATAGCTGCTCCGGTAACGATAAAAGGGACGGCCTGGTTCAGACGTAAAGCCCGACCATCTTGCGCCAAGCCGATGCGCTGTGGGCGCGACCGCTCCAGATGTGCAAGGCGTGCCAGATGCCCTTGTTCCACAGCGTGGCGCTGAATTGTCGGTTGTTGTCCAAAAAGGGATCGGCGTCACCGATCGTCAGCACGATATCCAGCCGCCGCAACTGATACAGCATTCCATCATCGCGAAGGTTGGGCAGGAAGTGGCTTGGCGTATTGAAGTAAACCAGCTCGTCGTAATGCCCGTCGAACAAATCGCGAAAATCCTCGACCGTTTGGGTCAAATCGAAGCGCCCGCTGAAAGCGGCCACCTTGCTGAAGCAATGGGGGTGGCGAAACGCGAAGTTGACCGCGTGGAACGCGCCGAAGCTGCACCCGTGCGCGATCACGCAGGGATGGCGGTTCTTGTTCCACATGAGCGGCAGCACTTCGTGGAGCAGATAGGCTTCGTATTGCAGGTGCCGGTGCAGGCGGTCGCCCGGATGGTTCCAAAAACAGTAGAAGCTTTCCTGATCGATGCTATCCACGCAATACAACTGCAAGTGACCCCGCTCGATCTTGTCGCGTAGCGCTCCCACCAGCCCGATATCCTCGTACTCGTGAAACCGCGCGCAACGGGTGGGAAACACCAGCACCTTGGCGCCGGCATGGCCGAAGACCAGCAACTCCATATCGCGGCAGGTTCGATGGCTATACCACTTGTGATATTCCCGGTTCATCTTCGACGACTGTAAAACCCATAAAAATCAACCATGACAACAGCCTATCGCCGAAAAGCTGCACGGGCATGACAGCCGGAAGACAGTTGTTTTACTCGCTGAAATAGCCGGATCTCCGGCCTCGCCAGGCGCTTGGCCGGAGGAGGGTTTGTCACCGCCACCACCGCCACGCGCACCCCGTCACGAAACGGTCATGACGGCGCAATCCTCCTGTTACCGAGTTTTCCCACACTCCTTGGCCAATCGCTTCCCCGCAACCTGGATCAAGGCGGTATGGTCAAGAAACTCGGCGCCCGGCTCGGCAATCAGGCCCACGATCTGCTGTTCAAAACGATTCACCAGCGCTACCTGATCTACAACATGTGCTGGGAAGACCCGCGCATCGACCGGCGCCTGCTGGGGCTCGACCGGGACAGCAAGGTGGTGGTGCTCACCAGCGCCGGCTGCAACGCTTTGGATTATTTGTTGGACGGCCCGGCCGAAATTCATGCGGTGGACGTGAATCCCCGGCAAAACGCCTTGCTGCAACTCAAGCTGGCGCTGATCGAGCGCGGGAATTTCGGCGACCTGGAGCGGATGTTCCGGCAAGGCGCCCACCCTCGCTTTCGCGAGTTGTACCAGGCGTTGCGGCCGCGATTGCCGCCCTACGCGGCGGCGTTCTGGGACAAAAAAATCGGGTATTTCGACCCCGCCACCCGCAAGCGCTCCTTCTACTATCACGGCACCTGCGGTGCGGTGGCCTGGCTGGTCAGCCGGCAACTGCTCAAATCGGGACGCAAGCTGCGCGAGTATCTGTTCGATTTGCTGGACGCCCGGACCCTGGCGGAACAGCGCGCCCTGTACGAAAAAATCGAGCCCGCCCTATGGGGCCGGTTCAGTACGTGGCTGCTCCGGCAACCCACCGCCCTGGCCATGCTCGGCGTGCCGCGCCCGCAAATTCACCTGATCCAGCAGCACTATCCCGGCGGCATCATCGGCTACATCGGCGACAAGCTGCGCCACGTCCTGACCGAGGTGTTGATCCACGACAACTATTTCTGGCGGGCCTACCTCACCGGCGCCTACACCGAGCGCTGTTGCCCCAACTATCTTCTGGAAGAAAATTTTGCCGGCCTGCGCGCCAATCTCGACCGGATACGCACCCACGACGCCACGGTCAGCGACTTCCTGCACGCCAATCCGGGGCAATACAGCCATTTCGTGCTGCTCGACCACCAGGACTGGCTGGCCTGGCACCAACCCCAGGCGCTGGAGGAAGAATGGCGGCTGATTCTGGCCAACAGCCGGCCGGGCAGCCGGATTCTGCTGCGCTCGGCGGGCGACGATCTCGGCTTTCTGCCGGACTGGACCCGGCGGGCGCTGCGCTTCTTCCCCGCCCTGACCGACCCGCTGCACCGCCAAGACCGGGTCGGAACCTACGGCAGCCTGCATTTCGCGGAGGTGGCATGAACGGATCGAGCGACGCCATCCGGCCGAACCCGGCGCACCCGGCCGAGCCGCTGACCGAGAGTGCCGCCGCTCTGGCCCGCTACTACCGCTGGCACGCCCGGCTGTACGACGCTACCCGTTGGAGTTTCCTGTTCGGACGGACGGCGCTGATCCGCGCCGTCGCCGACCATCAAAGTCCGCACCACATTCTGGAAATCGGCTGCGGCACCGGCGCCAATCTGCTCCGTCTCGGCCGCCAATTCCCGGAAGCCGCCCTGACCGGCGTGGACCTGTCGGCCGACATGCTGGCGCGGGCGCGACGCAAGGTGGAGGCGCGCAAGCTGCCCGTCACGCTGCTGAGGCGCTGCTACGACCGGCCGCTGTCTCCTGAACCCGCCTTCGATCTCGTCGTGTTTTCCTATTGCCTGTCGATGATCGATCCCGGCTGGGAACAGGCGGTGGACGCGGCCCTTTGCGATCTGCAACCGGGCGGTTTGCTGGCGGTGGTGGATTTCCACGATACCCGCTTTGCCGGATTCCGGCGCTGGATGGAGATCAACCATGTCCGGATGGACGGCCATCTGTTGCCGCACCTGAACGGACGTTGCCGGCCGGTGGCGCAAACCGTGCGGGGGGCTTATGGCGGCGGCTGGCGCTATTTCACCTTTATCGGCCGCAAGCGCGAGGCGTGAGGCCATGGCATCGACCCGCTTCCGCTCCTTGTGGATCTCGGACGTTCATCTCGGCTTCAGGGAATGCAAGGCCGAGTTTTTGCTAGACTTTCTGCAACAAAGCGAATGCGAGCAACTGTATCTGGTGGGCGATCTGATCGACTTCTGGAGCTTGCAAAAGGGCGGGCGTTGGCCGGCGACGCACGGCGAGGTGCTCAAGGCCATCGTCGCCAAGGCCCGCGCCGGGGTCCGGGTGTGGTACGTGCCGGGCAATCACGACGACGTGGTGCGGGACTATCTGGGCCTGCGGGTGGGGGGCATCGAAATCGCTCCCGAGGCGATTCACGTCACCGCCGACGGCCGTCGCTTCCTGGTCACCCACGGCGACGAGTGCGACAACGCGGTGCGCTGCGGCGGGCCGTTGCTGAACTGGCTGGGCGACTGGGCCTACGATCTGCTGCTGTTCGCCAACCGCTGGTACAACCGCTGGCGGCGACGCTTGAATCATCCCTACTGGTCGCTGGCCAACTTCCTCAAACAGCGCATCGGCCGGGCGGCGGCCTTCATCGCCCGCTTCGAGGCGGCGGCGGCGCACGAGGCGGGCCGACGCGGGCTGGATGGGGTCATCTGCGGGCATATCCACCACGCCGAATTGCGCGACATTCACGGGGTGCTGTACTGCAACGACGGCGATTGGGTGGAGAGTTGCACCGCGTTGGTGGAACGCTTTGACGGGTCGCTGGAAATCCTGCGCTGGACCCAGCAACGGGCGGTCGTGGTGGCGCGGGAGCCGGCCCGCTTGCCGGTGGCGCCACCGCTTCCGGGGTGGGCGACCGGCTGAGAGGTCGCGCGAGAACCCCTCTCCCGCAGCGGGAGAGGGGCTGAGGTGAAGGCAGCGCCCCACTGTCGCGATTCCTTCATCAAAGCGTCATCAAGCTGTTGCCGCACTTTCCGAGAATCGGAGCATGCACCCGGACCATAACCTGCTCGCGCCACGGCGCCCGCTGCGCATCGGCGTCGTCACCGAAACCTATCCGCCGGAAATCAACGGCGTCGCGTTCACCGTCGCCCGCTGGGTCGAGGGTTTGCGTCGCCGCAGCCATGTCGTGCAACTGGTCCGCACCCGGCAAGGCGATCAGGACGCGCCGGCATCGGGGGATTGCCCGGCGGAAACCCTGCGGCTGCCCGGATTCAGGATTCCCGGCTATCCGCAACTGCAAGGCGGCTGGCCAGCACGGCGCGCCGTGCTGGCGCAATGGCGGCTGGCGCGCCCCGACCTGGTTCACATCGTCACCGAAGGCCCGTTGGGCTATTCGGCCCTGCGCGCGGCGCGGCGGCTGAGCATCCCCGTTTCGACCAGCTTTCACACCAATTTCCAACAGTACAGCCGCCATTACCGCATCGGTTGGTTGGCCGCGCCGATCATGGCCTATTTGCGGCATTTTCATAACCAGGGCGTGCAAACCCTGGTACCCACGGGCGAACTGGCCGAGCACCTCCAATCCCTCGGCTTCCGACGCACCCAAGTGCTGGCGCGGGGGATCGATACCAGCCTGTTCTCGCCGCACCGCCGCGACCCGGCTCTGCGCGAACGCTGGGGCGTCGCTCCTCGCTCCCTGGCCGTGCTGTACGTGGGGCGGCTGGCGGCGGAAAAGAATCTGGAGTTGGCCATCGCCGCTTTCCAATCGATCCGCCGGGTCGCGGCCCGATGCCCGGTTGATCCTGGTCGGGGATGGGCCGATGACATCCCGGTTGCGCGCCCGCCATCCCGCGTTCGTGTACTGCGGCATGAGACAGGGCGAGGATTTGGCCGCCCATTACGCCTCGGCCGATCTGTTCCTGTTTCCCAGCCTCACCGAAACCTTCGGCAACGTGGTGCTGGAGGCGATGGCCAGCGGTTTGGCGGTGGCAGCGTTCGACTACGCCGCCGCTCGCGCCCATGTGGAACCGGGGCTGAGTGGCCTGCTGGCGCCGTTTGGCGACGCCGACGCCTTCGTCGCCGCCGCGACCGCGCTGGCGCGGGACGCGGACGCGCTCGAAGCGATGGGCCAAGCGGCCCGGCGGGGGATGGCGCGGCTGGACAGCGAACATATTTACGATCGGTTGGAAACCTTGTTTCTGAGCGCGATCCGAGGAGAAGCCTCATGCCCGATACCCTGCTGAACAAACCCATCGAACGGCCCCACCCCCTCCCCGAACGCTGGGTTCGCCTGACTGAATGGGAACTCGCCTGGTGCCTGCGCTTCCAGCAAGTCGTCCGACACCGCCGGGTGATTCGGCTGTTCGCCCTGGTCAGCCGCTTGGGCGACGGGGTGTTCTGGTATTCCCTGATGGCCGCTCTGCTGCTGACCCAAGGTGCGGCGGCGGCACCCGTGGTCGGCCGGATGCTGTTGGCGGGGGCGGTTTGTCTGGCTCTGTACAAATGGCTGAAAGCCCGGACCACCCGTTCCCGTCCGTGCGCCCGCGACCGACAAATCCAGCCGCGCGTGGCGCCGCTGGACGAATACAGTTTTCCGTCTGGACACACCTTGCACGCGGTATCGTTCACCCTCATCGCGGTGTATCACTACCCGGCGCTGGGCTGGCTGCTGTTGCCGTTCGCGACGCTGGTGGCCCTGTCGCGGATCGTGCTGGGCTTGCACTACCCCAGCGACGTGTTGGCCGGGGCTCTGCTGGGCGCCGGTCTGGCGCTGCTGGCGCTGCAATAAGCCTTCATCCAGGTTTAACCACCCGGTAAAGCTGTTGCAACGCGGCGTTCCTACCCTTGGCGGCATCGTTCGCTATCGCCAGGAGCCCGCTTTGAGTACCGACCTGTCCAGCGCTTCCGACTTCGCTCGCCATCGCCCGGCGACCTCGCCGCTTCCCGCCGCCGCCCCGCGCACCCTCAGCGTGGAACTGGCCCGCTCCCGCGAGGCCATTCGCGAGGCGCAACGGCTGCGCTACGCCATCTTCGCCGGAGAAATGGGCGCCAAGCTGCACAACCGGCTGCCCGGTCTCGATCACGACCGTCTCGACGACTACTGCCAGCACTTGATCGTGCGCGACGGACTCGGCCAAGTCGTGGGCTGCACCCGCATTCTCACCGCCGAAGCCGCCAAGCGCGCCGGCGGGTTCTACTCGCAAACCGAATTCGACCTGACGCCGGTGCTGGCCCTGCCGGGACGGTTGATGGAAATCGGCCGCACCTGCGTTCATCCCGATTACCGCAACGGCGCGACCATCGGCGCGCTGTGGTCGGGCTTGGCGGCGTTCATCGCCGAACGGAACATCGACTACCTGATCGGCTGCGCCAGCATTCCGCTGGGCGAGGATGGCGGGGAAGCGCGGGCGCTTTACGCGGAACTGGCGCAGCGCCACCTCGTACCCGAGCCCCTGCGGGTAAAACCGCTCTTGCCGCTGCCGCGCTGCGATGGCTTGGCGCACAGCGTCCGCGCCGTGCCACCTTTGCTGAAAGCCTATCTGCGCCTGGGCGCGCGGATCGGCGGCGAACCCTGCCTGGACCCGGATTTCAAGGTCGCCGACGTCTTCATCCTGCTATCCACCCAGCACATCGAGCGGCGTTACGCCCGGCATTTCCTGGACCGGGACCAATGAGCGGACGCTGGCGGAAATCCCTGGCCCCGGCCGGGCGGCGGATCGTGCGGGTACCGCTGCTGGGCTTGCACATCCTGACGGGGATCCTGATCGCCGCCGCCTTGGGTCCCGGCCGAGGGCGGCGCTATGTCTCCACCCGTCCCCTGGCGTGGTGGGGCCGGCGACTGTGCCGGATCATGGGGGTGCGGCTCCAGGCGCGCGGAACCGCCCACGACGGCGCGGCCTTGTTCGTGGCCAACCATATCTCCTGGCTGGACATCTTCTGCATCGCCGCCGTCTGTCCCACCCATTTCCTGGCCAAGCAGGACGTATCGGCTTGGCCGTTGTTCGGCTGGTTGTGCCGCCGGGCCGGCACCGCCTTCATCCGGCGCGGGGAGGACAACGGCGCCAGTGAAGCGACCGAGCATCTCGTCTGGCGCTTGCGCCAGGGTGAGCGGGTATTGGTGTTCCCGGAAGCCACCTCGACCAGCGGCGAAACGGTCCGGCGGTTTTATCCTCGGCTGTTCCAGGCCGCGCTGCTGGCCCGCTGCCCGGTGCAGGCCATAGCCCTGCGTTACCCCCATCCCGATGGAACCAATCCGGCGGTTCCCTTCGTCGGTGACGACGAGCTATTGCCGCACCTGTGGCGGCTGCTGGGCGAACCGGCCACGGTGGCCGAACTGCATTTCGGGATCGTTCGCATCCCGCCGCATTCATCTCGGGACGCGCTGGCCCAGCTCACTCACGCGGAAATCCACCGGTTCGTGCAACCGTCGCTCTCTTCGGTCATTTCGCGCTCGATTTAGGTTAGAAGCGGCGCAACGACTCTCCTCTCGCGTTTCTCCCCTCCCCCTCGGAAGAGGGGCTGGGGTTGGGGGTCTCAATCGACCGGCACAACGCTTTGACGCGCCCCCCCTAGCTGTGTATCGTGAGGCGATTCCGACCGATCCCGCTTCGCGCTCAGCGATCCCGCCAACCCGCCCCGCCACTACCGCAATAAATCGCGCATGAACCGTTCCCGACAGGACATTACCCTGCTGTTCGCCGCGCGCATGACCCGGCTGTTCGCTTATGGCGCCTTATCGGTGATTCTGGTGCTGTATCTGGCGGAACTGGGGCTCAACGAGGCGCTGATCGGGGCACTGCTCACCGCGACGCTGGTCGGCGATGCCGGCATTTCGCTGGCGATGACCACCACGGCGGATCGGCTGGGGCGGCGGCGCATGCTGCTGCTGGGCGCGGCGCTGATGGCGCTGGCCGGCGCGGCGTTCCTGCTGACGCGGGAGCCCGCCTTGCTGATTCTGGCCGCCATCGTCGGAGTCATCAGCCCCAGCGGCAACGAGATCGGCCCCTTTCTCTCCATCGAGCAAGCCGCCTTGGCACAACTGCTGCCGGACCGGCGCCGCACTCACGTTTTCGCCTGGTACAACTTGGCCGGCTCTTTCACCACGGCGCTGGGCGCCCTGGGCGGCGGCTGGCTGGCGCAGGCTTTACAGAGTGCCGGGATGGAGGCGCTGGAATCGTACCGCGTGGTTCTGGCCGGTTACGCGCTGGGCGGCATCGTGCTGGCGCTGCTCTTTCTCGGCCTGTCCCCGCAGGTCGAAGTCGCGCCGACCGCCCATGCTCCAGCGACGCCCCGCATCCTCGGCCTGCACCGCTCCCGGAGCGTCGTCCTGTCCCTGAGCGCCCTGTTCGCCCTGGACGCCTTCGCCGGCGGCTTCGTGGTGCAGAGCCTGCTGGCCTATTGGTTCTATCTGCGCTTCGGCGCGGAGCCGGGCCTGCTCGGCAGCATTTTCTTCGGCGCGAACGTGTTGGCGGGGATTTCCGCCCTGCTCGCCGCCCGGCTCGCGGCGCGGTTCGGCTTGATCAACACCATGGTGTTCACCCACATCCCGTCGAACATCCTGCTGTGCCTGGTTCCGCTGATGCCGAACCTGACGCTGGCGATCATCGTCATGCTGCTGCGGTTCAGCATTTCCCAGATGGACGTGCCGACCCGCCAGTCCTACACCGTGGCGGTGGTCGCGCCCGACGAGCGCGCCGCCGCCGCCGGCGTCACCAACATCGCCCGTTCGATCGGCGCCGCCGTGTCGCCGTTTTTGAGCGGCTTGTTGCTGTCCAATCCGCTGCTGCTGAACGCGCCTTTATTCCTGGCCGGCGGCTTGAAAATCGTTTACGACCTGTTGTTGTACCGTCGCTTCCGAGCCCTCAAGCCCCCGGAAGAAGCGTCGGAAGCCAGCCAACAACAACGGGGTTGATGGACTGGAGACATCGTCCGGCATCTCCGGCGTTCAACTCTGTCGCCAAGGCAACCCCTCGGCCCGCCAACCGCCCACGCCCCGATGACCGTCGGCGTCGAGCTGGCCCTCGAAGCCATCGGCGACATTGTAGGTGGCATAGCCGTGCAGGGCGAGCAGTTCGGCGGCTTGGCGCGAGCGCACCCCACTGCGGCAGATCAGGTAGATCGTCCGGTCCGGCATCACGCCCCGCTCCCGCAACTCTTCCAGAAAGCCGGGATTGTTCTCCATCGTCGGGAACATCAGCCATTCGACTTGCACCACCGGCTTGCCCAGACTGGCGAGATCGGGACCGCCGACGTAAGCCCATTCGGCGCGAGTGCGGACATCGACCAGCACCGCCTCGGCCCGGTCTCGCAAATCCCGCCAAGTCCGACCGGGGCTGACATCGCCGAGAAACTGGCCTCGCGCGTTGCGGGGATCGCCAAGTATTCGAGCAACCATCGTCCGATTCTCTCCAAAAGCTGTTTCTGGTTTTGCGTGAAGGCGATCAGTTCGCCATCCGCCGGGCGATTCCCTTCGGCTTGCGCTTCTTCAGGCGCAGGGCTTCCTTCTGTCGGCGCTCGGCCAGCTCGATCAAGATTTGCTGGGAGCTGCGCGGGTCCTCGCCCTCGCCGGGCACGCGCTGGCTGTAGCTCCCATCGGGCTGCATGTCCCAAGCGCCGCGCCGGTCGTCGAATTGCACGTCGAGGATTTGCCGCAACTCCAAACGCAATTCGGGCACATCCACCGGAGCCACCACCTCGACCCGGCTTTCCAGATTGCGCTTCATGCAATCCGCCGACCCGATGAAGTATTCCTCGCTGCCGTTGTTGTGGAAGTAAAAAATCCGCGTGTGTTCGAGAAACCGGCCGACGATGCTGATCACCCGCGCGTTCTCCGACAAGCCGGGAACGCCGGGACGCAGCCGGCAGGTGTCGCGGATGATCAGATCCACTTTGACGCCGGCCTGCGAGGCCCGGTAGAGCGTGGTGGTGATGTCCTTGTCCTCCAGCGCGTTCATCTTGAACTGGACTCGCGCCGGTTTGCCGGCCTTGGCGTGGCCGATCTCGCGTTCGATCTTGGCCAGCAGCGCCGGCTTGAGCACCTTGGGCGCCGGCAGCAGCTTGCGGTAATTGCGCTTGGGCACGTAGCCGGTGGTCAAGTAGTTGAACAGTTCGGTCAAATCCTCGCCGATGACCGGATCGCAGGTCAGCAGGCCCAGATCGCAATACAGCCGGGCGGTGCCGGCGTGGTAGTTGCCGGTGCCGATGTGGGCGTAGCGGCGCAGGCCGCTGAAATCGCGCCGCACCACCAAAATCACCTTGCTGTGGGTCTTCAGCCCCACCACGCCGTAAGTGACGTGGATGCCCACCTCCTCCAGGCGGTTCGCCCAGCGGATGTTGGCGGCCTCGTCGAACCGCGCCTTCAATTCCACCACCACCGTCACCTGCTTGCCGTTTTGCGCGGCGTCGATCAGATAATCGATGATCTTGGAATCGGATGAGGTCCGGTACAGGGTCATCTTGATCGCCAGCACCTTGGGGTCGTGGCTGGCCTCCAGCACGAAGCGCTCCACCGAGGTCGCGAAGGACTCGTAGGGGTGCTGCAACAGAATCGGCCCGCTCTCCCGGAGGATGTGAAAAATGTTGCGCTTGTCGCTCAGCTTGGGGTGGTCGAGGGGGTGATGCGAGGGATCGTGCAGCTCGGGACGGTTGATCCCGACGATCTGAATCAAGTCGCGCAGCGCCATCATGCCGTCGATCTCGAACACCTCGCTGGCTTCGTCCAAACCCAGCTCGGCCGCCAGCATCCCGCGATGGATCGGGTCCATGTTTCTCTCCACCTCCAGGCGGACGATCGGGGCAAACCGACGCTCGCGCAGCTCCGATTCGATCATCAGCAGCATGTCGTCGGCCTGATCCTCGTCGCGTTCGGTGATGGCGTTGCGGGTCACCCGGAACAGCTCGCAGGCTTCCACCACCATGCCGGGGAACAGCAGGTCGAGGTTGTTGGCGACCACGTCCTCCAGCGGCACGTACAGCTCCTCGTCGCCGACCCGGAGAAAGCGCGCGATCCCGGAACCGACCGGCACCTTGATGCGCGCCAGCCCGGCCGATTCGTCGTTGGCGTAGCGGACCGTCACCAGCAAGTTGAGCGACAGGTTGGAAATGAACGGGAAGGGATGAGCCGGGTCCATGGTCTGCGGCGTGACCAGCGGGAAGATGTTGAGCAGATAATATTCCCGCATCTGCTTGCGCTGCGCCTCGCTCAGCCGCTTGTAGCTGCGCAGCACGATGCCCTGCGCTTTCAGCAACTCGTGCAGCTCCGACGCCAGCACCCGCTTCTGGTCCACCAGGTCGCGCACGATCACCAGGCATTCGCTCAACTGTTGCTCGGGGCTGCGGCCGTCCACGGTCAGCTCTCGCACCCGCGCGCCGATCTGCTGCTTGAGGCCGCCGATGCGCTTCATGAAAAACTCGTCCAGGTTGGAGCTGACGATGGCCAGAAACTTGACTCGCTCCAGCAGCGGCGTCCGCTCGTCCTGAGCTTCGTGCAGCACCCGCCGGTTGAACGCCAGCCAGGTCAGCTCGCGGTTCAGATACCATTCCCGGGCTTCGAGATCGAGGACCGGCTCCGCCGGTGGCGCGGGGACCTCGGCGACGGCAGCATCCGGCTGCCGCCCGCGACCGGCGCGGGGTTTCGTCGCTTCCGCGACCTCGACGGCTTCGGTCCCGCCCGACACCACTTCGGCTTGTTCGATCATCATCGCACCTTCGAGTCTTTCGCTTCTTTAGGATTGGGGCGGCTCCGCTTGGAATCCCCGGCGAGCGCCGTCTCCAGCCGTTCGCACAGCGTGCGCAACACTTCGACGCGCGCGTGGCGCTTATCGTTCGCTTCGATCAGCGCCCATGGCGCCTGCCGGGTGCTGGTGCGCTCCACCATGTCGTTGACGGCCATCTCGTAATCCGTCCAGCGCTCGCGGTTGCGCCAGTCTTCCTCGGTCAGCTTCCACGCCTTGTAGGAAATCTGCTCCCGCTCCTTGAACCGGCGCAACTGCTCCTCCGGGGTGATGTGCAACCAAAATTTCAGCAGCACGATGCCCCGCTCCACCAGCTGGGCCTCGAAGTCGTTGATCTCGGCGTAAGCGCGCTGCCATTCGCGGGTGCGAGCGAACCCTTCGATCCGCTCCACCAACACCCGGCCGTACCAACTGCGGTCGTAGATGGTCACCCGGCCCGCTCGCGGAAGGTGCCGCCAGAACCGCCACAGATAATTGTGCGCGGCTTCCTCGTCGGTCGGGGCGGCGATCTGGATCACCTGATAATCGCGGGCGTCGAGCGCGGCGGTGATGCGGCGAATGCTACCCCCCTTGCCGGCCGCATCCCAGCCCTCGAACACCAGGATGGTCGAAACCTTGCGATCGCGGGCCGCGCGCTGGAGCTGGTTCAGCTTGGCCTGATAGCGTTTCATGTCGGCGTCGTAATCGTCCTTGGCCAAGGTCTTGCTCATGTCCAGGCGCGAGAGGACCGTCACCGGCCCCATCGCGTTGATCTCGGCCGGGGGCGGCTTGGGGCGAGCGTCGCCGTTGCCGGCGACAGGCGCTTTATCGGCCTCTTCGAGCCGGAACCGGATGGCGTCGCGAATGGCGGTGGCCACCGCGACGCTGCGATACCGCTCGTCGTAACCCTCGACGATCTTCCACGGCGCCAGTCCGGTGCTGGTCTTCATGAGGGTGCGCTCGGCGGCGGCGACGAACTGGTCGTACAGCTCCCAGTGCTGCCAGTCGCGCTTGGAGATCCGCCAGTGCAGCAGCGGGTTTTTCTCCAGCTTGCGCAGGCGCTCTCTCTGCGCCTCCTTGGACAGATGCATCCAGAACTTCAATATCAGAGCGCCGTCGTCGGCCAGGGTCTTCTCGAAGGTCTTGATCCGCTCCAAGCGCTCGTCGAACTCCGCCAAGCCGATGTGCCCGTAAACGTGATCGAGAATCGGCATCGAGTACCACGAACTCAGAAACAAACCCATCCGCCCCCGAGGCGGCAACTCCCGCCAGAAGCGCCAATACTCGGGTCGGTCGCGCTCCTCGTCCGACAGCTCGCCGAAGGCGCGGGTGATCAGCCAGCGCGAATCCAACCATTCGTGCAACTGGTTGACGGTCTCGCCCTTGCCGGCGCCATCCACGCCGGCAAACACCACGACGACGGGAAAATCGGCCTTGCGCAGCTCCATCTGCGCGGTCAACAGTTCTTCCCGCAAGCGGGGAACCTGTTCACGGTAATCCTCTTTTGGCAGCTTGCGTTGCAGTTCGGCGGTTCTGAACATGGGGCGTTTCACTCGCGCTGGTGGGGATATCCGGTGGATCGGGGAATTCCAAATGGTCTTTATAGTTCAATTTTACTATATTATTCAAAACCTTCATGTGTGATGGGGCAAACGGCGGTTCCCTGTTGGTCCGCACTGGGGGTTGCAATCCCGCAGATTGTGTTAATCTAATCGTATTGACCGACAGACGCTCGATTCTTCCGCTGGGGCCAGGACGGTCGCCCGATCGTCACCCGCGAACCCAGCTCGTTGATAAGAATAGGAGAAGCAGATGAAGCGGCGGCTATTGGCCGGTCTGGTTCCGGCGGTTATGGCTTTTTCCGGACCCGTTCAGGCAGACATTTACGCTTTCGTGGACAGCAACGGCATCCGGCACCTGAGCAACGTCCCCAACGATCCCCGCTACAAGCTGGTGATGCGCACGCCGGCCTATCGCAAGGAGTCGGCCCAGACCGCCTCCAGCTTCGCCCCGAGCAACCTGTACGGCACGAGCGGCGTCTGGAACGCGCAACGCACTTACCCTCGCGCCGCCGCCTCCCCCAGGCCGCTCCGGGTCAACGAGCAAAACCGTCAGCGATTCACCCCGGACGTCAACCGCATCGCCGCGCAATATCGGCTCGATCCGGCCTTGATGCACGCCGTGATCAGCGCCGAGTCGTCTTACAACCCCTGGGCGGTTTCGCCCAAGGGCGCCATGGGCTTGATGCAACTGATGCCCGGCACGGCCGAGCGCTTCGGGGTCAACAATCCCTACGACCCCATCGCCAACATGCATGGCGGCGCCCGCTACCTGCGCTGGCTGCTCGATCAGTTCAACGATACCCGGCTGGCGGTGGCCGCCTACAACGCCGGCGAAGGCGCGGTGCAAAAATACGGCAACCAGATTCCGCCCTATCGGGAAACGCAAACCTATGTCGTGCGGGTTTTGAATTTCCATCAGCAGTACAAAGGGAGCGGTCCGTACAATACCGCTTACAGCGCCGGCGCGACCGGCAGCCCGCTGGCGACCTATAACAAATATCCGGCAATGGCCTCCAGCTATCCGAACCGCTCGGGCGGCGTCAGCATCATCACGCCGCGCACCAGCACCCTGGCCCCCGGCGTGTCCGTGGCTTCCGGCAACACCGGTTCGGCCGCGATCCCGCGCACCTATCTGACCCCGACCGGCACCCGGATCATCGTCGGCAGCAGCGGCGCGAGCGATGCCGGCCCCCGCCGTCCCCCCGTGGTCTATGCCGTCAATCCGAACCGGCCGGCTTCTTCCGCGAGAAGCGCCCCTCTCTTCGCGGGCAACGACAAGTAGCGAGGGCATGATTCATCGCCGTTCCCGGCGCGGCGCCAGTTATACGAATCCCGCTGCGGGATCTCGCGCCCGCAGCGGCCGGCATTCGCCAGGGCGATGGCGGATACTCCCCATCGCCTTCCTGATCGCGGTTACCGCCGGCGATGTCGGCGCGACGGAATCGCTGCAAAGCTGGCGCGAGCGCTTTCGGGCCGCCGACCAGTCCTTGCAAAACGGCGGGCAGGTCGATTACTCCGATCTCCGCGCCTATCCGCTGTATCCCTACCTGCGCTTTCGGGACTTGTCGAGACGGCTGCCGGAACTGCCCGCCGCCGAAATCCGCGAATTCCTGGAAACCCACGCCGACTCGCCTCTGGCCGGACAGTTGCGCAACGCTTGGCTGCGGCAGCTCGCCCAGGCCCGGCGCTGGGACGATTACCTGCGCGACGCCACCCCTTCCCGCGACCCGACCTTCGACTGCTGGCGGCGGCAGGCTTTGCTGAGCGCCGGGCAGGGCGAACCCGCCTTGCGCGACTTCGCCGCCCTTTGGCTGCGCGGCGCCGCCCTGCCGGCCGCCTGCGACCCGGTGATCGCCTTCTGGCGGTCCCAGGGCGGCCCGCCACCCGCCTTGCTCTGGCAGCGTTTCGCCCTGGCGATGACCCAGCGCAACCTCGGGCTGGCGCGGGCCTTGCGCGCGGAGCTGGCCGCCGCCGACCAGCCCTTGGCGGACGCTTGGCTGGCCGTCGCCGACAACCCGCGCTCGCTGCTCGAACCCGCTCGCATTCCGGCCGGCGATCCGCGCGCTGCCACCCTCATCGGCGAAGGCTTGAAAGCGTGGGGCAAGCGGGACGCGCTCGCCGCCGCCGCCGCGCTCGACACGCTCAAGGAACGCTACCGGCCGTTCGCGCCCCAATGGATGGACGTGGAACGGCTGCTGGCCCTGTGGATCGCCAGCGACTACCACCCGACCGCGCTGGCGCGGCTGACCGCCTTGCCCGAGGCGGCGGTGGACAGCGCGGTGCGGGAATGGCGGGTGCGGGTCTGCCTGCGGCAGGGCGACTGGACGGCGGCCCTGCACTGGCTGGATCGGCTATCGGCATCGGAGCGGGACAGCCCGCGATGGCGCTATTGGCGCGGCCGGACCCTGGAGTCGCTGGGCCGAACCGAGGAAGCCCGACAGGCTTATCGGACCATCGCCGATCAGCGGGATTATCACGGTTTCCTGGCCGCCGACCGGCTCGGCGCGCCTTACGCCATCCCCTCCGCGCCGCTAGCGGTTCCTGCGACCGAGCTGGACGCGCTGCTGGCCGGCTCTCCCGGCTTGCTGCGGGCTCGGGAACTCTACATCCTGGGCCGAGAGCCGGAAGCCGAAGCGGAATGGCGGCAAACCACCCAGCAGTTCGATCCCCCGGCATTGAAACGAGCCGCGTCGCTGGCCCATCGCTGGGATTGGCACCCGCAAGCCATCGCCACCGTCGCCCGCGCCGAATATTGGGACGACTTGGATCTGCGCTTCCCGCTGGCCTATCGGGAAGAAGTGATGAACAACGCCCGCGCCAGCGCCCTGGATCCGGCTTGGGTGTACGCCGTCATCCGCCAGGAAAGCGGCTTCCGGCCCGCTGCCCGCTCGCCGGTGGGGGCGCTGGGGCTGATGCAGATCATGCCCGCCACCGGCCAAGAGATGGCCCGGCAACTGCGGGATGCGGCCGGCGGAGCGCCCGACCTGCTGCTGCAACCGGAGACCAACCTGCGCTTGGGCGTCCGCTATCTCCAGAGCATACTGGAACGCTTGCAGGGCAATCCGGTGCTGGCCACCGCCGCCTACAACGCCGGCCCCAACAAAATCGCCGGATGGCTACCGAGCCGCAGCGCCGTGCCCGCCGACCTTTGGGCGGAAACCATCCCCTATCAGGAAACCCGGAGCTACGTGCAGCGCGTGCTGGAATACGCCACGGTTTACACCCGCCGGCTGGGTTTGCCGGAGCCAAAGCCGGTCCTGGAGTCCTGGATGAAGCCGGTGCAACCCGCCCAACCCGCCCAACCCGCCCAACCCGCCGCCGGGCGCTCCGGCTGAGCGCGCCAACCCCGACGCGATGGGCCGCCGGCTCGCCCCGCGAGCGGAACTCATCTCGAAGCCGGGGGAAGCTCGCGACCCAAAACCTCCCGCGCGGCCAAAAACGCCTGTTCGATTCGCTCGATCCACACCGGCGCATCTCCGCCGCGCCGTTCGCGCGCCCGCAATTCCAACTCGTTGCACAAACCGTGCAGCTTCATCGCGCCGACGTTGGCGCTGCTCGATTTCAGGGTGTGCGCCGCCGCGCGCAGCGCTTCGTGGTCGTCGTCGGCGTGCGCCTGTTTCATCCGCTCGATCAGGGGCGGGGTCCCCTCCAGATACAGCCCGATCAAGCGGGCGACCAAGTTCGGCGCCCCGCCGCGTTCGAGCGCTCGAATTTTGTCGAAGGCTTGCTGGTCGATGCTCCCGTCCGGCGTTTCGGTCGAGCCGGATGGGGCGCTGCCAGCGGGCGCTTCGCTTTCGGCCGGCGCTTGAACCGAGGCCGGCAGCCAGCGCTTCAGAATCGCGACCAGCTCTTCTCGCGCGAACGGCTTGCTCAGGTAATCGTCCATGCCGACCGCCAAGCAGCGATCCCGGTCGCCGCTGATCGCGTGAGCGGTCAAGGCCACGACGGGCTGTCGCCGCGCCGGCCCGCCCGACTCGGCCGCCGCCTCGCGCTCCCGCTCGCGCAACAGCTCGGTCGCCCGGAAGCCATCCATGACCGGCATCTGACAGTCCATCAGCACCAGATCGTAGGCGTTCCGCGCCAGCAGATCGAGCGCATCGAGGCCGTTGCCGGCGATATCTACGGCGCAGCCAAACTGCAGCAAGGTGGTCTTGGCCACCTCCTGGTTGACCAGGTTATCCTCGACCAGCAGAATGCGAGCCCCCGGATAGCTCGCGACATTCCGCCGGCTGTCCTCTTCCTGGTCGGCGCCGGGATGGGATACCGGATCGCCGGGGCCTTTGATCAGCCGATACAGGCATTCCCGCAGCGACGCCGACAGGACGGGTTTGTTCAATTGCTGGTCGAACAGGCTCCGCAAGGTCTGCTCGCGCGACGGATTCAACTCCGGCGCCTCGGTCAACAGCACCAGCTTGAGGTGGCGCAGCCGGGCATCGGCGCGAATCGCCGAGGCCAACTCCGGCCCCGTCATGCCGGGCATCTTCTGATCCAGCATGGCAATCGCATGCAGGTCATATTCGGACCGGGCCATCCGCAACCGCGCCAAAGCCGCCTCGCCGTCGTCGGCGCCATCGGCCCGCATACCCCAAGCCCGCAGCTGGTTTTGCACCGCTTGGCCAGCGGTCGGATGATCGTCCACGACCAGCACGCGGATGCCCTGGAGCCAACCGACATTTTCCCCGGGGCTGAACACGGTCTTGGCGCGAACGAATTGCAGGGTGAACCCGAAGGTCGAGCCCTGCGATTCGGCGCTGCGGACGGTGATGGCGCCGCCCATCAGTTCCACCAACTGCCGGGCGATGGCCAGCCCCAAGCCGGTCCCGCCGAATTTGCGGGTCATGGAGCCATCGACCTGATCGAAGGCATTGAAAATCCGCTCCTGATCGCCGCTGGGGATGCCGATGCCGGTGTCGCTCACCTCGAAGCGCAGCGCATGGGTTTGGGGCTTGGACTCCAGCGCGGTGACCCGCACCACGATCTCGCCCTCCTTCGTGAACTTGATGGCGTTGCCCAACAAATTGCTGAGCACTTGGCGCAAGCGCACCGGATCGCCCCGGACGAAAACCGGCTCGGGGGGCAAGGCGCAGACCAATTCCAAATTCTTGCGGCGGGCGCCTTCGGAAAACAGGGCGACCACTTCCTCGACCAGTTCCCGCAGGGAAAAATCCAGGGTTTCCAGTTCCAGCTTGCCGGCTTCGATCTTGGAAAAATCCAGCACGTCGTTGATGACCCTGAGCAAGCTGACCCCGGATTGCTGGATGACCTGGGCAAACCGTTTTTGATTGCCTTGCAGCTTCGTTCCCAACAGCAGGTCGGCCATGCCCAGAATACCGTTCATGGGGGTGCGGATCTCGTGGCTCATGTTGGCCAGAAATTGCGATTTCGCCTGGCTGACCGCCTCGGCGCGCTCCTTGGCCACGCTCAGTTCCTCGACCAGATGATGCAGTTCGGTGTTGGCGACCGACAGATCGTGGGTGCGCGCGGCGACTTCTTGTTCCAGCCGCGCGTTGTAAGTCGCCAGATCGGCGTCGCGCTGCTCGATTTGCGCCAGCATGCCGTTGAAGCCGTCCACCAGCGTGCCCAGCTCGTCGGCGCTGGTGCGCGGCACGCGGACGGCGTAATCGCGGGTGTCGGCGATATCGCTCATGGCCTTGCGCAAGCGCAGGATCGGCTCGGAAATAAAGCTCTGGAACCGGGCGGCCAGCAGCGCCGCCAGGGTCAGCGACGCCACCAGCAGCCCGGCGAGAATCCAGTAATAGCGCTGCAGGCTTTCGCTCAGTTCCCGCAAATCCGAATAGATTTCGATGAAACCGAGCGTCTGGCCATCCTGTTTGATCGGCACTTTTACAGCCATCATCGGGCGCGAGCTACCGAGGAATCCGGTTTCGCCGAGAGTCGCCTGCCCGGTTTCAAGCCCCTGTTGCGCGTATTCCTCATCGAGTTTTTCATCCCATTCGCGTATCCGGTCCCGCTGCTGGTCGGTCAAGCCGGTCGCCCGGTATTCGGTCTGTATTTTTCCGTTGGGATCGTCGATGACGGCAAAGGGCACGTCGGTCTTGGTGCGCAGCACGGCCAAGTTTTGCTCGGCGGCCTTGGGGTCGTTGAACAGCAGGGCGGAAGCGACATTGGCGCCGATGACGTTGGCCAAGGTTATGAGCTGAGACCGAGCGGCCCGGCGCTGGTCCGCGTTTTCGTTGATGACCAGCGCGATGCCGACCGCCAGCAACACCAGCGCGTTGGTCAGCAGCATGACCACCATCAACTTGTTTTTTACCGACAGCTTGTCGAACGAGACCATGGATACCCTCTCCCGCCCTACTCCACGATGGTGGCCAGCTTGAGCAACTGGGAACTCAGCTTGAGATTTGCTTGGCGGGCTGCGGCCAAGTTGATGTTGAAGCGGATGCGCTGCTCGGCCTCGACCAAACCGATCATGCCGCCCTCCTGGGCAAAGTCGGCGATGTCGCCGACGGTCAGTATCGGCAACCGCGCCAGCTTGGTCAGCACCGCCTTGAAGCGGCCTTGCTCGGAGCGGCCAATATACACGATATGGCATTTTTCCAGACCGGTCGCCGCCGGGATATGGCGCACCGCCACCGGGCGGCTCTCGACCATCTTGCCGGAAAGCGCGTCGAGCGCGCCGCCGAACGGATTGTCGCCGGCGATGCAGATCGACAGCGGCGCGTCGGCGCTCGCGAACGCGCCGGACGGCCATTCCACGAACTTGGCGAAATTGTACAGATAGGCGGCCTTGACCGCGTATTCGTCGAACTCGCTAGCCCGGGCGCCGCTCCCCGGCAACAGGACGTCAAGCAAGAGCCAAAGCGCGACCGCCCAGCATCGCCCACCCCGAGCGCGGACCGCGCGGCGGGCGGCGAACCCGAGCCAGCGGCCGGCCGATCCGATCCCGGGCGGGCAGCATCCATCCCGCGGGGAAACCGGTCAGAAATTCCATTGCAGTCGTTCCGTAGAGGCTGGGTTCGACTTCGACCGGGACCGTCAGCGTTTCCTGCACGAACTCCAGGTGAGTGCCGCCGAACAAATTTGCGGCGACCAGCGACAGCTCCAAATCCTTGCGCGGCCGCCAGCCCAGGCGCAGGTCCACGGTGGAATAGGAATCGACCTCGGTTCGGCCGGCGGAAATCGTGTTTATGGAATCGTTGTCGACGTAACGCCACCAGACATCCAGTTCGAGATCATCGCGCAGTTTCCAGGATGAAAACAGCGAAATCCGGTTTTGGTTGCCATGGTTATATATCGGCTCGCCATCCCGGTTTTCGATGTCCGAATACAGGTGCGAGTAGGCCAGCCGCAACCGCCAGTCTTGCGTCGGGCGCCAGTTCTGCGGCTAACTCAAAGCCGGTGTTATAGCCCGATCCGATATTCTGCAACTCCACCGGCAATACCAAATGCGGTGGGAAGCTCCGCCTCTCTGGAAACGGGGTGCCGAGAGCCGCTCCGATAACCCGATCGTAGTCGTTGTAGAAAACCGTGGCGTCCAAGGAGAGCCGTTCCGCCACCTGCGCCCGATAACCGATTTCATAGGCAATGAGTTCCTCCGACTGGAGGCTATCGCCACCGATAATCGAAACCAGGATCGGCAAGTTGCCCGTGAAGGGCGAGGGCGGAAAGACCGCCAGATTCGCCCGGGCGTCCACAAACCCGCGCGCGGGCGTTTGGACGGCGCGCGATACCGCCGCCCAAAGCCGATGGTCTTGATGCGGCGTCCAGAGCATCCGAACGCTGGGCTGCCATTCCCAGCCGGTGAAATCGTTGTGCTCGACCTTGACGCCGGCCGTCAATCGCAACCGATCCGGAATCAGGTCCGCTTGATCCTGCACGAAGGCGCTAAATAGCTGGGTGGTATCCTGATTGGGTCTGACCTTGCTGTAGTCGGTATCGGTGAACTGATCCCGGTTACTGCGATAGCCCAGTCCCCAGACAATCTCCTGGTGATCGGTCAACGCGAAATTGTGCTGAAAATCCAGATCGAAGGTCTCGGCATTGACGATATACAGGGGATCATCGCGGTCCTCGTACTGATAATACGCTTGCAGACTCATCCGCGAGGTCGCGGAGTATTGATGCTCCCAGCGCGCCTGCAAGCTGCCGCCCGAGGTGTCGACGGGAGACAATCGCCGCTCGGCATACGGCGGAAAGAGGCTGGGAAACAGGTAGTTCTGATCGAGATTTCCATCGTAAACGTCGCCCTGCACCGCGATCGTATCATTGGCCGATGGCGTCCAATCCAGACGGAATCCGCCCCGGCCGATCCGCCAATCGTCGTCGGCATCGCGACCGTCGGGTGTCGCCAGACCATCTCGTTTGGCGAACTGGCCAAAAACCCGATATTGGGCGCTATCGCCTAGCTTGCCGCCATAGCGCACGCCGGCGATGGCCCGTTCCTCGTCGCCGGCGGTCAGCGTCAACAGCCCGCCCTGGGTGTCCTTGGCGTTTTTGGTGATGATGTTGATGACGCCGTTGACCGCGTTGGCGCCCCACAGGCTGCCGCCGGGACCGCGAACCACCTCGATCCGTTCGATGTCGGGCAGGAACAGTTCCTGGAGTTCCCAATACACGCCGGAAAACTGGGCGTTATAAATCGTGCGGCCGTCGATCAGCACCAGCAACTTGTTGGCGAAGCGGCCGTTGAAACCACGAATGGTGATGGCCCAGCGGCTGGAATCGATGCGCGCCACCTCCACGCCCGGCGCGAGCCGCAGCGCTTCCATCACGTTGGTCACCCCCGACCGACGAATGTCGTCGGCGGTGATGACGAACACCGCCGCCGCCGTGTCTTGCAAGGCTTGTTCGGTCTTGGAAGCCGACACCACTTTGACTTGCATCAAGTCCTCGATGCTGAACTGGGTCAAATCCGCCTGAGCAATGGTCCGCGCCGGAACCGCCGCCAAGCACTGAAAGGCCATCGCGATCAGCAGGGGCGTCACTTTTACCAGTCCACACCGGTGGCTCATATTAAGCTTCTCCATCACTTTTGACGGGCTTGTTCATGGCTAGCAACCCGGCCAACTCTCAAAACGACCATTTCACCTGCCCGTAAACGGCGCGCTCCACCTGTTCCGGGAACGGGTAGGTTTCCTGGACAAATTCCACATGCGACGGCCCGAGCAGGTTGGTGCCGACCAGCGACAGTTCCAGGTCTTTGCGCGGGCGCCAGCCGAGCCGGGCGTTCAGGCTGAAGTAATCCGCGACGGCGGGCGTGCTTCCGAGGGAGCCAAAATTCCTTGCCGGCAATTCGTCCGTGTAGCGTAGCCATAGATCGAATTCCAAATCGTCGCGAACGATCGACACTCGACAGCAGCGAAACCTGGTGGCGGGGTTGCGCGGTCGTTTCCAGGAATGCGAAGGTCCCTGAAATCCCCGGCTTGTTTTCCACGCTCACCCGCAGGAAGGAGTAGGCCAGTTGCAGCCGCCAGCGGTCCGCCGCCCGCCAGTTGGCGGCGAGTTCAACACCGTGGGTTCGGCCCTGCAAGGTCGTTAGACGAACAGCGAACGGAATCTGCAGAAGTTGCCGTCCACCACGGTAGCGAGATCGCGGCCGGATCGCTGGCGGCGCGCAGATCGATCGTAATCGTTGTAAAACGCGGTGAAATCCAACGACAGCCGCTCGCTCGGCAACACCCGGTAGCCCAGCTCGTAGGCGGTCAGGGTTTCCGAGTCGAAAGCGGCATCGCCCCGGAGCACCAGCAACACCGGAAAATTGAGAGGCGGCGCGCGATAGGTGACCAAATCGAGCGTCATGCCGTCCTCGGCCCGCGAGGGCGTGCGGACGGCGCGGGACACCGCCCCCCACAGCCGATGCCGGGGGTGGGGCGTCCACAGCAAGCGCGCGTTCGGCTGAAACTCCCAGCCGGTGAAATCGTTGCGCTCCAGCCGCGCGCCCAGCGTCAGTTCCAGCTCTCGGGGAACCAGGCTGATCTGGTCCTGCACGAAGGCGCTGAACAGGCCGTAGTCGAGCTGGGACGGATTCATTGATGCCAGCGTCGTCTGCCGGTAGTCGTCGCGGTAATGGCGGTAACCCAGCCCCCAGATCAGCGCGTTTCGCTCGCCCAGCGCGAAAGCTGTGCTGCAAGTCCAGGTCGTAGGTGTCGATGTCGAAGCTCGAGTTATCGCGTCATCGGCGCTCGCTGGTTCTGGTAGAACATCTGCAAGCTCAGCCGCGAGGTGTCCGACAGCGCCCGCTCCCAGCGGCCTTGCAGGTACCCGCCCGACATCGCCGCCTCGTCCCGCTCCAGTTGCGCGTAGGGCGGGGCGAAGCTGGGCACGGTCAGGTTCTGCCCCATCGCGCCGTCGTACAGCCCGCCTTGCAGCGAGACGCTGTCCCGGCCCGAGGGCGCCCAGTCGAGCCGGAAGCCGCCGCTGCCCAAACGCCAGTCGTCCTCGGCGTCGCGTCCCTGGCGGTCCAGCAAGCCGTCTTGCTTGAGGTATTTGCCGTAGAGCCGGTAGCGGGCGTCATCGCCCAGCGCACCGCTGTAGCGCACGCCGACGATGGTGTTCTCCGGGCTGCCGGCGGTCACGCTGACCAAGCCCCGCGTGTCGGCCGCCCGCTTGGTCAGGATGTTGATCACCCCGTTGACCGCGTTGGAGCCCCACAGGCTCGCCCCCGGCCCCCGGATCACCTCGATCCGCTCGATGTCCTCCAGCAACAAATCCTGGACTTCCCAGTACACGCCCGCGAACGATCGGCGCGTAGATCGACCGCCCGTCCACCAGCACCAGCAGCTTGTTGGCGTAGCGCCCGTTGAAGCCCCGGATCGCTGATCGCCCACTTGCTGCCGTCGATCCGCGCCACCTGCACCCCCGGCGCCAGCCGCAGCGCCTCCGGCACGCTGGTCGCCCCGCTGCGCCGGATGTCGTCCTGGGTGATGACAAACACCGCCGAGGCGGCGTCGGCCAGCCGCTGGGCCTGCTTGCTCGCCGACACCACCTGCACGTTCATCAGCTCCTCGATGCCGAGCTGCGTCAGGTCGGGCGCGGCAGCCCGAGACACCGCCATTTCCCCGCCGGACAATGCCGCGAGCAAGACCATCGCGCCGATCCTTCTCGGCGACAGCCCTCTCATCGAACGCCCGTTGCAATTTCTCAATGGCTTTCGACCGGATTCAAAACGACCATTTCATCTGCCCGTAAACGGCGCGCTCCACCTGTTCCGGGAACGGATAGGTTTCCTGGACGAATTCCACATGCGACGGCCCGAGCAGGTTGGTGCCGACCAGCGACAGCTCCAAATCCTTGCGCGGGCGCCAGCCGAGCCGGGCGTTCACGCTGAAATAATCGGCGATGGCGGTCGTGAGCGCGGACGATCCAACCGCCAGATCGGGCATCTCGTCCACGTAATGCAGCCACAGATCGAACTCCAAATCGTCGCGAACGTCGAAACTCGACAGCAGCGAAACCTGATGGCGGGGCTGCGAGCCGTCCCGCACCACTGTAACGAGGTTAGAAAAACCCGGCTTGTTCTCCAAGTTCACCCGCAGATAGGAGTACGCCAGTTGCAGCCGCCACCCGCCCGCAGGCTGCCAGTTGGCGGCGATTTCAAAACCATGGGACTGTCCCTGCTGCGCGTTTACAAACAAAAAGGGAACCCGGAGGTAGCCTCCCTCCAAAGCAATCAAGTCATTTCGCTGCTCCAAAGCTCGCAAGTCGTCGTAATCGTTGTAGAAAGCGGTGACATCCAGCGACAGCCGCTCGGTCGGCCAAGCCCGGTAGCCCAGCTCGTAGGCGGTCAGCGCCTCGGAAGCGAAAGACGGATCGCCTTGAAATACCGACAAAGCGGGAAACGGGAGCGGATTGGCAGGGGTCCGGGGCGGTAGCGCCACCAAGCCCAAGGCAACGCCGTCATCGCCGCGCGAGGGGGTGCGCACGGCGCGGGACGCGGCCGCCCACACGCGATGCCGGGGATGAGGGGTCCACAGCAGCCGCGCGTTCGGCTGAAACTCCCAGCCGGTGAAATCGTTGCGCTCCAGCCGCGCGCCCAGCGTCAGCTCCAGCTCTTGGGGAATCAGGCTGATTTGATCTTGAGCGAAGGCGCTGAACAACGTGTAATCGAGGTTGGATGGGGTCATCGAACCCAGCGCCGTCTGCCGGTAATCGTCGCGATAGCGGCGATAGCCCAGCCCCCACACCAGCGCGTTCCGCTCGTTCGGCGCGAAGCTGTGCTGCAACTCCAGATCGTAGGTGTCGATGTCGAAACCGAGTATCGCGTCATCGCGTCGCTGGTTCTGGTAGAACATCTGCAAGCTCAGCCGCGAGGTGTCCGACAGCGCCCGCTCCCAGCGGCCTTGCAGGTACCCGCCCGACATCGCCGCCTCGTCCCGCTCCAGTTGCGCGTAGGGCGGGGCGAAGCTGGGCACGGTCAGGTTCTGCCGCATCGCGCCGTCGTACAGCCCGCCTTGCAGCGAGACGCTGTCCCGGCCCGAGGGCGCCCAGTCGAGCCGGAAGCCGCCGCTGCCCAGATGCCAGTCGTCCTCGGCATCGCGCCCCTGGAGATCCAGCAAGCCGTCTTGCCTGAGGTATTTGCCGTAGAGCCGATAGCGGGCGTCATCGCCCAGCGCGCCGCTGTAGCGCACGCCGACGATGGTGTTCTCCGGGCTGCCGGCGGTCACGCTCACCAGGTTGCCGCGTGTCCGCCGCCCGCTTGGTCAGGATGTTGATCACCCCGTTGACCGCGTTGGAGCCCCACAGGCTCGCCCCCGGCCCCCGGATCACCTCGATCCGCTCGATGTCCTCCAGCAACAAATCCTGGACTTCCCAGTACACCCCCGCGAAAGCCGGCGTGTAGATCGACCGCCCGTCCACCAGCACCAGCAGCTTGTTGGCGTAGCGCCCGTTGAAGCCCCGGATGCTGATCGCCCACTTGCTGGCGTCGATCCGCGCCACCTGCACGCCGGGCGCCAGCCGCAGCGCCTCCGGCACGCTGGTCGCCCCGCTGCGCCGGATGTCGTCCTGGGTGATGACAAACACCGCCGAGGCGGCGTCGGCCAGCCGCTGGGCCTGCTTGCTCGCCGACACCACCTGCACGTTCATCAGCTCCTCGATGCCGAGCTGCGTCAGGTCGGGCGCGGCAGCCCGAGACACCGCCATTTCCCCGTTAGCCAAAGACATCAACACGGCCACCACTCTCGGCCAGAGGAGAACGGGCTTTCTGGCGGTCGTTTTCGGAAATAACGAGAAAATGGAAAACATCGCGATGCGGTATTTTTTGTTCGGCCAGCCGTTTCGTCTTTGGCCCTGATTATAGCCGGATTTTGATATCGCTTTATTGTGCGCTATCGTCCCCGCACCCGACGAGGCGCGAGCAGAGCCGCGCTGCGGCTATCGAAGCCTCGAACTCCCGGGTTTGTCACAGGCTCTATGTCTTCGGACGAGGCCGGAGTTGACTGGCAGTCTCCTTTTGCCAATTTGAAATAGGCCATTAAAGTTCTGAGACGCGCCGCTTGCTCGCTCATGGCGTGGCTGGCGGCGGCGGTCTGCTCCACCAGCGCGGCGTTCTGCTGGGTGGTCTGGTCCATCTGCAGGATGGCTTTGTTGACCTGCTCGATGCCGCCGGCCTGCTCGCGGGCGGCGGCGGCCATCTCGGCCACGATGTCGCTCACTTTCTTGATGGCGGTCACGATGTCCTTGAGGGTCTGCCCGGACTGCTCGACCAGCCGGCCGCCGTCGGCTACCTTGGCCACGCTGTCGCCGATCAGCGCCTTGATCTCCTTGGCGGCGTCGGCACTGCGCTGGGCGAGTTTCCGCACCTCGCTCGCGACCACGGCGAAACCCCGCCCCTGCTCGCCCGCCCGTGCCGCTTCCACCGCCGCGTTCAGGGCCAGCAGGTTGGTCTGGAAGGCGATCTCGTCGATCACCCCGATGATGTCGGCGATTTTCTTGCTGCTCTGGTGGATGGCGTTCATCGCCGTCACCGCCTGGTCCACCACTTGGCCGCCCTGCTCGGCCTGGTTGCGGGCGGCGCCGGCGAGCTGGTTGGCCTGCCCGGCGTGCTCGGCGCTCTGCTTGACCGCGCTGGTCAGCTCTTCCATGCTGGAGGCGGTCTCCTCCAGCGCGCTGGCTTGCTCTTCGGTCCGCTGCGACAGGTCGGCGCTGCCTTGGGCGATCTCGGCGGTGACGAAACTGAGTTGATCGATGGCTTCGGTCACGCTACCGACCATCTCTTTAAGACGAGTCGCCATATCCCGCATGGAGCCCAGCATCTGTCCGGTCTCATCCGTCGAAGACACTTGAAGTTCCCCGGTCAAATCGCCCTTGGCAATCCGATCCGACACCGCCACCACCTGACGCAGCAAGCGAGTGATCAAGCAGGCCAACAACCACGCTAACAGAATGCTGAAAACCACCACGGCCGCTGCGGCCGAAAGCGACACCAACGCGATCCGCTTGCCCGAAGCGACGCTCAGGTCGTAGCTGCTCCGAATGGCTTCGCTCTGAAGCATCTCAAGCTTTTCGATCGGTTTGATCAATTTGACGTGAATGATCGGCCATTCCTCTTCCAGCAGCGGGGTAATGGTTTTCTTATCCCCGCTGGCATAAGCGGCGTCCAGTCTGGAAGAAAACGACGAGAGCAGCGGCAGATTCTGTTCGATGCTGGCAATGATTTCATCGCTCTGACCCGCCGCCTGATTGATTCCTGCTTTATCCTTGAATAAAGTCCAGTTGGCCGAGACACGTTGCTTCGCTTCGGCCAAATGGTTTCGAGAGCCAACGGCAGGCATTTGATCGAGCAGGACACCCGCGATGCGGAAACGGATTTCCCGCAAGTCGGTCCCCATGGCCTGAAGCGCCGACGCGGGCACGAACCGATTTTCGTAAACTTCGGTCATGCGGCGTTCGCTTTCATGTCCCTGATAGGCCACTAAGCCCGCCAGCGCCAAAATGACCAATAGCAAAAAAGCAGTCAAAGCATAAAAGCTTCTCTTGATGCCCCAATGGAAAATAAAAAAGTGCGCGCGCATGGACTCTCACTCTTCTGATTAGGGGTCCAACCCGACAAGAAAGCGACGCGGATCGGACAGACGGAAGGGAAACGCGGCTCGGTTCCCCGCATTCGAACGAGCGCGGGGAACCGAGCAGGGGACTTCATCCCGGCAAGACGGACCGACTCCCGCTCGCGTGAACCGACGAGGGGAGCCATCGGTCATTCGACCGGAAACCCTTTAGCAACCCAAGCCGGCAACCCGTCGCGGAACCAATAAACCTGCTTGTAGCCCGACTTGATCGCGACCTCGGCACCCTTGTATCCCTTCCAGCAAGGCGAGCCGTTGCAATAGAAAACCAGGGGCTTGGCCTTGTCCGGCGGAAGCTTGGCGATGTCGAACGCATCGGCCGGATCGGTTTTGGCGACCCTGGGATAAGTCTCCTTGTAAACCGCGTTGATCGCGCCTTTGACATGTTTTTCGGCGTACTCCGCAGCGACGCGCGCATCGACAAACACGGCCCCCTGGTCGAACTGTTCCTTCGCCTGCTCGACCGAAGCGAAGGTGCCGCCCGGTATGGACATCGGCGTTTCCTCCACCGCCTGAGCGACGAACGGAACGAAGGCAAAAATGGCAAAATGTGAAGCGATGGCAATGGCTTTGCCGGACATAGATCATTCTCCCAAAATTTGGATTAAAATGTTTTTTGTAACGGAGGACCACAGATGTCCGCCGTTTCGCCAGCGAGCTTCAGCGTGTCCCCCCGAGGGCGGGGCACACGAACCACCTCGCGATTCCGATTCGGCCAATGCAGCGAACGGCTACTCCCGAACCAGCAACACCATCGATTCGACGTGGGCGGTGTGCGGAAACATGTCCACGATTCCTGCGGCAACCGGCCGGTAGCCGAAACGGTGAACCAGCCCGCCGACATCGCGGGCCAGCGTGGCCGGATGACAGGACACGTACAGCACTCGTTTGGCGCCCAACCCCGCCAGATACGGCATCAACTCCAACGCACCGGAACGGGGCGGGTCGAGCAGAATTTGATCAAAATTCCGCTTTATCCAGGGTTGCTCGGGTAATATCTTAGCCAAATCGGCAACCTGAAAAAAGGCATTATCTATGCCATTTCGTGACGCATTTTGCTTGGCCCACTCGACGAGACTGCCATCCCCCTCGACGCCGACGGCTTCCCGCGCCCGCCGTGCCAGCGCCAGGGTGAAATTGCCCAGACCGCAGAACAGGTCCAACACCCGGTCATCCGGCCCGATTTCCAGCAACTCGCAGGCGCGCTCGACCAGTTGCCGGTTGATGGCCGCGTTGACCTGGACGAAGTGATACGGCTGGAACGCCAAATCCACGTCGAAACCCGGCAGTCGATAGCTCGGCGTCAGCGAATTGACGCTCAGCGGCTCCAGGCTGTCCGGCCCGCTCGGTTGCAGATACAGCGCGAACCCGTGCCGCTCCCCGAACGTTCTCAGCAGCGTCAAATCCGCCGCGTTGGGCGGCGCCAGCACCCGGAAGCTCAAACCCGTCACCGCATCGCCGCCGGCCACCTCGATCTGGGGCAGCCGGTCGCGGATCGACAGGCTTTCGATGAGCTGCGCCAGCTCCTCCAGCAAACCGCCGACGCGCGGGTCCAGCACCTCGCAGCGGCGCACATCGGCGATGTACGGGCTGTGCCGCTCGCGAAAGCCGACCAGCACCCGCCCCTTTTTCGCCACCCACTTGACCCCCAGCCGCGCCCGCCGCCGATAGCCCCACAGCGGCCCGATCATCGGCTCCAACACCCGCTCCGGCACGACCTTGCCGATGCGGGCGAGACTGTCGAGCAACCAGCGTTGCTTGACGGCCCGTTGGCCGGCGGGTTCGAGGTGCTGCAAGGCGCAGCCGCCGCAGACCCCGAAATGGGCGCACCGGGGTTCGACCCGTTCCGGGGCCGGCGCGAGAATCTCCACGATCCGCGCCTCGTCGCGCCGGCTCCGGCGGGCGGTGTAACGGCAACTGACCTCCTCGCCGGGCAAGGCGCCTTCGACGAACACGACTTTCCCGTCCCGCCGCGCCACGCCGTGCCCTTCGGGGGTCAAATCCTCGACGCGGACGGTAAACGGCTCGGCCGTCGCCAGCGCCTGACGCTTTTTTGCCGCCGATCTTCCCATTCTCCGCCCCTCAACCCGAAAACAGCCCGGTGGACAGATAGCGGTCGCCCCGGTCGCAGATCACGGTGACGATCACCGCGTTCTCGACTTCGGCCGACAATCGCAGCGCCGCCGCCACCGCTCCCCCGGCCGACACGCCGCAACAGATGCCCTCCTCGCGGGCCAGCCGGCGGGTGGCGTCCTCCGCTGCCGCCTGATCGATGTCGATGATCCGATCCACCCGCGCCGGATCGTAAATTTTCGGCAAATACTCCGCCGGCCAGCGGCGAATGCCGGCGATGCAGGAGCCTTCGGTCGGTTGCACCCCGACGATTTGCACGGCGGGATTTCGCTCTTTCAGATAGCGCGACACCCCCATGATGGTGCCGGTGGTGCCCATGGCGCTGACGAAGTGGGTGACTTGTCCGCCCGTGTCGCGCCAGATTTCGGGGCCGGTGGTCTCGTAGTGCGCCAGCGGATTGTCGTGGTTGCCGAACTGGTCCAGCACCCGCCCCCGCCCCTCCCGCTCCAACCGGGCGGCGAGGTCGCGGGCACCCTCCATGCCCTCTTCCTTGCTCACCAAAACCAGTTCGGCGCCGTAGGCCCGCATCGCGGCGCGGCGTTCCGCGCTCTGGTTTTCCGGCATCACCAGCACCATCCGGTAGCCCTTCATGGCGGCGATCATCGCCAGCGCGATACCGGTGTTGCCGCTGGTCGCTTCGATCAGCATGTCGCCGGGGCGGATGGCGCCGCGCGCCTCGGCCCGGCGGATCATGCTCAGCGCCGGCCGATCCTTGACCGAACCGGCCGGATTGTTGCCTTCCAGCTTGCCGAGAATCAGGTTATGGGTATGACCCGGCAGGCGCTGCAATCGAACCAGGGGTGTATTGCCGACGAAAAATTCGAGCGTGGGATATTGGGAATGCGGCATGATGGGTTCCAGGCTGTCCACGGAAATCACGGCGTCGGGCGTTTTCCGACTTCGCGAAATATGCTAAATCGATTATAAACGCCAACAATACCCGGATCGTCCCAGTAAACCGCGATTCCTCTTTTCCGCCACAATCGCCGCCATCGATCACCGATCACCGATTTGTCATGACCCGATTCGGCTCAAACCCTCGCTTCACTACCTGTCGGCTGTTGCTCTGCGGCCTCTGGCTGTTCGCCGCAGCGCTGGGCGCCCAGGAACAACCGGTCCCGGCGGCGACCGGCGTCCCGGCGGCGACCGGCACGCTGGCCGTGCTGGTCGAGGGGGTGGAAGGAGCCCCGCGCGACAACATCCTGGCCTTTCTGGACATCAACCGCTTCGCCGGCAAACCCGCGCCGGAGGAAACCGAGTTGCGCTGGCTGCACGGCAACGCCGAACGCAACATCCGGGACGCGCTGCAACCTTTCGGCTACTACGAACCCGCCATCGAGAGCGCCTTGAACCGCGTCGCCGCCGGCTGGGAAGCGCGCTATCGCATCCAGCCCGGCCGCGCGATGCGCGTCGCTGCGGTCGATATCCAGGTGCTCGGCGAAGGCAGAGCAAGATCCGGCATTTCAGAAATTGCTGGCAGCCCTGCCCGTCGCCAAAGGCCAGATCCTCGATCAACCCAAGTACGAGCAACTCAAGCTGAACCTGGAAACGCTGGCCACCGAACGCGGTTATTTCGACGCCCGTTTCACCGAGCACGCCATCGAGATCGACCTGCAAGCCTACGAAGCCACCGTCAAACTGCACTACGATACCGGCAAGCGCTACCGTTTCGGCGACATCGCCTTCAAGCAAGACATCCTGTCGCCCAAGCTGTTGAACCGCTATCCCCGCTTCAAGCCCGGCGATCCCTACGACGCCAACGAGCTGCTGAAACTGCAAAGCGATCTCGGCGGCAGCCCGTACTTCAGCCAAGTTCAGATCGACACCTCCCAAGACACTGTCACCCATACCGCCCCGATCGACGTGCAACTGACCCCCAACAAAAAACGAAAATTCAGCGCCGGCCTGGGCTACGGCACCGACACCGGCGTTCGCGGCAAGGCGAAGGTCGAGCAACGCTGGATCAATCGGCAAGGCCACCACTACGAAGCGGAGCTGCAACTGTCCCCGATCAAATCGGTGCTCGGTTTCAAATACATCATCCCCGGCCAAGACCCGACCACCGACGAGTACGCCCTGACCGCCGGTTACACCCTGCAAAACTACGACGATCAGGACTACGAACGCATCGCGCTGGGGGGAAGCTGGCAACGCCAGGACGGCAAATGGCTGAAGAACTACAACCTGAGCCTCCAATACGAGGACTACCAGATCGGCGACGAACCCCGCTCCACCTCGTTGCTGCTGATCCCCGGCCTGAACTGGACCTGGATCGACGCCGACGACCGCCTGTACACGACTCGCGGCCTGCTGTTCGGCTTCGAGCTGCGCGGCGCTTCGACGCTGTTGCTGTCGGACATCAATTTCGTGCAAGGCGTCCTGCATCTCAAGTGGGTGCGCGCCCTGAACGACGATAGCCGGTTCATCGCGCGCGGCGACCTCGGCGCGACCGCCATCAAGGAGGATTTCGAGGATCTGCCCGCCTCGCTGCGCTTCTACACCGGGGGCGACGCCAGCGTGCGCGGCTACGCCTACAACAAAATCGGCCCGACCGATGACGGGGGGACGGTCGTCGGCGGCAAAAATCTGGTGGTGGGCAGTCTGGAATACGAGCACCGGGTGTGGGGTGACTGGAGCGTCGCCGCTTTCATCGACAGCGGCGACGCCTTCGACGGCGCGTCTCCCGAGCTGAAAACCGGCGCCGGCCTGGGCCTGCGCTGGCGTTCGCCGGTGGGGCCGGTGCGGATCGACTTCGCCTCCGGCCTGGACCGTCCGCCGGGCGACGCCTTCCGCTTTTCCTTCAGCATCGGACCCGACCTGTGAGCGCGTCCCTTCCCAGACGCCGCCTGCTGTTCTGGCTGCTCTCGCTGCCTTTGCTCCTGCTGGTGCTGGTGGCGATAGCCCTCGGCGTCGGTGTCGCCACCGAGACGGGGGCCAATACCCTGCTCGCGCTGGCCAAGCGCTTCCTGCCGGGACAACTGAACGTCGAGCGGGTCAGCGGCCGGTTGCTGGGACCGCTGCGGATCGACGGTCTCCGCTACGAGGATGGCCCGTTGCAGGTGTCTCTGGCGAGGGGCGACCTCGCTTGGAAACCGGCCGATCTGCTGGATCGGAACCTCAACATCGTCAGCCTGCGGGTCGATGGCCTGGACCTGAAATTACCGCCGCCCGACCCGGAATCCCCCCCTTCGACCGAGCCGTTCGCCCTGCCCGAGATCCGGTTGCCGCTGGGCGTCGTCGTCGCCGATCTGCAAGGCCGCGCCATCCGCATCCACCCGCCGGGCGGCGCACCCCTCCAGGTGGACGCCATCGACCTCAAGGCGCGCACCGAAGCCGACGCCCTGGCCATCGAAACCCTGGAAGTCCGCGCACCCTTGGGCGAGGCTCGGGCCAGCGGCCGAATCGACCCGACCGGCGCTTATCCGCTGCACCTCCAGCTCGCCTGGCAGTTGCGGCACCCGGATTACGGCGCTTTCAACGGCGAAGGCGAGGTGCGGGGCGAACTGCGCGACCGCTTGCAACTGACCCATAAGGTCACCGGCGCGGCCACCCTGGAACTGGACGGCGAAGTCCGTCAACCGCTGGCCGAACCCGCCTGGTCGGCCAAAGCCAAATTGAACGTGGCCGACCTCAAGCCGTTCGTCCCGGACTTGGCCGGCAAGCCCCTGGCCGTTCGGACTCGACGCCCACGGCGTGCTAGCTCGATTCCAGGGCCAAGGCGAAATCGACGCCACCGTGCCGGAACTCGGCCCCGCGAGCTTGCGCTTCACCGCCGCCGGCGACCCGCACGCGATCAAGCTCGACGAGCTGCGGCTGACCGCCGCCGGCCGGCCGCTGGCGCTGAGCGCCAAGGGCGATGTCCAGCTCGCCGAGTTGCGCTTCAACGCCTCCGGGCAGTGGCAATCTCTGGCGTGGCCGCTGACCGGCCCCGCCCAAGTGGAAAGCCCCAAAGGCGAATTCGCCGCCGAGGGCACGCCCAAGGACTATCGGTTTCAGCTCGCCGCCGACCTGCACGGCCCGAACGTCCCCAAGGGTCGCTGGACGGCGAGCGGGCAAGGCTCGGATCAAGCGGTGCGCGACGTGAAATTGAGCGGCCAGACGCTGGAAGGCGCCCTGCAGGCCACCGCCGCCGCCGCCTGGACACCCGCGGTCAGTTGGCAAGCGACGCTGAACGGCGAGGGATTAAATCCCGGCGCCCAATGGAAAGCGGCGCCCGGCAAGCTGAACTTTCGCATCAAGACCGACGGCGGCCTGGAAAATGCCGTCTTGCGCGCCAACCTCCTGCTGGAAGAACTGGCCGGCACTCTGAGCGGGCAGACGGTGCGCGGCAACGCCGATATCGCCGTTCAGGACCAAAATCTGACCGTCAAAACCTTGCGCTTGAACGCCGGCGAGGCCCGGCTGGAAGCGGACGGATCGTTGGCGCAACGCTGGGATTTGCGCTGGAAACTGGACGTGCCGCAACTGAAATCGCTGGTCCCCACCCTGAACGGCACCGTCGCCAGCAGCGGCACGCTGAGCGGGTCGCGCGACCGCCCGGCGGTGGCGACCAACTTCGCGGCGCGAAATCTGCGCATGGGAGACAACCAAATCCAGCAGTTGCGCGGCGCGGCCAGCGTGGATGTCGGCGGAGGCAACCGCTCTCAACTGAAAGTCTCGGGCGAGGGGCTGCGGCTGGGCGGCCAGAACTGGAAAACCCTCAGTCTCGACGGCTCCGGCACGCCCGCCGCGCACGATCTCAAAGCCGAACTGGCCGGCGACCCCGGCCGCTTTCTGCTCGCGCTCGCCGGCAGCCTGGACCTGCCGTCTCTGCTCTGGCAGGGGCGCCTGACCCAGCTCGGCGCCAAGGATACCGTCGCCGGCACCTGGAATCTGGACCAGCCCGCCGCGATTCGGGCCTCGGCCAAGGAAGCCGGTCTCGAAACCGCCTGTCTCGGCAGCGCGCCCACCCGCCTCTGCCTGCAAGGCCAATGGAAGCAGTCCGGCGACTTCAACGGCCGGGTCCAGCTCAGCAACCTCACGCCGGAACGGTTCAAGGCCTATCTGCCGCAAGGGATGACGCTCGCCACCAGCGTGGGCGGCGAGGCCAGCGCCGGCGGCAAAATCGGCGGCGCGCTGCAAGGCAAGCTCGCCCTGAACATCGCGCCCGGCAGCCTGAGCATGATGGCTAACGGCAAGCCGGTCCGGTTCGCCCTGAACGGCGGCAACCTGCAACTGGACACCGACGGCCGCACCGCCAGCGGCCAAGCCAAGCTCGACCTCGGCCCAACCGGACAGTTGCAGGCCAGCCTGCAAGCCCAGGACCCGCTCGGCGCCGCCCGGCTGAGCGGCAAGCTCGACGCGGCCATCGCCGATCTCAAGGTGGTCTCCGCCTTCGCGCCGCAAGTTCAAGATGTTACCGGGCAACTGAAAGCGAACCTCAACGCCAGCGGCACGGTTGCCAAGCTGGCGCTGCGGGGCGACGTTCGCTTGGAGAACGCCGGCTTGTCGGTCCCCGATGCCGGCCTCAAGCTCCAGGATCTCCAGTTCGCCGCCACCAGTCGCGGCGACGGGCCGCTGGAAATTTCCGGTTCGGTCCGATCCGCGCCCGGCCAGTTGCAGCTGAGCGGCCAAGTCGATCCCTTCAAGCCGCAAGTGAACCTGGCGATCAAGGGCGAGACGTTTCAGGCCCTCAAAACCGCCGACATGCAAGTCCAGATCAGCCCGGATCTGAAGCTCGACCTCAGCCCGCAGCAGGCCCGAATCGAGGGTGCGGTGACCGTCCCGAAAGCCTACGTGCGGCCGGGCGGCGGGCGACCGGGCACGGTCAAGGCATCCGACGACGCCGTGGTGATCCGGGATCGCGACGGCAAGAACCCGCAAGCAAAAGCGCGAAGGATGGAAATCTTCGCCAGAGTCCGCGTCGTTTTGGGCGACGACGTGCAAGTGGACACGCCGGCGTTCAAAGGCAAGCTGAAGGGCGATCTGATCGTGGAGGAAACCCCTCAGTTGGCACCGCGCGGCAGTGGCAGCATCGAAGTGGTCGCCGGCAACTACAAAATTTTCGGGGAGGCCATTCAGATCCAGCGCGGACAGGTTCTCTACAGCAGCAGCCCGCTCGACAATCCGGGCCTGGATTTGCGAGTGGCGCGGCTGGGGAAGGACTCCTCCACGGGCGACGACATCACCGCCGGCGCCCAGATTCGGGGCACGCTGAAAAAACCGCAACTGACCCTGTTTTCCACGCCCGCGATGCCCGACCCCGACATCCTCTCCTACCTGGTCATGGGCCGGTCTTCAAAAGGCGGCGAATCCGCGCTGCTGTTCAAGGCGGCGGGAGCCTTGGGGATGGGCGGCGGCGCGCTCACCAAGGGCTTGGGCGATGCGTTCGGGTTGGACTCCCTGGAACTGGGCGGCAGCGGCGGCGACGATACCTCGCTGATGCTCGGCAAGTACCTGACGCCCGATCTGTATGTCGGTTACGGCGTCGGCTTGCTCAACGCCATCAACACCTTCAACGTCAAGTACCGGATCAGCAAGCGGGTGATGTTCGAATCCGCCAGCAGCATCGTCGGGACCGGCGCCGACCTGATCTACACCATCGAGCGTTGAGCGGCGTTTTCGCGCGACCTCACGCGAGCGACCAGCCGAAAAAGCGGCCCTCGCCCCCAACCCCTCCGCTGCGGGGAGAGGGGGAGTTCCCGGCTTGTTTCAACGGCGATAATCCGGCTCGTTGCCCGGTTTCCACTTGATGTTGCAACCGATGCTGGGTTTCTGCTCCGGCGACACCGGCTGACCGGCCAGCACGGCGTCCGCCGCCGCCCGCAGATCGGCGCCGGTCACCGGAAAACTGTTGCCCGGCCGGCTGCCGTCGAACTGACCGCGATAGACCAGCTTGCGACCGGCGTCGAACAGGAAAAAATCCGGGGTGCAAGCGGCTTGGTACGCTTTGGCGACAGCTTGGCTGTCATCGTACAAATACGGGAAGGGATAGCCGAACGCTTTGGCTTCCTCGGCGATCCGCGCCGGACCGTCGTCGGGGTAGTTGGCGGCATCGTTGGCGCCGATCGCCACGCAGGCCAGCCCCTTGACCCGATAGTCCGAGGCGAACCGCGCCAGCCCTTCCCGGATGTGTTTGACGAACGGGCAATGATTGGAGATGAACATCACCAGCAAGGCCGGACTGCCGCGAAAATCGGCCAGCGCCACCGTTCCGCCGGTGGCGGGCTCCGGCAAGCTCGAAATCGAGGGCGGGCGTGCCCAGCGGCAGCATGGTGGAAGCGGTTTGAGCCATGACATTTCCTCGCGAGTGATCGATGGTTCGCCATTGCGGCGCGTGCCGCTGGTTACGACCGCCATTTTGGATCGAGGTTGCGCGCGGTTTTCCCCGCGAACCAAGCCGGCAACCCACGGTCAATCCCGACGAGTTGGGTGGTTTTTCCCCGCCCCCGCATCGACTCGCGCAAAATCAGGTCGAAACCTTCATTCACGGGAGAAGTTACATGCATTCGAAACAGCCGCTCTGGCTGAGCGCTTTACTCGGACTGATCTGGAGCACCGTCACTTGGGCGGCGGAATACCCCGATTTCGTCTCTCTCGTCGAGCAATACAGTCCGGCGGTGGTCAGCATTCAAACCAAATCGGAAACGAAGGAGCGGTCTAAGCGCGGCCATCCGCCGATTCCCGAGGACAGCCCCTTTCACGACTACTTCAAACGCTTCTTCGACGAAATGCCCGACCTGCCCGCCCAACCGCGTTCCTCGGTCGGTTCCGGCTTCATCATTTCCGCCGATGGTTTCATCGTCACCAACGCGCATGTGGTCGAGGACGTGGGCAGCATCGTCGTCGGCTTGCCCGACCGCACCGAACTGACCGCGCAAGTGATCGGCAAAGACAAGCGCAGCGACATCGCCCTGTTGAAGGTCAAAACCGATGCCAAGCTGCCCACCGTCAAGATCGGCGACGCCGCCAAAGTCAAGGTCGGCCAGTGGGTGCTGGCCATCGGTTCGCCGTTCGGCTTCGAGCGCACCGCCACCCAGGGCATCATCAGCGCCCTGGGCCGCAATCTGCCCAGCGACAACTACGTGCCGTTCATCCAGACCGACGCCGCCGTCAATCCCGGCAACTCCGGGGGACCGCTGTTCAATCTCGACGGCGAGGTGATCGGCGTCAACTCGCAGATTTACAGCCGCTCCGGCGGTTATCAGGGGGTCTCGTTCGCCATTCCCATCGATGTGGCGATGGAGGTGGTGGACCAGATCAAGACCGGCGGCAAGGTGACGCGCGGTTGGCTGGGCGTGCTGATCCAAGAAGTCACCCCGGAGCTGGCGCAATCGTTCGGGCTGGACAAGCCGCGCGGTGCCCTGGTCGGGCAAGTGATGGCGGAAGGTCCGGCCCAGGGCGCCGGCGTCAAGACCGGCGATATCATCGTGGCTTTCAACGGCCAGCCGGTCAAACACTCCAGCGACCTGCCGCTGCTGGTCGGCCGGACCCGGCCCGGCACCCGCGTGGCGCTCACCGTGATCCGGGACGGCAAGGAGCAGGCTCTGACCGCCCAGATCGAGCAATTGCCCGATGAGGGCAAGCTGCAACAGGCCATCGCCGAATCGCCCAGCAGCAACCGGCTCGGCCTGACGGTGGCGGAACTGCCGCCCGACCAGCGCAAACAGAACGGCAAGGGCGTGCTGGTCAAGGATGTGGACGAGGGTCCGGCGGCCAGCGCCGGCATTCGACCGGGCGACATCATCGCTCGCATCAACAACGTGGATGTGAGCGATGCCGGCCAATTCGCGGAGCTGGTCAAGCAGCTACCGGCAGGCAGGCCCATTCCGGTGCTGGTCCGACGCGATAACGGCTCGCTGTTCCTGGCTCTGACCATTCCCGAAGAGGATAAGAACTGAGAGGTGGCTCAGCGCTGCCCTTAGCCAGAAAATACCCTCACCCCAACCCCTCTCCCACGGGGAGAGGGGTTTTTGTACGCATCTAAAACCGGACTGCGGGGAATTCGCGGGGAAAAGGCTTTCGATCTCCGAGCGGCTTGGAAGCCGACCGGCCACGAGCCGCACTTCCGGCGCGCGGCAACGATATCGACGCGGCGGACGGAAGCGTCGTTCACCATCGCTTCCCTCGCAGCGTGTCCCCTTACCGGCCGGGATCGGCGACCACCACCCGATTGCGGCCCTGCTCTTTGGCCCGATACAGCGCCGCGTCGGCCCGGCCCAACAGGGCGGCCGCATCGGTCTCCGCCGCCGCCAACGCCACCCCGACCGACACGGTGATCGGCGGCAACACGCCGTCCTGGTGGGGCAGTCGCAAGCCCATGACGGCTTGTCGCAACTCGTCGAGCCGGATACGCGCATCGACCAGGGACGAGCCGGACATCACGACGGTCAGCTCCTCGCCGCCGTAGCGACAGGCCAGGTCGCCCGCCCGCAGCGAGCGGCGCAGCAAGTTGCCGACCGCCCGCAAGATGGCGTCGCCGGCTTCGTGCCCGTAAACGTCGTTGAAGCGCTTGAAATGATCCAGGTCCAGCATCGCGGCGGTCAGCGGCTCGCCGGCGCGCTGGTGGCGGTGCAGTTCGCGCGGCAGGGTTTCGTCCAGATAGCGCCGGTTGAACAGCCCGGTGAGCGGGTCGCGAATCGCCTCCTCGCGCAGCGCTTCCCGCAATTTGAGGTTGGAGAGCGCCAGTTTTATGGACTCGCCGACCGTGAAAGCGAGGGCGCGCGATTCGCGGAACTGGTCCTCGGCCAGCCCGTCACCGGCGCCGAGATGCAACAGGCCGACCGTCTCGCCGCGCACGATCAGCGGCAAACACAGATAGGCGCGCGTCGGCGGTCGGGAGCAATGCCGGCACGGCACGCCGTTGGCGGGATCGTCCACCACATAAGGCCCTCCCCGCCGCAAGGCCCAGCAATCGCGGGGCGAAAAGGTTGCGGGCAAGGTCGGCGCGTCGCCCCAGCTCGCCACCACCCGCTGATCGGGCGCGGCGTCCTCGCGCATCGCCAAGCCGCCGACGCAGCCGTCGAACAGTTGCCCCGCGCCGCCCGTGATGATGGCGTAGGCTTCTTCGCGGCTTTCGCAGGACAGCAGCAGGTCGCTCATGCGGTTGAGAGCGGTCATTTGTCCGTCGTGGCGCTGTACCCGGACCAAGGTGTCGCACAGGGCTTCTTCGAGCACATGGCGGTCGGTGACATCGGTGTGGGTGCCGGCCATCCACAGCGGTCGGCCCGCCGCGTCGCGCGCCGTGACCTTGCCGCGCACCAGCAGCCAGCGCCAGTCGCCCGCCTTGGCCCGCAGCCGATACTCGGCCTGATAGCGCGGCGTCGCCCCGGCGAAATGCGCCTCCAGCGCCGTTTGCCACAAGGATCGGTCGTCGGGATGCACCAGCTTTTGCCAACTGCTGATGTGCGGCGCGATCTCGTCGGGCCGATAGCCGAGCATTTCGATGCCGTTGCGGCTGAACAGCGCGTCTCCGGTGGCCACGTTCCAATCCCAGAATCCATCGTTGGCGCCGTCCAACACCCGCTGCAAGCGCCCCTCGCTGTCGCGCAAGGCGTCCTCGGCCTGCCGGCGCCTGACGATCTCCTCCGCCAGCGCCTGGTTGTCGAAGCGCAGGTTCAGGGCATCGCCAATCAGGCGGTTGATTTTGGATGCGATGCTGACTAGCCCGGCCAAATACAGCACCGTCATGGTCCCCATGGCGGTGTGCAGCTCACTGCCCTGCAAGAAAAATCGCAGTCCGAGGGGCAGCAGGGCGGGCAACAAAAAAACCGCAGCGGCTTCCAGCCGGGCCGCCAAGACCAACAGCCCCGCCGCCGTCATGCCGGCCAGCACGAAGGCGACCACGACCTGATGGCCGATGGAATCGAGCGGAAAGAGGAAAACGGCGGCGGAGCCCCAGACGATCCCCGCCAAGCCGACGCCGATGCAATACCATCTCGCCCAGCGACGCGCTTCCTCGGGGCGGGGTCGAGCGCGGTTATAGCCGTACACCAAAATGATCCGGCCCGCCGTGACCACGGTCAAGCAGGCGAACCAAACCAGCAGCACCGGGATCGGAATGTGGGCGCGCTGGACGAAAACCAGGATCAAGCCGTTGATCAGGGTGACCGAATAGGCCAAGGGCGCATAGCCGTACAACAGCCCGACCTGTTCGGCGTACACCTTTCCGGCGACATCCCGATCCGGGCTTTCAGCATCCATCGGCATGGGAACTCCGGGTAGAGACAGGGGATTCGCGCAATGCTGCCACCGCGGCTACGGGAACTCCGCCCGCAACATTCGAAGGAGCGCGGGCGGATTGGCCCGTCCGGCGCCAGAAACGCTTTTTCCTCTTCACTCCAACATGATAGTTAACTTTGCTCGATCTCATGAGCTATCCCGCCATCCCCGGTTGCCGGTATAATCGACGAATATCCTTCCCCGTACTGTGGGAAGCGGGCGTTATCCCGCCGGCGTACCGGCCGGAAGCGATCAACCACTCAACAACCAGCTTTTAGCCGCCCGCGCCCGCGGGAACCGCAACATCATCAAAGGGGTTTTACCCGTGCTCGAAAACTATCGCCAACAAGCCGCCGAACGCGCCGCCCTCGGAATCCCGGCTCTGCCGCTGAGCCCGCAGCAGACCGCCGATCTGGTCGAACTGTTCAAAAATCCGCCCAAAGGCGAGGAAAGCTTCCTGCTGGATTTGCTGACCCACCGGGTGCCGGCCGGCGTGGATCAGGCCGCCTACGTCAAGGCCGCTTTCCTGGCCGCCGTCGCCAAGGGCGAAGCCCGATCACCGCTGATCCCGCGGGTGCGCGCCACGGAACTGCTCGGCACCATGCTGGGCGGCTACAACATCCAGCCGCTGATCGACCTGCTGGACGACGCCGAGTGCGCCCCCGCCGCCGCCAAGGCGCTGTCGAACACCTTGCTGATGTTCGACTACAAGCACGGCGTCAAGGAAAAAGCCGACAAGGGCAACGCCCACGCCAAGCAAGTCATGAAGTCTTGGGCCGAGGCCGAGTGGTTCACCACTCGCGGCAAGGTGCCGGAGAAAGTCACTGTCACCGTGTTCAAAGTCCCCGGCGAGACCAACACCGACGACCTTTCGCCCGCCCCCGACGCCTGGAGCCGCCCCGACATTCCGCTGCACGGCCTGGCGATGTTGAAGATGGAGCGTCCCGGCATCCAGCCGGACGAACCCGGCAAGATCGGCCCGCTCAAGCTGATCGAATCGCTCAAGACCAAGGGCCATCCGGTCGCCTATGTCGGCGATGTGGTCGGCACCGGCTCCAGCCGCAAATCCGCCACCAACTCGGTGCTGTGGTGGACCGGCGACGACATCCCCTACGTGCCGAACAAGCGCTACGGCGGCTACTGTCTCGGCGGCAAGATCGCCCCGATTTTCTTCAACACCCAGGAAGACGCCGGCGCGCTGCCGATCGAATGCAACGTGTCCAAGATGGACATGGGCGACGTCATCGACATTTACCCCTACGCCGGCAAGATCGAAAAGAACGGCGCGGTCATCGCCACGTTCGAATACAAGTCCGACGTGCTGCTGGACGAAGTGCAGGCCGGCGGCCGCATCAACCTGATCATCGGGCGCGGCCTGACCGACTGGGCGCGCGAGGTGATGGGCCTCAGCCCCTCGACGATCTTCCGCCGTCCATTGCCCGCGACCGACTCCGGCAAGGGTTTCACCCTGGCGCAGAAGATGGTCGGCCGCGCCTGCGGCGTCGCCGGCATCCGTCCCGGCATCTACTGCGAGCCGAAGATGACCACCGTCGGCTCGCAAGACACCACCGGCCCGATGACCCGTGACGAGCTGAAAGACCTCGCCTGTCTGGGCTTCTCCGCCGATCTGGTCATGCAATCGTTCTGCCACACCGCCGCCTATCCCAAGCCGGTGGACGTGCAGACTCACCACACCCTGCCCGACTTCATCTCCAGTCGCGCCGGCGTGGCGCTGCGGCCCGGCGACGGCATCATCCACAGTTGGCTGAACCGGATGCTGCTGCCCGACACCGTCGGCACCGGCGGCGACTCGCACACCCGCTTCCCCATCGGCATCAGCTTCCCGGCCGGCTCCGGGCTGGTGGCCTTCGCCGCCGCGACGGGATCGATGCCGCTGGACATGCCGGAATCGGTGCTGGTGCGTTTCAAGGGCCAGATGCAGCCCGGCATCACCCTGCGCGACCTGGTCAACGCCATCCCCTACGCGGCGATTCAGGAAGGCTTGCTGACCGTGGCGAAGGAAGGCAAGAAAAACATCTTCTCCGGCCGCATCCTGGAAATCGAAGGGCTGCCCGACCTGAAGGTGGAACAGGCGTTCGAGCTGTCCGACGCCTCCGCCGAGCGCTCCGCCGCCGGCTGCACCGTGCGCCTGAACAAAGAGCCGATCATCGAGTATCTGAACAGCAACATCACGCTGCTCAAGTGGATGATCGCCAACGGCTATCAGGACCCCAAGACCCTGGAGCGCCGGATCAAGGGCATGGAGGAATGGCTGAAGAATCCGACCCTGATGGCGCCGGACGCGGATGCGGAATACGCGGCGGTGATCGACATCGACATGACCGCGATCAAAGAGCCGCTGCTGGCCTGCCCGAACGATCCCGACGACGTGAAGACGCTGGCCGATGTGGCGGGGGACAAGATCGACGAGGTGTTCATCGGCTCCTGCATGACCAACATCGGCCACTACCGCGCCGCCGGCAAGGTGCTGAACGGCAAATCCAACATCCCGACCCGGCTGTGGATTTCCCCGCCGACCAAGATGGACGCCCACCAGTTGAGCGAGGAAGGCTACTACGCGATTTACGGCAGCGCCGGGGCGCGGATGGAAATGCCGGGCTGCTCGTTATGCATGGGCAATCAGGCGCGGGTGGCGGACGGTGCATCGGTGGTGTCCACCTCGACCCGCAACTTCCCCAACCGGCTGGGCAAGGGCGCGAACGTGTATCTCAGTTCGGCGGAACTGGCGGCGGTCTGCGCGCTGCTGGGCAAGATCCCGACTTTCGCGGAGTACATGACCCACATGGGCGAGATCGGCGCCAAGGGCGCGGAGATTTACCGCTATCTGAACTTCGATCAGGTGCCGGAATACCGCGAGGTGGCGGATAAGGTGAAGCTGGCGGCGTAAATTCACTCGGGTGATTCCGGCACGAACGCTGGGGTCACCCGCGCGCGAGCGCGAGCCCCACGCGCTTGCGAATTGTTTTGTCGCAAAATTCCACACGCAGACACATGGATGATCGTGCCAAAGTGGCCAGCCAGCGGAATCAGCCGGTGACCGCACGTCACCGAACTGGGCGGTATTCCAATTGAGCCGCCGATGGGTTGGAGTTGATCGAGATCGCGCCGGGCGTCGATCTAGAGCGGGATGTTTTGGCGAAAATGAACGTTCCAGCCCCGGATCAGCGCCCCACTCAAACGCATGGACGCCCGCATCTTCGGCGACGGGCCCGATGGGGCTGCGGGATATGCTGCTGCATCAGGCCGCTTGAAGAGCGGCTGTCTTACTTCAGCCGGCCCAAACGGTTGCCGTTGTGGTAGCCGACCGGTTCACCGCGCTCGAGGTAATCCCGCCCGGACGTCCGTGACCTCAGCCTCCAAGGCTTCTTCGACGATCAACCGCACCGCGTCACGCAACAAAGCGCCTTTGTCCAAATCACAACGCAACACCTCGGCGATCCGTTTGCGCGTCTGCTCGCTCGCCGGTACTCTAGCCATCATGGGATGCTCCTCTTGGGTTTGGAATCCGAACGCACCAACGTTCAGACCCGAAGGATGCATCCCGCTCCCTCAATTTTCCAGCAAGTCTAAGACTTCACCTTAGCGCATTAATCCGAAACTTTAACTTCAGAAAAAAAGGATACTTTTATGCCAGTGAACATCCACGCCACCGAAAAAGCTTTATTCAAAATTTTTAACAATGATTATGCGTTTGAGATACCGCCATACCAAAGACCCTATTCTTGGACAATTGACCAAGCCAGTGAGCTGTTGACCGATATTTTAGCGTTCTTGGGAAATGGTACACAGCCAGTAGAAGAAGTTAACCCATACTTTTTGGGAAGTATCGTGCTTATTAAAGGGGAAGATTCACCTAAATCAGATATAGTTGACGGCCAGCAACGACTGACAACACTTACAATACTTATGGCTGTTTTGCGGACTAAAGTAAGCGGTGATTTTGCCAATGAGCTTACAACATTTATTTACGAAAAAGGCAGTTTGACTTTAGGAACACCAAATCGGTATCGCCTTAAATTGAGAGAGCGAGACGAAATGTTTTTTCGTCAACATATTCAAGATGAGAAAGGGCTTGAGAGTCTTTTCCAGCTAGATAGCGCACAACTTACCGATAGCCAAGCGAACATCCGCACTAATGCTAAGTATTTTACAGATGAGCTTGCGACTCTTCCTGAATTACAGCGCATCAGGCTTTTACAGTACTTAATGAGACGATGTTATTTAGTAGTAGTTTCAACTCCAGATCTTGACTCAGCATACCGTATATTTTCTGTTCTAAATGCTCGTGGGCTAGATCTCGGACTTACCGACTTGCTTAAGTCAGAAATTATCGGAGCAATTCCTACAAATCAGCAAGAAAAGTACACCAAAATTTGGGAAGATGAAGAAGAAGATTTAGGGCGGGATGCTTTTCAAGAACTATTTGCTCATATTAGAATGATACATCGGAAAGCCAAATTAAGAGAAACCGCCCTTAATGAGTTTCGTAAATATATTCAACCTCAAAAAAACGCGACGAATTTTATTGATGAAGTTCTCAAGCCTTTTTCAGATTCTCTTGAGATAATTAAAACGATAAATTATCAAAGTGAAAAAGGCTCAGAAGCAGTCAATTCCCTGTTCCGTTGGTTAAATCAAATAGATAATTTTGATTGGGTTCCACCTGCTATTCTTTATTTTTCACAAAATCGTCATACCCCTGATAAACTCAAAAAGTTTTTTACAGCCCTAGAAAGATTAGCGGCAGGGCTAATGATCATTCGTGCTGATGTAAATTACCGTATCGAGCGCTACGGAAAACTGTTAACGGCTATAGAGAAAAATGGCGACTTATATGCTATTGACTCATCGCTTCAATTAACTCCAGAGGAAACTAAGCAGATAATAAAAATTCTAGATAGCGATTTGTATTTGATGAAAAGAATTAATAAATACGTGCTTCTCCGACTTGATTCAGCTCTTGCAGAAGGTGAAGCCACTTATGACTATCCAGCAGTTTCAATTGAGCATGTCTTACCGCAAAATCCTAATAGTGGAAGCAAGTGGCTTCAGTGGTTTCCAGACAACGAAGAACGATTGAAATATACTCATCGAATTGGGAATCTAGCGTTACTATCTCGCAAAAAGAACGCTCAAGCACAAAACTATGAGTTTGATAAAAAAAAGGGTGGTTATTTTGCAACAGATAAAGGTATTTCACCTTTTGCTCTAACAACTCAAGTATTGCAAAAAGCGGAATGGACTCCGACCGTAATTAAGCAACGGCAGGAAGAGCTTATAAAAAAACTCAAGGTGCTTTGGCGATTATGAGGTAACCGCTATTTAGCCAAGCAAGAGAAAACGGCTTCATTCTCGGGCACATCCTGTTTTCGCCCGTCGTACTCCCCGCGCATCCTGCGCTAAAAATCATTGGCCTCGCGCCGTTGGCGGTGGCCCCGACGCATCAGCGCAAAGGAATCGGTTCCGCGCTGGTGCGAGCCGGTCTCGAACGCTGCCAGCAACTCGGTTTCGGCGCGGTTGTCGTGCTGGGCCATCCCGGCTATTACCCGCGCTTTGGTTTCTCGCCTTCCACGCGCTACGGCATCGGTTGCGAATACGAAGCGCCGGAAGAGGCATTCATGGTCATCGAGTTGCAGCCGGATTTTCTCAAAGGCGCGTCCGGCAAGATCAAATACCATTCCGCATTCGATAATTTGGTTGTTTGATCGGGTTGTCTTGGCCAGAGCAGTCGTTCACTCTCCTGGCGGGAAGCCTGTGGACGCGGCAAGCGTGGTTTGCTAATGCCCGTGATCAACCCTGTACGGTGGACATCGCGAATGCTCCCTCAGGTGGTGACTTCGTTGACGACCCGCAACACATTGAGTGTGCGGGGATATCCGATAAAAGGCAGTAGCTGCGTTACAACGTCGATGAGCTTTGCGCGGTCGTTGCCCACATTCAAGTTCGCGGCGACATGGCCTTTAACCTGCGCTTCGCACCCGCCGAGGGCGGCCAGCATGCTGAAAGTGAGAAGCTCGCGCGTCGGCACGTCCACACCGGTGCGGGTGTAGTGGTCGCCGAAGCAGTGGGCCGACAGGTAGCGCTGGATGTGCAGCTGATCGTCGGGTGCGGTCGCGTAGAGATGCGCGACGGCATCGCTCCCAATAATCTCTTTCTGAATGGCAAGCCCCTGCTCCGCGCGGTTTTCGGGCATGGTCGTGGACTGTCCCGGTAGAGGGAGCTTGACGCCGCGCTCGGCAAGAACATCATTGGTGGCGTGGAGGAAGTCGAAAACCTTGGCCATGCCGACGTATGGCACGGCTTGGTACACGATTTCCTTGATCTCAATCGGCGTCACCCCAACGGTGAGCGCTGCGCCGAGCATGACGCGGTACTCGCGCAGGGCCTGAGAAGCGATCATCGCGGCGAGCTGAACCATCAGCCGGGTTCTGGCGTCCAGATTGCCGTGATGGAGCACGTCGCCGAAGGCGAAATTGTCGAACGTCTCGATGAGTTCCGGGTCGGTCACCGCCAAGGTGGAGACGTGACCGGGAAAAAGCTCGTCGTGATTCTGGCGCGCTCGTTCATTGGGGGGCATGGCGATTCTCCTTGCCTCAGTTCTTCAGCGAAGCCATATCGATGACAAAGCGATATTTCACATCGCTGTTCAGCATGCGCTGATAGGCCGCGTTGATATCCTGAATGTTGATCACCTCGATATCGGAGGTGATGTTGTGCTCGCCGCAGAAGTCGAGCATTTCCTGGGTTTCGGCGATACCGCCGATGACGGAACCCGCGACCGCTCTACGGCCCAGCACCAGCGGGGCCGTATTCAACATTTCGTGCAGCGGGCCGAGATAGCCGACCAGAACCAGCGTGCCGCTCAGCGAAAGCGTGGGCAGATAGGGATTGAGATCGTGGACATAAGGCACGGTATCCACGATCAAATCGAACTGGCCGGCGACCGCTGCCATTTGTGACTCATCGGTCGAGAGCACGACCTGGTCGGCCCCCAGGCGTCGCGCATCCTGCTCCTTGCCCGGCGAACGGGTAAACAGCGCCACATGGGCGCCCAGCGCTTTCGCCAGTTTCAGCGCCATATGACCCAGGCCACCCAACCCCACGACCGCCACATGGCTGTCTTTCCCCACACGCCAATGGCGTAGAGGGGAGTAAGTCGTAATCCCGGCGCACAGGAGTGGAGCGGCTCCCTTCAGGTCTAGCCCATCAGGAATTTTCACAACGAATTTATCGGACACCACGATCTGGTCGGAGTAACCGCCATAGGTCGGCAGGTGATCGTGACGATCAAAATCGTTGTAGGTGAGCGTCGCTCCTTCCGCGCAATACTGTTCGAGTCCTGTCATGCAGGGTTTGCAATGCTGGCAGGAATCCACCAAACACCCGACACCGACCAGATCGCCCGCCTTGAAGCGGGTGACGGATGCCCCGACGCTCGCCACGCGACCAATAATTTCATGCCCCGGCACCATCGGATGCTTGGCGTTACCCCAATCGTTGCGGACACTGTGGATGTCGGAGTGGCAGACGCCGCAGTAAAGAATATCGATCACCACGTCATTGGGCCGTGGATCGCGGCGCTCAAACGTGAAAGGAACCAAGTCCTCTATCGCGGAATGAGCCGCGTAACCCAGTACATTCATGGTCATTTCTCGTCTCCTATCTCTATATTTTTCAATAGTATAACTTCCGTTCAACGCCCAACCAATTTTTGTAGGTGTTCGGGATAGCGAGCCCCTTGCACCGTGATTTTGGAGACAGCGCTGTCGATGGCGCGGAGATCGGCGGGCGTTAGTTTGACGCGGGCTGCTCCGATATTTTCCTCGAGGCGGTGCTGCTTCGTGGTTCCAGGGATCGGAACGATCCACGGCTTCTGAGCCAGTAGCCAGGCCAGCGCGATCTGTGCCGGCGTCGCCTGCTTATTGGTTGCAATTTGGCCGAGCAGATCAACGAAGGCTTGGTTGGCCTTCCGGGCCTCCGGCGTAAAGCGCGGAACGATGTTGCGGAAGTCGGAACTGTCGAACTGGGTATTCTCATCCATCTGGCCGGTCAGAAAGCCCTTGCCCAGCGGGCTAAAGGGGACGAAGCCGATTCCGAGTTCCTCAAGCGTCGGCAGGATCTCCGCTTCGGGCTCTCGCCACCACAGCGAATACTCGCTCTGGAGGGCAGTGACCGGCTGAACCGCGTGGGCGCGACGGATCGTCTGCGCGCCGGCTTCGGACAAACCGAAGTGTTTGACCTTGCCTTCCTGAATCAGGTCTTTGACGGCTCCCGCGACCTCTTCGATGGGCACGTCTGGATCAACGCGGTGCTGATAGAACAGATCAATCGCATCGACTTTGAGTCGCTTGAGCGAAGCTTCAGCGACCTGCTTGATACGCTCGGGCCGGCTATCGAGACCGGCTTGTTGCCCTGTTTCGGGGTCAAACTTGAACCCGAACTTGGTGGCGATCGCCACTTGCCCACGGAACGGGGCCAGGGCTTCGCCCACGAGCGCTTCGTTGGTGAACGGGCCGTAAACTTCGGCGGTGTCGAAGAAGGTGACCCCGCGTTCGACGGCTGACCGGATCAGCGCGATTCCCGCCTGCTGATCGACGGCAGGGCCGTACCCGAAGCTCAATCCCATGCAGCCCAGTCCGATGGCCGAAACTTCTAAATTGCTGCTGCCCAGTGTGCGTTTTTGCATGTGTGCCTCCTCCGGCGTGAATGGTGTTCTCAAATCAGATATTACGCTGGAATACTGTTAAGAAAAATGACATATTTCTTCATGTTCTTTTAAGTGGAACTTAATAATGTATCACGAGCAGCTAGACGGCCTTCTCGCCCTGAAGATTGTGGCTGACACGCGAAATTTTACGGTCGCAGCCAAGACGCTCGGCGTTTCGCCCTCGGCCGTGAGCCAAACCATCAAGCAACTGGAGCGGCGTTTGGGGGTTGCGCTGTTGTCCCGCACGACGCGCAGTACCAGCCTGACAGAAGCCGGGGAAAGATTTCTGAGCCAAGCCGGCCCCGCCCTCGATCAGATTCTAGCTGCGCTAGAAAATGTGGGCACCTACGCGGAAAAACCTTCCGGTCTGCTTCGGCTCAATTTACCCCGACAGATCTATCCCTTCTATGTCGGCCCCGCTCGTGGCGAGTTTCATAAAGAAATATCCTGAGATCACGGTCGAACTGTTTTTTGAAGATCAAACCTCAGATGTTGTCGAGAAAGGCTTTGATGCGGGTATCCGGTTATCGGATATTCTGGCCAAGGATGTGGTGGCAATAAAATTGTTTGGCCCGGTACGATTTGTCACCGCCGCTTCACCAAAATACTTGGATAAGATGGGGCGTCCGAAACATCCCAAAGACCTTCTGTTTCACAACTGTATACGGCCACGATTGGGGGCAGGCCTCTATGAGAGATGGGAGTTTGAAGATAAGGGCAAAGAATTTCAGGTACAGGTGAAAGGCTCCCTCATCCTCAATGACTCGCTTTTGATGCTCGACGCAGCCGTGGAAGGCGCCGGAATTGCGTACTCCACCGAAGACGCGATCAGGGACGAGGTCCGCTCAGGGCAGTTAGAAATCGTGCTGGATCAATTTGCTTGCGTCAGTACAGGTTTTTATCTCTATTATCCCAAGAGGTCGCAAGTTTTGCCGAAACTGAGAGCATTCATCGAGCATATTAAAAGCGAGAACAAACTCCTCCTGTAAATTTTCCCATGATCCGAACTACGAGCCGAGCATGGATCACCGCCAGCACGGGAAAATTTACAGGAGGATCTTTAACGCTATCCCCCCAATCTCGCCGCCAGCGCCGCCATGAACCGTTCCCGGTCCCCCTCCCAATGCAGCGGCTCCCCCACCCAGGCATCGCAGAAAAACGGCACCGGCAGCCAGTCGCCCTTGGGCAGCACTCGGCCCAAGCCGCACAGCCGCACCGGACAAATCGGAACCGCCGGCAATTGCTGCGCCAGCCAGACGATGCCGGACTTGAGCTTTCCCAGACATTCCGGCTCGCCGCGCGTCCCTTCCGGGAAAAAAATGACGATGTTGCCGGCCGCCAGCACATCCCGCACCTCCCCCAACACCTCGACGTGCGGACGACCACCGCCCGTCGCCACCGGAATGATGCCGATCACGTTTCTGGCGAACCAAGCCCGCCATCGGCCGCGCAAAAAATACTCCGCCGACGCGGCCGGCCGCGCTCGGGACAACAACCGCAACGGCAACATCGCCACCAATACCAGCGCATCGAGATGGCTGTTGTGGTTGGCGACGATCAGGGCGGGACCGCGACGGGGCAAACGGTGGCGGTCGCGCACGTTGACGCCCACCGCCAGCAACAGAAATGGCTTGACGATCAGCAGAAAAAACAATAGCCGCAGCGCGACGGACCCCATGTAAATCGCTCCATACCCAACGGCGCGGGTGATGACCCTCACCCCTGCCCCTCTCCCACGGGGAGAGGGGTGTTCGATCAGAAATAGAGATAGCGGGTGAAGTGGAAAAACAGCGGCGCGGTGTAGGTCAGGCTGTCCACCCGGTCGAGAATGCCGCCGTGGCCCGGCAACAGATTCCCGCTATCCTTGATCCCCAGATCGCGCTTCAGCGCCGACAGGCTCAAGTCGCCGAAGAAACCCGCGACCGCGATTAAAGCCCCCGCCAGCAGCGCATCGCGAAGGCCGAACGGCGTCAGCCACGGCGCCAGCAGCGCGGACAAGAGAACGGTCGTCACCACCCCGCCGACGAAGCCTTCCACGGTTTTGTTCGGGCTGATCTTGGGCGAAATTTTGTGCTTGCCCAACAGCTTGCCCCAGCAAAATTGCGCCACGTCGTTCAGCTCGGTCAACAGCAGCAGGAACAGCACCAAACCCGGCCCGCTGACGTGCGGGTACTGCGCCTGCGGCAACACCAGCAGAAAGGCGAGATGGCTCAGGCTGAACACCATGCTCATCAGGCCCCAATGCAGGGTGCCGGCGGCGCGCAAATGACCCTGAGTTTCGCCGATCAACACCATCGCCACCGGCAGCAGCAGGAACATGTAGACCGGGATAAAAATGATGAACATGCCGTACCACTCGATGCCGATCCAGTAATACTGCACCGGGATGCTCAGATAGGCCCAGAACAACACCCGGCGGTCGGCGTGGCGGGTGGGAATCAGGGTCAGATATTCCTTGAGTGCCAGAAAGCTGACCAGGCCAAAAAACAGCAGCGCGGCGATCCGGTTGAAGGTCAGCGCCAGCGAACACAGCGCCACGATCAGCCACCAACTGCGGATGCGCTGGCGCAATTCGCTGTCGGGCGCGAGCCGCCACACCACGGCGGTCGCCAGCGATCAGCAGCCCCCATACCCCGCCCAGAACGACCGTCACCGGCGATGTCAGCGTCAAGGACATGGCTTTACCTCCCGCAGCGCGGCGCGCAGCCGATTGAAACAGGTGAACGCCAGCAAGCCGCTGGCGACGACAAGCACGGCAGCCAACCAGAAACCGGCCGGCACGCCCAGACCGAGCAGCAGGGCGATACCCCCGAGCAGCAAGGCGCGGTCGCTCTTGCCCATCGGACCGTCGTAGCGGCGACTGGCCCCGATTTGCACCGCGACCACGCCGCAAAATTCGCTCAGCAGCGCCAGCAGCGCCAGCGACACGATCCAAGGGGCCGGTACGCCGGCAATCAGGGCCAGCGGCAACACCATCGCGGCATCGGCCAGCACGTCGCCCAGCTCGTTCAACACCGCGCCCAGCGGCGTCGGCCCCCAAAATTCGCGAGCCAACATCCCGTCCAGCGCGTTCAAGGCCATGCGGAGGAACAGCACCGGCGGCAACAGCAACAAGGTCACCGGTCCCGGCCACAGCGCGACCGCTCCGCCCGTCGCGACCGCCAGCCACAGCGCGGCGAGCGTGACCTGGTTGGCGCTGATGCCCCGCGAATGCAGCCAGCGGGCGACCGGTCGCAGCAGGTTTTGAAAAGCGGGTTTTAGCGAGTAGACGCTGATCATGCCGATTCCTGCGCCAGCGAAGGTTGGCTGAACGTGGCCGGAAGGCTCGGCGCGACCACGATGCCGGGACGGGCGGCGCGCACCCGTTCCAGCGCCTCCCGGATCGAACGGACGCGGCCGGTGGTCGCCAGCCAATGCGCCACGATAAGGGCGCTGCGCGAATAGCCCAGCGCGCAGTGAACGAACACGGTCTTGCCCTGCCCGACCGCCGCTTCGATCCAGGTCGCGGCGTCGCGCAAGGCATCCGGCGGCGGCTCGATCAGATCCATGAGTTGCAGATTGGCGTAATCGCCCTCGCGCAAGCTGCCGGCTTCGTCGAAATCGCCGGTCAGATCCAGCACGAAGCGGTCGGGATGGGCGGCGGCGAAGACGATGGCTTCCCGGTCGTCGAGCCGAGCGCCGATAAAGACCCCCGGCACGATCTCGGAAAGCGGCGCGCCCATCCGGCGCAGATACCACCGCCAGGACAGCGATTGGCCGATCAAATACGGTCCCAACAGGATTATTGCCGCCACCGACAGCCGGCCGCCCCGCTTGCGAAATACGGCCGGCCCGACCCCCATGTAGGCGACCGCGACCGCGCCCAAGGCAAAACCGGGCCAAAGCAGCAGCAGCCAATAGCCGCCTTGCAGGGCGAGCGCGATGCAGGCCAAAACGCCCAGAAGATAGCGCCGGGCCAGCCGCATTCCTCCGAGCGGCCGATAGGCGACGGTTTTGCCGACGCCATCCGTCGCCGGATCGGGAAACAGCCAGAACGCGATCACGCCGACCAGCGCGCCCGCCGGCAAATCGATGAAATGGTGCTGCCACGTCGTCAGGGTGGACGCGCAGATCAACGCGAACCAGCCGTGCAGCAGCCAGCGCAACGGCCCGCGCGTGTATTTGGCGTAGAGAGTCCACATGATCATGCCCAGACTGATGTGCAGCGAAGGCGCCTGATTAAAGGGCTGGTCGAAGCCGTAGAGAGCTTGGAACAACGGCCCGAACATCCCCTCCACTTCCGGCCGGGGAAACCCGAACCGGAGCGGAAACAGCAGGAACCCCACGGCGGATAGCAGCACGGCGGTCACGATGCGCCAAGCGTGCCGATCCAGCTCCAACCGACTGCGACACAGCAGCACCGAAAAGGCGTAGAAGACATCCAGCGACCAGTAGGGGATGATGGTCCACGGCACCACCGGAATATGGCGCTCCCACTCGAAAAAGAAGCTGCCGACCTCGGCCCGCAACGAGGTCAGCCCGTTGCAAGCGCCGTAGATCAGAAAAAATCCGGGACCGAGCACCAGAGCCATCCAGGCGATGGCGCGACGCCAAGGGCGCGGCGCTTCGGTCCTAACCGTTTGTTCAGACATGAGCTATCTCCGTTCGACGACGGGCCAGCGACACGGTGAAAATCCCCCAGGGATCGGTTTCCTGCGCGATTTTCTCGAAGCCGGCCTCGGCGACCAGTTGATCCATTTCCTGCTGCGTCCGCCGCCGCATCACCCACGGCCTGCCATCCCGATGGCTGGTCAGCGCGCGGGCGATGAACTCGATCTGCGGGTGCCAGGGTTGGCCGGTATAAAGCAAATAGCCGCCGGGGACAACCGCCTCGGCCAAACCCGCCAGCGACGCCCGCACCGGCGCGTTCTCGGGAAACAGCTCGTACAGGCCGGACACGATGCCGACGGTGGCGGTTCGGGGCAGTTGGGCGAGGCTGGCGGGATCGAAAGCATCGCCCTGGTTGAACGCAAAGCGATCTCCCAGGCCGTATTCGGCGATGAGCCGCCGCCCCGCCGCCACGTTGGCTTCGCTGAAATCCCGCAACAGACCGGTCGCGGGAATGTCGGGATGCTCGCGCACCGCGTCCAGCACGTAGCGGCCGTGACCGGCGGCGATATCGACGACATGGACCGGCTTGCCGGCTGCGCGCAGCTCGGCCATCGCCCGGTGCAGCAACTTTTCCAGATGTATCTTGCGTAAACGGATACCCCGCCAGCCGATGGCGTTGAGGTAATTCCGGTCGATCAGCCGGCCCAGTGCGCCAACTCCTTCGGCTCGATCACGGTAGACGTAATCCAGCGTGGTCCCGGAATCGAAGCCCGTTTTGACGCCCACTTTCACGCCCTCGCTCAAGCGGGCGCCGAACGCGCGCAGGGCAAAGCGAGTCAGAGCGTAGCGAATTCCCTTGATGGACAATGGAGAAAGCGGATTCGCCAAAGTTTCATATTCGCGCTGGGTGGCGCTGTTGCGGTCGGCGTCCAGCAGGGACAGCTCGCGGCGCGGTTGGGCGAAAGCGTCCAGAATGAAACGGCGGGCGGCGCCCAGCGGCAGGTGGTTGTCCCGCTCGTTAAATGTGTCGTGGAAAAAGCCCGGATAAACGTGCATCTCCTTCACCGGCGAACCCAGCCGCTCGAAAAACTCGCGCTGAATATCCCGATCAACCACCCAATCCGCCCCGGACGTGAGCACCAGGGTCGGCACGGTGATGGCCGCCGCGTCCGCCACCAGCTTGCGGCCGGCGTCGAACAGATCGACCAAGAGGTTGACCGCGATGCAACGGGTGATCAGCGGATCGGCGTCGTAGCTGGCGATTTTGGCCGGATCGTGCGTCAGCAACTTCGCTTTCACGTAGCTGTTGACGAAGGCTTTAGGCTTGAATTTCAGCAGCAGGCGCAAGCCGGAAATCGCGAACGGGACGTACAGTTGGACCCGCAGCGCCGGACTGCCCAGCACCAGGGCGCGGATTTTGGGCGCGTAGTCGTGAACCCAGGTCGCGGCCAGAACGCTGCCGACGCTGTGGGCGAACACGACGATGTTCTCCACGGGGATGCCGTAGTGGCGGGAAACGTGGCCGACGAACGCTTCCACATCCCGCGTCAGCACGCCGAGATTTTCGGCGTAACCGCGCTCGCCGGGACTGCGGCCGTGACCCCGCGCATCCCAGGCAAACAGGGCGAAATCGGGCAAATCCAGCTTGTCCACCACATCCTGCCAGCGGCCGGAATGCTCGTGGCCGCGATGGAACAGGATCACCGCTCGGGTGGTACTCTGCTCCGGCAGCCACGCCCGATAGAACAGCTCGGCGCCATCCCAACTGCGAAAGCCATGCTCGCTGGCTTGGCGGCTCGGGGTCATGTCGGTTCTCCATCGATGTGATTTCCCGGTATTAACCAAATATTGTGCCAAGCTGCCATTCATCGACTAAGTTTTTGTTTATATTTACCGATTCCCAATAAACCACTCCAGAACCCAAAATGTTGGGAACATTTTATGCCGATTGGCTGTACATTAAATGTCGAATCGAACCGAGGAGAACCGCGATGGCCGGCAGCCAGTTGCATCTCGACCCGGACGACAAGCGCTTCCTCGCCGCCGCTTCGGCGTTGATCATGGCCAATCCGTTCGAGGTGACCCGCCAGCGGGTCGCGGCCCTGGTGCCCGCTTCGGCGCTGGCGGCCATCGGCGACCACCACGCCATGTCCGCGCTGCTACCCGAGTTGACCGCCCGGCTCGACCGTTTGACCCGGCGCAACGCCGGCAGCCTGGCCCAATACGCGGGCGAGGAGCGGCAATGGCTGGCCGATGCTTGGCTGTTTCGCGGCTATCACCGCTTCCTGCCGGAGCTGGACCGGCTGATCGAGCGGGAGCTGGCCCATCCCGGCCAACCGGCCACGGTCTCGTTCGCCGACGAGGTGCTGTCCCTGCTGCGGGAACAGGGTTTCAACGAAACCGAAGCGACCCGCTACCTCGGTCTGTTTTACCAACTGCGCCGCGCCTACCACTTTATCGACGGCGACCTGATCGGCTCCAGCCCCTGCATGAAAGAATTGCGGCGCGCGCTGTGGAACAACGTCTTCGGCCGCGACATGCGGGTGTACGAGCGCTATCTGTGGAACCGGATGGAGGATTTTTCCACCCTGCTGCTGGGCGAAACCGGCAGCGGCAAAGGCTCGGCGGCGGCGGCCATCGGCCGTTCGGTGTACATCCCGTTCGATCCCGCCAGCAAACGGTTTCGGCACAGCTTCACCGACACTTTCATCGCGGTCAATCTGGCGGAATTCCCGGAAAGCCTGATCGAATCGGAGCTGTTCGGCCATCGCAAGGGCGCGTTCACCGGTGCGGTGGACGACCATCAGGGCGTGTTCGCCCGCTGTAGTCCCTTCGGTTCGCTGTTCCTGGACGAGATCGGCGACGCGAGTCTTGGGCGTGCAGATCAAGCTGTTGCGGGTGTTGCAGGAGCGGGCGTTCACTCCGGTCGGCAGCCACAAATCGCAACGCTTTTCCGGGCGGATCATCGCCGCCACTCACCAATCGCTGGTGGAACTGCGCCAACAGGGCAAATTCCGCGAGGATTTTTTTTACCGCCTGTGTTCCGATGTCATCACCGTGCCACCCCTGCGCCAGCGTTTGGCGGAGACTCCCGCCGAACTGGAGTTGCTGGTGCGAGCGCTGGTGACGCGCCTGTTCGGGTCGGCCAGCCCCGAAGCCGCCGACCTGGTGCTGGCCGCGCTCCGCCGCGACCTGCCGGCCGATTACGCTTGGCCGGGCAACGTGCGGGAACTGGAACAAGCGGTGCGGCGCGTCCTGCTGACCGGGCGCTACACGGGAGAAGCGATGGCGGGCGAAACCGATTTCTGGCGGCAGGCCCGAGCCGGATCGCTGGACGCCCGCAGCCTGCTGGCCGGTTACTGCGCCCTGCTCTATCGGAATTGCGGCAACTACGAGGAAGTCGCCCGCCGCGCCAATCTGGATCGGCGGACGGTGAGAAAATATCTGCAAGCCACGATGCCGGGACAAACGAAAAAGCCAGCAACCGATACGGGTGCTGGCCTTTCATCGGACAAGACTCAAAGCCTAGGCGAAAGCTCCCTTCTCCCCGTGGGAGCGGGGCTAGGAGTGAGGGCGCTCAAGCGTACTGCTGTGCCGCGAAATCCCAGTTGACCAGATTCCAGAACGCCTCGACGTACTTGGGCCGCAGATTGCGGTAGTCGATGTAGTAGGCGTGCTCCCACACGTCGCAGGTCAGCAGCGCCTTCTTGCCGGAGGTGGCCGGCGTGCCGGCGTTGGACGTGCTCAGCAGCTCGACCGAACCGTCCGGATTCTTGACCAGCCAGCCCCAGCCGGACCCGAAGGTGCCGACCGCGCACTTGGTGAACTCTTCCTTGAAGGTCGCGAACGAGCCGAATTTCTTGTTGATCGCCTCGGCCAGCGCCCCGCTCGGTTCGCCGCCGCCGTTCGGCTTCAGGCAGTTCCAATAGAAGGTGTGGTTCCACACTTGCGCGGCATTGTTGAACACGCCGCCGGAGGACTTGAGCACGATCTCTTCGAGGGACGAGTTCTCGAACTCCGTGCCCTTGATCAAGTTGTTCAGGTTGGTGACGTAGGTCTGGTGATGCTTGCCGTAGTGATACTCCAGAGTCTCGGCCGAGATGTGCGGCTCCAGGGCGTTTTTGGCGTAGGGCAGTTCGGGCAATTGATGAACCATCGGTTGACTCTCCATTGATCCAGTAGGTGAGAGAAGGTTATTGGAGTTTTGCGTCGGGTTAGAGTCTCGCGGTGGGGCGGAAGTTTTCCGCCGACCCGGACGCCCCGAAGGAAAGCCGGGCTAGTCTAGTCGCCGGTTCGGGCTGTTGCAACGCGGGTGGCAAGGGGTTTGGGTGTGTTATTCTTGCCGCCGAACCGCGCGCCGGACCGGCGCCGAACCCTTCGCTAAACCCCGCCTTCCAAGCTAAAGGAGACCGATCAATGAACAAATTTTATCTGACCCTGGCTTTTTTGGCCGCCTTGACCGCTGCGGGGTGCTCCGGTATAGGCGGTTTCAACAACAGGGACAGCGATGCCGGCGCGGACAGTTCCAGCAGCAGTGACAGCACCAGTCGCGGCGGACCCAAGGTCAGCGACTCCGACATCACCGCTTCCATCAAGAGCGCCTTCAAGCAGGACTCCGAACTCGCCGCCGCCAACATCAGCGTCAGCTCCGAAAATGGCGTGGTCACGCTGAGCGGCAACGTCCCCAACCCCCAGACCTACAACCGGGCCATCTCGGTGGCGCGCAGCGTCGAAGGGGTGCGCCCGCCGGTTCGGGCATCGAACCTGACGTTCCCGCAGTAACCCGAGTTCCTTCTCGCCAACGGAAACTCTTTGAGGAAACTCTTCAATTATGTGCGGAATCGGCGGCGAACTGCGTCTCGACGGCGGCACACCCGATCTGGCCCTGATGGGGCGGATGCTGCACCGCCTCGCCCGGCGCGGCCCCGATCATGAAGGCACTTGGTCCGATGGCCCCCTGCTGCTCGGCCATCGCCGCTTGTCGGTCATCGACCTCAGCGACCGCTCCAACCAGCCGATGGTGGACCCGGACCTCGGGCTGGCGCTGGTGTTCAACGGCGCCATCTACAACTATCGGGAGCTGCGGCGGGAGCTGCTGGCCAAGGGTTATCGGTTCTTTTCGGAAGGCGACACCGAGGTCATCCTCAAGGCCTACGCCGAATGGGGCGAGCGCTGCGTCGAACGCCTGATCGGCATGTTCGCCTTCGCCATCTGGAACCTCCGCGAGCGCAGCCTGTTTCTGGCCCGCGACCGGCTGGGCATCAAACCGCTCTACTACGCCCGCACCCCGCAAGCGTTCCGCTTCGCCTCCAATAGCCAAGCATTGCTGGCAGCGGGTGATATCGACACCGCCATCGACCCGGCGGCCTTGCACCAGCAACTGACCCTGCACGCCGTCATCCCGGCGCCGCGCACGATTCTGCAAGGCATCCGCAAGCTGGCGCCCGCCACCACCCTGACCCTCGACGCCAGCGGCAACGAGCGGAGCCGGGTCTACTGGCGACTGCGCGCCCTGCGTCCGGCGGAAACCGCGCACCGAAGTCGAGTGGACCGAGGCGGTTCACGCCGCCTTGCGGCTTGGCGGTGCGGCGGCGGCTGGACATCGCCGACGTGCCGGTGGGCGTGCTGCTGTCCGGCGGACTGGATTCCAGCCTGCTGGTGGCGCTGCTGGCCGAAACCGGCGTCCGCGACTTGCGGACTTTCTCGGTCGGATTCGAAGATCAGCCGGAGGAAAAAGGCAGCGAGTTCGAATACTCCGACCCGGTCGCCGCCCGCTACCAGACCCGCCACCACAAATATTTGATCCCCAACGATCAGGTGCTCCAACGCCTGCCGGAAGCCGTCACCTGCATGGCGGAGCCGATGGTCGGCCAAGACGCGGTGGCGTTCTTCCTGCTGGCCGAACGCGTCTCTCAAGCGGTCAAGGTGGTCCAGAGCGGCCAGGGCGCGGACGAAGTGTTCGGCGGCTATTTCTGGTATCCGCGCATGGCCGCCGACACCGGCAACGACCTGGAGCGGTTTCGCCGCCACTATTTCGACCGGGACCACGAAGAATGGCTGGAAACGGTCGCGCCGGCCTACCACGGCCCCGACCACACCGGCCACCTGATCGCCGGACGACTGGCCGAACCCGACGCCGAAGAGTATCTGGACCAGGTGTTGCGGCTGGATGTGACCACCCTGATCGTGGACGATCCGGTCAAGCGGGTGGACAACATGACCATGGCCTGGGGCCTGGAAGCGCGGGTGCCGTTCCTGGACCACGAACTGGTGGAACTGGCGATGCAACTGCCGCCCGAACTGAAAATCGGCGGCGGCGGCAAGCACGTTTTGAAAAAAATCGCTCGCGGGTTGCTGCCGGACGCGGTGATCGACCGGCCCAAGGGCTATTTCCCGGTGCCGGCGCTCAAGTTCGTGCGCGGCCCGTTCCTCGATTTCATGCGCGACATCATCGATTCGCGGGCTTGCCGGGAACGCGGCCTGTTTCAGCGGCCCTATCTGGACAAGCTGCTGGCCGAGCCCGAGGCGCACATGACCCGCTTGCTGGGCAGCAAGCTCTGGCACGCGGCGCTGTTGGAGCTGTGGCTGCAATTGAACGTCGATTCCGTCAACCGCGGCGCGGCGACTTAGCGCCGCGCTCCGGCGACCGACATGCAACCTCTTCCGCGCCGTCGGTCTAAGCTCAAATCCGCGCAAACCCCCGAGCATTCATCCCCTTTCCTTCCCATCCATCCCGAGTCGAGGTGTTTTCGATGGACGACGTTTTGGAACGCATCAAAGAGCAGGTCGAGAACAATCCGGTGGTGATCTACATGAAAGGCACCCCGGACCTGCCGCGCTGCGGGTTTTCGCAGCGCGCTTCCCAAGCCTTGGCGGCCACCGGCTTTCCATTCGCCTACGTCAATGTGCTGGAAGATCCGGAAATTTTCGACAATTTGCCGCGCTACGCCGATTGGCCCACCTTCCCGCAGATTTATATCAACGGGGAATTGGTCGGCGGTTGCGACATTACCCTGGAGCTGTTTCAAAACGGCGAATTGAAGCAACTGATGGAAACCGCCATCTCCAAATCCGGAGATTAGCCCGCCCGACAGCGGCAAGCCGTATCGATTCCCTTTCAGCCCGGCTCCGCCGGGCTTTTGTGCGTTTGCACAATGCGAAATATTTTGATTCAACCTCTAGAAATTAGCCCCTTTTATGCTACAATTTGGTCATTCAAGCATTGGTTTTTGTGTCCCTGTTAGCGCCATCGCTTGAGTCGGCCCGTTGCGCGGAAACCGTTCCTTTTCCGTGAGCGCATCGGCTTATGATCACGGTCGAGCGAGGTGCGGCGCAATGCCCAGCGTCTTGCAAGAAATCGCGCAGCGGTTTGAAACCGTCGATCCTGCCAGAGCCAGGGAACTGCGTCGGATCGAACAGGTATACATCAGTTTTGGCTTGAGCGACGGCGCGGTTGCGCGAATTGGCGACAGCGAAGACACGACCCGCCGCCTGCTTCGCTTTATCCCCCGGATGGCGCGGATGCGGAGTTTCCGGTTATACCCCATCGGGGTCGGCGAACGGGACTGCGGGCGCTTCGCGCATCAGGCCCTCGCCTTGCTGGATGCCCGTCACCTGCCAACGCCGGGCAACGCCCTGGCGGTGCTCGACCCCGAGGGAACCGATACCCCGACCGATCACGGCGACGGCTTCCGGCAATACTCTTTTGAAGTCTGGCGGGATTTGCAGCGGCGCCACGGCCCCGATTGCGCCTTGCTCCCCTTCAACCGCCAAGCCTGAACGCGCGGCCAAGCAACCACGCTGGCCGCTGCGCCCCATCCCGTCGATGGCTCGACACTGCCGACCGATCCCCGCGAGGATCGAACCTTCACGAAACGCGCCTCAATCTGCCATTAACCACTTGCGAAGTAAGCTCATTTATTACAAAATGGGAATTATTCTCATTTATAGTATACCCACATGACGATGGTGCGCCTTTCCGAACTGGCGATCGGCCAGAGGGGAATCATTGAAGACGTGGAAGCCGAGGAGCATTTCCGTCAGCGGCTGCAATCCTTGGGCTTTCGGATCGGCAAGGAAGTGCGCCTGATCCGCCAAGCCTTGTTCGGCGGACCGCTGCACGTCCGCATCGGCAGCGTCAACGTGATGCTGCGCCGGAACGATGCCGCGTCGATTCACGTCTGGGCCGAGGGATGAAGCGCATCGCCCTGCTGGGAATGCCAAACACCGGCAAATCGACCTTCTTCAACCGCCTGACCGGGGCTTCCGCCCGCATCGGCAACTGGCCCGGCATCACCGTGGACTTGCTGGGCGCCAAGATCCCGCTCGGCGCCGATCTGGTGGAGGCGGTGGACCTGCCCGGCATCTACGACCTGCACGGCTTCGCCGAGGACGAGCAGGTGGTGCGCCGCTTCCTGCAAAACAACCCGGTCGATCTGCTGTGCGTCATCCTCAACGCCGCCCAGATCGACCAGCAATTGCCTCTGGCGCTGCAATTGCGCCAGTTGGGACTCCAGGCGGTGGTGGTCCTGAACATGGCCGACGAGGCGGAACGGCTGGGGATCCGCTTCGACGCGGCGGCGCTGGCGAAGGGGCTCGGTTGTCCGGTGTGCCTGGTCAGCGCCAAGTACGGCCAAGGCTTTCCCGAAACGCGCGAGACGTTGCGCCGAGTGCTCGGCCGCGCCCGGCCCGCCGACACCGTGGCCCTGCAAGCCGATTTCGCCGCCGACGAAGCGCTGGTCGCCGAGGCGGAGCGGCTGGTGGCGCGAACGGTGTCGCTGCCGCGACTGCTGGAGCACGACCTGACGGAGCGGATCGACCGGGTCGCCCTGCACCCGCTGTTCGGTATTCCTTTTTTTTTCATCGCGCTCTATTTGCTGTTTCAGGCGGTTTATACCCTCGGTGGACCCTTGCAAGATGCGGTGGCGTGGCTGCTGGAGCGCTTCCGCGATTTCGCGCTGGCGCCCCTGCTCGCCTTCCTGCCCGGCTGGCTGTACGGCCTGCTGGTGGAAGGCGTTTACGACGGCCTGGGCACGGTGGCTTCCTTCGTGCCGGTCATCGTGCTGTTCTTCCTGGGCATGGCGCTGGTCGAAGATAGCGGGTATCTGTCCCGCATCGCCTTTTTGATGGATGCGCTGATGGCGCGACTGGGATTGGACGGGCGCGGGTTCGTGATGCTGCTGATGGGCTTCGGCTGCAACGTGCCGGCGCTGATGGGCACGCGGGTGATGCGCTCGCGCGGGCTGCGGCTGTTGACCATGCTGGTCATCCCGTTTTCGCTGTGCTCGGCCCGTTTGCAGGTGTTCGTGTTCCTGACCACCGCGCTGTTCGCGACCGCGAAGGCCCCGCTGGTCCTGTTCGCGCTGTATGCGATCAGCTTCCTGACCGCCTTCGCCACCGCCCTGCTGTTCAAAAACCGCTTGCAAAGCGGCGAACCGCTGCTGATCGAGCTGCCCCCCTACCGCCTGCCGACCTTGAACCAGGTCGCTTTGCGCGCCTGGCACGAGGTGCGGCATTTTCTGGGTCGCGCCACCCGCTTCATCGTCGTCGGTGTGGTCATGATCTGGCTGCTGACCCACTTGCCGCACGGGCGTGCCGGCCGGAAGCCCGGAAACCTTGGCGGGGATATTTGGCGGCTGGCTGGAACCGCTGCTGCGACCCATCGGCATCGACCGGCAGATGGCGGTGGTGCTGCTGTTCGGCTTCGTCGCCAAGGAAATCGTGCTGGGGGCGATGGCGGTGGTCTACGGCCTGGAAGGCGACGCTCTATCGCAGCTGATGGCCCACCAGATGGATTGGGTCCAGGCGTTCAGCTTCATGCTGTTCACCCTGATCTACACGCCCTGCCTGTCCACCGTCGCCACGATGCGCGGCGAATCCAAAAGCGTCGCCTTCACCGGCGCCAGCATCGTCTGGTCGCTGGGGCTGGCTTGGCTGTTCAGCTTCGTTTTCTATCAGGGCGCGAGGCTGCTGGGGCTTTGACCCCCCTTTTTATCTCCTTCAGTGTATCCCGGCCGCCCAAGCGAACTCCTGTGCCGTCGTCGGTTTCGAGAACAGATGGCCCTGGCCCAAGTGGCAGCCGAGACGCCGCAGTTCCCGCAACTGCCCTTCGCCCTCGATGCCTTCCGCCACCATTTGGATTCGCAAAGTATCCCCCATGGCGATAATCGCCCGCGCCAGCGCCGCGCCCTCCCCGCCTTGGTCCAGATGCTCGATAAATGAGCGGTCGATCTTCAGCAGGTGGATCGGAAAGCGGTTGAGGTAGCTCAGCGAGGAATAGCCGGTGCCGAAATCGTCGATGGCCAGCCGGACTCCCAACCGGTTCAACTCCCGCAGGCGATCCAGCGCGACCGGGGTGTTCCGCATCATCAC
>JBAOII010000029.1:0-35379 GCA_037045685.1 Candidatus Competibacter sp.
TTAGGAGTTACGCAGTTGCCTGACGAGGAGACAAAAGAGCGGGATGAATCCACCCAAAGTCAGTGACCGAGATTACATCGACTTCCTGATAGCCACACCGAAAGTGTGCAGCGCGACCGAAGCGGCGCGGGTGCAACCCGAGCAAGCCGCGCCGCCGGCGCACGATGCGTTCACCCGACTGTTGCACCGGCTGGAGCCGGATGCCGCGACGCTCTGGCGAGACGCCGCCGGGCAAGTCGAGCGCCACGGCGGGGTGTTGGTGCTTGATGACTCGACGCTGGACAAACCGTATGCCGAAAAAATCGAATTGGTCCAGCGTCATTGGTCGGGCAAGCATCACGCCGTCGTGGAGGGCATCAACCTGATCACGCTGCTGTGGACCGAGGGCGACCGCCACGTGCCGGTGGACTATCGGCTGTACGACAAGGCCGGGGACGACCTGACCAAAAACGATCACTTCCAAGCCCTGCTCAAGACGGCCCACGAGCGCGGATTTCGCCCGGAATGCGCGGTTTTTGACAGTTGGTACGGCAGCCTGGAAAACCTGAAACTGATCCGGGGGTTTGGCTGGGTTTGGTTGACTCGGCTGAAAGCCAACCGCCTGGTCAACCCCGACCGGAGCGGCTTGCGCCCGGTGGCGCGGGTCGAAACGGACCACCAGGGCGTGGTTGTCCATCTGAAAGGGTATGGCCTGATCCGCCTGTTCTCGATCGTCGCCCCAGACGGCGACAGGGAATACTGGGCCACCAACGACCTTAAAATGGCCGCGCTCGCCCGTGTCCGCTTCGCCGGCTATGCCTGGGCCATCGAGCACTATCATCGGGGCATCAAGCAGTTCTGTGGTGTGGAACGCGCCCAAGTCCGCGCCGCTCGCGCCCAGCGCAACCACATCGGCCTGGCTCTGCGCGCGTTCTTGCGCCTGGAGTGGCATTGCTACCGCGCCGGGATCAGTTGGTTCGAGGCCAAAACCGCCATCATCCGCCCCGCCGTGCGGGCCTATTTGGCCAATCCTCTCTACACGTTACCGGCAACTGCGTAACTCCTAATCCTGTAGCTCAAGCCGACGAAATTTGGGGCCACTATAAAGAAGGAGGGTGTTGATGGTGGAGCGAAGCAAATCAGTGTCCGGCGTCAACTGTCTTGAGTGCCGATTGCGCCGTCGCAACGAGTGGCGCGTGTTGGCTGAGGAAGAACTCAAGCTCCTCGCCCAAAGCCGAAAATGCCGGCTGTATCAGGCGGGCGAACCGATTTTCTCGGCGGGCGAACCGAGTCACGGCATCTATTGCGTGACCTCGGGAACGGTGGCCATCCGCAAGGTCGATGCCGAGGGCAACGCCGTTCTGGTGCAGCTCGGCTATCCCGGCGACACCTTGGGCTATCGGGGTTTGCTGCTCGGCGAAAACCGCCGCTCCAGTGCGGAGGCGCTCGGACCCAGCAAGGTTTGTTTCATCGACCGGGGGGTGGTGAGAACCCTGCTGGATCGAAATCCCGCCCTGGGTCTGCAATTCCTGCGGCGCGTCGCCACCGATCTGGACGATGCCCACGCCAAGCTGGTCCAGAACGCCACTTTTTCCAACCGCACCAAATTCGTCCATCTGTTATCGGTATTGATGAATCGCCACGGCCGCACCGCCACCGACGGCAGCAGGGTGATGCAGTTGCCGCTCTCGCGCCGGGATATGGCTTCGATGATCGGCGCCCGCCATGAAACCCTGTCGCGAATCATCGGTCGGCTGGAGGAAGACGGCATCGCCCGCTTTTCGGGGCGCACCGTGCATGTGGCTCGGCCGAATTCGCTGCTGGACGAAATCGGGCCGACGCTGTTGAGTTGATGGCATCGGGTGCTCGCGCCGGATTCGAGCGCGATTCGACATGGGGTGTCCGCAAGGGGCGATCAATAATGGCGTTGAGAATATGTTGCTGTTTTGTGGTCCACACCCAGCACCAGGGTTCCGCCGTTGGCGTTGGCCATCGCGGCCAATTCATCGGAGAGGCTGTCGGGATGAGGTTCAAAGCTCTTTCCATTGTCCTTGAGCGCCTATTCTTTTATACCATTTCTTTATAGGTTTAATTTTCCCAAGGCCGATAGAATAAAAGGATAACCTGTCAGTGAAGCGATAGTTTCCCGGCAGAGTTCGTTGAGTTGTTGGCAAACATTTTTTTGTAGATCGGCTAAGCTTTCAAAATTTAACCAACTTTCCTGTTTTTTCACATATTGCCAAACCCGCTCAATCGGATTGACGTCTGGGCTGTAAGCCGGTTGGAATAATAAAGCCACATTCTCTGGAATTTCAAGCTTCTTGGCCTTATGAAAAGCGCCGTTATCCAATTGTATGACATTCAGTGACGCGGGGTAAGCCACAGAGAATTCGTTAAGAAACAACTGAAAACAATCGCTATCCAAATGGGAAAACATCAGAAAAAAACTTTCGCCTGTTAAGGGCTCAACCGCCCCATAAGCGTACAAAGCTTCAAAAGGCCACTGGACCAAACCTCGGGGTTTGATCCCAAGTGCAGTAATCACTCGATGCGTCAATGTTTTTAAACCGAATCGGCTTTCGTCCTGACACCAGTAACGGATCGGTTTGGGTTTTTGCTCGTCAACCGATTGAAAAACATCTATTATTTCAAGCCGTTCGGGGAGTTTTTTTAAAGTCGACCACCGCCATTTCGACCCGGAGCCGATGAGTGGGACGAGCGACTTTCAATTTGGCTTTCAGTTTATAACGAACCGTTTGATGCACCGTTTTATACGGAATTTCCAGGCCTTGTTCGTTCGCTAACCAGTCCCGAATCTCGCCATAACCCCGAAATCCATCCGGTTCTTGGAGTCGAATTTTCAAGGCCTCGAGAACCGACCCCGAGAGCGCTGGCCGTTTACCTCCTCGATAATTCCAAGCCAAGAGGCCCGATAAACCCTCTGCCTGATAGCGGACAAACCACCAGCGAATCGTTGATTCTGATCGACCTAACCAACTCGCTAAATCGGCTATATCTTTAACAAGACCCGCCTTCCATACATATAAAGCATGAACCCGTTCTTTGAGTTTTGCTTTCACTTGGGAATGCATCATTGCCTTAAGCTCCTCTACAGTTTCGGTTATTTCTATCAGTGACCACTTCATATTCATCGTTGAATCCTCTTGAACTGAAAGCCTATATTTTAATAAAACCTATAAAGAAATGGCATTAGTCGCTCCCAACGTGCTGCCATGAGTTCGTTTTCGCGTGCCAGCCCCAAGCGCAGACATTCCAACATGGTGGACTTGCCGCTGCCTCGACCGCCAATCAAGGCGTTGTAGCTGGGGTTGAAATGAATTGTCAGTGGGTCTTTCTGGCGCAGGCGCAGCTTCTCGACCGTGATGCTCTTGATCTTCGGGTGACCGAGTTGCTGGGGGTAGTTGGCGCATCGGTCACTCCGGCGGACGGCCGATTCAGGGTCAAGCAGTGCGAGCTTTAAGCCTTCGATAGAAGGTGCTGACATCTTCACCCACGTGAAGCGCCGGCCAATGTCTTTCGGCCGGTGGCTGTCTGAGCCAAGCACGAAGGCCATGTCGGCTAAGGCCGCAGCATGTGGCTGCAAGCAGGTTGCAGCCGGATCAATGATCTCCACCGCATCCAGCAGTTTGAAGATGGGCTGCAAGGTGTGGTGGTCGGTCAGCGAGGCCAGTAGCCCTTTGGGTTGATCGACGTGTGCGGCACACGCGATACCGCCAAACGACTGGATGGCACGGATGACCTGCTCGACGCTTTGGCTGGTCACGCCATCGCTATCTCCGGGCGTACCCATGTAGCCAACGCTGCCACGAATGGCTTCGATATCTGCTGTCCCTTTGGCGGGATCAAAAATCGCCTTCAGATGCACGCCACCGTTGCAAGACAACTCCATACCGGGAAAGAGCGTCATCGTCCCCCATGTGGCGGCATCCTGTTGTTTCAACCCCGCCAGTTCCGCCTTCAGCTTGTCGATCCAGCCGCCGGTGTTGTGGTCGGTGACGACAATGCACTGAATGCCATTGTCCAGATAGCCTTGCAGCCACTGGCGCGGCGTGATGGCCTTGTCGCCCTTGTAGTCCAGCGACGCTGGCGTATGGTTGTGAAAGTCGAATTTCCACCACTTTGATCCCGGATAGTTTTGAGTCCCGATCATTTCTGCGACTCCTGCTCGGTAGCGATGGTCTGGCGTTGAAATCGACACTGTCAATATATCCCAATATTCAACGCCCGATAGCGGGCGTCTCTCTGGAAATACAGGTCACCGATGGTGAGCGAGCTGAAACAGCCTGCCAGCCTCACCCACTATCGTCATGCCCGTTCCCGATAAAAAAACTCCGCAAAAATTGACGATCATCAAAGCGGCCACCCGACGCCCCGCTAGCTTTTTGGTGTTCGATCCGGTAACGAGGGGCGTAGCGTCATGGTTCATTCGAGCGATGTCGATCTCGAATCCTACGAGATCCAAAATCCCGACGGTTACGAAGGAGGGCTGGGCGGTCTCACCCGCCGCCAGTTCCTGAAATACTGCACCGGGGTCGCCGCGAGCTTGGGTTTGTCGGCCCTGATGGGCATCCGCATCGCCGAGGCCGCCACCGCCAAAACCCGGCCGCCGGTGATCTGGCTGTCGGCCCAGGAATGCACCGGCTGCACCGAGTCGCTGTTGCGCGCCTACCATCCGACGCTCGAAGCCCTGATCCTCGACATGATCTCCCTCGATTATCACGAGACCCTGTGCGCGGGAGCCGGCCATCAGGCCGAGGCGTACAAGGCCAAGTCGATGAAGGAGAACTGGGGCAAGTTCGTGCTGGTGGTGGACGGCTCGATTCCCACCAAAGACGGTGGAATCTATTGCATGGTGGCCGGCAAGCCGATTCTCGAAGCCGTGCAAGAGGCCGCCGAAGGGGCGGCGGCGATCATCGGCATCGGGTCTTGCGCCTCTTGGGGCGGCATTCCGTCCAGCGACCCCAATCCCACCCACGCCAAGCCGGTGCACGAGGTGTTGCCGGGCAAGACCGTGATCAACATCCCCGGCTGTCCGCCCAATCCCTACAACTTCCTCTCCACCGTGCTCTATCTGCTCACCTTCGGCAAGCCGCCGGCGCTGGACGGCAAGAACCGGCCCAAGTTCGCTTATGGCCGCCTCATCCACGAAAACTGCGAGCGGCGTCCGCACTTTGACGCCGGCCGCTTTGCCCTGGAGTTCGGCGATTACGGCCACCGCCAGGGCTTTTGTCTCTACAAGATTGGCTGCAAGGGGCCTGAAACCCACGCCAATTGCCCGTCCATCGGCTTCGGTGACGTGGGGGAGGGCAACTGGCCGGTCGGGATCGGCCATCCCTGTTTCGGTTGCACCGAGCAGGGTGTCGGCTTCACCAAGCCCATCCACGCGCTCGCCAAGGTCCAGACGTTCGCGCCGCCGACCGCTTTCCCGGCGGTGAACTCGCCGAAGGGCGAAGGCGTCAGCCCGGCCGCCGCAGCCGTGGTCGCCGGCGTGGCCGGACTGGCGGTGGGCGCGGGCGTCATGGCCCTGCGCGGCATGGACGATGGGGCCAAGTCCAAAGCCGACCCGAGCGGCGGCGAAAAATGAGAGGTGCGCCATGGTGGACCTGAGTCGCCGACATTTTTTGCGAGGGGCCGTCACGGCGGCCGCGACCGCCGCCGCCGCGCCCATCGCGGAAGCCGCCGCGCCGTTCGCGCCGCGCGAACCGAAAGAGCTGCCGCCCAAAGCGATCGGCATGCTGTACGACTCCACGCAGTGCATCGGTTGCAAGGCGTGCGTCGCCGCCTGCAAGGACGCCAACGGCAAGCCGGTCGAGCAGCCGCAACACCTGGCCCAGTGGAACGAGGGCACCTGGGACACGGCGGAGGACATTTCCGGCAAAACCTTGAACGTGATCCGGGTCTACCAGAACGGCACCATGGCCGAGAAAGACCGCGAGATCGACGGCTACGCTTTCGTCAAGCGCCATTGCCTGCATTGCGTCGATCCGTCCTGCATCTCGGTCTGCCCGGTCAGCGCGATGCAAAAAGATCCGGTGACCGGCATCGTGACCCACAACCCGGACGCTTGCATCGGTTGCCGCTACTGCGTCTACGGCTGTCCGTTCAACGTGCCGCACTATCAGTTCGACGAGCCGTTCGGCCGGATCGCCAAGTGTCAGCTCTGCAATCATCTGCTCAAGGACAACCCGCTGTTTTCGGCCAGCGACAACCTGACGGTCGCGGCCCAGGCCGGCACCTCGGCCACGGCTTTGTGGAAGCAGAGCCGGATTCCGGCCTGCTGCGACGTGTGTCCGACCGGCGCGTCGCTGTTCGGCTGGGTCGATGAGTTGCAGGCCGAGGCGGAGCGGCGGCTGGCGCTCAAACCCGGCGAACCCTACGAGTTTCCGCGCGGCTTGCTGGGCGGCGACCGGCCGAGTCAGGCGGCGCCGGTCGGCCGCTATCAGCCGCACCTCTACGGCGAGAAGGAAAGCGGCGGGACTCAAGTCCGCTATCTGACCGGCGTGCCCCACGAAAAATTGGGCCTGCCGAAACTGCCGGATCACTCGTTCGCGGCGGTGTCGGAAGGGATGCAGCACACGTTGTACAAGGGCATGATCGCGCCGCTGGCGCTGTTCGGCGGGCTGGTGTTTCTGGCTCGGCGCAGCGCCAAGCGGCACGAGGAGGAAGCCGGCGATTCCAAACCGGGCGACGAGGAGCGGCCATCATGACGGCGATCACCCATCAGCCGCTCGGCCGCAAGGTCGTCACCAAGCCGTTTCTGGTGCTCGGCCTGTTCGTGCTGATCGCGGCCTATTTCATTCTGCGCCGCTTTCTGTTCGGGATGGGCGCTGTCTCCAACATGAGCAACGGCTACCCCATCGGCACCTGGGTGGTGCTGGACGTGGTGATCGGCACGGCCTTCGGCTGCGGCGGTTTCGCCATGGCCTTGCTGATCTACATCTTCAACCGCAACGTCTATCATCCGCTGATGCGGCCGGCCCTGCTCGGCGGGGTGTTCGGCTACACCCTCGGCGGCTTGGCGGTCATGATCGACCTGGGTCGCTATTGGAACGCATTTAACCTGCTGCTGCCTTGGTACTCTCAGCCAAATTCGGTGATTTTCGAGGTGGCGCTGTGCGTCATGGCCTACATCACCGTGCTGTGGCTGGAGTTCTGGCCGGTGTTTCTGGAACGGATGCCGCTCGCGTTCAAGCGGCGGTTCGGCCTGGATAAACTGCAGGCTTTCCTGAAGCGCTACATGTACGTGCTGGTGGCGGTCGGGGTGCTGCTGCCGACCATGCACCAATCCTCGCTGGGCTCGGTGCTGCTGATCATGGGCTCCAAGCTTTCGCCGCTGTGGTACACCACATGGCTGCCGCTGCTGTATCTGACTTCGGCGCTGGCGATGGGCTACGGGGTGGTGATGCTGGAAGCGACCCTGGTCAATCGAGCCTTCAAGACACCGTCCGAGGTGGCGCTGTTCGCGAAATTGTCGCGGGTCGCCGCCGGCTTGCTGATCGGTTTTTCGGTGCTGCGCTGGGGGGATTTGAGCTATCGCGGTCACCTGGATTTGGCCTTTGCCGGCGATTGGGACGGCAATTTGTTTTTGATCGAAACCGCGCTGTTCCTCGTCCCGATCTTCGTGCTGCTCTCGCGCCGCCGCGCCAGCCAGCGCTGGCAGTTTGTCGGGGCGGTATGCCTGCTCGCCGCCGGTTCGCTGTACCGGCTCGACTCTTATCTGATGGCGGTGCGGCCCGGCAACGGTTGGACCTACTTCCCCTCGGCGCCGGAGCTGCTGATCACCATCGGCGTCATCTGCCTGGAAATTATGCTGTATCTGTTATTCATCAAGACCCTGCCGGTATTGCACGGCAGCGCCGCCGAATCCCGAGGGAGGCTGTCGTGACCCGAATCACCATCGATCCCATCACCCGCATCGAGGGCCATCTGCGCATCGACTGCGAGGTCAACAACGGCAAGGTGACCAACGCTTGGTCGTCCGGCCAGATGTGGCGCGGCATCGAGATCATTCTGCGGGACCGCGATCCGCGCGACGCCTGGATCTTCGCCCAGCGCATCTGCGGCGTGTGCACCACGGTGCACGCCATCGTGTCGGTGCGGGCGGTCGAAAACGCCTTGAACCTGGAAGTGCCGCTCAACGCCCAGTACATCCGCAACATGATCGTCGCGGCGCACGGCATCCACGACCACATCGTCCATTTCTACCAACTGGCGGCGCTGGACTGGGTGGATATCGTCTCCGCGCTGTCGGCCGACCCGGCGGGCGCGGCCAAGCTGGGCGCCACCCTGTCCGATTACCGGCGCAACGGGGTGGTGGAAATCAAGCAGACTCAGGAGAAGCTCAAGCAATTTGTCGGCACCGGCCAACTGGGCGTGTTCGCCAGCGGCTACTGGGGCCATCCGGCGATGAAATTGCCGCCGGAGGTGAATCTGCTGGCCGCGACCCATTATTTGCAGGCGCTGGAATACCAGCGGATCGCCAACCGGATCGTCGCCATTCTCGGCTCGAAAACGCCGCACATCCAAAATCTCGCGGTCGGCGGTGTGGCCAATCCGATCAACCCCGACAGCCAGTCCACCCTGACCTTGGAGCGGTTGTTCGCCATCAAGGCCGAGATCGACAAGCTCGGCGAGTTCGTCAACAAGGCGATGATCCCGGACGTGGCGGCGGTCGGCGCGCTGTACGCGGACTGGACGAAGTACGGGGCCGGCGTCACCGATTATCTGTCGGTGCCCGATCTGCCGCTGGACACCAAGGGCACCCGCTTCGAGTTGCCCGGCGGCTATATTCCCAAGGGCGATCTCGCCGGCTTCAAGCCGATCACCAGCTATCAGGATGCCTTCTTCCGCGATGGGGTCAAGGAAAGCGTCAAGCACGCTTGGTATCAATATAAAGGCGGCGATGAGGCCCGCCATCCTTTCGCCGGCCAGACCCATCCCCATCACACCGCTTTCAAGGACGACGGCAAATACTCCTGGGTCAAGGCCCCCACCTTTTACGATAAGCGGGTCCAGGTGGGACCGCTGGCCAACGTGCTGGGCATGGTCGCCGCCGGCCACGAGCCGACCAAGCGCCACCTGAACCGGGTACTCGATATCGCGAGTGCGGTCGCGGGCAGCAAGATTCCGGTCCAGGCGCTGCACTCGACCATCGGCCGCATCGCGGCGCGGGCGGTGCGCTGCGCGGTGCTGCTGGAATCGCTGCAAAATCAGTGGCAACTGTTGATCGACAACATCGCCAAGGGCGATTTCGACACCTTCAACCGGCCGGTGTTTCCCAAGGGCGAGATTCGCGGCTTCGGCTATCACGAAGCGCCGCGCGGGGTGTTGTCGCACTGGACCGTGATCGAAAACGGCAAGATCAAGAACTATCAGGCGGTGGTCCCGAGCACCTGGAACGCCGGTCCGCGCGACGATCAGGACGCCCTCGGCCCTTACGAGGCGTCTTTGCTCGATAACCCGGTCGCCGACGCGGAACTGCCGCTGGAAGTGTTGCGGACCGTGCATTCTTTCGATCCCTGCCTCGCCTGCGCGATCCATCTGGTGGACACCAAGCGCCGGCCCATCGTCCAGGTCAAGGCGTTCGGATGAGGGTGGTGGTGCTGGGCCTCGGCAACATCCTGCTCCGCGACGAAGGCGTCGGGGTGCGGGTGGTCGAGGCGCTGGCCGAACGCTATCACCTGCCGGCGGAGGTCGAAGCGGTCGATGGCGGCACCGCCGGTATGGAGCTGTTGAACACCCTCGCCGGTTGCGACCATCTGCTGATTTGCGACGCGGTGCAAACCGGGGCGCCGCCGGCAACGGTGGTCAAGCTCGCCGATGCCGAGGTGCCCGCTTTGTTCCAGACCCGGTTTTCGCCCCATCAACTGGGTTTGGCGGAGGTGCTGGCAACGCTGATCCTCACCGGCGAAGCTCCCGCCAGCGTCACTCTGATCGGCGTCGTGCCGCTCGATCTGGAATTGGGCATCGACCTGTCGCCCGAAGTCGGGGCCGTGGTCGAACGTGCCGTCGAGTATCTGGCGACCGAACTGCGCGGGCTGGGTTTGGCCTTCCAGTCCCGCCCTCCGACGGTTTCCTCCTCGCTCCCGGCTCTTCTCCCGCAATGACGATGAGGAGCGGCTCACCGTCGCCCCCGAGCGACAGGTATCGCCGATCCCCTGCCAGCGACCGAATGTGATCATCCGCTGTCGCGGAGCCTGATTATTCCCCGCGCGTCGCATCGCCCGATGACCGTCTTGCCCCCGATCCCGTCCCGATGGGACACCGGTCGGCGTCATCAGAAAATTATTGCAACGCAACATTTATTCTGATAAGCTATATCCCAATCCAGTGGCACTATTGGGGTTTGATTGCGGGTTTCTGTTTAGCGCCCGCAAGCCACTCTTCTCTAGTGATCGAGCAAGACGGTCTCGTTTTCGATCAAGCGAAGCGCGAGCCTTGCGCTGGAAGGCGGCGCTTCGGGGCAGGGCGGTTTGTTTGGGTTGATGGCGGACGACAGGCGCGTTGACCAGACATAAAGCTGCCCGAAATTGAGCTTCTGACACGAATAATTGAGAGGGCGTGCGCGGTCTTCGTCCCGAGCGACGGGGTTTCCGCGACGTGTAAAGCATGAAAGACATGACCAAAATCGCAGTGTTCGCAATCCTGGTATTGGCGCTATCTCCGTTCGCCGGTTTCTGGATCGTCGCGTTGATCGGAGCGGGGCTGCTGTTGCTGCCGGCCGGAGCCGCCATCTCAAAATTCTTTCCAAAGACTTGGCGACACATCGAAGACCGTTTATTGGCTAAAACCCACTTCCTGCCCGCCGCATGATCGCTTCCCGAGCGCAGGCGAAAAAAAGCCCGGTTCGACCGGGCTTTTTTATGGGCGCTCATTTCCCCGTGCCCGCCCGGCGAACCTGGGGTCGGGAGGTGAAAAAATAATCGGCCAATCGAGGCCGACGGGCGATTCGTGCGATTTTCCGACTATTCTTGCAAGACATGCCGAGAGTTTGCCGCCGGCAGCCAACCCGCTAGAGAGGTCGACAGTCGGCCAACATGTTTCACAGATCCCATCACGAAAGCCGGGTCGTGGCCGTTTCCGCCGAACGGATGTTCGACCTCGTCGCCGATGTCGAGCGCTATCCCGAATTTCTGCCGCTGATGCGCGGCGCCACCATCGTTCGCCGCCATGCCACCGCCTATGAAACCGAGCAGGTATTGGCGCTGGGTCTGCTGTCGTACCGGTTTCTCACTCGCACTGAACTCGAACGACCGCGCTCTATCGTCGTCACGTCCGCCGACCGGAATTTCCGCCGCTTCGATATCCGCTGGGCGTTCGCGCCGACCCCGGAAGGGTTCTGCCACACCGATTTTACCCTCGACTGCGAGGTCCGCTCGCTTTGGCTCAAACCGCTCGGCGACGCTTTGCTGATGCAAATGGGGTCGACCATGGTCAACGCTTTCGTGGCGCGGGCGCGAAAACTGGACGCCGCCGGAAAGCTCGCGCCGTCCCGCTAGCTCGGGCATCGACCCACACTGGGGCGGGCGACCGCCGCGTCGGGTCGCCGCCACGCCAGCGGAGCGCCTCAAACCGCGATCACCACCTTTTGATAGAGCCCCCCGAAAAACGTCTCCTTTTCGATTTTCGCGGCACCGCGAACCGAGTCGGGCAGCCAGTCCGCGATATCCCGGCGCCACAGGTCCAGGGCGAAGGGCTCCAGGGTGGTGAGGATGGGCAGCATGACGTACCGGAAGGGGTTGAGCGCGCTCGGCCGGTGATAGTCCACGAAGACGACCTTGCCGCCCGGCTTGACCACCCGCAACGCTTGGGCGATGGTCTTGGCCCGGACGTTTTCCGGCTGTTCGTGCAGCAGGAAGAACAGCACGACGCAATCGTAGCTGGCGTCGGGAAAGCTCAAGTGGGTCGAATCCTGGTGGTGCAGCGCGATGCGCGGCGCGTCGTTGAGCTTGGATTTCAGGTTCTCCAACTGGACCTGCGCCACATCCACCACGTCCAGCCGCGCCGTCGGGCTTAGCCGCTGGGCCAGCCGCTCGGTGAAGTTTCCGTACACGCAAGCGACTTGCAGGACATCCCCCTGGATGGAAGCGCCCAGCTCGTCCAGGGCGAGGTCGCGCAGCCGCGCGAAATTGCCCCACAGGATCAGGTTGACCAGCCATTGCCGTTCGAAGATGCGCACCGCCATCGGGTGCAGATACGCCCACCAGTACGTTTGTTGCAGGTAGGCCGGCAACGGTACTGGTGCCGGGAATTCAGGCTCCCGGCCGGATTCCTCCAGATTCGCTTCTTGCTCCTGGCCGACGGCTGCGGACTCGGAATCCGCGGCTTGGTCCAAGGAGCGCGGTCGGACCAACGCGGCCGTACATTGAGCGGATTGGGAACTCATTGCAAAGCTTCCTTATGTGCGAGATATGCGAGGCGCTTGCGCCGGTTTTCGTCGTGCTCGGCAGGGGTTCGTCGGGCGCGATAGTCCGCTTGGCGCCCGCCGGGTCGCCGCAGTTGGCCTGGGTGGGTTAACCTCGGTGGGCTAACGGGGTCCACAATCGGGCGGTTGTCCGTCTCCCCCGGCGGAGTATGGCCGGGCAACAAAAAAATCCGCCCCCCGCGCGAGCGGGGAGCGGGCTGCGTTCGGCGGTTTAAGGATAGCGGCGAACGCTGGATACTCGGCGTCTCCCGCGACCGGTCAACGGATCGACAGCAGCGAGAAAATCGTCGAAATCGTGCCGATCGCGGCGATCATGTAGACGATGGTGGCCACCACCAGATCGCTGCGGACGCCGAAGTCGTGCACGGTGACGCGCAACCGGTGCGCGGCGTGCCACAGCGACAGCGTGATGACGCCGAAAATGATCAGCTTGCCCAGCCAGTGGGCCGCAAAGGCGTGCAGATGCTGGTAGGTGAACATGTCCGGCGCGAATCGCATCGCGGCGAACAAGGTGACGAGCACCAGCGCCGGCGTCACGAACGCCGTGACCGTTCCTCCGGCGGCGAACAGCCCCCACACGATCGGCTTGTTGGATTTAGCCATGGTCACACCCCCCAAATCAGCACGATCAACGAAACCACCGCCCAAGCCGCGTAATGCGCGCCGACGATGATGTTGCCCGGCACGAACTCCTCGCCCCGCTGGATCGGCATGGCCTGCGGCGTCACGTTGAACCAAGTGGTGCTGTGATACACCGCCGCCACCAGCACCGCCAGGTTGAAGAGCACCCCGAGCGGGCTGTGCAGCGCGTCCAGAAATCCCTGGAAAGCATCCGGCCCTTGCGCCAGACGCTTGAGCGCCACGACCAGGAGGAGGGTGTAGGCGCCGATGAAAATGCAGGTCACTTCGCGCGCCATGTAGCGCATGTAGCGCGGCTGCCGAAAGAACCAGCCCGTTTTGGAGATTTCACGGATATAGGGTTTGCTGCTCATTTTTTCACCCACGGCATCAAGTGTTCTTTGTACCAGTCAATGGTGCTGGCGACCTTGACTTGCTGGAGCGCGCCGGCGGGGTCCACATGTTTGGGACAGACCTCCGAGCAGGCTCCGACGAACGAGCACTCCCAGACTCCCTCGTGCGAGGCGATGACTTCCTGGCGCTGGTCGCGTCCGCCGTCCCGCGAGTCCTGATTGTAGCGGTGAGCCATCGAGATCGCCGCCGGACCCAGGAATTCCGGGACCAGACCGTACTGCGGACACGCCGCGTAACACAGCATGCAGTTGATGCACAAGGTGTACTGCTTGAACTTCTTCAGTTCCGCCGGCGTCTGCTTGAACTCGCCAGCGCTGACGGGCTTGTCTTCCTTGGGAATCAGGTAGGGCTTGACGCTGGCCAGCTTGGTGATGAAATCCTCGACCGAGGTGACCAGATCGCGCTCGATGGGGAAATTCGCCAGCGGTTCGACCTTGATCTGACCTTCCTTATATTCGTGGATGAAGGCCTTGCAGGCCAGTTTCGGCTCGCCGTTGACCATCATCCCGCAACTGCCGCAGACCGCCATGTGGCAGGACCAGCGATAGCTCAGCGTCGGGTCTAGGTGGTCCTTGATGTAGTTCAGCGCATCCAGCACCACCCATTCTTCCAGGCAGGGTACGGAATAGGTCTGATACCGGGGCGCGGTATCGGTCTCCGGGTTGTAGCGGAGCACCTCCAGTTGAATCTGGCGTTTCTGGAGTTCGCTCATTTCTTGGCTCCTGAATAGTCACGCACACCGGGTTGCGACTTGGTGATGACGACATCGAGATACTCGATGCGCGGCGGTTCCGTGGGATGGTAGTGGGCCAGCGAATGCTTGAGCAGGTTCTCGTCATCGCGGGCGGTGAAATCCAGCCGCTGATGCGCGCCCCGCGATTCCTTGCGATCCCGTGCGCCCACCGTGACCGCTTCGGCGCAGTCGAGCATCGACCCCAGTTCCAGCGCCTGCATCAGATCGGTGTTATAGACGTGGCTCTTGTCGGTGAGCGCGATGTTGGCGTAGCGCTGACGCAGCTCGGAAATCTTTTCGCACGCCGCCGCCAGACCTTCGCCCGTGCGATAGATGCCCACGTTCGCTTCCATGGTGTCCATCATTTCCTGACGCAATCCCGCGATGGTCTCTGTGCCGTTGCTCTTGTCGAACAGGGTCTGGATGCGATCCTGCGATGCTTTCGCTTTGGCGGCCAGCGCTGCGCCCTTGCTGGCAGGCAAGCCGGACTGGAGATGAGCGATGGCGCTGAGCGCCGCCCGCCGGCCAAACACCAGCAGCTCGGTCAGCGAGTTGGAGCCGAGTCGATTGGCGCCGTTGATGCTGACGCAGGCGCATTCGCCGGCGGCGAACAGTCCCGGCAGCCGGGTCGCGGCCTGCACATCGGTATGGATGCCGCCCATCATGTAATGGACGACCGGGCGAATCGGAATCGGCTCCTTGACCGGGTCCTTGCCCAGGTAGCTGATGCACAGATCGCGCACCAGCGGCAGCCGCTCATCGATTTTCTTCTCGCCCAGATGGCGCATGTCCAGCAACACGCAATCGCCCCATGGGGTTTTGACCGTGTTGCCCTTCTGCTGCTCGCCCCAGAATGCCTGGCTGAGCCGGTCGCGGGGACCCAGTTCCATGGTCTTCAGCACCGGTTGACCGATGGGCGTTTCCGGTCCCATGCCGTAGTCCTGCAAATAGCGGCGGCCATCCTTGTTAAACAGTACGCCGCCTTCGCCGCGACAACCCTCGGTGAGGAGGATACCGTTATTCGGCAGGCCGGTCGGATGGTACTGGACGAATTCCATATCCTTGAGCGGCGTCCCGGCGCGATAAGCCAGGGCCATGCCGTCGCCGGTCTTGATATTGCCGTTGGTGGTGAACGGGAACATTTTCCCACCGCCGCCCGCCGCGATGATGACCGCGCCGGCCTGAAACTGCTTCATTTCCCCACTGCGGATTTCGAGAGCCGTGAGGCCCTGACAGCGCCCGTCTTCGACCAGCAGGTCCGTGGCGTAGTACTCATCAAACCGCTGGATGCTGGGATACTTGAGCGAAGTCTGGAACAGGGTATGGAGGATGTGGAAGCCGGATTTATCGGCGGCGTACCAGGTGCGCTTGATCTTCATGCCGCCGAACGGACGCACCGCGACGGAGCCATCCGGCTCGCGGCTCCACGGGCAGCCCCAGTGTTCCAGTTGGGTCAGCTCCTTGGGGGCTTCGTTGATGAAGTATTCGACCGCGTCCTGATCGCTCAGCCAGTCGCCGCCACCGACGGTGTCGTTGAAGTGGAGGTCGAGGGTGTCGTCGGGCTTGATGACGCCGGCGGCGCCGCCTTCGGCCGCGCAGGTGTGGCTGCGCATCGGATAGACCTTCGAGATCAAGGCGATACGAAGTTTTGGGTCGGCTTCCGCGAGCGCGATGGCGGCGCGCAACCCCGCTCCTCCCGCACCGACGATTGCTACATCTGTTTGGACTATCTCCATCACTTCAGCTCCTCGGCGTTACGATTACAAAGTTATTGAAGCTTGCTTGCAGGGGGTTCGACGCCTCAATGTACCATTCCATGGCGCTGTTGGCAGCATCGGGTTATCGTTGTGTTCTTGCTCGGCGGTTACCGAACCAAGCCATCGTCATCAAGTATAGCCTTGAAATTATTTCTAGAGCTTTGCCGCTCGAATTGCACGGCCGGTTTCGGCGGGTTCACGGCCGACCGGACGGGCTTTCGATGCCCTGATGCTTGATGAGCCCGCCCTGCAACAGCGTATCGGTCTTGGCGCATTGCGCGATGAATTCCAGGAAGGCGCGAACGCGCGCCACCTGCCGCAGGTCGGGATGGCTGAGCAGCCAGATGTCGGTGTCGAAAAGCGGCTCCGGCTCGGCCAGGCGGATCAAGTCCGGTTCGCGCTCGGCCAGAAAGCACAGCAGCGGCGCGATGCCGTGGCCGGCCTTGACCACCGCGATCTTGTGCAGCAGGTTGTTGATGCGCAGCACGATCCGTTCGGGCGGGACGCGCCGCTCCAGCCAGCGGTATTCGGGCAGATGGGCCAGCGTTTCGTCCAAACCGATCCAGTCGTGCCGGTCGGCGGCGGGGTCATGACCTCGCTGGTCCAGGTAGCTCGAAGCCCCGTAAATCGCCGAGCGCGCCACGCCGATTTTGCGGCCCAGCATGTTATCCGGCGGCTGGTTGGTGGCGCGAATGGCGATGTCGGCCTCGCGCCGGGTCAGGTTGGCGAACCGGTTGGAGCCGATCACCTGCAACTGGATGCGCGGATGCAGTTCCCGGAACGCCCGGAGGTGAGGCAGCAACAATCCGGCGGACAGCGTGTCGGTGGTGGCGATCCGCACCGCGCCCGACAGTTGCAAATCCTTGCCCGACAGCCGATGCTCGGCGTCCACCAGCGCCTGCTGCACGCGCAGCACCACCTCGCGCAGCTCCTCGCCGGCGGTGGTGGGGGTATAGCCGGTCCGCAAGCGCTCGAACAGCCGGACTCCCAGCCGCTGCTCCAAGCCGGCGATCCGCCGCAGCACGGTGGTGTGGTTCACGCCCAACCGCTTGGCGGCCCCCAGGACCGATCCCTCTTGCTCTATCGCCAGGAAGTGGCGGTAATCATCCCATTCCATGTTGTGCGTTAATGCAAATTAATAATTGCATAATTGTCTATTCGTGTGCGTTTCCGCAAATAGTACCATAGTGCCGTCGATTTCGTGAAATTCAATCACACCTAGAGGAACGCACATTTTATGAATAAGCCAATCATGAATAAGCCAATATTGCCCGCCGCAGTGCTTTTGATGTTGCTGGGTGCGGTCTTGGTGCCGAGCGCGCAGGCCACCCCCGAAAAATTCGTCATCGACAGCGCGCACACCTACCCGTTCTTCGAAATCAACCACCTCGGTTGGTCCACCGCCCGCGGTTTGTTCCGCAAGGTGACGGGCACGGCCACGCTGGATTTCGCCGCCAAGCAGGGTTCGGCCGAGATCGTTATCGACGCGAGCAGCCTGGATACCGTCGATGCCAAGCGCGACGAACACCTGCGCGGCGAGGACTTCCTCGATGCCGCCAAATATCCGACCCTGACCTTCAAATCCGACAAGCTCGCTTTCAGCGGCGACCAGTTGGCCAAGGCCGACGGGCAACTGACCCTGCACGGCGTCACCAAGCCGGTCACGCTGACGTTCACCCAGTTCAAGTGCGGCGAGCATCCGGTTTACAAGAAGCACTATTGCGCGGGGGACGCGACGGCGACGATCAAGCGCGGCGATTTCGGAATCACGGCTTATGCGGGCGCCATCGGCGACGAAGTGAAATTGTCGATTCAAATCGAGGCGGCGCGAGAGACCAAATAACGGTTCGCCCGGATGGCGCGAAGCGTGATCCGGGATCGTCGGCTTGGAGTGAAAATGGCATGGTTCGAGAAATTGGAATGCGCTATACCGGCGTCGCCATCGGGCTGCACTGGCTCGCGGCGGCGCTGATCGTGACCGCGTTCGGCTTGGGCTGGACCTTAGCCGGGATGGAGTTCAGCCCCCAGAAAGTGCGCTGGCTGTCCTGGCACAAGTGGCTCGGCATCACGGTCCTCAGCCTGACCGCGTTGCGGTTGGCGTGGCGGCTGACCCATCCGGCTCCGCCGCTGCCGCCGACCGTCCCGATCTGGCAGCAATGGGCCGCGCACGGCGTCCATGTTCTGCTGTACGGGCTGATGTTCGCCATTCCGCTCAGCGGCTGGCTGTTCAGTTCCGCCAAGGGGATTCCGGTAGTGTATCTGGGATGGTTGCCCCTGCCCGATTTGATCGGCGCCGACGAAGCGGTGGCGGGCGGGCTGCGGGCGCTGCACGCATGGCTGAACTACACGCTGCTGGCGGCGGTTGCGGCCCATGTCGGCGCGGCGCTCAAGCATCATTTCATCGAACGGGACGAGGTGCTGGCGCGCATGGTGCCGCTGGCCGGCCGTCGGGAGAGCGGGCGATGACGAAACGCGGGTTGGGGATGGTCGTGGCGGCGCTCGGTTTCGGGCTGGCCGCGCTGGGGGTTCAAGCCGGGCAAGTGCTGGCGCCGGAGCAGAGCGAGATCGCGTTCGTCGGCAAGCAGATGGGCGTGCCGGCCGAGGGGAAGTTTCAGAAGTTCGCGGTCGATGCCGCGCTCGATCCGGCCGCGATGGAACAGAGCCGGGTTCGCGTGGTGATCGACACCGACAGCGTGGCGCTGCCGGCTTCCGATCTGACGACCGAGATCAAGCGCAAGCGCTGGTTCGACACCACCAATTTCCCGGAAGCCGCTTTCGAGTCCAAGCGGTTCCGGGCGCTCGACGCGGGGCGTTACGAGGTCGGCGGCACGCTGACGCTCAAGGGCGTCAGCCGGGACATCACCGCCCTGTTGACCCTGAAAACCGAGGGCTCGGATCTGGTGGCGGACGGTCAGTTTGAATTGAAACGGTTGGATTTCAACGTCGGCGACGGACCTTGGGCCGATACCGACACGGTGGCGAACGAGGTCCAGATCAAGTTCAAGCTGCGCCTGAAGCCGGGGAATTGATGAGGCGCGCCGAGTTTTCTCCGCGATGCGTCGATGGCCGTGCTGATCGGATGACATCGCGAGCGCCTATCCCGCCAGCAACAGCCGGCCCGCCATCAACACCACCACGGCGAGGAACACCGGACGGATGAACGGCGCCCCGTAGCGGATGGCGCTGTGGGCGCCGACGAAGGCGCCGACCATCAGCGTCGCGCCCATGGTCAGGCCGACGGTGTAATCGATGTTGCCCAGAGCCATGAAGGTCAGCAAGGCGGTGACGTTGCTGACGAAGTTCATGAACCGCGCCACGCCTGCCGCCGCCACCAGATCCAACCGGAACAACTTCATGGCCGCCGCCATCCAGAACGCGCCGGTGCCCGGCCCGATAAAGCCGTCGTAAAAGCCGATCAGGCCGCCGGTCAGCAGCTTGACGCCGCGCCGGGCCGGATGCGCTTCCACCGGCTCCGAGCGAACCGCGACCGGGGCGGATCGGCGCGGCCAAGCCAGATAGGCCGCCGCCGCCAGGATCGCGAGCGGGAGCAATTTTTTCAGCGCGCCCGCGCTCATGAGATAGATCAGCACCGCGCCGCACAACGCGCCGACGAAGGTGCCGAAACTCATCGCCCACCACAGCGCCGGCTGGAACAATCCCTTGCGAATGAAGGTCACGGACGCGCTGAGCGTCCCGAAGGTGCCGACCAATTTGTTGGTGCCGACCACCAGATGCGGCGGCATTCCGGTGCCGAGCAAGGCCGGCATCACCAGCATCCCGCCGCCGCCGGCGACGGCGTCGATGAAGCCCGCCAGCAGGGCGGCGATGCCGAGCAGCGGGATAGTGGTCGGGTCCAGGGTCAGTTCCACGGGGCCGGACCCGCTCAAGCGCTGGAACGGAAGGTTGTCGCGGTGTCGGCCGAGGCCGCCGGCAATTCGGCCGGAGCGTGGCGGTAAGCGATAAAGCGGGTTAGACCCTCGGTCATCGATCGGGCAGCCGATCCAGAGCGGCGATGTCTTCGGCGCTCAGGTTCAAATTCGTCGCCTGCAGGCTGTCGCGAATGCTGGCGACTTTGCTGGCGCCGGGTATCGGCAAGATGTGTTGGCCCTTGTGGAGCAACCAAGCCAGGGCGATGCGGTGCGGAGTCGCTTCGTATTTGGCGGCCAGTTGCAGCAGCAGCGGTTCCCGCGCGAGGCGAACATGGCCGTTGTGGCCGCCGACCGGGCTGTAAGGGAGATAGGTGATCCGCCGCGCCTGACAAAAATCGATCAGGCCGTTGTGGAAATCCCGCTTGTCGAAAAGGTTGCAGCGGTTTTGCACCGACGCGATCAGGGTCAGGCTCAACGCCTGCTCCAATTGCGCCGAACTGACGTTCGACAGACCGATATGGCGGATTTTGCCTTCTTCCTGCAACTTGATCAGCGCCTCCAGCGAACGGCTGAAGTCGGTCTTGGGATCGACGGCGTGCAGCTGGTAGAGGCCGATGCAATCGGTGCGCAGCTCCCGCAAGCTGCGCTCGCAAGAAAGCCGCAGCCAAGCGGGATCGCCATCGACGGTCCAGGCGCCGCCGGGGCGGCGCAGCCCGCCCTTGGTGGCGACGAACACCCGATCGGTCAGGCCGAGCTGACTCAAAGCCGCCCGGATCAGCCGCTCGTTGTGGCCGATGTCGTCGTCGTCCAAACAATAGACGTTGGCGGTATCGATGAAATCGCCGCCGCCTTCGGCGAACGCCTCGATGACGGCGAACGCCTGCGCCTCGTCCGGCCGTCCGCTGATGGAGAGCGGCATGGCGCCCAAGCCGATCGCCTTGAAGTGCGATCCGGTGCTATCGAGTTCGCGCTGTTGCATGGGTTCATCCTCCGAATGAGTTGCGGTTTGACAGACGGCCGATTCCGGGTGGCGTGCGCCCGTTTCGCCCGCTGCCCGGAGCCGGTTGCCGAGCTGATGGAGCAAGCTTGCTCTGGTATCTGGCCGCGGCCGGGGCGCGAGAGTTCAACCCAGCAGCCGGACCAATATGCCCTCGTATATTCGGCTCAGCCGGTCCAGATCGCCGACGGAGACGCATTCGTCGATCTTGTGAATGGTGGCATTGAGCGGCCCGAACTCGATGACCTGCGCGCCGGTGGGCGCGATGAAGCGGCCGTCGGAGGTGCCGCCGCCGGTGGACAATTCCGGTTCCAGCCCCGTCTCGGCGCGAATCGCGGCGACGGTGGCGGCCACCAGGTCGCCGGGCGGGGTGAAAAACGGCGGGCCGGACAACCGCCATTGCAGCTCGTACTGGAAGACTTGGCCGGTTTTGACTTCCTCGTTGAGCAGAGCGGTTTCGACGATCAGCCGGACCCGTTCCTGGAGCTGTTCGACCGTCACCGCCGGCGAAAAGCGAAAGTTGAGCAGCAGATCCAGTTCGCCGGGAATGACGTTGTCCGCGCCGGTGCCGGAACGGAGATTGGAAATCTGAAACGAAGTCGGCGGGAAATAGGCGTGGCCGCGATCCCAGACTTCATCGACCAGCGGGCCGATGATGGCGCCGACCGCGTGGATGGGGTTCTGGGCCAGATGCGGGTAGGCGACGTGCCCCTGTACCCCGCGCAGGACGAGACGGCCGTTGAGCGAGCCGCGCCGGCCGTTTTTGATCGTGTCGCCGAGTCGGGCGACGCAGGACGGTTCGCCGACCAGACACCAGCGCATTTTCTCGCCGCGCGCTTCCAGCCGCTCCACGACTTTGACCGTGCCATCGATCGCCGCGCCTTCCTCGTCGCTGGTGATCAGGAACCCGATGGAGCCGAGCGGTCGGGGACGAGCGGCGAGGAAGCGCTCGCACGCGGTGATCATCGCCGCCAGGCTGCCTTTCATGTCCGCCGCGCCGCGCCCGTATAAATGGCCGTCGCGGACGGTCGGCGCGAACGGCGGCGATCGCCACCGATCCGACGGGCCGGGCGGCACCACATCGGTATGGCCGGCGAAAGCGAACAGCGGTTCCCGGTCGCCGAATCGCGCCCAGAAGTTGTCCACATCCCCGAATCGGAGTCGTTCCACCCGGAAACCCAGGGCTTCGAGTCGAGCGATCAGAACCTCTTGGCAACCGGCGTCCTCCGGTGTGACCGAAGGCCGGCGCAACAGGTCGAGGGTGAGGTCCAGCGTGAGCGACATGGGTTCAGAGTCTCGGCGGCGGTTCCGGGCGAGTATTGGTTGTTCGGTTTCAGTGCGTGTCCGCGAACACCTCGGCCAGCGTGGCGGCGCTCAACACCCGCTCGCCCCACGACAGTAGGGTTTCCGCGTCCGCTACGGCGATGCGGTGTCGGTAGCTTGGCGGTAGTCGGCCGAATTTGGCTTGCAGCAGGCGTTCCAGAAACACCGTCTCTCCCTCGATCTTGCCCTCGATCTTGCCCTCGATCTTGCCCTCGATCTTGCCTTGTTCGAACAGTTGTTGGGCGGTTGAAATCATGGTGGCCTCCAGAGCCGGCGACGGTGGCGGGCTCAACAAGGCCCGCCATTGCGCGGGCTGCAAATCCGTCACCTGAAACAGATAAACCAGCAACGAGTGGACGATGCGGGTGCTTTCGGGTTCCCCGAGCAACTGATCCGCCAAGCGCAGCACTCTGGCGAGTCGAGCGGGATCGGGGCTGCGCGCGCTGTCCAGCGCCGACAAAAATACCCGCAGCGCCAGCGATCCCCAAGCCCGAGGTTCGGCGCGGGCGAGATCGAACAGCAAATAGCCGAAGTCCGGGATGTAGGGTTGGTAAAGGGTCCGCTGCTCCGGGGAAAGCGACAGGTCATCGATAAATCGCTGCCCGGTCGGATGCGGGGCGTCACCGTGATAAAAAACCACCGCGATCACCGGCGCCGGTTGGTTTTGGGCGGCGTAAATCCTGGCCAGATAGCCGAGCAATTGCCGCAATAGCCGCTGGTCCAACGCCGATTTGTGCTCGAACAGCAGATAAACCTGTCGCGGCTCATCGGCCTTGCCCGGCACCGAAAACAGTAGGTCGGAATACTGTTCGCGCAAATTTTCGTCGATGAAGGTGGCCGGTTCGCCGCGCAGCCGGGTCCAGTCCAGCCCGTCCGCCAGCGCCGCCGGCAACACGGCGCTCAGGAACTCCCGCGCGTGCGCCGGCTCGCCGAAGAACTCGCGCACGAAGCGGTCGTGCGGATGTTGCAGTCGCATCGAAAAAGCGCTCTACGAGTCCGTTTCCGCCCGTTCCGCAAATGCAACTTTCAATCGCGCAACAGCTCGTTGAGGCTGATCCGGCTACGGGTTTTCTCGTCCACCCGCTTGATGATGATCGCGCAGTACAGGCTGTGGCTGCCGTCGGGAGCGGGCAGCGCGCCGGGCACGACGACCGAACCGGCCGGCACTCGACCGTAACTCACCTCGCCGGTCATCCGGTTGTAAATCTTGGTGCTCTGGCCGATGTAGACGCCCATCGAGACCACCGAGCCGCGCTCGACGATCACGCCCTCGACCACTTCGGAGCGGGCGCCGATGAAGCAGTCGTCCTCGATGATGGTGGGGCTGGCTTGCAACGGCTCCAGCACGCCGCCGATGCCGACCCCGCCGGACAGGTGGACGTTTTTGCCGATCTGCGCGCAGGAGCCGACCGTGGCCCAGGTATCGACCATGGTGCCGGAATCGACGTAAGCGCCGATGTTGACGAAGGAGGGCATCAGCACCACTCCCGGCGCGATGTGAGAGCCGCGCCGGGCGGCGGCGGGCGGCACCACTCGGACCCCGGCGGCCAGAAAGTCGTTCTCGCCGTACTCGGCGTATTTCGGCGGCACCTTGTCGAAGTAGTTGGTGTAGCCGTCGCGGATGATCGCGCTCTCGTTCAGGCGGAAGCTCAACAGTACCGCCTTTTTCAACCAGGCGTTGACCGTCCAGGCGCCGTCGCGTTTCTCGGCCACGCGCGCCCGGCCCAGTTCCAGCAGGCCCAGCGCTTCTTCGACCGCCTCGCGGAGGTCGGCCGGCGCGTTGGTGGGATCGATCTCGCCGCGACGCTCGAAGGCATCGTCGATAGTCCGCTGTAGTTCAGTCATCGGGCAACATCCTCGGTACGGGGCTAATCCCGACCGGATTTAAGGTTTAGGCACGGCCACAAAAAACCGTCATAATAAGGGGGGATAAAGATGGGCCGATCGCCGCGCCGACAAGTCGGACCAAGGTGGTTACTTTAGCATCTCGGCTTCCGAACGGCAGCAGGCTGGCCGCCCCGATCGTGACGACGATTGGCTTATAACGAGAAACCCTGCCAGCAAGAACTGAGGATAACCGGTATGACCAAAAAAACCGTGGCGGATGATAAAAAGCGAGCGACCGCCGAGCCAGCGCCAGACTCGATCAAGACCGCGACCGCCGGGCCGGCGCCGCATTCGGCCGTAGCTCCACTCGCAGGTCAGAGCGAGCCGGCGGTGGCCGTGCCGGTCCTGTCACCCCCGGAGCCGGCGCCGGAGCCGGGCGCGACGGACGGCCGGAAGCGGGTCATCATCGAGGGCGTGACCCCGGAAATCGAGGGCGGCCGGTTTCCCGTCAAGCGCACCGTGGGCGACGTGGTGGTGGTGGAAGCGGACGTGTTCACCGACGGGCACGACTCGCTGTCTTGCGTCCTGCAATACCGCCGGGCCGGCGAAGCCGGCTGGCGGGAAGCCCCGATGCGCTTTTTGGTCAACGACCGCTGGCAGGGGGAGTTTCAGGTGCTGGAGCTGGGCACCTACGAATACACGGTCACCGCTTGGGTGGACCCGTTCAAGTCCTGGCGGCACGACCTCAGCCGCTGGGTGCAGGCCGAGGACATCGCCATCGCCCTGCGGGTGGGCGAGCAGCTGGTCGCGAAAGCCGGCCAGCGCGCCGCCGGGGAAGACGCCAAGTGGCTGGCCCAGCGCGCCAAGGCGCTGGTCGGCGACCAAGTGTTGGATTACCGCCGCCAACTGGGCATGGACGAGGAGCTGGCCAAGTTCATGGACCGCTACGCCGACCGCCGGCTGGCGCTGAATTACGGCAAGCGGTTGGGCGTCACCGTGGACGACGAGCGCGCCCGCTTCAGCACCTGGTACGAAATGTTCCCTCGCTCGTGCAGCGCCGCGCCCGGCAAGCACGGCACCTTCAAGGACTGCGAAACCTGGCTGCCGCGCCTCGCCGCGCTCGGTTTCGACGTGCTGTACTTTCCGCCGATCCATCCCGTCGGCCGCGTCAACCGCAAGGGCAAGAACAACACCCTGACGCCTGGCCCCGACGATGTGGGCAGCCCGTGGGCCATCGGCGCCACCGAAGGCGGCCACAAGGACATCCTGCCGGCCCTGGGCACGCTGGAGGATTTCCGCCGGCTGGTGCAAAAAGCCAAGGAGCACGGCATCGAGATCGCCCTCGACATCGCTCTGCAGTGCGCGCCCGATCATCCCTACGTCAAACAGCATCCCGACTGGTTTCGCTGGCGGCCGGACGGGACGGTGCAGTACGCCGAGAACCCGCCCAAGAAATACCAGGACATCTATCCGTTCAACTTCGAGACCGGCGACTGGCAGGCGCTGTGGGACGAGATCAAGAGCATCTTCGAGTTCTGGATCGCCCAAGGCGTGCGCATCTTCCGGGTGGATAATCCCCACACCAAGCCGTTCGCGATGTGGGAGTGGCTGATCGCCGAGATCAAGAAGACCACGCCGAACGCCATCTTCCTGGCGGAGGCCTTCACCCGGCCCAAGGTGATGCACCGGCTGGCCAAGCTGGGCTACAACCAGTCCTACACCTACTACGCTTGGCGCAACACCAAGTGGGAGCTGACCGAATATCTGACCGAGCTGACCCAGGGTCCGGGCCGCGAGTACTTCCGGCCCAACTTCTGGCCGAATACCCCGGACATTCTGACCGAGTATTTGCAGTTCGGCGGCCGGCCGGCCTTCGTGTCCCGGCTGGTGCTGGCGGCGACCATGACCGCCAACTACGGCATCTACGGGCCGGCCTACGAAATGATGGAGCACATCGCGGTCAAGCACGGCAGCGAGGAATATCTCGACTCCGAGAAATACCAGTTGCGCTATCGCGGCTTCCAGGAGCTGGACGGCCCCAACAGCCTGCGCGATTTCATCGCCCTGGTGAACCGGATCCGCAAGCGCAACCCGGCCTTGCAATCCGATTGGAACCTGCGGTTCCACAAGGTCGACAACGAGCAGATCATCTGCTACAGCAAGGCCACGGCCAATCGCGCCAACGCCATCCTGGTGGTGGTGAACCTGGACCCCAACTACACCCAGGCGGGCTGGACGCAGCTGGATCTGGAGGCGCTGGGGGTCGATCCGCGGCAGCCGTACCAGGTCCACGATCTGCTGACCGGCGCGCACTACATCTGGAACGGACCGCGCAATTACGTGGAGCTGAACCCGCACCGGATGCCGGCGCACGTGTTCCGCCTGCACCACCATCTCCACTCGGAGCGCGATTTCGACACGTTTGAAGGTTGACGGCGGAGCAAGAGGATTCGCTGAAGGCCGCGATTCGTTCGGCCGGAGGCCGATGGGCGGCCGGACCCGCCGAGGCCAGCGCCGGCCGGCGCGGGTCGGGCGGCAAGCTCGCTGAGCGCGCGGTTGATCGGATAACCGCCCCGGTTGGGTCGCCATCCCGCCGGGGGTTTGTGTGAAGTCCTACCACTAGAGAAGAAGGATATGCCACGATGAAACAACCCAAAATTCTCGCGTTCGTGATGGCCGGTGGCGAGGGTGCTCGCCTGAGTCCCCTGACGTCCCATAACTCCAAACCTTCCCTGCCGTTCGGCAGCCGCTACCGCATCGTGGACTTCGTGTTGAGCAACCTGCTCAATTCCAGCATTCAATCGATCTATCTGCTGGTGCAGTACAAATCCCAGTCGCTGATCGAGCATGTCCGCAAAGCCTGGGTGGTGTCGCCGATGCGCAACGAGGAGTTCGTGACGGTGGTGCCGCCGCAGATGATGCGCGGCGGCGACTGGTTCATGGGCACCGCCGACGCCGTGTACCAGAACCTGAACCTGATCCAGTTGCACAATCCCGATCTGGTGCTGGTGTTCGGCGCCGATCACGTCTACCGGATGGATCTCCAGCAGATGATCGATTTCCACCACGAGCGGGAAGCCGATGTCACCGTCGCCGCCCTGCCGGTGCCCATCGACGAGGCCCGGGGCTTCGGCGTCATCGTCGCCGACCACGCCGGCCGGGTGAACGAATTCCAGGAAAAGCCCGCCAACCCCACCCCGATGCCGTCGGATCCATCCCGCGCCTACGCCTCGATGGGCAATTATCTGTTCGATGCCAAGGTGCTGGTCGAAGCCCTCAAGGCGGCCAACGAGCGGGGCGAGCACGACTTCGGCCAGCATGTGTTGCCGCACTTGAAGGAGACGCATCGGCTGTTCGCCTACGACTTCGCCACCAACAAGGTGCCGGGAACCAAGCCCTACGAGGAGCCGGCCTACTGGCGCGATGTGGGAACTTTGGACGCCTATTACAACGCCCACCAGGATTTGCTGGGCCTGACGCCGCGCTTCGACGTGTTCAACCCGCAGTGGCGAATCTTTTCCAGCAACTATCAGGGGCCGGTCGCGCGCATCCTGGATGGGACGATTCACAACAGCGTGATCGCCGCCGGCTCGCTGGTGCATAGCGCGTCCATCAGCAACACCATCATCCGCCGCGAAGTGATCGTCGAGGACGATGTGGAGATCGAGGATTGCGTGATTCAGGACTACGTCTGGATCAAGCGCGGGGCCCGGTTGCGGCGAGCCATCATCGGCGGCTACAACGTCATCGAGGCGGGTGCGCGCATCGGCTTCGATCCCGAGCTCGACGGGCGCCGCTACAGCGTCACGGCGGGCGGCATCACGACGGTGGGACCGGGCGAGGTCACCACCACCATGCGGTCTTTCAGCGAGTGAGAGATCGCACGAAAACCCCCTCTCCCCGTGGGAGAGGGGTGAGGGTGAGGGTGTTTTTTCGATTCGTTCGCCGCGAAAAACTCGATCGACAGGGCTTTCGCCAAACGCCTTGACTCGCCGTGCCCGCGACAGCGGGGGTGGCCGATCTGTTCGGCGGCTCGCTGGATTCCCGCTGACGCGGGAACGGCGGAAAGCGAAAGTCCCGACAAAAATGCTTCCGACACCGGAGAGACAGATCGTCTCTCCGCCGGCGGCGGGGAGGCATGAGGATGGCATCGATACCGATGAATAGATCGACCACCACCGTTTGGCCGGGCCAGCCGTATCCCTTGGGCGCGACTTGGGACGGCGAGGGCGTCAACTTCGCCCTGTTTTCCGAGCACGCCGAGCGGGTGGTGCTGTGCCTGTTCGACGCCAAGGGCAAGCACGAGGTCGAACAAATCCCGCTGCGCGAGCGGACCGGCGGGCGTCTGGCACGGCTATTTGCCGGAGGCCCGTCCCGGCTTGCTGTACGGCTATCGGGTGCACGGTCCCTACAAGCCGGAAGAGGGCCATCGCTTCAACGCCCACAAGCTGCTGCTCGATCCCTACGCGAAGACCATCGTCGGCCAGATGCATTGGAGCGACGCCCAGTTCGGCTATCGGATCGGCGGTCGCACCGAGGATTTCAGCTTCAACACCCGCAACAGCGCGGCGGGGATGCCCAAGTGTCAGGTGGTGGACGCGGCCTTCGTCTGGGGCGACGACCGGCCGCCGCGCGTGGCTTGGCACGATACGCTGATCTACGAGCTGCATGTGCGCGGCTTCACCGTCCGCCATCCCGATGTGCCGGCCCATCTGCGCGGCACCTACGCCGGATTGGCCTGCGGGCCGGTGATCGATTATCTGAAGGCGCTGGGGGTGACGGCGGTGGAGCTGTTGCCGATCCAGTATTTCGTGGACGAGCGCCACCTGCTCGACAGGGGATTGCGCAACTATTGGGGCTACAGCCCCATCGGCTATTTCGCGCCCGACCCGCGCTACGCCGCCACCGACAATCCGGTGAGCGAGTTCAAGAGCATGGTCAAGAGCCTGCACTCGGCCGGCATCGAGGTGCTGCTGGACGTGGTTTACAACCACACCGCCGAGGGCAACCATCTCGGGCCGACCCTGTGTTTTCGCGGGATCGACAACGCGGTCTATTACCGGCTGTCGCCGGAGCATCCGCGCTACACCATGGACTACACCGGCTGCGGCAACACCCTGAACACCGTCTCATCCGCGCGTGCTGCAACTGGTCATGGACAGTTTGCGCTATTGGGTGCAGGAGATGCACGTCGATGGCTTCCGCTTCGATCTGGCCGCCGCGCTGGCGCGGGAAACGGACGGCGAGGTGGATCAGGCGGGCGCGTTCATGGATGTCGTCCACCAGGACCCGGTACTGGCGCGGGTCAAGCTGATCGCCGAGCCGTGGGATACGGGGGAGAACGGCTATCAGGTCGGCCGGTTCCCGGTCGGCTGGAGCGAGTGGAACGGCAAGTACCGCGACGTGGTGCGCGACTACTGGCGGGGCGAGGGCGGGCTGATCGGCGATCTGGCCTATCGACTGACCGGTTCCGCCGATTTATACGAGCACAACGGCCGCCGGCCCTGCGCCAGCATCAACTTCGTCACCGCCCACGACGGGTTCACGCTCTACGATCTGGTCAGCTACAACGAGCGCCACAACGAGGCCAATCTGGAGAACAACCAGGACGGCGAGTCGCACAACCGCAGTTGGAACTGCGGGGCCGAGGGCGATTCCACCGACCCGAAGGTGCTGGCGCATCGTTTGCACCAGCGGCGCAACTTTCTGGCGACGCTGCTGTTGTCGCAGGGTGTGCCGATGCTGTTGGCCGGCGACGAGGTGGGCCGCACCCAGCGCGGCAACAACAACGCCTACTGTCAGGATAACGAGATCAGTTGGTTCAATTGGGACCTCGCCTGGTTGCCGGAAAACCGCGAGTTGCTGCTGTTCGCCCAACGGCTGGTGCATTTACGCCGCGAGCATCCGACCTTCCGGCGCCGCCATTTTTTCCGGGGCATTCACGGCAGCGGGGTCCGCGACATTCTTTGGTTCAATCCCGACGGCCGGGAAATCGACGATGACGAATGGACTCACGATTATGCGCGCTGTCTGGGCTTGTACTTGCCGGGCGATGCGCTGGGCGACTGGGACGAGCGCGGCCACCCGCTGGAGGATGACGATTTTCTGTTGCTGTTCAACGCCCATCACGAGGAAATCCCGTTCGTGTTGCCCATCGTGCGGGACGAGGCCATTTTCGAGGTGCTGGTGGATACCGCCTTGCCGCACGGCCAGCCCGTCGCAGGCAACCAGCATCCCGCCGAAGAGCCGTACCCGTCGCAAGGCCGCTCGCTGGTATTGCTGCGGCATCGGCGGCGGGGGTTGTCGGCGCCCTGATCGCTTTCGCGGGATACTGCGTCTGCTCCTTTGAACCTTGCAAATCTGCATTTGAAATGCAAATTTGCAAGCTCAACGTTCCGCCTGAATGCCTACGGCATCATGCCGCCGGAACTGAATGAACACGAACGGAAGTTCGCCGAACTGCTCGACGCCGATACGTCGGGAACGGTGCTGTGGTGGCATCGCAATGAGCCGCGCAAACCGTGGTCCATCGGCATCGTGCTACCCGACGGTGGCCGCTATTTCCCCGATTTTGCCGTCGGCGTGAGCGGACGCGCTCGCGGTGCGGATGTCCTGCTGCTGGAAACTAAAGGCGGGCATATTCTGAACAGCGATGAGACTCTGGAGAAAATCGTTGCCACCCACAAAACCTATGGCTCGCCAGTGATGCTCACACGGCGCGACGATGGGAGCTTTTGGATCGCACGCCACATCGAAAGCAGGAATCGCGTTGAGGAAGATCAAGCCTTTCGCGTGGAAAACATGGCGCAGTATTGAGTGAATATCACTTTGCGAAGCGAGATTAGATCATGCAAGCCATTCGTCAGATTTACGAAGATGCGCCCGACGCTATTCCCGTTCCTGAAGCTTTCCGTCATCACCGACTCGAAGTGTTGCTTATCGTGGAAGAAGAAACGGTGTCACCACTCCCACTAAAATCTCTTTTAGCCGATATGCCTGATGTCGGTGACGACACTGATTTTTCCCGTTTGCGAGATTTTTGAAGACAGGACACCGGAATGTTTCCCTAATGCCCTTACTCAGCATCGACAACCTCTCCATCGCCTTCGGCGCCGAAAAGCTGTTGGACGGCGCCAGCTTTCCAATTGGACGCCGGCGAGCGGGTCTGCCTGATCGGCCGCAACGGCACCGGCAAAACCACCTTGCTGCGGCTGCTGGCCGACGAACTGCACCCCGACGGCGGCGACATCTGGCGCCAGCCCGGCTTGCGCGTCGCCACGCTGGCGCAGGAGTTGCCCGCCGACACCACGGCCACCGTGTTCGAGATCGTCGCCGGCGGGCTGGAAGGGCTGGGGGCGCTGCTGGCCGAGTATCACGAAGCCGCCATCCAACTCGCCCACGCCTCCACGCCCGAAGCCATGCGCAAGATGGAGCGGCTGCAACACGATTTGGAAGCGCGCGACGGCTGGCGCTGGCAACAGCGGGTCGAAACCGTCATCAGCCGCCTGCAACTGCCCGCCGACACGCCGCTGGCGGAACTGTCGGGCGGCTGGCGGCGGCGGGTGTTGCTGGGCCGGGCGCTGGTCCGCGATCCCGACGTGCTGTTGCTGGACGAGCCGACCAACCATCTCGATCTGGAAACCATCCAGTGGTTGGAAGACGAGTTGCTGGAATTTCGCGGCGGGCTGCTGTTCGTCACCCACGACCGCGCCCTGTTGCAACGCTTGGCGACTCGCTTGCTGGAACTGGATCGCGGCGCGCTGACCTCTTGGCCGGGCGACTACGCCACGTTTCTGGAGAAGAAAGCGGCGCTGCTGGAGGTCGAAGCCCGCCACAACGCCAAGTTCGACAAGAATCTGGCCCAGGAAGAAGTGTGGATTCGGCAGGGCATCAAGGCGCGGCGCACTCGCAACGAGGGCCGGGTGCGGGCGTTGCTGGATTTGCGCGAGGAGCGCCGCCAGCGCCGCGAGCAACTCGGCAAGGCCAGTTTCGCGCTGGAACAGGCGGAAACGTCCGGCAAGCTGGTGATCGAAGCGCAAAACGTCAGCTACGCCTGGCAGGACGTACCGCTGATTCGCGATTTCTCGACGCGGATCATGCGCGGCGACCGCATCGGCCTGATCGGTCCCAACGGCTCCGGCAAGACCACGCTGCTGAATCTCCTGCTCGGACGCCTGCCACCGGACGCCGGTCAAGTCCGGCACGGGACCAAGCTGGAAATCGCCTATTTCGATCAACTGCGCGAGCAACTGGACCCCGAGCAAACCGTGCTGGACAGCGTCGCTGGCGGGCGAGAAACCATCGAAATCAACGGCCAGCGCCGTCACATCATCGGCTATCTGGGCGATTTCCTGTTCACCGCCCAGCGGGCGCGCTCGCCGGTCAAATCGCTGTCCGGCGGCGAGCGCAACCGGCTGTTGCTGGCGCGGCTGTTCACCAAGCCGGCCAACCTGCTGGTCATGGACGAACCGACCAACGATCTCGATCTGGAAACGCTGGAACTGCTGGAAGAACTGTTGCTGGACTACACCGGCACGCTTGCTGCTGGTCAGCCACGACCGGGCGTTTCTGGACAACGTGGTGACCAGTTGTCTGGTGTTCGAGAGCGACGGCGGCATCCGCGAATACGTCGGCGGTTACACCGACTGGCTGCGGCAGCGATCCGTGCCGGAACCCGCTCCGCTCGTCAAACCCAAGCCGGCATCAGCACCCACGCCGAAACCGTCACGGGCGGCCACGCCGGGCAAGCTGAGCTACAACGAACGGCGGGAACTGGAGCGGCTGCCGGCGCGCATCGAGGAACTGGAACAACGCCAGCGGGAGTTGCACGCCGCCACCGCCGACCCGGCTTTTTACAGGCGGGAATCGACAGTCGTCTCCCGGCAGTTGGAGGAGTTGCGGGTGCTGGAATCGGAACTGGAAGCGGCTTACGGGCGCTGGGAGGAGTTGGAAACGCGGGAGCAGGCGGGGTGAAGTGCATCGTCGGGATACACTCAATAGGAATAATTGATCGACACTATAGAACTTATAAATTATTAATTTTCATGGGGCGCGCATATAGTCAAACGGCACATTGTTTTTCCCGCCATGAGGAGACCCGCGATGCGCAATAAAAAAACCCCGTTACTTGCTGCCTTGGCGGTAGCCCTATCGCCGTTCGCGACCATCAGCGTTGCCCATGCTCAAAGCAAACCGATGTCGAACCAGGAATGGTGGCCCGAGCAACTGAACCTACAGCCGCTTCGCCAGCACAACGCCACGTCCAACCCGATGGGGAAGGACTTCAACTACGCCGAAGAGTTTAAAAAGCTCGATCTCGCTGCCGTGAAGAAGGACATCGCGGCGCTGATGACCGCATCGCAGGACTGGTGGCCGGCGGATTATGGTCACTATGGACCCTTCTTCATTCGCATGGCCTGGCACAGCGCGGGCACCTACCGCGTGGCCGACGGTCGCGGCGGCGCCGATGGCGGTCAACAGCGTTTCGAGCCGCTCAACAGTTGGCCCGACAACGCGAGCCTCGACAAAGCGCGCCGCCTGCTGTGGCCGATCAAGCAAAAGTACGGCAGCAAGATTTCGTGGGCCGATCTGATGGTCCTGACCGGCAACGTCGCGCTGGAATCGATGGGCTTCAAGACCTTTGGCTTTGCCGGCGGCCGTCAAGACGACTGGGAGGCCGACCTGGTCTATTGGGGTCCCGAAAAAAAGTGGCTTGACGACAAGCGCTACAGCGGTGATCGCAAACTCGAAAATCCCCTCGCCGCCGTCCAGATGGGTCTCATCTACGTGAATCCGGAAGGGCCGAACGGCAACCCGGACCCGCTCTTGGCCGCCAAGGATATTCGCGAAACCTTCGCTCGCATGGCGATGAACGACGAAGAGACCGTCGCGCTGATCGCGGGCGGTCACACCTTCGGTAAAGCGCACGGCGCGCACAAGCCAGCCGACTGCGTGGGTCCGGAGCCCGCGGCCGCAGGCATCGAGGAGCAAGGCTTCGGCTGGAAGAACAAGTGCGGCAAGGGCAATGCGGAAGACACCGTCACCAGCGGTCTGGAAGGCGCATGGACCGTCAATCCGGTCGCCTGGACCACGCAATATTTGGACAACCTGTTCGCCTTCGATTGGGTGCAGACCAAGAGCCCCGCCGGCGCGATTCAATGGATTCCGGCGAACGATCAGGCGGCCAACGCCGTCCCGGATGCGCACGACAAGACGAAGCGGCATGCGCCGTTCATGCTCACCACCGACCTTTCGCTGAAGTTCGACCCGAGCTATCGCCAGATCGCGGAGCGCTTCAGGAAAGACCCGAAGCAATTCGAGCTGGCGTTCGCCAAAGCATGGTTCAAGCTGACGCATCGCGATTTGGGTCCACGGGCGCGCTACATCGGCGCCGAAGCGCCCAAGGACGTGCTGATTTGGCAAGATCCGGTGCCTGCAGTCGATCATCCGTTGATCGATGCGAACGACATCGCGGCGCTCAAGGCCAAGATTCTCGCTTCCGGCTTGACCACCCCCGAACTGGTGAGAACCGCCTGGGCGTCGGCCGCTTCCTTCCGTGGCTCCGACCTGCGCGGCGGCGCGAATGGCGCGCGCGTCCGCCTTGCGCCGCAAAAGGATTGGGCGGCGAACAATCCGACAAGAGCTGGCCAAGGTGCTGAAGAGTTTGGAAGACATTCAACGGGGCTTTAACGGCGCGCAATCCGGCGGGAAGAAAGTGTCGCTGGCCGACGTGATCGTGTTGGGCGGAGCGGCGGCCATCGAACAGGCCGCGAAGCAGGCCGGATACGAGGTCAAGGTTCCTTTCAAACCAGGACGCGCGGATGCGTCGCAAGAGCAAACCGATGCGGCTTCGTTTGCCGCGCTCGAACCGACCGCCGATGGTTTCCGCAACTACTTCGGCGGCAATAACCCGCGATCACCCGCCGAAATGCTGGTGGATCGGGCCAGTCTGCTGAATCTCACCGTTCCCGAAATGACCGTTCTGGTGGGCGGGATGCGCGCCTTGAACGCGAACACGGGCCAGTCCGCGCAGGGCGTGTTCACCGACCGGCCCGGCACGCTGAGCAACGACTTCTTCGTGAATCTGCTCGACATGTCTACGCAGTGGTCCAAGTCGGCCAAGACCGAGGGCCTTTACGAAGGTCGCGACCGCAAGACGGGCAACGTCAAGTGGACGGCAACCCCCGTCGATCTGGTGTTTGGCTCGAACTCCGAGCTGCGCGCGGTCGCGGAATTTTATGCGGCCAACGACGCACGCGAGAAGTTTGTGCAAGACTTTGTCGCGGCTTGGACGAAGGTCATGAACCTCGACCGGTTTGACCTGTGATGCGGGCGGAATAAGGCGCTCGAACGCCGCTGAAAGTCGGCTCGATTCGAGCGCCGATGCCTTCGGACAACAAGGGCCGTCCAATCGGGCG
>JBAOII010000030.1:0-289225 GCA_037045685.1 Candidatus Competibacter sp.
AAAATTTGCAATGTTAATCCAGCGACACGCCTTCTCCATCGTTCAGTCCGCCTTGAACCGGCAGGCTGCCGTCGCCCTGATCGGTCCGCGCCAGGTCGGCAAGACCACGCTGGCGCGGCTGCTCGGCGAGCGACGGAACGCGCTGTATCTGGATCTGGAGGATCGGGAGGATCGCGCCAAGCTGGCCAGCCCGCGCCTGTACCTGGAGCGGTTCGAAGACCGGCTGGTGATCCTCGACGAAATCCACCGGATGCCGGAACTGTTCCAGACCCTGCGGGGCATCATCGACGAGGGCCGCCGCAAAGGCAAAGGGGTCGGGCGGTTTCTGGTCCTGGGGTCGGCGTCCATCGATCTGTTGCGCCAGTCGGGCGAGAGCTTGGCCGGGCGGATCGCTTACGTGAATTTGACGCCGCTGACAGCGCTTGAGATCGACGCGCAACGCCCGGCGGTCGAGCGGTTGTGGTTGCGCGGCGGCTTCCCGGATCACTATCTCGCCGCCGATGACGCCGAAAGCCTGGCGCTGCGGAAAGACTTCATCCGCACTTATCTCGAACGCGACGTGCCGCTGTTCGGTCCCCGCATCCCGGCCGAGACCCTGGAGCGGCTCTGGACCATGCTGGCCCATCATCAGGGGGGCCTGCTGAACGCCTCGGAATTGGGCCGCGCCCTGGCGATCAGCACTCAAACCGTGACGCGCTATATCGATTTGCTGGTCGATTTGCTGCTGGTGCGGCGCTTGCCGCCCTATCACGCCAACGTCGGCAAGCGGCTGGTGAAGGCGCCGAAAGTCTACGTGCGCGACAGCGGCTTGCTGCACGCCCTGCTGAACATCGAGACGCTGGATCGGCTGGCCGGCCATCCGGTGATCGGCGCCAGTTGGGAAGGCTTCGTGCTGGAAAATCTGTTGGCGGTGCTGCCGTGGCGGACGCAACCGCTGTTTTATCGGACGGCCGTCGGCGCGGAAATCGACCTGGTGCTGGAACGGCCGGACGGGGAGCGATGGGCCATCGAGATCAAGCGCGGCCTGGCGGCGAAGCTCGAACGCGGATTCCACCATGCCCGTGAAGATCTCAGCCCGACAAAGTCCTTCGTCGTCTATTCCGGCGAGGAACGCTATCCGGTGGCGGACGGCGTCGAGGCCATCGGCCTGCGCGAGATGGCGGCCGTGCTGGCGTCCACGCTTTCATGATCGTTTGGGGAAAAATCGATGAGTACCCCGAAAATTCAACTGGATGACGAACTGATGGAGCATTTGCGGCACACCGCGCAAGCCCGAGCGATCAGCGGCATTTCCGCATGTTCCGCCCCCGGCATCGCAGCTATTTCACGATCCTGCCCCAGCCGTGATTTCGAGTGAACGGCCAGATTGCGCGATGAAATTCAGCGCATCCGCCAATTCGGGCTGGGGATGCCGGAGGTGAAGGCGGGGTGAAGCGCGATCCCGGCCGGTCGCGCCGTTCTCTCGGTGGCGGGGCCGACGCCGGGTCTAGAGGAACGTCGCGCCCACCGAGAACAGCCGCTCGACCTCCGGCACCCGCTTCTTGTCGACCAAAAACAGGATGACGTGATCGTCCGCTTCGATCACGGTGTCGTGGTGGCAAATGATCACGCCGTCGCCGCGGGCGATGGCGCCGATGGTGGTCCCCGGCGGCAGGCGGATTTCCTCGACGCGCCGGCCCACCACCTTCGAGGTTTTATAGTCGCCGTGGGCGATGGCTTCGATGGCCTCGGCGGCGCCGCGCCGCAAGGAGTGGACCTTGGCCACGTCGCCGCGCCGGACGTGGGTGAGCAGGCTGCCGATGGTCGCCTGCTGCGGCGAGATGGCGACATCGATGATGCCCGAGGACTCGACCAGATCCACGTAAGACACCAGGTTGATCAGCGCCATCACCTTGCGCGCGCCCATCCGCTTGGCCTGCATCGCCGACAGGATGTTGGCCTCGTCGTCGTTGGTGACGGCGCAGTACACGTCGACCTGCTCGATGTTCTCCTGCCGCAACAGGTTCTCGTCGGCGGCGTCGCCCTGCAACACGATGGCCCGGCTCAACTGTTCGGACAGCCGCTTGCTGGTTTCGGGATTGCGCTCGATGACCTTGACCTGAAAGCGCTCCTCCAGCCCTTGGGCCAGCCGCGCGCCGATGTGGCCGCCGCCGGCGATGATGATGCGCTTGACCATCCGGTCCAGCTTGCGCAACTCGGCGACGATGGCGCGGGTGTTCTTGCGGGCGGCGATCAAAAAGACTTCGTCGTCGGCCTCGATCACGGTGTTGCCTTCCGGGATGATCGGGCTGCCCTGGCGGAAAATGGCCGCCACCCGGGTGTCGATGCCGGGCATCCGCTCCGGCAGGGTGCGCAGCGCCTGCCCCACCAGGGTGCTGCCCTCGTAGGCTTTGACGCCCACCAGCCGCACTTGGCCTTCGGCGAAATCCAGCACCTGCAGCGCGCCGGGATGCTCGATAATGCGCTGGATGTAATCGGTCACCAGTTGCTCGGGACTGATCAGCACGTCCACCGGCAGGGCTTCGTCTTTGAATAGCTGCTCGCGGTAGGCGATGTAGCTGCCGGCCCGGATGCGCGCGATCTTGGTCGGCGTGTTGAACAGGGTGTGCGCGATCTGGCAGGCGATCATGTTGGCTTCGTCGCTGTCGGTCAGCGCGATCAGCATGTCGGCGTCGGCGATGCCGGCCTGTTCGAGCACGCTGGGATAAGAGGCGTGACCGGGAACGGTGCGGATATCCAGCCGGTCTTGCAGGGCCTGCAACCGTTCGGCGCTGGCGTCCACCACGGTGACATCGTTGGCTTCGCTGGCCAGGATGTGCGCGACCGAGCCGCCCACCTGACCGGCGCCGAGAATGACGATCTTCACGCGCTCTCCTTCAAATCTCCCCCACCCCGCAGGAGAGGGGTCGGGGGTTGACGGTTTATTCTTCGAGGGCTTTCTTGGGGTCGATCCCCAAGGCGCGCAGCTTGCGGTAGAGGTTGGTGCGCTCCATGCCGACCCGTTCGGCCAGCCGCGCCACGTTGCCCTCGCACTCGCGAAACTGCTGCATCAGATAGGTGCGCTCGAACTGTTCCCGAGCCTCCCGCAGCGGCAGGTTCAGGGGAATGCTGCCGACGTCCTGGGATTTGACGGCGGTGATGCCGCGCACCGCCGCGTCCACCTCTTCCAGGGCGATATCCTCGTCGCCGCCCAGGATCAGCAGACGTTGCACCAGATTCTTGAGCTCGCGGATGTTGCCGGGCCAGATGTAGTTCCGCAGCCGGTTCTGGGCGGCCAGGGTGAAGTGGCGATAGGTCAGGCCTTCCTGGTCGACGAAATAGCCGATGTAGTAGTTGAGCAGTTCCGGCACATCCTCGATGTGGTCGCGCAGCGGCGGCAGCTTGATCGGGACCACGTTGAGCTGGTAGTACAGATCCTCGCGAAAGTGGCCGAGCGCCACTTCCTGCTCCAGGTCGCGGTGGGTGGCGGCCACCACCCGCACGTTCACCCGGACCGGCTCCTTCCCGCCGATCCGCAGAAAAGAGCCGTTCTCCAGGGCGCTGGCCAACTTGGCTTGCGCTTCGAGGTCCATGTCGGCCAGCTCGTCCAGGAACAGGGTGCCGCCGCTGGCCTGTTCCAGCCGGCCGTAATGGACGCGGTCGCCCTGCTCGGAGCCGAACAGCTCCAGGCTGGCGTTTTCGCGGGCGATGGAGCCGACCCCCACATCCACGAAGGGGCCGCCGCGCCGCTGGCTGTGGGCGTGCAGGAAGCGGGCGTAGACCTCCTTGCCGGTGCCGGGCTCGCCGAAGATCAGCACCGGCGCGTCGTGCTGGGCGATCCGCAACACCTGGGCCCGCAAGCGCTGGACGACCTCGCTGCGGCCGACCGGTTCGGTCACGATGCGCTGCTGGCGGCGCAGGTTCTGGTTTTCCCGCGCCAGCCGGTCGGCATTCAGCGCCCGCTCCACGGTCAGCAGCAGCTTGGCCATGGACAGCGGCTTTTCGATGAAATCGTAGGCGCCCAGCCGGGTCGCTTCCACGGCGGTCTCGACCGTGCCGTGCCCGGACATCATGATGACGGGACAGGGCAGGTGATCGCCCTCGCTCCACTCCTTGAGCAGGGTGATGCCGTCGGTGTCGGGCATCCAGATGTCGAGCAGAATCAAGTCGGGCCGCTGGGCGCGGCGCGCTTCGCGGGCGGCGGCGGCGTTCTCGGCAATCGAGACGAGATAGCCTTCGTCCTCCAGAATTTCCTTGACCAGGTCGCGAATGTCGGGCTCGTCATCGACGACCAGAATATAAGACGCGCTCATCCGGCGGCCTCCTTATCGGTATTGAGCGGCATGGCGGGAAGGGTGGGCGGAGTTGAGGTCTCCGCGCCGTCGTGGAAGATCGGCAATCGGATCACCACCCGGGCGCCGCCATCCGCTGGTGTTTCCAATTGAATCCAACCGTCATGCTCTTCGACAATTTTTTTGACGATCGCCAATCCTAGCCCGGTTCCCTTGGGTTTGGTAGTCACGTAGGGCTCGAAGGCGCTGGAGAGGACGTTTTCCGGGAATCCCGGCCCGTTGTCGCGCACGCTCAGCTCGACGCAGTCGGCGCCGGCCAGGTGCTCGCGGCGGGTGCCGATCCACAGGGCCGAACCGTGGCCGTCGCGGATCGCCTCGATGGCGTTCTTGACCAGGTTGTGCAGCAACTGTCGCAGCCGGCCCTTGTCGCCGTTGATGCGCAAGGTTTCCCGGGTCAAGTCCAGCTTGATTTCCACGCTCGCCGGGTAGTCGCGATACAGATAGAGCACTTCGGTCACGAACTCGTTCAAGTCCAGCGGCGCCAGTTGCAGGCGCGGCGGGCGGGCGTATTCGCTGAAGGCGTCCACCATCTCCTTCATCGCCTGCACCTGCTGGATGATGGTGTGGGTGCCGCGCTCCAGAATCTTGCCCTGGTCCTCGTCGAACTGTTTGAGGTATTTGTGGCGAATCCGTTCGGCGGCCAACTGGATCGGCGTCAGCGGGTTCTTGATCTCGTGCGCCAGCCGGCGGGCCACCTCGGACCAAGCGGCCTCGCGCTCGACCCGCACCAGGTTGGTGATGTCGTCGAAGACGATGACGTGGCCGCCGCGCAGCCCGACCGCGTCCGGCAAGGAACTGCCCCGGCACATCAAAATGCGCCGGCCGGCGGCGCCGAACCAGGCGATTTCCTGGCGCCAGTCGCCGGTCGCGGACAGGTGCGGACCGATGGCGCCGATAAAGTCTCGCAGCATCGGTTGGGCGACCGCGATCCACTGGCTGTCGGCGCCGAGATAATCCTGCAAATTCACCCCCAGAATCTGGCTGGCCGCCGCGTTGCAGGTTTGCAGGCGACCGCCCTGATCGACGGTCAAAACCCCCGACGACAGCCGCGCCAATACCGTTTCCAGGTAGGCGCGCTGGCTTTCGACCAGTCCCTGGCTGCGCTGGGCGGCGTCGCGCGCCTGGGCCAGGTTGCGGGTCATCTGGTTGAAGGATTCCACCAAAAAGCCCAGCTCATCGCTGCCCGCGCCGGCCAGTTGCTTGTTGAACTGGCCGGCGGCGACCGCCTGGGTGCCGTCGGCCAGCTCTCGCAGCGGCCGCACCAGCCGGCGCGCGGTGTAGAACGCGGCCCAGAACGCCGCCAGCACCGCCAGCAACAGCACCAGCGACAGGGTCAGGGTAAAGCTGGCTTTGAGCGGCGCCCGCAGAAAGATCAGCTCCCGATAGCTCTCGAAGGCCGCCTGCACCGCGTCGGCCAACAGGCTCAGCCGATCGGTGACCGGAAACAGCGCCTGCAACTGCCGTTCCTCGTTGGCGAGGGAAGCGGCCGGCACCACGGCGCGGATGTGAAAGCCGGCGTCGCGAATCGGCTCCAGGCCAATGTAGTTGCGGCCTTGCCGGACTTGCAGCAGGACGGTTTCCGGCGGCGGGTCGGGCAGAATGGCCGCCGGGTCCACCGTCGCGGTGGCGATGATGCGACCGCCCTGGCCGAACAGGGTCAACTCGGACGCCTCGCCGATGTCCAGCAGCTCGTCCAGCCGCCGGCCCGCCTGCTCGCCGTCGCTCTCGGCCACGGTCTCGGCCATCCGCCCGGTTTGCTTGAGCACCTCGCGCATCCGCAGATCGAGGGCGGTCCGGCTGAGTTCCAGCGCGTCTTCCAGGCCGCGATCCACTTGGACGTTGAACCAGCTATCGATGCCCCGTTGCAGGAAATGCAGCGAAAATCCGTACACCAGCGCCACCGGCGTGATGGCCAGCACCGCGAAAATGCCCGCCAGCCGCAGGGTCAGGCGGGAGCCGGGTATCCGGTGGCGATACAGCCGGACCAACCCGATCAGATTGTACAGAATCAGGAGGGTCAGGGCGCCCAGCCCGATGGCGCTGACCAGCAGCAGCCAGGAATACATCTGCCCGAACTTGGCCGAGTTGGTGGTGGCGCGGCCCATCAGCACCAGGATCACCAGCAGCAGACCGAGCAGCAGCAGCGCCGGCGCCAAGCCTTGGCCGCTGGCGAGCCGGCGGATCAGAGCGGCCATGTGCGCCACTCGCTGGCCAGCCGCCAATCGTCCGAGAGATAGGCGAACAGGCGCAATGGGGCCGGCAGGGACTCGATGTCGAGCCACGCCCTCAGGGCGCCATCGTAGCGTTCCTTCGGCGCCAGCAAGCCTTTGTCGAGGAAAGGAAAGTCGTTGATCTGACCCATGAATTGCAGGGCGGCGGTCCGGCTGGGGAAGCCGCGGCGCTCACCGCTGTTGAGGTTGCTCACCAGATATTGCCGGCTGAGGGTGTGATATTCCAGCCGGAAGCGCTGGGTCAGGGCATAGACCGTTTCGTCCCAGACCCAGGCGCGGCGGCGGCGAACCTCCATTTCCAGTTCGACCGTCAGCGGCACGCCGTTTTGCAGCGCCTCCAGCGCCGGGTTGCTGAAATGATATTCGATCCGGGCATTGAGCCGGTAAACTCCGCCCTCCAGCTTGGTGGAGGCGGCGATCACTTCAAAGCCGGTCGCCCGGCAGACAGTGGAGACGCCCAGCAGCCCCCACAGCAGCACCAGCCAGCCGGCGACGCGCCAGAGAGCCGATATCGGGATGTTGGCGGTCACCCTCAGGCTCCCGAAATCGCGGCCGGCTTGGACAGGCCGGCATAATAGAAACCGTCCATGCCGGTCTCGCCGGGCAGAATCTGACGGCCCCGCGCGACCGCTCGGCCCCAGTCCGCCAGGATCGGCCGTTCGCTGGCATCGGGGTGGCTGGCGAGAAAAGCGGTGATCACTTGGTCGTTTTCCTGCCGCAACACCGAGCAGGTCGCGTACAGCAAGCGGCCGCCCGGCCGCAGCAGCGGCCACAAGCCGGCCAGGATCGCCTCCTGTTGCTGGGCCAGCGCGGCGATGTCGCTTTCCCGGCGCAGCAGCTTGATATCGGGATGGCGCCGGATCACCCCGGTGGCCGAGCAGGGCGCATCCACCAGAATCCGGTCGTAGGGGACGCCGTCCCACCAGTCGGCCGGGCGGCAGGCATCGCCCGCGACCAAACGGGCGGTCAGCCCCAGCCGACGCAAGTTGTCCCGCACCTGCTCCAGCCGGCCGGCGTCTCGGTCGAGGGCGGTCAAATCGAGGCTGGGCTCGCATTCCAGCAGGTGGCCGGTCTTGCCGCCAGGCGCCGCGCAGGCGTCCAGCACCCGATGCTCCGGTCGCGCGTCCAGCAACGGCGCCGCCAGTTGGGCGGCGGCGTCCTGCACCGAGACCCAACCCTCGGCGAAGCCCGGCAGCGCCGCCACGTCGGCCGGTTCGGCCAGGATCAGCGCCGAAGCCGCGCCCGGCACCGGCTCGGCGGCACGGGCCGCTTCCGCCAGCCTTTGCCGATAATCCGCGCCATCGCCATGGCGGGGGTTGACCCGCAGGACGAACGGCGGGCGGGCGTTGTTGGCGGCGACGATGGCGGGCCAGTCGTCGGGCCAATCCTGGCGCAACCGATCCAGCAGCCAGCGCGGATGCGCGGTCCGGGCTACCGGATCGGCGTCTAAAGCCGCCGCCAATTCCGCGCGGCGGCGCAGGGCGGTCCGCAGCACCGCGTTGGCCAAACCCGCCGCCCACGGTTTTCGCAACTGGCGGGCGGCGGCAACGGTTTCGGCGACGGCGGCGTGCTCGGGAATTCGCAAGTGCCACAATTGGTAGAGGCCGATCAGCAGCAGCGCGCGAACGGCGTGCTCGGTCGCCGCCAGCGGTCGCGCCAACAGCCGGTCGAGCAGCGCTTGCAATTGGGGGTGCCAGCGGCAAGCGCCGTGGCAGAGTTCTTGGAGCAAACCGCGATCGCGCGGATCGGTTTGGCTCAGGGCGGGCAGCAACGCCGCCGCCAGCGACCGGCCCTCGCCCAGAACCTGCCCCAGCGCGCGCGCCGCGACGGCGCGGACGTTCATGCCGCGCCCAGCCGCCGGCCGGTCAGACGGCGGGCGGCCAGAAACGCTGCGACCGGCATCGGTCGCCCGCCCGGCAGTTGGACCTCGGTCAGGCGCAGCACGCCGGCCCCGGTGGCGACGACGATGCCGGCCGATCCCTCGCGCAGCACGGTTCCCGGAGGAGCGGTGGTCGATTCCTCGTCGGCCCACGCCCGCCAGACGCGCAAGGTTTGGCCGTCGGTTTGGGTTTGGGCGACGGGGTACGGATTGAACGCCAGCACGCGGCGTTCCAGCTCCGGGGCCGGCCGGGACCAATCCAGCTCGGCCTCGGCTTTTTCCAGCTTGGGCGCGTAGGTGGCTCGGGCGTCGTCCTGGGGTTCCGGGGTCAGGGCGCCGGCCAACAGCGCGGGCAGGGTCGCCCGCAAGGTTTCCGCGCCCAGCATCGCGAGCCGGTCGTGCAGTTCGCCGCCGGTGGTCCCGCGCGGAATCGGGCAGGACGCGCGGGCATAAACCGGCCCGGTGTCCAGACCGGCTTCCATCCGCATGAGGCAGACGCCGGTTTCGGCGTCCCCGGCCAAGATGGCGCGCTGGATCGGCGCCGCGCCGCGCCAGCGCGGCAGCAGCGAGGCGTGCACGTTGACGCAGCCCAGCCGGGGAATCGCCAGCACCGCCGGCGGCAGGATCAGGCCGTAGGCGGCCACCACCAGCAAATCCGGCGCCAGGGCGGCCAGTTCGGCTTGGACGGCCGGATCGCGCAAGCCGGTCGGCTGGCGGACGGGTATCCCCGCGACCAGCGCCTGGATTTTCACCGGGCTGGGGCGCGATTGGCGGCCGCGACCGGCCGGCCGGTCGGGTTGGGTGTAGGCCGCGACCAGCGACCAATCGCCGGACCCCAACAGAATCCGCAAGCTCGGAACGGCGAATTCGGGGGTGCCCGCGAAGATCAGGCGCGGCGGGGTGGTCGTCATGCGCGATGGGGTCGGGCGGAGCCGCCGCCGACGGCAGGGAACCGGGCGGCCCCGGTCGGCGGGGGGGTCGGGGTAGACGCGACGCTGGATGGGGCCATGCTCAGGACGCGCGGGTTTCGAGGCGGGTCTGCTTCTCCAGCTTCTTGCGGATGCGGTCGCGCTTCAGCGCCGACAGGTAATCCACGAACAATTTGCCGTCGAGGTGATCAATCTCGTGCTGGACGCACACCGCCAGCAAACCGCTGGCGTCCAGCTCGAACGGCTCGCCGTCGAGGTCCAGCGCGCTGACCCGCACCCGGGCGGCCCGCTGGACCGTCTCGTAGAAGCCGGGGACCGACAGACAGCCTTCCTCGGACTCGCTTTCGCCTTCCCGTTCGAGCAGGGTGGGATTGATGAAGACCTGCGGCCGATTTTTCTCCTCGGACAGGTCCATCACCACGATCCGCTTCTGGACGTTGACCTGGGTCGCGGCCAGGCCGATGCCCGGCGCCGCGTACATGGTTTCCAGCATGTCGGCGACGAGGGCGCGCACGCCGTCATCGACGGTTTCCACCGCCACTCCCGGCTTGCGCAGCCGGGAATCGGGATAATGCAGTATGGTCAGTCGTGCCATGGCAGCTCCGCGAACGCCCCATTTGATCGTTCAACTGTCTTTCATGTGGAAATCATACGAGAAATTCGCTCATGGGAGCTATACTTTGCGCGATGGGGGTGATCCGCTACACTCCCGCCCGTTCCTCCGAAGGATGAGCAAGGACCATGAACATCACGCGCTCCTCAAGACATCTCTGGACCGCCCTGTCGCTGGCGGCGGCGCTCCTGCTGGGATCGTGCGCCCGAACGCCTTCCCCGCCCGATCCCGGCCCGGCTCCCGGCGAGCCGTCCTCGCTGTCGGGGCCGGCCAAGGCGGGCACCGGGGCGCCCGTCGCCGAAGGGCCGGTCGCGCTGCGACCCGATCACCCGGAAACCTATACCGTGAAACCGGGCGACACCCTGTGGTCGATCGCCGGGCGGTTTCTGCAAAACCCTTGGCAGTGGCGACAAATCTGGCGGCAGAACCCCCGGATTCGCAACCCCAACCGGATTTATCCGGGCGATGTGCTCCGGTTCAGCCGCAGCGCCGACGGCAAACCGCAATTGGAAGTCGCCGAGCGCGAGGAAGTTCCGCTGCTGAAGCTGTCGCCGGAAGTGCGGGTGGAAAGCCTGACCCAGCCGATCCCGCCGGTCCCCCGGGACGCGGTCGAATCGTTCCTGACCCGCGCCGAAATTCTCAGCGACGCCAACTGGCGCAAGATGCCCTACATCGTGGCCGACGACGACGAGCAGGAAGTTTACGCCGACCGCGACCGGGTTTACGCCCGAGGCGGCAGATTCGACCAGCCGCGCTACCAGGTGTTCCGTCCGGGCGAGGAATTGCGCGAGCCCGGCTCGGGCCGCTCCCTGGGCGTCGCCGGCATCTATCTCGGGCAGGCGATTCTGGAGCGGGACGAGGACCCGGCCACCCTGATCCTGGCCAACACCAAAGCGCCGGTCCGGCCCGGCGACCGGCTGCTGGAGATCGAGGAAGAGCGCGAGCTTTACAGCTTCGAGCCGCATCCGGTGCCCCCGGATACCGAGGGTTTCATCATCGCCAAGCTCGATGCCGATGTCACCCAGATCACCCAGTACAGCAGCGTCATCATCAATCTGGGCGCCCAGGAAGGGATCGAGCCCGGCCACGTCCTCGCGATTTTCGGCAAGAGTCGCACGGTCGATGATCCGGTGTCCGGCAGCGCCGTGAAACTGCCGGGCGAGCGCGCCGGCTTGCTCATGGTTTACAAGGTCTACGATCTGGTCAGCTACGGGCTGGTGATGCAGGCCGAGCGCTCCATCCGGCTGCAGGATCGGGTGACCACCCCCTGAACCGGGATGCCGCGCCGCCGGCCGCCGACCCGGCCTGGTTGCTGGCGCTGTTGCGGGCGCCGGGCGTCGGCCCGGTCCGCTTCGCCCGGTTGCTCGATCATTTCGGTACGGCGGCGGCAGCTCTGGCCGCCGACCGGGCCGAATGGGCCCGCTTGGGCTTGCCCGACACCGCGCTCGATTACTTGCGCGATCCCGACTGGCGGCGCGTCGAGCAGGATCTGGCGTGGCTGGAACGCTCCGGCAACCATCTGCTGCGCTTGGACGACGCCCGCTATCCGCCACTGTTGCGGCAAATCGCTCAACCGCCGCCCTTGCTGTTTGTCCACGGCGATCCGGATTGCCTGCGAACGCCCCAACTGGCCATCGTCGGCACCCGCAATCCCAGTCCGCTGGGCCGGGAAACCGCCCACCGGTTCGCCGCGCATCTGGCCGAGGACGGTCTGACCATCACCAGCGGCTTGGCGCTCGGCATCGACGCCGCCGCCCATCAGGGCGCGCTGGCCGGCAACGGCCGGACCGTGGCGGTGATGGGCACCAGCTTGGAGCGGGTCTATCCCGCGAAGCATCGGGATTTGGCCCACGCCATCGCCGAACGCGGCGCGCTGGTCTCCGAGCTGCCCATCGGCACGCCCGCCCTGGCCGAGAATTTCCCGCGCCGCAATCGCCTGATCAGCGGTCTGGCGCTGGGCGTCCTGGTGGTCGAAGCCGCCATCCAGAGCGGCTCGCTGATCACCGCCCGCCTCGCCCTCGATCAGGGCCGGGAAGTCTTCGCCATTCCCGGCTCGATCCACAATCCCCTGGCCAAGGGTTGCCATGCCCTGATTCGACAGGGGGCGAAACTGGTCGAAACCGCGACCGATATTCTGGAGGAACTGGGTCCACTGGCGGCGGCTGGCGCGAGCGAGTCCACGACTGCGGCCCCCGCAGCCGCAGCGCAGGTCCCCTTGGACGACGACTACCGGCAACTGCTGGCGGGGATGGGCGACGCGCCGGCGGGGGTCGATCTCCTGGTGGAACGCTGTGGATTGACTGCGGAAGTGGTTTCCTCCATGCTGCTGATCCTCGAATTGGAAGGTTACGTGGCGGCCGTTCCCGGCGGCTTGTACTGCCGCCTTAAACCCTGAATGCCGGTCGTCGCCCCGAGCGAGCCACGGCCCCACCCCTCGTCGGATGGCGGGGGTTTTGTCTTCCAAGGTGAACACCGGAATGAAAGAAAACGTACTGGATGTGCTGATGTACCTGTTTCAGAATTACATGGACGACGATGCGGATCCCGATCCCGACCGCGAATCCATCCAGACCGAACTGCTGGCCGCCGGCTTTCCGTCGCGGGAAATCCAGCAGGCGTTCGAGTGGCTGGATAGCCTGATCGACCGGCAGGCGGCGCCGCTGCCGGTCAATCCCAGTTCCTGCCGCATTTACGTCGAACCGGAGTTGGCCAAGCTGGACGTGGAATGCCGGGGGTTTTTGCTGTTTCTGGAACAGAGCGGCGTCCTCGGTTCGGAAACCCGCGAACTGGTCATCGATCGCGTCATGGCGCTGGAGACCGACGACATCGGCTTGCACCAACTGAAATGGATCATCTTGATGGTGCTGTTCAACCAGCCCGGCCAGGAAGAAGCCTACGCCTGGTTGGAAGATCTGGTGTTCGACGAAGTCCCCGGCTACCTTCATTAAGGCTCCGAGCACGCGCGTTTTGCGCGCCGCGCCTGAATTCCCGTCCCTCCGGCGGGTCTTGGCGGGTGGGCGCCCCCCATTCCAGTCACCCACGCTAAGGTCATGAGCAAAAACCTGGTCATCGTCGAATCGCCGGCCAAGGCGAAGACGATCAAGAAATATCTGGGCAAGGATTTCGAGATTCTGGCCTCCTACGGCCACGTCCGCGATCTGGTGCCCAAGGAAGGCGCGGTCGATCCCGAGCGCGGTTTCGCCATGAAATACCAGATCATCGAAAAGAACGAGCGGCACGTCGAGGCCATCGCCAAGGCCATCGCCAAGGCCGACACGCTGTATCTGGCCACCGATCCCGACCGGGAGGGCGAGGCCATCTCCTGGCATTTGTGCGAAATTCTGCGGCAACGCGAGCTGCTGGGCGAAAAGCCGGTGCGGCGGGTCGCCTTCCACGAGATCACCGAGCGGGCGATTCTGGACGCGGTCGAGCGTCCGCGCGAGCTGTCGCTGGACCTGGTCAACGCCCAACAGGCCCGGCGCGCGCTGGATTATCTGGTCGGTTTCAACCTGTCGCCGCTGCTGTGGAAGAAAATCCGCCCCGGCCTGTCCGCCGGCCGGGTGCAATCGCCCGCGCTGCGGATGATCGTCGAGCGCGAGGAAGAGATCGAGCGGTTTCAGGCGCGGGAGTACTGGACGCTGGAAGCCGACGCCGCCAAGCGGGCGCAGCCGTTCACCGCTCGGCTGATCGAGTACGGTGGCGCGAAACTGACCCAGTTCGACATCGCCGACGCCGAGCGGGCGCACGCCATGGAAGGAGCGCTGCTGGCCGCCGCCCGAGCCCAGCTCGCCGAATCCGAAGCGCCGGCCCCCGGCGCCGATCTCGTCGGTCGGCTGCGGGTGGCGCGGGTCGAACGCAAGCAGCGCAAGCGCAATCCCGCCGCTCCTTTCACCACTTCCACCCTCCAGCAAGAAGCCTCGCGCAAGCTGGGTTTCTCCACCCAGCGCACCATGCGGGTCGCCCAGCAGTTGTACGAAGGCATCGACACCGGCCAGGGCGCCGCCGGGCTGATCACCTACATGCGCACCGATTCCGTCAATCTGGCGCAGGACGCCATCCGCGAGATTCGGGCCTTGATCGCCCAGCGCTACGGCGCGCGCAATGTCCCCGCCAGTCCTCGCCTGTTCAAGACCAAGGCCAAGAACGCCCAGGAAGCGCACGAGGCGATCCGGCCGACCGTGGCGGCGGTGACGCCGGAATCGGTTCGCGCCCATCTCAACGCCGACCAGCACGCGCTCTACGAGCTGATCTGGAAGCGCACCGTGGCGTGCCAGATGATTTCGGCCACCCTGGACACGGTCGCGGTGGATTTGGCCTGCGGCGCCGGCAACACCTTCCGCGCCACCGGCTCGACCGTCGCCGATCCCGGCTTCATGGCCGTCTACCAGGAAGACGTGGACGATCGGAGCGAGGACGAGGACGACCGGGTGCTGCCGCCGCTGCGGGAAGGCGAGCCGGTGGATTTGCTGGCGCTGCGGCCGGAACAGCATTTCACCGAGCCGCCGCCGCGCTTTTCCGAGGCCAGTCTGGTCAAGGTCCTGGAGGAGTACGGCATCGGCCGCCCCTCCACCTACGCCGCGATCATCTCGACTTTGCTGGCCCGCGAATACGCGGTGCTGGACAGCCGCCGCTTCAAGCCGACCGACATCGGCCGCATCGTCAACCGCTTTCTGACCCGGCATTTTAGCCGGTACGTGGATTACGACTTCACCGCCCGGCTGGAAGACGAGCTGGATGCGGTGTCGCGCGGCGAGGCGGACTGGGTGCCGCTGATGCGCGGCTTCTGGGACCCGTTCAAGCACTTGGTCGAGGAGAAAGCGGAGAGCGTCTCGCGCCAGGAGGTGGTGCAGAGCCGCGAGCTGGGGCGCGATCCCAAGACCGGCAAGCCGGTGTCGGTCCGGATCGGGCGGTTCGGGCCGTTCGCGCAGATCGGCGTCAAGGAAGACCCGGAAAAGCCGCGCTTCGCCAGTCTGCGTCCCGACCAGCGCATGGACACCGTGACGCTGGAGGAAGCGCTGGCCTTGTTCGCGCTGCCGCGCGATTTGGGGACTACCGGCGAGGGCGAGCCGATGCAAGCCAACGTGGGCCGGTTTGGGCCGTATGTCCGCTACGGCAAGAACTACGTCTCGCTGAAGGACGAAGACCCCTACACCGTCAGCCGCGAACGGGCGCTGGAGTTGATCGCCGCGCACCGGCAGGCGGCGGCCAACAAAGTGTTGCGCGCGTTTCCCGATTCCGCCATCCAGGTTTTGAACGGCCGGTTCGGGCCCTACATCACCGACGGCAAGAAAAACGCCCGCGTCCCCAAGGGACGCGAGCCGGCCAGCTTGACCTTGGCCGAATGCGAGACGCTGGTGCGGGAGGCTCCCGAGAAGAAATCCGCTCCGCGTCGCGGCGGTGCGAAGGTGTACGCCGCCAAGGCAACAGCCGCCAAGGCGTCCGCGAGCAAGCTGTCGGCCGCGAAGACAACGACTGCTACCAAGGTGTCGCCGGCCAAGGCATCGGTCGCTGCCAAGCCGTCGGCAAAGGCGTCCGCGAGCAAGCTGTCGGCCGCGAAGACAGCGACCGCCAAAGCGGCTCCGACCAAGGCGTCGTCGAGCCGGAGCTGAAGGTGGACGGGCCGCGCCTGCGCGCCGCCGCCCGCGCCGTCCGGGCCGGCGGCATCATCGCTTATCCGACCGAGGCCGTTTACGGCTTGGGCTGCGATCCGCGCGACGAGCGGGCCGTGCTGCGATTGCTGGCGCTCAAGCGGCGACCGGCGTGCAAGGGCTTGATTTTGATCGCCGCCGATTTCGCCCAGATCGAACCGTTTTTGGAACCGCTGAGTCCGGCCGATCAGTCCCGGCTCGCGGCCACTTGGCCGGGTCCCCACACCTGGTTGATTCCCGCCCGGCCAGCGACGCCGCGCTGGCTGCGGGGCCGACACGACACGCTGGCGGTGCGGGTGACCGCCCATCCGCTGGCGGCAGCGCTGTGCCGGATTTGCGGGCATCCGCTGGTTTCCACCAGCGCCAACCTGAGCGGCCGGCCGCCGGCCCGCACCGCGCTGGCGGTTCGACGGCAGTTGGGGCGCCATCTGGATCACATTTTGCCCGGCCCGACCGGCGGTGCGGCCAAGCCGACGGAAATCCGGGAGCTGCGAAGCGGGAAACGGGTGCGGGGAGCTTGATCAGGGCCGATCTAACGTCGGAATAACCCCCGCCAGCAGCGCCTTGACCTTGACCATGCCTTCGAGCAAATTTCGCTCGATGTCGGCCATGGCGATCTCGCCCGGCGCTTTGCCCGCCGCCCGATTGGCCACCACCGCGCAGGTGGCGTAGCGCAACCCGAGTTCGCGCGCCAGCGCCGCTTCCGGCATCCCGGTCATGCCGACGATGTCGCACCCGTCCCGCTCCAGCTTGCGAATTTCCGCCGCCGTTTCCAGGCGCGGTCCCTGCATGGCCGCATAGGTGCAGGATTCGCGCGCTTCCAGATTCAACGCGCGGGCGGCCTCGATCAATCGTTCCCGCAGGGTGGGGCAATAGGGCTCGGTGAAGTCGATGTGGGTGACGTGGCTCAGATTGTCCTCGAAAAAGGTGCAATGCCGGCCCCAGGTGTAATCGACGATCTGGTCCGGGAAAGCCAGCGCGCCCGGCGTCATGTCGTCCCGAATTCCGCCCACCGCCGCAATCGAGATCACCTGCTTCACCCCGATCCGGTGCAGCGCCCAGAGATTGGCCCGGTAGTTGATCTTGTGCGGCGGCAGGGTGTGGTGCTGGCCGTGCCGGGCCAGGAACACCACGGATCGGCCGCCCAGCTCGCCGTGGATCATCGGGCTGGACGGCTCGCCGTAGGGGGTGGACTGGGTTTCGCGATGGGTGATTTTCAGGGTGTCCAAGGCGGTGAGGCCGGTGCCTCCGATGATGGCGATGGCGGGGGTCATGGCGGTTATCCTCGCGAGCGTGAGTGGACCGGGGCCAAGGCGACCGATGCCGGGCGATCAGTCGCGGGCGGCGTAGATGGCGGGCAGGTTGCGCCAGTATTCCTTGTAGTCCATGCCGCAGCCGAACACGTAGCGATCCGGCACTTCCAGGCCGACAAAATCGACGGTCAGGTCCGGAACCTTGCGGTCGTGCCGTTTGTCGACCAGCACCGCGCTGTACGCCGCCGCCGCGCCCTGGCGGCGGATTTCGTCCAGGATCGCCTTGAGGGTGTCGCCCTCGTCGAAGATGTCGTCCACCACCAGCACGACTTGCCCGGCGACGGCCGGCCGGGGGGGCGCGATCCAATCGATGGCGCCGCCGCGCGTGGCTCCGCGATAGCGCGTGGCGTGCAGATAGCCGACCCGGAGCGGAAACCGCAGCCGGGCCAACAGTCGCGCGGCGGGCACGAACGCGCCGTTCATCACCACCAGCACCAGCGGGTCGCGGTGTTCCAGCTCGGCGGCGATGGCGGCGGCCATGCGATCCAGGGCGGCTTCGATGCGCTCGGCCGGGTGTAGCAGGTCGGCTTCGCGCAAGGCCGCGAGAGCCTGTTCGGCGGTGATGTCGGACATTCCGGACTCCACGAGGGGGCTAGATCGACAAACCGGATTTTCCGCGCTCAGATGTCCATCTCCAGCAGCGGAAAGGCGTCGTAATCCCGCACCAGGCCGCTGGCCCGCTGCCAGACCGGGCCGCGCCGCAGGCGTTCCACGGTGAGGTGGCCGCGCCCGTGCAAGCGGATCAGCCGCAACTGGCTGACCGGATCTGGGGAGTGGCGCAGGTTGTCGAGGATGGCGACGGCGGCGCGGCGGTCGTTGCAGGCCAGCGCCATGTCGCAGCCCGCCGCCAGCGCGGCGCGCGCCCGCTCCGGCGGCGAGCCGGCCTCCCCCGCGCCGGCCATGTCCAGATCGTCGCTGAAGATCGCGCCCTGAAACTCCAGTTGCCGTCGCAGGATGTCTTTCAGCCAGCGCGCCGAAAACCCGGCCGGCCGGTCGTCCACTCGCGGGTAAAGCACATGGGCCGGCATCATCGCCGCCAGCCCGTAATGGATCATGCGCTCGAATGCCAGCAGATCGGCGCCGGCCAGATCGGCGTAGGGGCGCGGGTCCACCGGCAGTTCCAGATGCGAGTCGGCCGCGATGCCGCCGTGGCCGGGAAAGTGCTTGCCCACCGCTTCCATGCCGGCTTTCTGCATCCCGCTCGCGTAGGAGTGGGCCAGGTCCGCCACCGCTTCTGGATCGTGGTGGAAGGCGCGGTCGCCGATAATCCCGCTGACGCCGTGGTCTAAATCCAGCACCGGCGCAAAGCTGAAATCCACGCCGACCGCCCGCAGTTCGGCGGCCATCAGCCAGCCGGTGACCCGCGCCAGTTGCTTGGCGCGCATGCGGTCCCGGTCGTAAATCTCGCCCAGGCGGCGCACCGCCGGCAGTCGGGTGAAACCCTCGCGAAACCGCTGGACCCGACCGCCCTCGTGATCCACCGCCACCAGCAAACGGGGTTGGCGCAGGGCGTGGATGGCCGCCGTCAGCGCCGCCACCTGCTCCGGGGATCGGTAGTTGCGGCCGAACAGGATGACGCCGCCCACCAGCGGATGGCGCAGGAGTTCCCGTTCCTCGGCCGTCAATTCCAAGCCGTCCAACCCCAGCATCACCGGTCCCAGCGCCATGGTTCGTGTCTCGTGTCGGCCCGCAGAAGAAAATAGTTCTATGATAACGCTTAATTCGCCAATCGCCAGTTGCCATGCCCCAGCCGGTTCGCCTTCGCCCTCGTTCGCGCCCATCCCCTCCGCCGCCCGGCCGGACGGATCCCATCGCCCTGATTCGCGCGGGGGTTTGGTCGTCGGGCCGGCTCTTGGCGGCGCTGCTGGCCCTGTCCGGCGTCGCCGGCGCCGAGACCGGCTGGCTCGGCCCGTTCGCGTCCGGTTCCGACAGTTTCGCGGGAGAAGCGCGGTTGGCGATCTGGGCCTTGGCCCCCGCCATGCTGCTCGTCGTCGTGGTGCTGTTTTGGTCCTGGTCGGTGTACCGGCGGGCGGCGCGGCGCACCCGCCAGTTGCAGCGGGAACTGAACGAGCGGCGGCGGGTGGAAATGGCGCTGCGCGAAAGCGAGGCGCGCTTTCGCGACGTGACCGAAGCCGCCAGCGACTGGATTTGGGAAATGGATGAAAACTTGCGCTTCACCCATCTGTCCGAGCGGTTTTACGCTCTGACCGGGATCGCGCCCCGCTTCGTGCTGGGCCGCACCCGCTGGGAGCTGGCGGGGATCGATTCGGCCGCCGATCCGCAAAAGTGGCGCCGGCATCGGGAAACGTTGGAAAAGCGGTCTGCCGTTTCGCGATTTCATCTACCAAACCCGGTTGAGCGGCAACCGGCAAGACGGCCGCTATCTGAAAGTCAGCGGCAAACCGATTTACGACAACCAGGGCCAATTCAGGGGCTATCGCGGCACCGGCACCGACATCACCGAACAGATCAAGGCGGAAGCGGCCCTGCATCAGAGCGAATTGCGCTTGCGGCGCATCATCGATCTGGTGCCGCACATGATCTTCGCCAAGGATCGCCACGGGCATTTCCTGCTGGCCAATCGCGCTACCGCCATCGCTTACGGCACCACGGTCGAGGAACTGATCAACCGGTCCCACCACATCGTTCACGGCGTGGAGGACGAGGTGGAGCGGATGCTGGCCGACGATCTGGAAGTGATCGAAAGCTGGTCCTCCAAGCTCATCGCCGAGGAGCGCTTCACCGACCAAACCGGCCGCGTCCGCACCCTGCAAACCATGAAGATTCCCTTCATCGAGCCCGGTTTGAACGAAACCGCCGTGCTGAGCGTGGCGATCGACGTGACCGAGCAGAAGCAGGCCAAGGAAGAAGTGGCGCGGATGCGGCTTTATCTCAAGAACATCATCGACTCGATGCCGTCGATGCTGATCGGGGTCGATCCGTGGGGCTACATCACGGTGCTGAACCAACCGGCCGAGCAGGCTGGCGGCCTGTCGTGGGAAGCGGCCCAAGGCCGGTTTTTCGGCGACGTGTTTCCCTTGTTGGAAGGCCAATTCGAGCAAGTGCGGCAGGCGATCCGCCACGGCCGACCGATCAAGACCCCGCGGATGACGCTGGAAAGCGCGGGCGAAATGCATTATGCCGATGTCATGGTCTATCCTCTGATGGCGGATAACGCCAGCGGCGCCGTGATACGGGTGGACGATGTCACGGCCAGGGTCCGAATCGAATCCATGATGGTGCAGACCGAAAAAATGTTGTCGGTCGGCGGCTTGGCGGCCGGCATGGCGCACGAGATCAACAACCCCCTGGGCGCGATCCTGCAGGGCAGCCAGAACATCCTGCGGCGCATCGGGCCGGATCTGTCCCAGAACCGTTCGGCGGCCGACGCCTTGGGCGTCGACCTGAACCAGCTCAACCGCTACCTGCAGGAGCGCGGCATCCTGCGGTTCCTGGAAGGCATTCGCGAGGCCGGCACCCGCGCGGCCAAGATCGTCGCCGACATGCTGTCGTTCAGCCGGCGCAGCGAATCCCGTTTCGCCCCGGTGGATGTGGAAGACATGCTGGAGACCGTGTTGCGCTTGGCCGCTAGCGACTACGACCTGAAAAAGAAGTACGATTTCAAGCGAATCCGCATCGAGCGCGACTACGACCCGGCGCTGCGCTTGCTGTATTGCGACAAGACGGAAATCGAGCAGGTGATCCTGAACCTGCTCAAGAACGCGGCCCAGGCGATGGCCGAGGAGGGTGCGCCGGCGCCGGCGATCACCCTGCGCACCCTGCGCGAACCGGAGCACGCCTTGGTGGAAGTGATTGACAACGGCCCCGGCATGGACGACAACACCCTCAAGCGGATTTTCGAGCCCTTCTTCACCACCAAGGAGGTCGGCGCCGGGACGGGCCTGGGTTTGTCCGTGTCCTATTTTATCGTCACCGAGCAGCACAACGGCCGGCTTTCGGTGGCCTCCAAGCCCGGGCAAGGCACCCGCTTCAGCATTCGCCTGCCCTTGGCGCGGGAGACGCAATCGTGACCGGCTGGGTTCTGATCGTTGACGACGAAGAAATGATCCGGGAAAACTTGAAGGCCTATCTGGAGGACGAAGGCTTGGGCGTGGCCGCGTTCGAGTCGGCGACCGGCGCGCTGTTCTGGTTGCGCGACGGCGTCGCCTGCCGGGTGTGCATCATGGACATGCGCTTGCCGGACATGGACGGCAACGCCGCCATCCGCGTTCTGCACGATCTGTATCCCGAGATGGAGTTCCTGATTCATACCGGTTCCTCCAGCTATAGCCTGCCCGAGGATTTGCGCGCCATGGGGCTCGACGACAGCCGGGTTTATCGCAAGCCCCTGGATGACATGGCGCCGCTGGCGGCGGCGGTGAGGACGCTGGCGGCGCCACGAGAAGAGGTCCGGCCATGACCGAAAAACCCGCGCGCATCCTGATGATCGACGACGAGCAGCTGGTCCTCGAAGTGTTGGCCGCCTTTCTGGAGGACAGCGGCTTCGAGGTTCTCCAGGCGCTCGACGGCCAGACCGGCATCGACCTCATCCGTCGCGAGCGACCCGATCTGGTGTTGTGCGATTTGCGTCTGCCGGGCATGGACGGCCTGCATGTGCTGGCCACCGTGGCCCGCGACTACCCGGAGCTGCCGATCCTGGTGGTGTCCGGTCTGGGCGGCATGAGCGACGCCATTCAGGCGCTCAAGCTCGGCGCCTGGGACTACGTCACCAAGCCGATCGAGGACATGGCGATGCTGGAGCACGCCATCGCGCACGCCTTGGAGCGCGCCCGGCTGCGGCGGGAGAACCGCGAGCACCGCGAGCATCTGGAGGTGGTCAACGAGCAGTTGCGGCAAACCTTGCGGCGGTTGCAGGAGGATGAGGCGGCGGCGCGGCGCATCCAGTTTCAACTGTTGCCGGAAAACGATAAAGTTTACCGGAGCTACCGATTCCACCGGCATCTGCTCACCTCGCAGTATCTCAGCGGTGATTTCGTGGATTATTTCCCCATCGACGGCGATCATCTCGGCTTCTACATCGCCGACGTGTCCGGCCACGGCGTGTCGTCGGCCTTCGTCACCGTCATGCTCAAAAGCTATATCGGCCGTTACCGGGAGCTGCATCGCCAGAACCGCGATCGCGGCATCCTCAATCCCGCCGAAACCTTGAGCCGGTTGAATCGGGAAGTGTTCAGTTGCCACATGGACAAATACCTGACCATCTTTTACGGGGTCATCGACTGGGGCGCCAACCGCTTGCGCTACAGCAGCGGCGGCCAGTTTCCGTTTCCGATCCTGTTCGACGGCGAGCAGGCCGCCTATCTGGGCAAGAAAAGCCTGCCGATCGGGCTGTTCGATTTCGCCAGCTATAAGACCGAATCCCTGCAACTGCCGCCCGCGTTCGCGCTGGTGCTGATCTCGGACGGTATCCTCGAAACCCTGCCGCAAACCAGCCTGCGCGACAAGCAGGCGTTCCTGCTGGAAACGGTCCGCGGCATCGATCTGAGCATCGAGAACCTGATTCAGGCGCTCGGCCTCGATCAAGCCGGTCCGCTGCCCGATGATGTCACCCTGCTGCTGGTCGAGAGGAAGGGTTGAGATGGAGGATGGGGCCGCTTTTTACGTCAAGCAGGGAGATGCTTACATCATCAAGCTGGTCGGCGATATCCGCTACACCATGGGCTGCGCGCTGGGCGATTTTCTGGATGGCCTGTTCGCGCGCGCCGATTTCGACGACATCGTCGTGGACATGACCCAAACGCACGCCATCGACAGCACCAGCCTGGGCTTGCTGGCGAAGATCGCCAATTTCAGCCGCAGCCACTTCGCCCGCAAAACCACCTTGTTGTCGACCAACCCGGATGTCAATCAGATCTTGGAGACCATGGGCTTCTACGACATTTTCGACATCCGCGACACCGGGGAAACCATTTCGGCGGCGCTGCGGGAGCTGGCGACCCAGGACCCCTGCAAGGACGATTTGACCCGCGTCGTCTTCGAGGCCCACCGCATCCTCAGCGAGCTCAACCCCCGCAACGAGGAAGCGTTCAAGAGCGTCGTCGAGAACTTGCGAGCCAAGCTGGACCAGGGTTGAGCGAGTCGCCCGGCCCGCGCGGAGCGGTCGAACCAGCGAGGATATCGACCCGGCCTCAGCCGGCGATGAGCACCCGGTCGCCCGCCGACACTCGCTCGAACAAGGCCAGCAGATCCCGGTTGCGCATGCGGATGCAGCCGTGGGACAGCGGCACGCCCATCGGGGCCGTATCCGGGCAGCCGTGAATGTAGATGAACCGGCGCAGGGTATCGCATTCCCCGCCCCGGTTGCGGCCCGGCTCCAATCCGGTCAGCCAGAGAATCCGGGTCAGAATCCAGTCCCGTTCCGGGTGGTGCGCCGCCAGTTCCGGACCGTAGATTTCGCCGGTCGGGCGCCGGCCGACGAACACCGTATCGGGCGGCAGCCCCGCGCCGATTTTGATGCGGATCCGGTGCCAGCCGCGCGGGGTGCAACCGCTGCCGCGCCGCTCGCCGGGGCCGTTGCGAGCGGTCGATACCGGGTAGACGGCCAGCCGTTTTTCTCCGGCATCGAGCGTCAGCCGCTGGTCGGGAATGCTGATTCGGATCAGTCGCTCGGGCATCGCCAGCTCTTGTAGGGATGGCGGGCCAGTTGCGAGTTGTAGTAGCGGATGTCGAGCGAAACGTCCTCGCCCAGCCAGTCCGGCCGCGCGAACGGTTCATCGGGACGGCTCAGCTCCACTTCGGCCACGATCAGACCGGCGTTGTCGCCCGCGAATTCGTCGATCTCCCAAACGTGCTGGTCGTGACTCACGAAATGGCGGATTTTCTCCAGCAGCGGCTTTTCGCACAGGGCGTCGAGGATTTCCTCGGCCTCGGCCAGCGGGATGGGGTATTCGTACTCGCTGCGCCGGATGCCCAGCGTCCCGCTTTTGATGTTGAGAAAGCCCTGGCCGCCGGCTACCCGCACCCGCACCGAACAGCGGGCGTCGCTGGTCAGGTAGCCCTGGCGCATCCGCACCGAGCGTTCGACCCGCTGCCGCCAACGGTCGTCGCGGACCAGAAACTTGTGTTCGATTTCAATGCCCATAGAGCAAACCTCTCGCATCGGATTTTCCCGCTCGCATGGTAGGACAGGCGGCGCGCTTTGTGTATGCTTGCCGGGTTTTGGCCCTCGGAGGAATAGTCGGATGAGCGAAGTCGATCTCAATCAGTTGCCGCTGCTCGACGAGGAGATCATCGTCGAACTGCGCGAAGTCATGGAAGACGAGTTCGCCGATCTGCTCCTCAACTTCCTGAACGACCTGCCCGTGCAACTCGATGGGTTGCAGACCGCCATCGATCGGGGCGACCTCGATCGGCTCTACCGGACCGCCCACAAATTCAAATCCAGTTGCGGTAGCATTGGCGCGCTGAGGCTGGCGGAGCTGATGCGGCGCCTGGAGCAGGCGGGGCGGCAAAAAAAGCCGGACGACACCCAGGAATGGCTGCAGCGGGCGCGGGCCGTCGCCGCCGAAACGGCCGCTGGGTTGCAGGCCCACCTGAGCTGAGAGTGCCGACCGGAAGCCGACTACGGCGAGATGGCCATAAGGCGCGTCTGAGTCCTCGTTGACCGGATGCTGGCATCGATCTTGGAATGACCGGAAATCCCTCATGTCCGAACAGCGTCACGCCAACCGGCTGATCCGTGAAACCAGCCCCTATCTGCGCCAGCACGCCCACAATCCGGTGGCTTGGCAGCCTTGGGACGAGGAAGCCCTGGAGCAGGCCCGGCGCGAGGAAAAGCCGGTCCTGCTGTCCATCGGTTATTCGGCCTGTCACTGGTGCCATGTGATGGCCCACGAATCCTTCGAGGATGAAGCCACCGCCCGGGTGATGAACGAGCTGTTCGTCAACATCAAGGTGGATCGCGAGGAGCGGCCCGATCTCGACAAGATCTATCAGACCGCCTTTCAGCTGTTGCACCGGCGGGCCGGCGGTTGGCCGCTGACGATGTTTCTGACGCACGACGATCAAACCCCGTTCGTCGGCGGAACCTATTTCCCCAAAACCGCCCGTTACGGGATGCCCGCCTTCACCGATGTCCTGCGCCGGATCAGCGGGCATTATCGCCAGCGTCGGCCCGAACTGCGCGAACAGAATCGAGCGTTGCTGGAGGCGCTGCGCGCCGAAGTCGGCGGAGCGGCCGCCAACTCGCTCGACTTGACCGCCGATCCCCTGCGCGCGGCGCGCGACCAACTGCTGCGGAGTTTCGATCCGGTTCACGGCGGGTTTGGCGGGGCGCCGAAATTTCCCCATCCGACCAGCCTGGAGCGCCTGCTGCGCTGCTGGGCCGCCAGCGTCCAGCGCGGCGAACCCGACCGACAGGCCGAAACCGCCGCGCGATTCACCCTGCGCAAAATGGCGCTGGGCGGGGTTTACGACCAGATCGGCGGCGGGTTCTACCGGTATTCGGTGGACGCCGAATGGCAGATCCCGCATTTCGAGAAGATGCTCTACGACAATGGCCCGTTGCTGGGGCTGTACGCGCAAGCGTGGCGGGCGACCCAGGACCCGCTGTTTCGGGCGGTCGCCGAGGAAACCGGCGCGTGGGTGATGCGGGAGATGCAGGCGCCGGACGGCGGCTTTTACGCGACGCTCGACGCCGATTCCGAGGGCGAGGAAGGCAAGTTCTATCTTTGGACGCTCGAACAGGTCCAGACTTTGCTGGACGCCGAAGAATACCCGGTCGTCGCCGCTCGTTACGGGCTGGACCTGCCGCCCAATTTCGAGAATCGCGCCTGGCATTTGCGGGTGGTCGGCGACGGGTCGGAATCGCTCTCGGGTTTTGGCCGCGCCGCGAGCGAAGTCGCCGGGCGGTTGGCCGGCGCTCGCCGCAAGCTGCTCGAAACCCGTTCGCAACGGATTTGGCCGGGCCGCGACGAAAAAATTCTGACCGCCTGGAACGGCTTGATGATCCGGGGCATGGCTGTCGCCGGCCGCCATTTGGGGCGGGCGGATTTGGTGACTTCGGCGGAACGCGCCCTGGATTTTATCCGCGCCCAGCTCTGGCGCGACGGCCGCTTGCTGGCGGTTTACAAGGATGGCCAAAGCCGGCTGAACGCCTATCTGGACGACTACGCTTTTCTGATCGACGGCGTTTTGGAACTGCTGCAATGCCGCTGGCGCGATGGCGATCTCGACTTCGCGCTGGCGCTGGCCGAGGCGCTGCTCGACCGGTTCGAGGATCGCGAGGCCGGCGGTTTCTTCTTCACCTCCGACGACCACGAGCGGCTGATCCAGCGGCCCAAGCCGGCACACGACGATGCCCTGCCAGCGGGAAACGGCATCGCCGCGCAAGCGTTGCTGAAGCTCGGGCACCTGACCGGCCGGACCGCCTATCTGGACGCGGCCGAACGGACGCTGCGCTGGGCGCGGCCGACCGTCGAGCGGCTGCCGTCCGGCTGCAATGCGCTGCTGGCGGCGCTGGAGGATTATCTGGAGCCCGGGCAAACCCTCGTGCTGCGCGGCGAAGCGGCGGCGCTGGAGGAATGGCGGGAGCGGTGCGCCAAGCCGTATGCCCCGCGCCGGCTGACGCTGGCCATTCCCGCCGGCGCCGCCGTACCGGACGGGTTGTTGGCCGAGCGGCGAGGCGGCGACCGCGCCGGTGGTCGCTTATCTTTGCCAGGGACTGGAGTGCCTGTCGCCGATCATGGCCCTGGACGATCTGGAACGGGAACTGGCGCTGATGGAGATGGACGGGCCTTGAGCGCGGCGGGAACGCGGCGCGGTTGTCGGGAAATATCGCGAAGCATAGGCGCCGGGTTGCCACACCTCATATAATGAAAGGGGATAGACTCCAGACAGCAATCAAATAACCTTATCGCTCTCTCGGAACGCGCGACATTTTCCGGCGAGGGCCCTTTTAGCCAATCCCATCTCGGAGAGAGTACACGACCATGACGATTCACCTTTATTTCTCGCTGATCCCCGAAGCGTTGATCGCCTCCATGCTCGGCCCGGAACAGTTCGGGCAATATTACGCGACCGGCCACAAGTACAAATCCAAGGGGCAAGCGATCTTTTTCGAGGTCGATCCCACCTTCCGCCACGAGTTTTTCAACATCGACGAGGGGCTCAAGCGCTGTACCCCGCACCCGGACGGCACCCCCAAGAACTCGGTTTATGTCGCGGTCTACCGGGTGCTGGAGCACATCCCGGTGAGCGCCCTGGGCAAGCTGTATCTGAGCACCGCCTACGGCCAGACGCTGGGCTTGAGCCGGACCGACGCCATTCCGGCGAAAGAGCGCGGCTTGCACATGTACCAGGATCTCGCGCCGGTCAACAGCTTGGTGGTCAGCGCGCAAGACCCGCAGACGTACTACGACAGCGTCACCAGCCAGCCGGCCAAGTTCATTCGCTTCCCCGGCCTGTGTTTTGTCGAGCTGGGCTTGGGCGCGCTGGCGACAGATCCGATCAACGGCGCGGTGGGCGATTTGCCGTACTCGTTCATGCACCACTTGCGCGAGGCGCTGCTGGAAGTGGACCCGACCGGCAAGCAAAGCAAGCTGGTGCATCGGGTGCATTCGCTGGAATTCCCCTATCGGATGATCAAGAGCGGTATTTACACCGGTAACGGTTCCGATCTGGCGTTTTACCAGATGCCAACACATGAGGCTTTGCGCCGGGATCATAACGCTTGGTGGCGCTCGGCCAATCTGTAAGCGCTTTTTCGGGAAAAAACCGCCGAGGGAAGCGGTTCCAGCGGCGGTTTTTTCGCGATCGCTCGCGCGAGGCGGGCCGATCCTTGCGTCGGCGAGCGGGGCTGGCTGGCTAAGGGCTAGGCGCTGGGGTCGGCCGAACCGATCCGGCTTGGTCGGTCGAGCGCGCGCTATTGCAGGGTGGCGCTCATCTCCGTGAGCGGGCGCGGCTTGCCCATGCCATAACCCTGGGCGTAATTCACGCCGATGGCGCGCAGTTTGTTCAAAATCCGCTCGTTCTCCACGAACTCGGCGATGGTCTCCATCCCCATCACATGACCGACGTCGTTGATGGAGCTGACCATGGCCAGGGAAACCGGGTCGTCGGCGATGTCCTCCACGAAGACGCCATCGATCTTGAGAAAGTCCACCGGCAGCCTTTTGAGATACGCGAAAGACGACAGGCCGCTGCCGAAGTCGTCCAGGGCGAAGCGGCAACCGAGATTCTTCAGGGTGTGGATAAAACGCAAGGCGTTGTCCAGATTGGCGATGGCGGCGGTTTCGGTGATCTCGAAGCAGAGTTTTTGGTTGAGCGACTGCCGGTCCGCCAAGCGCCCCACCAGATAGTCCAGCAATTGGTCGTCGCCCAGCGAATGGCCGGACAGGTTGATCGCGCACAGCGCCAGCTCGTCGAGATGGTCCGGGTTGAGGGATAACCAGTCCAGCGCCGTGCTCACCACCCATTGATCCAGCTTGCCGGCCAGATGATAGCGTTCGGCGGCCGGCAGGAACGCGCCCGGCATCACGATCTGGCCCGATTCGTCCTCCATGCGCAGGAGCAGCTCGTAGTGGTGGCCCTTGGAGCGGCCCAAGGTGGGCACGATGGGCTGGAAGGCGAGCTGGAAGCGCTTTTCCTCCAAGGCCTGGTTGATGCGCACCACCCAGCGCATTTCCCCTTGGCGCCGGGCCAGTTCCGCGTCGTGCTCGACATACAGATGCACCCGGCTGCGGCCCGCGTCCTTGGCGGCGTAGCAAGCGTTGTCGGCGTTGCCCAGCACGTCGCCCGAGCTTTCGCTGGCGGCGTTGATCGGCGCCAGCCCGATGCTGACCCCGACCCGAAAAATCTTGTCTCCCCACGCGAAGCGGAAATCGTTGACGGCGGCGCACAGCGAGTTGGCGACCCGCAGGGCGTCGTGCGTCGAGCAGTACTCGACGAGCACGCCGAACTCGTCGCCGCCCAGTCGCGCCAGCAAGTCTTGCTTGCGGACGCGCGATTGCAGCACCCGGGAAAGCTGGCGCAGCAAGGTGTCCCCGGCCATGTGCCCGCAGGTGTCGTTGATGATCTTGAACTGATCCAGGTCCAGGTAAAGCAGCGCGTGCTCGACGTCCTGTTCGCGGGCGTTCTCCAGGGCGCGCAGCAGCCTTTGCTCGAAAGCGCGCCGATTGGGCAGGCCGGTGAGGGAGTCGTGGCTGGCCTGATAGGAGATCTGCTCGGAGAGGATTTGCGCCTCGGTATTGTCCAGCCACGATCCCACCAGTTCCAGGGGATGGCCTTGGCCGTCGCGAACCAGGCGAAAGCTGTCCCGGATCCAGCGCCATTTTCCGTCCCGGTGCAGCAACCGGTATTCGCGGCTCGACGGATGGCTGTCGTGCGCGGGCGCCGGATCGTGCCAGAGACGCGACCGGTCGTCCGGATGGATCAGGCGCTCCCAGATGTCGGCATCGGCCAGCAGTTCCTCGGACCGATAACCCAGCAGCTCGTAAATGTTGGCGCTGACGAAATTGAGGGGCGCTCCCGGTCCCGGTTGGCGCGAGTAGATGACGGTCGGGCTCGCGCTGATCATGTGCTCCAGGAGCGCGCTGGTCCGATACAGGGTGTCCTCGGTGCGCCGGCGGTCGGTGATATCGTGCGCGGCCAGGTAGCCGCCGATAAAGCGGGTTGGCTCGTCATCCTCGGACAAGGCGAGGGCGGCCACCTCGGTGATCGCCAGCGGTTCCAGCGTCGGATGGTCGCGGCAAAAGTCCTCGTCCCGCCGCAAGCGCAGCTCCGCGCGCTGGAGTTCCTTGGGGTTGTCGGCCAAGTCGCGCAGCAGTTCCGCGGCTTTTTCCCGATCCGCCGGGACGACCAGGTCCAGCAAGGATTGCCCGATCAAGGCTTCGGTTTGGAAGCCCAGCAGAGCTTTGGCGCGCTGGTTGACGTAGCTGAAGCGGCCCTCGGCATCCAAAATGAAGATCAGGTCCGGGGAGCTGTTGACGATGAAGCGATGCAGGCGTTCGGAGGTCTCCAATCGCCTGCACATCAATCGATTGCTGCGTTCCAGCTCCAGCTTGCGAGCGGCGTTGGCGAGGCTGCCCAGCAGCTCTTCGGGGCCGAAGGGTTTGCGCAGGAAATCGACGGCGCCCTGGCGCAGGGCGGCGATGGCTTCGCTCACCGAGGTGGTCCCGCTGATCACGATCACCGCCATGTCGAGGCGTTGCGTGATGACGTGATCCAGCACCGCCGCTCCGCCCGTGCCGGGCATCGCCAAGTCCAGCAGCAATAAGTCGTAGCGGGTGTCGCGCAGTTGCTCCAAGGCTTGGGCGCCGCTGGTGGCGACGGCGACCTGGTAGTCGCGGGCCACCAGCAATTGCTCAAGGCTGAGCAGTAGGCCGAGTTCATCGTCCACCACCAGCACTGAGAACGGCATTTCCGCCTCCCCCACCTGCAAGAATTTCGTTGGGTCGCGCATTCAGGATTTTAAGCCGCGATGTTTGCCTGAATGGAAAATCGACCGATCCAAGGCTTGAAATTGCCCTCAAACCCCGGGTATTTCTCAGAGTACGGCGCTGACTGTCCGACTATGTAATTTTTCTGATAGTTGTAGTTAAAATTTTTGGCGCTTGAAGTCCGGGGTCTTTTCCCGTCGTATCCGGGAAAATGCCTCGACAGTCACAAATGATAGTGATGCCATTTGGTTTCGGCAAGTCTTTGATTTTTATTTTATGTGCCCCTTGTCGCTCGACCGGGATGAGCCGGCGCATTCAGCTCGGCTCTCCAAAGTTCAAAAGAAAAATCGGCATGGGTACGATTTGCTCTACATTGAGACAATAAAATGAAAATAGCGCCATCAGTGATCCAATATGCGGATCATTTTGATCAAAAATATCCGCTTTGCGGTTTGCGCCGAGCTGTGGTTTCGCCGATTTCGCACAAGCTAGTTGCAGGCTTGTGGTAACAGCACCATGAAAATGGTGCCGCCGCTGGGGTTGGGACGATTGCCGACATAACCGTCCAAATCTTCGACGAGGCTTTTGACGATGGACAGCCCCAAGCCGGCGTGTCCGTCGCCCTTGGTGCTGGTCACGGGCTGGAAGAGTTTGGCGCGCGGGGTGCCGACCAGCCCCGGCCCGTCGTCGGCGACCGCGATTTCCACGTACAGACGCCCTTGCCAACTGATTTGATCCTGGGTCGCCACCGTGATGGCGCCGCCCGATCCCAAGACCTCGACGGCGTTGCGCACCAAGTTGAGCAGAATTTGGCGGACGGCATCGCGGCCGCGCGCCAGCGGCGCGAGGGTTTCCGCCAAATGCAAGTGGAGGCGGATGCCGCGCGGGCGGCATAGGGTATCGTCGAGCACCGACGCGAGATCCCGGATGGTTCGGTTCAAATCCACGCCGGGTTCTGTCGCGCCGTCGCCGTCCGGCTCGGTCAGCCGGCCGAAGATGCGGCCGATGCGCTCGGTCTCTTCCCGCAGTACTCTCAGCTCTTCTTGGGCCACGTTTTCCCCCAGCTTGATGGGGAGCAGATAGAGATAGTTGCGCACGATGGTCAAGGGGTTGGAAACCTCGTGCAGCACCGCGCGCAAGCGTTGCCGCTGGAGCAATTCGCGATCTTCCCGGACGCGGACCCGGTTTGCTTCCCGCTGGCGCAATCGGTCGAGCCGGTTCGCCGCCGTCGCGGCGAACGACTCCAACAAACGCGTCTGGGCTGACAAGCGATGTAGGCGCGCTCGCGAGATGCCGGCCACCAGCACGCCCAAGGGTTGATTCGGGGCGTGCAGGGGGAGGCAAAACACCCCGTCCGTTCCCCATAACCGGGACAGTTGACGGTCTGCGATTCCCGGATTTGCCATCCCATTGCCCAGGGAATGATGCGCCCGCCGTTCCTTGAACGCCCGCGCGACCGCGTTAGCAGCTCCGTCGGGATCGATCACGAGCTCGCGCAGCAAACCTTCGGTTTCGCGGGCGCGCAACATTCCCGTTGCCGATTCGCGAAGAAAAACGTGGGCTTGGCCGAAATCGAACAAAATGCACGCGCAACGGACAATCGCGTCCAGCAGGGCGGGTTCATCGTCCGCGTCGCACAGCGCCCCGCGCGCTTCGTTGAGGATGGCAATTTCGAGGAGGGTCCGCCCCAAACGGGTTTTGGTCGCGCCAGCCTCCGGTCGGACGGATTCGGCATCCGATCCATTGACCTCGCCGAGCGCTTCACCGGAAGGCTCCCGGATACGATCCGTCGAAGGCGCCGTGGTCGGCGCGGACGCGATGGGATGCCCCTCGCCCGGAGAAGGTGCGGGGATGCCCAAATTCTCCGCCAGCCGCGCGATTTCCCGGTCGGTTTCGGCGCGCGCTTTCCGCAACAGTTCCGGCGGCAGGCCGAGCAAGATGTGAGCGCTGGCGAAGGCGGTTTCCCCCAGTCGGTCATCCGCTTGGTTCAAGGTATTCGCCGCGTGAATCAGGCGTGGTAGCGGGTGCGCGCCGCGCAGCGCCTCGGTGTTGTGGTGATGGAAGCGAATGGCGTCGGCGACAAACGAATCGAGCCGCCACGTCTCCACCAGCGCCGCGCCCAATTCGCAGTGATCGACGCCGAACAGGCGCCGCTCCAGCGCGGGACCCTCGCTTAGAGCGTGGTCCAGCGCGGCGAGGGTCCGGTCATCGCTCAAGGCGCGGGCAAGCACCGCGAGAGCCCGCGTCTTGTGTAGCGCGGTTAACGCCTCGGCATGGCGGACGCCGATGACGAGCTTGCCCAGATCGTGCAGCAGGCCGCCCAGATAAGCTTCCTCGGGCTCGGGATAGCCCGTCATGCCGGCCAGGCGCCGGGCCAAATGGGCGCAGGTCAAGGCATGCCACCAGTAGCGTTCCAGAACGACGGTCGGGATGCCGTGCGGGTCGGAGCGCCCTTGGTGGATGGCGGCGACGGCGGCGATGGTTTTGACGGTTTTCGGCGTCAGCACGGCGAAGGTGCGCTCCAGGTTCGGCGAGCGCGGCGCCCGGCCTCCGAAGGCTGCGGAATTCGCCACCGCCAGCATTCGCGCGCTCATCACCGGGTCGCAACCGGCGATCCGGGCGAGTTTCGAAAGCGTCACGGCCTCGTCGTCAAATGCGACCAACAGCGCTTCGGCCACGGCCGGCTGGATGGGCAGGGACAGCAGGTCGGTGCTTTCAAAGGGGAGATGAGCGGCGAAAGATGATTCCGGCATGGTGGTTTGCAATCCCCGATGGAGGCGCCAACCCGGAAAAATCCCGATGCTGGATACCTGTCCAAAACGAGAAATGATCGTCTCACTTTTGTAAATAAATACTGAATTGCAACCATCATGCCTAACAACAATAATGTATTTTCTTCATATATTTTAGTTTCTTATCTAATACAATCAGCAAATGCCTAATAATAAGACAATCGTTAATTATTATTAACGATGACCTTCAGTATCCGTTGACGGGCAATCAACTGCCGAGTCGGACCAGTTTGACCCGATCCCATGGGATAGACGCCGCGCGGGGACGTGATCGCTCAGGAGGAGGGTGGGGGAGAAAAACGTCGAGATGCGCCAGCCGGCAGGTCGGGCGCCATGGCGAAAGAGCCGGGGCTAAACCAGATAAGGCGGGCTGCGGGCGGAACGCGATGGAAAAAGCGGAGGGTGGCAAGGGGTACAGGCCCGGCCGCAAGACAAATTCGACGGTCGCGGTATCCGGCATTCGATTGCCGCCGGAGAGCGAACGGGGGTAGCGGCATCTCTCGCGAACGGGCGGCTGGCTATCGCGGAGAGGGGCGCCAGCCGCTGCCGGGAGTTATGAACGGGTCGGGAACCGTTCAGTAGCGCGGCTGGTTGTAGTAGTAATCCGGCGGCGGGCCGTTATCGTAATAGTAGCCGTTGCGCCGCATCCGGCGAATTTGCCGCTGCTGGGCGTAGATTTGTTGGTCCTGGTAGTCCATCTGGTTGCCGACCGTGCCGCCGATCAGGGCGCCGGCCAATCCCCCGGCCACGGCGCCGTTGTTGTGATCGAGCTGGTGACCGATGACCGCGCCGGCGGTCGCACCCATCAGAGCGCCGTTTTGCGTGTGGTAGTAGGGCGCTCCGGGTGGAGCGCAGGCCGCCGTCAAGCTCAGGGCGGCGGTTAGGATGGCGATCCTGAAAGGGTTCTTCATGGGGATTTCTCCAAGTCAACTCGGGATGGGCTGAGGGAAAAATTGACGGCGATCACCGGCATCGAACGAGCGCCGACGGCGCCGTCATCAAGATCCACATACACCCACACTGGTCGGGATGCAGTATCGTGCCGGCAAGGTGAATATTGCCTGAACGCGACGGGCCGAGGCGATGGCGCCGCAAAATGCCTCAAGGAGACGGCGAGCGGATGCTCAAGCGCCGTTGCCGTCGAGGGCGAGCCGTCCCAGCAGCTCCCGTCCGACCACCGCCGCCCGCCAACCGTGCCGCAACGGACAGTCTTCGCCGGCCAGCAGGGATTCCACGTCGCGCCGGTCGGCGATGTCGCGCGGCTCGATGCCGCATTCGCCGGCGCGAGCCGCGATCAGGCCCAGCAGCTCGTCCGTCCGCTCGGGCCGGGTCGGCGCAAGCTGCGGCCGATGCGGCGAGGTCGGCCACCGTTCCGGCGGCGCGGCGCGGGCGGTGGCGATTCGGGCCAGCAGGGCGTCGCCCTGCTGTTGGCGGATCGCGGCGGGCAAGCCGCGAACCCGCTGCAACTGATCCGAGGATTCCGGCATCCGCCGGACCAGTTCGAGCAGCGCTGCGTCGTCCAGAATCCAGCGGCGCGGGAGATCCCGCTCGCTGGCCTGCTCCTCGCGCCAAGCCGCCAACGCTTGCAGCACCGCCCGTTGCGCGCCGCGCAATCGCCGGTGCTCGCGGACCCGTTGCCAGGCGTTCTCCGGTTGGACGCGATAGCGGTTCGGGTCGGCCAGCGCCCGGAAATCCTCGTCCAGCGATTCCAGCCAGCCGCGCTCCCGCAGCAGCGCGATCTGCTTGGGGTACACGTCCCGCAGGTGGCGGACATCGTCGGCCGCGTAGGCCAGCCACTCCGCAGGCAGCGGCCGGCGCCGCCAGTCGGCGCGGGTGTGGGCCTTGGCGAGATCGACGCCGAGCAGTTGTTGGACGAGGGACGCGTAGCCGATCTGACTGCCGCAGCCCAGAACGAGCGCGGCCAGTTGCGTGTCGAAGATCGGGGTTGGGACGGCGCCGCGCAGGTGAAAAAACAGCTCCAGATCCTGGTGGGCGGCGTGCAACACTTTGGTGAGCGCCGGATCGTAGAGACGATCCAGCAAGGGGTCCAGCGACGGCAGCGCCAGCGGATCGATACAGGCGACTTGGCCGGGAACGGCGATTTGGATCAGGCAGAGCTGCGGGTAGTAAGTCTGTTCGCGGATGAATTCGGTATCCAGCGCCAGCCAGGCCGCATCGCGCAGCCCGGCGCAAAAATCGGCGAGCGCGGATTGATCGACGATGTAAAAATCGCTCATGGTCGCCGCCAGATGCCGGATTTCCCCCCGGTCTTTTCCAGCAGGCGGATGTCGGTCAGGGTCATGCCCCGGTCCATCGCCTTGCACATGTCGTAGACTGTCAGCAGCGCGATCTGCACGGCGGTCAGCGCTTCCATTTCCACCCCGGTCCGGCCGAGGGTTTCCACCGTGGCCTGACAGCGAACGGCGTCACGCTCCGGCTGGGGCTCCAGATCCACCGCGACACGGGTCAAGGCCAGCGGATGGCAAAGCGGGATGAGATCGGCGGCGCGCTTGGCGCCCATGATGCCGGCGATGCGGGCGATGCCCAGCACGTCGCCCTTGGCGTGGGAGCCGGCCACGATCCGAGCCAGCGTGGCCGCTTGCATGAAAATCCAACCTTCGGCGACCGCCGCCCGGCGAGTGACATCCTTGTCGCCCACGTCCACCATGTGGGCTTCGCCGGCGGGGTTGAAGTGGCTCAGATCGGCCACGGGTTCCTACTTCATCGCCACCAGCAGCGGCACGATGAGCAGGGCGACGATGTTGATGATTTTGATCAGCGGGTTGACCGCCGGCCCGGCGGTGTCCTTGTAGGGATCGCCGACGGTGTCGCCGGTGACCGCCGCCTTGTGCGCCTCCGAACCCTTGCCGCCGAAGTTGCCGTCCTCGATGTACTTCTTGGCGTTATCCCAGGCGCCGCCGCCGGCGGTCATCGAAATCGCCACGAACAGGCCGGTGACGATGGTGCCCATCAGCAAGCCGCCGAGCGCCTTCGGTCCGGCATCGGAACCCAGCAGCCACGCCATACCGAACGCGACCACGATGGGCGTCAGCACCGGCAGCAGCGACGGAACGATCATTTCCTTGATCGCCGATTTGGTCAGCAGGTCCACCGCCCGCGAATAGTCGGGCTTGGTGGTGCCTTCCATGATGCCCGCGATTTCTTGAAACTGCCGGCGCACTTCGCGCACCACCGCGCCGGCGGCGCGACCCACCGCCTCCATCGCCATCGCTCCGAACAGGAATGGAATCATGCCGCCGATAAACAGGCCGATGATCACCACGGGATCGGTCAGGGAAAAATCGACTTTGATATGGGCGACTTCCAGCTTGTGTTCGAAGTCGGCGAACAGCACCAGCGCCGCCAGCGCCGCCGAGCCGATCGCGTAACCCTTGGTGACCGCCTTGGTGGTGTTGCCCACCGCGTCCAGCGGGTCGGTGATGCCGCGAATCTTCTCGTCCATCTCCGCCATTTCGGCGATGCCGCCGGCGTTGTCGGTGATCGGCCCGTAGGCGTCCAGGGCGACGATGATGCCGGCCATCGACAGCATCGAGGTGGCGGCGATGGCGATGCCGTATAGCCCCGCCCAATGATAGGACAAACCGATGCTCAGGCAGACGGCGAGGACCGGCAGCGCGGTCGCTTTCATCGACACCGCCAATCCGGCGATGATGTTGGTGGCGTGGCCGGTCGTGCAGGCCTCGGCGAGTTTTTGTACCGGGCTGAATTCGGTCGCGGTGTAGTACTCGGTGACGACGACCATCGCGGCGGTCAGCGCCAGCCCCACCAGCGCCGAACCCCAGAGACCCCAGGGATTTTGACCGCTCATCAGCAGCCAGATAATCGGCAGGAAGGCCACGGCGGAAATCGCCCCGGCCACGCCCAGGCCACGATACAGCGCGTTCATGATCTTCTCGCCTTCTCGGGCCTTGACGAAGCCGCAGCCGATGATCGAGGCGATGATCGACACGCCGCCCATCACCAGCGGCAGTGCGATGGCGTTCTTGGCGACCTCGCCGACGAACGTCAGGCTACCCACCAGCATGGTGGCGATAATGGTCACGGCATAGGTCTCGAACAAGTCAGCGGCCATGCCGGCGCAGTCGCCCACATTGTCGCCGACGTTGTCGGCGATGACCGCCGGATTGCGCGGATCGTCCTCGGGGATACCGGCTTCGACCTTGCCGACCAGATCGGCGCCGACGTCCGCGCCTTTGGTGAAGATGCCGCCGCCCAGACGGGCGAAGATCGAAATCAGCGAACTGCCGAAGGCCAGCCCGACCAGCGGGCCGAGATCGGGAACGGCGCCGGTGAAGGCGTACAGCAGCGCGTAATAGCCGGCCACGCCGAGCAGGCCGAGGCCGACCACCAGCATGCCAGTGATGGCACCGCCGCGAAACGCGACTTCCAGCGCCGCGTTCAGGCCGTCGTGAGCGGCTTGGGCGGTGCGGACGTTGGCGCGCACCGAAACGTACATGCCGATGTAACCGGCCACGCCCGAGCAGACCGCGCCGATCACGAAGCCGATGGCCGATAGCGTGCCCAAGGTGAACAGAATGACCGCGCCGACCACCACGCCGACGATGGCGATCGTGGTGTACTGCCGGTTCAGGTAGGCGCGCGCGCCTTCCTGAATGGCGGCGGCGATTTCCTGCATCCGGGGGTTGCCGGCGTCTTTGGCCAATACCCAATTGACCGACTGGACACCGTAAATCAGAGCGCCGACGGCGCAGAGTAACGCCAAGATCAAGCCTACCGTCGCCATGACAGATTTCCTCCGCAGGGTGAGTAACTCAACAACATAATTTTTCTCCGAATTATTGTGTGATGTTTATGATGCGCGTTCTTGCGGCCGGCATGGCGAATCCGGGTCCAAACATTGATCGGAACCACCTCCGAGCCACCGGGCATGGGAGCCCGAACCAGCATACCACGCTCCCTATAAAGAATAGGTCAAGGATGGCCACAACAAACGGCGGGTCGCCAGAAACCGCCAACTTCCCCGAGGTGCAACAGTCGAACCGTGCGCGTCCGGGGAACACAACGCAAGGTTGCCAAGCCGTGGTTGGTCGGGCATGGCGGAGCGGATAGTTTATTGGTGATTGGCGTGGCGTTCCACGCTGAGCATGATTTCGGCCTTGGCTTCTTCCACGCCGCCCCAGCCGTCGAGCCGAACCCACTTCCCGTCGTCGAGATCCTTGTAGTGCTGGAAGAAATGGGCGATCTGGTTCAGCTGCGCCTTCGACATCTGCTCGACGGATTCGATGTGATCGTACAGGGCGCATTCCTTCTTGATGGGCACGGCCAGCAACTTGGCGTCTCCGCCCCCTTCGTCCGCCATTTTGAGCAATCCCAGCGGCCGGCAGCGCACCACGCAGCCGCTGATCACCGGCAAGGGCGCCACCACCAGCACGTCCAGCGGATCGCCGTCCTCGCACAAGGTTTGCGGGATATAGCCGTAATTGCAGGGATAGTGCATCGCGGTGTTCATGAAGCGGTCCACGAACAGCGCCCCGCTTTCCTTGTCCACCTCGTACTTGACGGGGTCGGCATGCGCCGGGATTTCGATGATGACGTTGAATTCGTCGGGGAGAAAGTGACCGGCGCCTACTCGATCCAAAATCATGCTGTAGCCCTTTTGCGGCTGTTGGGAAGGGGTCTGTTGCCAAGCGTGTCTATACTACAACAAGGCCGAACGCTTGACAGCGTGGCCGGCGCGCGCCGGCGTGGCCGGTTCGCCATTTGTTGCGGATGTCCGGGGTTTGTGCAAGATTTATTTCGACCACCACCGGATTCCCGCCCTTTTACCGCTCCACCATCGAGAGTGAAACCATCATGAGAATCGTTCTGCTAGGCGCCCCCGGCTCAGGCAAGGGAACCCAAACCGACTCCATCATCGAACGTTACGGCGTGTCCACGGTCGCGACCGGGGATTTGCTGCGCGCCGAGGTCGCCGCCGGCACCGAGCTGGGCCAGCGGGCCAAGCCGCACATGGATGCCGGCGATCTGGTGCCGTTCGATATCGTCCTGGGCATGATCGAGAACGGGCTGCGAACGCTGGCCAAAACCAATCCCAAGGGCTTCATGATGGACGGCTTCCCGCGCGATCTGGCCCAAGCCGAGGCGCTCGACAAGCTGCTGGCCAAGATCAACCAGCCGCTCGATCTGGTGCTGTTTTTCGAGGTGGACTACGAGGAAATCGTCAAGCGCCTGCTGGGGCGGGGCCGCGCCGACGACAACGAGGAGACCATCCGCAACCGGCTCCGGGTTTTCGAGGAAAAAACCGCGCCGCTGATCGATTACTACACCAAGAAGGGTCTGCTGCGCACCGTCAAGGGGACCGGCACCGTCGATGAGATCGGCCAGCGGATTCGGGCGGTGCTCGACGAGATCGCTTGAACGTAACTCAATTTCCCGCGCGCTACGCACCGGATCACTTCTCCATGTTGGAGATGATTCGGGGCAGCCCTTTTAAAGTCAAAATAATCAACAATAGAAATCAATGACTCGGGTTTGAGTTTGGCGACTGTTTTGCGGTCAGACCCGCTATTTTTCCAACTCAAGTTATGGAGAATCAGATAGTTGCGTCAACCGCAAAACGAACACCTTAAAAGGGCTGGATGATTCGGCGCTATGAACCGTGCTGGGAGGTGAAGCCCGGCAACCCCCACACCAGTCGTTCCAGCCCGATGCACGCGACGGCGTGCGTGCGCAGTTTGAGCGTGGCGCCGCAGGCACGCTCCAGCACTTCCCGATAGGCGGTGAGTTGCTGTTCCGCTTCCCGCAATTTCTCCGCCACCGCCGGCAGAGTTCGCAGCGTCTCCCGGGGTGTCGCCGCCAGTTCCGTACCGCTTAGGCCGACCTCCTTCAGGCCGATGGTCTTGAATTCCAGCAGGTGATCGAGCAGCGCGTATTGGCGCATGTCGGGCCGCACCCGCAGCATCAGATCGGCGTAGCGCCGCTCCAGCGCCGGCTCCGAGTCCATGACGTAGAAGGCGTCGTTGAACAGCGTGACCAGAAAGGCGGTCTTGACCACCAGCTCGTTGCTCCAGCGCAGGTCGCGGTTGTCGAAGACCTTGAAGTAGCGCTGTTCGATGAAGTCGCACAGTGGCTCCAGATCGCCGGTGGCGTAGAATCTCCGGCAAAGCATCTGCCGTTGTTCCTGGTCGGCATAATTCGGTAGCAGTTGTTCCTGAAGCCGCTCGGCATACAGTTTGCGGATGACCTGATTGGGAATGGTTAAGATCAGTTCACCCCATTCGTTTCGCCCGGCCAGGGTGAGAACGCCGAAGTAGTACAGCAGCGATACAAGAAAACCCGGATCCCTGGGAGCGGCCAACATCTCTTGCACCCCGAAGCGGTTAGCCAGTTGCGCGACCGTCAGGGGTTCCGCAGGGTTCAGCGCGCCGTTGACCAGCGCCTCGCCGTGCGGCAGTCGGGCCACGTACTGAATCCGGTTGCGGTCCATCGCAAGATTGTCGTCGAGCAACCGGGCTGGATAGGCGCCATGCCGGGCCAGATGTTTGAGAAAGTACAGTGACAGGGTGGGGTTGTAGAGGCGCTCCTCCCGCAGCGGCGAGAAACGGTAGCCGTTGTAGAAGTCGCGCATCAGGTCGAGGGCAGCCGCCGCCTGTTCGGGAACGAGAGGGTACTCGGCCGCGACCGTCTCCAGGACGGCGCGCAGTTCGCTTTCGGTAAAGCCGCACAAGTCGTGATAGTCCGGGTCGAAACTTAAATCTTCCACGATGTTGTAACCGCTGGTGATGTCGCTCAGGACGACCGGGGACACGCCGGTGATGAACGCCCGGTCGATGCCGCGTCCTTCCGCTCCTTCCTTGATCGCCTTGAAAAAAGTCTTGATCGTGCCTTCGCCACGCACCAGGGCTTCATAGCGATCCGTGCCCCGCAGCGGACTGATCATCACTTCGTTAGCGAAGTTGTCGTATTCGTCGATCAGCAGGTAGAGCTTGTAAGGCGTGCGGGAGACCGCGCCCAGCAGCGATTGCAAACTGGCGATGGCGTTGTCCGGGTGGACGCGCGCCGGTTGCCCGAGCCAGGGCGCATAACGAACCAAGGCATCTTCGATCCGCGTGTTGACGTGATCGAACAGGGCTTGGTGAATGGCGGCGTGGGCGCCGCTGGGCTCGACCACCGAGAAGTTCAGCTTGAGGATGAAGTGGCGGTTGTGCAGGGGGGTGGGGTTCTGGCCGATCTTCAATTTTCCGAACAGGCGGCCGAAGTCTTCCGCCCGCGCCAAGTCGTAGTAATTCTCCAGGGTGGACAGCCACAAGCTCTTGCCGAAGCGGCGCGGACGTAGGAACAACAGTTGCTTGCCGGCCTCTTCGATCAGGGGGATACGGTCGGTGCGGTCAACGTAGAAGTAGCCTTCGTCGATGATCGCCCGAAAATCGGCAATGCCGTAGGGAAAGCGCATGAGTCAAGGGTCCTCGGGAATCGACTGAGCCGCCCGGTGTTCGCCACAATACCAGTAAGTTGGGTGGTCCGGGTTCAACGGTTCGACAATGAGGTTGGCTCCTCGTAATTTTCCGATCTGTCGTGCCACATCATTGTCGAAGGGGAAATCGGGTCGCGTCCCGGATGTCGTTCCCCAGTAGCCGAATCCTTGATCCAAACGGACCAGCCAATATTCGCCGTTACTCCAGGCCAACGCGAGTTCCCGAGCATGGGGCAACTCGCGGGAAGTCGCCTCATACCACGCGAATGCCGGCCAGCTTTCCTGAAACCATTGCTTGATCACCTGCTGGCGGTCGTTGCCATCCCGCCAGTCATGGAATATCCGTCGGGGTTGTTCGGTTCCTGGACGATCCAGCGTGGCGGTTTCCACCCACACTTCGGTCGTGGGGGTCAAACCGCCGGAATAGCGGGTCAAACCCTGTAAAAACCCATGAAGCAGCAGCAGGGCGAGCGGCGAACGCAGGTAACGATCGCTGTAGCGCACGGATTTCAGTGGCGCGGTGGTATGCAGCTGCTCTGCCATGCCGGGTGCCAGACGCTCCAGCAACGCCCAGGCACGTTCGCCAAAGGTTGCCGATGGACCATTGAGTTCGTGAGTAATGGACAGGGCGATCAAGCCCGGTACAACTTGGCGCAGGTCGGCTGGGGCAAGTCGTCGCCACGTATCGGGCAGGGACGCCAAGGGTTCCGCCTCGGCCACGCGCACGAAGGGACCGCCATGTTCCCCACCGCCCCAGACCGGGCGGGGAATCAGCGCGACCGATTTATTCGCCGCCCAACGTACCCGCCGATTCGCGCCGCCCAGTTCCAGAATCAGCGGCAGATACGAGCCTGTTGCCCGATTCGTATCGGGAATCCGATACAAGTCAACGCCGGTGTAGGCGATTAGCGCCGCCAGTTCGTCGCGTTGGCTGGCATTCAAAGCGTCCAACGTGGCCGCTGGGACCATCAGGCGCACGCTGGCTCCGGCCTGTTTCCATCGCGCCAAATCGTCGCGCAGCCGCCAAGCCAGCGGTTCCCAATCCTGCGCCTCGCCGCCCAGATAAACGCGCAATTCGGTTGCGTCCAAAGTTTGCCCTGCGCGGTTCAGCGCCAAGACCAACGGTTCCATTTCCAAGCGACTGTCGGTGCCGAAAGCCCGCAATTCGTCGGGCAATTCCAGCGCGGCCAAAAAATCCGGCGCCAACATCTCAATCGCGTCGCGGCGATTGAGATGTTCCCGATGGTATTGGGTGTCGTGAGTCAGCAGGCAGCTTTGACAGGCGGCGTCACAGTCGCGTGGACATTCCAACGCTTGGCGGGCTTGCTGCAGCAACTCGGGGAGCCGAGCGGCGATCTGGCTGACATAGCCGGCGCCGCCGGTCGCCGTGTCGTAGAGGTAGAGGGAGTAGGCCGCTTGATCGTCGATATCTCGCCGCTGTTCGGCCGCCGACACGCCAACTTCGGCTTCATCGATGCCCAGATGTAGGCATAAGGCGCGGCGCAATGCCACGGCCAGCGTATAAGCAGTCGTCTGGTCAATTGGCTTGCCGGTGAAATCGGACGGTTGCAGCTCGAAAATTTCGGTGTGCGCCACCACACCCAACCGCACCTCACGCTGGATTGCCCAACCGGCTTCTTGATTGCCGGGACAAAGTTGTTCCCGGTCGTTGAGACGTCCGCCACGCAAGCGTTTGTGATTTTTCAGCGTCGAAGGCAAAACGCCCTGCTCGCTTTCCGAATCGGCTCGCCCGCAACGCAAACACAGCGCATAGCCTTTACCATGCAGTCCATCGCTGTAGTGGAACAGGGAGCCTTGAGTGGTGGTCCGGTAACGGCCCAAGACCGTTTTCGGCAACGGCATCCAAGCGGCGCCCTCCAGCGAAATGAGCGGATTGCGTACCGGGATGTACTGCGGCAGGGTGATGTCGTTGTGGGGCTTGTCGCGCAGATCCACGGCAAAGCCGGCCGGCTGGATGAAGCGATAGCGATTGAAACTGTTAGGGCCACCCGCGCTACAGTTCGGGCAACGCTCGGGCATGGTGATGCGGGTTCCATTGTGGCCGCACTTTCGGCAGCGCCAGACCCAGCGCAAATTCTGGATTTCCGGCTCTGCTTCAACTTCGGCGGGGATTTGCCAGTTCAGAGTCACGCCGCCGCTGTGATAAACCCGCCCGTCCAGTACAGTATCCGTACCGGGCGCATAGTCGCGGATCGCGATAGAGAGATGGCGACTCGGATAGCCAGCCCGGCGAGAGCGGTTATCCTCACGCTCCCTGTTACCGCTCTTGCGCTTCAAGTCCTCTACCGTGGTGGTGACGAACGGCACGACATCGGCGGGAAAACCGTAACCCGGCAGGAATCCCAAATTGGCCAGTTCGCCCAGTAGATATTCACCGCGTAGTCGCTGCAACTGAATTGCAACGGCCTGTTCGGGTTTGCTGTTTCCCTCGCGGGTTGCGACGATGTTCTGCTGATCCAGCAGGGCGTCCAGCTCGCGCCGCCAGCGTTCGGCGACCCGGCGCATGGCTTGAGCGGTACGGGTCAGCAGATAGGCGGTGGATCGGCCTGCTAGAACGGTGCAATGGGTCAAGCTGGCCAACCCCTCGGCCATCAGTGCAACGGATTGCTCGTCTTCGCACCAAGCGGCGAAGCGGTCGCAGGGCGCCGACGTTTCCGCATCGGCGGCTTCAAAAAACCAGCCGGTGCGTAAGCGGCGAATGTCGGGCGCACAGTTGCGCAGATAAGCCGCCAGCGCCAGAGCGTTGAGGTGACGTTGCACGATGGGTTCGCTTTGCAGGGCGACGCGCGGCAGACCGAGCCGGCTGACGAACGGCCAGAGCGGGTTTTGGAACACCGCTTCGCCTTGGGGAGTGGCCTTGCACAAGGTAAAACTCAGAGCGGCGGTTTCGCCCCGGCGTCCGGCTCGCCCGGCCCGTTGCAGGAAGTTGGCCGGGTGCGGCGGGACGTTGTTCATGGCGACGGCGGTCAAGCCACCGATGTCCACCCCCATTTCCATCGTGGTAGAACAACTTAACAGGTTGATCTGACCCGCCTTGAATGCGGTTTCACGGCGGGTCAGATTTGCGCCGGCAATTTGCGCCGAGTGCTCCATGACGCGCATGTAGCGGCGATGTCGGGCCAGTCGGTCGCTGAGGTCGGGCCAAGCCCCCAATGCCCGTAATACGCAAACCTGCGGATCGGATTCCAGCCAGTGATCAGCTTCTCCGGGATCGCAGTCCAGCCAGAACGGATGAGGAACGCGGGGCATCTCGACTCGTCGGCACTGCGCCAGGGCGTCGGGTGCGGGCGGTGCTGGTAGATAGGGCGTGGTCTCGCGGAACACGACGGGCAGCAGGCGGCGGGTCATCGGGCAGAACCAAGCTTCACGCACCTCGGTCAGCACGGCCTGCTTTTCCAGTTCCAACTGAAAGCCGTTTTCGGTTTGGGAAAGCAAGAGGCGGATGCCATCCCAAAGGGCGATGAGCATTTCCTCCAATTGGCCGCGCTGTTCCGCGTCGCCAACATCCAGGCGGAACACATGACCGAGCAGACGAATCAGGCGATTGCGTTTGGCTTGAGATGAGCGGGTTGAAGGCCAGGCACGTTGAATTTTCCGATTGATGACTGGCACACCTGGTGTCAGCAGAAAATTAGGCCAACCGGGATAACCAAGCCAACGAGTCACATCCGGCGGCGCTTGAACGGTCGGTTTTCCGCTGCGCAGAAAGTAATCGACTGCGACTTGCAGCAGCACCCGCCACTCTTCCGGTTTGACGCCACGCTGCTTCATCACCGCCGGCGGGTCAGCCTTTTCCAAAGCCGGGTAGCACAATTGCGCCAGTCCCAGACCCTCCAGTGAAAACTGCCGTCTGGGGCGCAGGAAGAATTCCCGCAACAGACAGAGCTTGACCAATAAACGGTCGGATAACAGGCCGAAGGTCAGTTCCTTGAGCGCCGGCAACAGCCAGCGATGGAAGTCGTCGGCACCGAGTAGCTTGTTCTCGGCTTCTTCCCACGTCAGGCGGCCCAGCGGCGGCGCTTGTAGTTGCACCAATTCTTGACGTTTTTTCTGCAATTCACTGGTAATTGAAGGACTGGTATGAGCGACTTTATCGAGCGCTGCTATGAGTTTTTCGATTTCTTCGATTTTGGACGGCTCAGTTGGCTGGGCGCTGGCGATCAGGAAGTGATAAAGCAGGCTCCGCACATAGTCGCGTTCGCTTTCCTGCTGCAACTTGGCGGCAAAGCGGGCGGTGCCCTGGCGGCTGTCGGTGAAAGTGATCAGTCGTCGGCCATCGAGCGGTCGGGGTTCCTGTCCCTCGATCAACGGCGGCATGGCTTCAAGCAACGTCGGGATGGCGACGCCCAGCAGAAACGGCGCTCCGACCCGCACCGGTCGGAACAGCGCTCGCTCGCGCTCTTTATCTCCACAAGCCGCGCATTCCAAGCCCTTTTCGCCGGGGAAGCGGAGATGCACGGGAATGCCGGTCAAGCCTGACGAGTCGAGCCGCCCATTCGCAGCCAAGCCCCAATTTTGTTGCGTGGCTTGATCGAATCGGGTCAAGAGTCGAGGTTGTTTTGCGGTTGGCTCGGTTGGCGTTTCGGCCTCATCCTCGTTCTCGTCATCGCTGATCGGTTCCAGTTCCTGCTGAAACTCGTCCTCGTTCAGATCGTACTCACGCGGAACCAGCCAGTCGTGGCCGTTCTCGTGCTTTTCTGCGGCAGCCAGGTATTCCGCCCCGCATTCTCCGCATTGCACCAGTTCAAAAACAGGATTTCCGCAATGCCGACAGTGTTCCCGCCGCTCCAGAAATACCGCGCCGAACGGCCAGCCTGGTTGATCCAGCGCCGTGCCCATCCGCCCGGAACAAGCGCTGTTGGCGCAGGCCCACAAGCCGCTGACGGTGCGCTGGAACAGATGGCCGCGCAATGGTAGGAACGATTCCCCCTGATCGTTGGCCGCCTGAGTGCAGAGATCGAGCCATTGCAGAGTCTCGCGCCGCGCCGGGGCATCGGCGCGGCCTTTCAGAATTTCGGCAAGCTGACTCAACAGGCTGGGCTGTGTGACCAGTCGGGCGCGCAAATCGCGCATTCGCCCGTCGCTCGCCAAGGCGATAAAGCGTTCTTGGGCGGATCGAGCGCGCAGCGTTTCCAGATCGGGACAAGGCAGGTTGCTATCGAGCAATGCTTCTAGCAGAGCGGGAATTTCCCGCTGGCCTTCGATAACCCGGACCCGATCCACCGATACTCCGGCTACATCCGCCAGAAATGCGGCCAGTTGCCGGCGGGAGGTTTCGCTGGCCTCGCCGAGTGTGGCCGAGGTGGCGATGAAGCGCACTTCTCCGGGGCGGCAACCGAACGTATGCAGAACCCGTCTCAGTAACAGGGTCAGTTCCGCCGCCTGCGAACCGACGTAGGTATGCGCTTCGTCAATCACGATCCAGCGCAACTGGCCCTGTGACTTTTCGATGATCGGCCGGTCTTCATTGCGCACCAACAGGTATTCCAGCATGGTCGCGTTGGTGACCAGCAACGGCGGCGGATCGGCGCGCAAGGTCCGGCGGTCGGCCACTTCGCAACGCCAGTCACTTTTGGCCTGATCCGGCGTGTCGCCGTTGTAGAGGCAGAAGCGGATACCGCCGTTGAAGGGTTCCGACCAGGCGACCAGCCGATCCTTCTGGCTCTTGATCAGCGCGTTGAGCGGATAGAGAAACAGCGCCCTGACTCCGGTCAGCGGCGCGTTCTGGCGCTGTTCCAGTTCCACCGCCAGATCGTTGAGAATCGGGATCAGGAAGCATTCGGTTTTGCCGGAACCGGTGCCGCTGGTGACCAGGATCGAGCGCAGCGGCTGACTTTGAATCAGGATTTGCCAGGCTTCCAGTTGGTGACGGTAGGGCCGCCGCCGGGCAGGAAAGCTGTAATCCTCGCTCAACCCCTTTTTTTGCGGTTCGCGCAAGGCCCGAACCAGATCGGGGTGCAGCGGTTTCCTTTCCAGGCCGCCCAAGGTTCGTTCCGCCGGTTGCCAGCCGAAGCTGGCCTCGAACACCGGATCAGCCAGAAACGCGCCCGATGTTCCTGCCTCCCGATCAAACAGGGAGCGTAGATACTCGCGCAGGGCATCGTTGCGAAAACCACACAAGCCCAGGACCGCACGGGTGGCGCGGCGGCCCAGTTGTTCGACTAACGTGTCGTAAAATTGCGTGCGTTCCATGATTCAGGCTTCCAGCGGTCGTCGAGCCAGGCCCAAGGCCAATGTGCGGGCATGGACTTTATCAAACCATTCCCGGTCAAAGGCGCGCAGCAGGCGCAACTCGTCGATCAATCGTTCACCGGGAGCGATGTCGTTCAGGCTCAGATGCGCGACGACGAAGGGCGCGCACCGCACGGGCTGGTAGAACGGATCGAGATGGGCATAGCGGTATTTTGGAGCGATGTCTCGCCGCCAACCCATTATTTCGATGCTTTCGGGCCATTTCTCCCCGGAATCGTGCCGCCCTTGCAGTTCCTGCTCCAGCGATTCGATTTGTTGTTCGATAATTGAGGGGCAGCGTCGCGCCATGTTCAGTTCGCTGTTGTTTCCAAGCTTTTGGCCAAGAAAAACGCGCTCCTGAAGCCAATCGCACAATGGCCCCCAATAAGGACGACGGGTGCGGGTGTCGGCACGTTTCCGAAAATTTTGAAACCAGCCAAAAACCATCTCCGCGCCCCCCTCCATTTCGGCCAATGTAGCCTGAAGTCCTCCGAAATAGGCGGTTGCCGCCTCCCGCCAAGCGTTGACCGCCAGCAAAACCCATAAAAACGGCATTTGCCGGGACAGCGACCAAGCCGGCTCGAAGGTTTCATCATCGGCTTTGAATAAGGCGAGCGCCAACGTGCGCGAATGAGCCGGTAACCGGCGCAATATGTCCAGCGAACTCGGTGGAAATTCGCGCGTCAATCGCACGTAGTCAAGAAGCAGTGGCCAATCAGGATGATCAGGATTTTGCCCCAGTTCGGCGAGAACGGCGCTTAATTTTTGCTCCCGTTGCCCGGAATCGGGTTCCCGGATTGTCCCAGCCAGCGCCCCATACGCATCTTCAACGGGCGTTTCATTGGTGGTGGCGACCCACAGCAGTGGGCGAAACCGCGTCCAGTCGCCATCTCGTCCCACGATCCACCAAGGGCCAGGTTGAAGGTCAGCCGGGACTTCCCAGCAGGCGGCATGATTCGGGCTGGCTGGCAACGGAACGGCTGGATCGTCTGGCGCCCAGAGCCGGAGCATTTCTAGCTGGACTCGCCCTTCCCACTTTGAGCCAAGTCGGGCTAAGGAATCGTCGGGGATGCGCACCAGACTGGCCGCACGATCCGGCTCTATCATGGCATCAAAGCGGGATATCCGTATTTTCGCGAGGCGTTCTCCTTGGACGGTCTCGACGATCAGCCGCACTTGTGCGTCCAGAGTTTGGGTACTGGCCAGTAAAGAAGCGATTCGGTCCTGCCAAGGAAGCAACGAAACTTCGATTCGACCCTGTTCGAGAAGGGGAAGGCGCTCGTGAAATCTCTGGCGGAAGCGTTCCACGGCTTCATCGGGGCGAGCGATCAGTTCGCCTTCCAACCAGAAGTGTCGGCCACTGGCCGGATCTTGAATAAACAGGCGCAAACCACCCAATCGACCCAAGGGAATCCAATCATCATTAGGCAACGACTGCCCCGCCAACTGAAAAAACGCGCCACGATGGGGGTAGGGCAGCTCCAACGCAATCGGTTGCGACCCAGGCCAATTCAGCAGAAAGGTCAGCGGTGGCGGCAAAGCGCCCGGCAAGGACGAGCATACGATCCGCGCTCGATCCCCGGCAAGGTTGACGGAGACACCTGTGGGACTATCCGGGCCAAGCCGCACTTCGGCCCCGGCCAGTCCGATCAATCGCACGACACCGGCCTGGTTTCCAGTGCCGATATCGATCTCGATGCGAAAATTGCGTGGCACCACATCAACTTGCCGCCGGCAACGCTCCGCGCCGACGGCGTCGATCAGTCGCAACCAGATTTGCCCGTGCCCCGCTTCGTGGATTTCCCGCCAAGGTGCGCTATCGCCGACTGGCCGCCATTGAACGCGCCCGGCTGTAGGTTGCCGCCGCCCCTCTCGATCGAGCGCCTGGATCTGCGGCAGGCCGCAATACAGCGAGCGCTGCTGGAGCGCTCGTGTAACCTCATGACCGAAAACGACAAAAGTCTCCTCGGACTCACTCTCGGCCCGGCAGACGATTCGGTAGCGATCCTGCTGCAAGGTCAGCAGTTCAATCTCACCGCTGATTCGGTACACCACTCGGTGGAGTTCGGCGATGGTTCCCAAGTCTTCGCAAACGCCCGCCACCTCTCGTGGAATGAGTTCCGGGGCGGCCAAAACCCAAGCCTGTTCCAACCGGGTGCGGGCTGAACCTTCAGTCAGCCAGTCCCTTTCACCCCCTGCCCCCCGCTCGACGAATACCCAGGGAGAATCGCCCCAGGGTTCGCCATCCCGTACCGTCAGGTCGTATTCCTGTTGGCCGTCGTGCAGGGTCAACCGGTGAGGTTGCCCGACCGCCGCGCCAGTGAGTACCACCCCGCCACCATGCCGTAACCATTCCCGACGGTAGCGGGCGGACTTGCCTTCGCCCTGGACCCGTGTCAGCCAAGCCATGACCTCGGTACCGGCGGGCGTGTGCAGCAGCAGGCGCCAGCGGGGTCGCTCTGCTGCCGGCGAGTTGATCCATTCCGCGAGCTGTGCGCCACTCGGACATTCCGGTAGTTCCAGACGTTTTTCTACTTGCCAGCCTGCGCGGGTTTCGCGGAGTCGTCCCCGCCAACGCGGCCACGCGCCGGTCTCGCGAACCAGTTCTCCAAAGCGGCGCACCAGGCCGGTCAAGAGCGTCTCGGCGACCTGATCCTCCAGTCGCAACGGCAAATCTCGCCGCCAATCAGGCGCTTTTTGATCGAGGGTTGCAATAGGATCAGTAGAGTCTCCGATCCGGGATTGCAGCTCGCCGATTTTGGCAATGAGGGTGGCGGCCAGGTGAAACACTGGCTCATGGCGCAGGCTGCGGGGCAAACGGTGAGCTTGTTGCAGCGCGATAGTCTCGGCAATCGCCTCACCGCCTTGGCCAGCTCGGTAATAGCTTTCGAGGACGGTTCGGAAGAACTGTGTCAGGTGGGTATTCTCCCGTTGCAACAACCGCAAAGGCAGCCCACCTTCACAAGCAATGGTCACCAAAAACCGCCGACTGCCGTCCTTGCCCCGCAACAGGGGGCGTCTCCACCACTTCAGGCCCTTTTCTACCCAGTCAGCGATTTGCTGATGGGATGGTGCATCCACACCCAGCGGACGGAAGACTGTTTCCCAGGTCCAAGAGCCCTCCGCGTGTTCCCGGCGAAAGGTTTCGGCGGCGTACAAACAGAATATCGGTGGAAAGCGCGAGGCCAGCTCGCCGTTTGAATCCCAAAGGAGGATTTGATGGAAGTGGTCCCGCAAATTTGCGTAGGTGGCGTCCCGCATTTTGTACGCATACAGCGGACGACTATCCGGTACGGTTTGGCGGCTGTGGGCAAAGAGAAATTTTGTAAGCCAATTCATCATATTCATGATGTGTCTGCCAAATAAAATAACTATGGCCAACTAGAAGATATGACATATATGATACATATTGTATCAATATAAGCAATAAATGTATATAAAAGTTACTTTAAAGAAAGCGGCAATGCATCTGAACAACCATACTGGGCGGTTTCCAGATGGCTCGCTCGGATGGAGAGATGTAGCTACGCTTCAGGTCGATTCAGCGGCGAAGATTGAAGTGATTGGCGGCGCGGTCAACCGCCCAGATAAGCCTTGCGCACCTCATCGTTGGCCAACAGGTTGGCCCCGCTGTCGGCGAGCACGATGCGGCCGTTTTCCAGCACGTAGCCCCGGTCGGCCAGTTGCAGGGCGCGGTGAGCGTTCTGCTCCACCAGGAAGATGGTGACGCCTTCCTCGCGGATTTCCTTCAGGATCTGAAAAATCTGGGCGATGATGATCGGCGCCAGCCCCAGCGACGGTTCGTCCAGCAACAGCAGATTGGGTCGGCTCATCAGGCCGCGGCCGATGGCCAGCATCTGCTGCTCGCCGCCGGACAGGGTGCCGCCGCGTTGATGGCGGCGCTCCTTGAGGCGCGGAAACAGGTTGAAAACCCGCTCCAGATCGGTTTCCAGCCGGGCCTTGTCGGCGAAGAAGCCGCCCATCTGCAAGTTTTCCTGCACGGTCAGGCCGGGGAAGATCCGCCGCCCCTCCGGCACCAGCGCCAGCCCGCACTGCATGATGACGTGGGTCGGTTTCCGGGTGATGTCCTGCCCCTCGAACGCGACCGAGCCCTTGGCCGCGTGGGGCGAACCGCAGATGGTGAGCAGCAGGGTGCTCTTGCCCGCGCCGTTGGCGCCGATCAGGGTGACGATCTCGCCGGGATGCACCTCCAGCGACACGCCCTTGAGGGCTTCGATCTGGCCGTAGAAGGTGTGGACCTTATCCAGCTTCAGCATCATCACTCTTCCCCCAGATACGCCTTGATCACCTTGGGATTGTTGCGGATCTCGGCCGGCGTCCCGGCGGCGATGGGCCGGCCGTACTCCATGACCAGGATCTCGTCGGAAATGCCCATCACCAGGCTCATGTCGTGCTCGATCAGCAGCACCGCGACGTCGTGTTCGGCGCGCAGCTCGTTGATCAGCCGGTCCAGATCGCGGGTTTCCTGCGGGTTGAGGCCGGCCGCCGGCTCGTCCAGCATCAGCAGCTTGGGGCGGGTGATCATGCAGCGGGCGATTTCCAGCCGCCGCTGCTGGCCGTAGGCGAGATTGCCCGCCTCGCGGTTGGCCACGGTCAGCAGCCCGACCTTTTCCAGCCAGAACGCGGCCCGCTCCAGCGCCTCGGCTTCGGCGCGACGGTACCTGGGCGTCTTGAACAGGCCGGGCAGCAGCCGGGTCTCCAGCTGGACGTGCTGCGAGATCAGCAGGTTCTCGACCACGGTCATGGTCTTGAACAGCCGCACGTTCTGGAAGGTGCGCACCAGCCCGAGCCGGGCGATGCGATGGCTGGGCAACTGGTTGATGGCTTGGCCGTCCAGCGCTACCGTGCCGGTGCTGGGCCGATAGAAACCGCCGACGCAGTTGAACACCGTGGTCTTGCCGGCGCCGTTGGGGCCGATGATGGCGAAAATTTGGCGGCGACGGACATCGAAATGGACGTTGTCCACCGCCAGGAGACCGCCGAAACGCATGCTGAGGTCGCGGACCGCCAGCAAGGGAGGGTCGGCGGGCGCGGCGGCGCGGGCTCGGTTCGCTTCGGCGTTCATCGCGACCCCTCCGAGCCTTCCGGCATTTCCAGCCGGGGCCGGACCGCCGGCACCAGGCCTTGAGGCCGCCAGATCATCATCAGCACCATCACCAGACCGAAGGCCAGCATCCGGTATTCGTTGAACTCGCGCGCCAGTTCCGGCAGCACGGTGATGGCGACGGCCGCCAGCGCCACCCCGATCTGCGAGCCCATGCCGCCCAGCACGACGATCGCCAGCACCATGGCCGACTCGATGAAGGTGAAGGATTCGGGGTTGATATGGCCCTGGCGAGCGGCGAAGAACGCGCCGGCGAAACCGGCGAAGGCGGCGCTCAGCGTCAGCGCCGACAGCTTGATCACGGTGGGGCTCAAGCCCAGCGAGCGGCAGGCGATCTCGTCTTCGCGCAGCGCTTCCCAGGCCCGGCCCAGCGGCATTCGCAGCAGGCGATCGATCACGAACAGGGTCGCCAGCACCAGGATCAGCCCCAGCAAATACATGAAGACGACCCCGTAGTCGCCGCTGTAGTCGATGCCGAAAAATTCGTGAAACGTGGCGCCGCCCTCTCTGGCCCGGCGGCTGAACTCCAGCCCGAACAGGGTGGGGCGCGGGATATTGCCGATGCCGTCCGGGCCGCCGGTCAGGAAATTGAGGTTGTTGAGCAAGAGCCGGGTGATTTCGCCGAAGCCCAGGGTCACGATGGCCAGATAGTCGCCGCGCAGTCGCAGCACCGGCAGGCCGAGCAGAAAGCCGGTCAGCGCCGCCTGCCCCCCCGCGATGGGCAGGCACAGCCAGAACGACAGGCCGTACTGCTGGGCCAGATAAGCGTAGCTGTAGGCGCCGACCGCGTAGAACGCCGCGTAGCCGAGCACCAGCAGGCCGGCGAAGCCGACCACGATGTTGAGCCCCAAGCCCAGCATGACATAGATCAGCGCCAGCGTCGCCACGTCCACCGCGCCGCGCGAGGCGGTGAACGGCCAGACGATGGCGGCGGCCAACAGCAGCAGCCACAGCGTCAGCCGATAGCGCGGTCGTTGCTTGGCGTGCCGCCAAGCGGCGGTCAGGGCGTTTTCCCGCCAAGCGGCGGGGACGCGCAGCCGGGCCCAGAGCTGTTGCAACGGCTGGCGGAACAGCCGCAGCAGAAAGACCGCCACGACCGCCACGACCACCGGCAGGGGCGTGCGGTTCAGCGAGACGTTGACCCCGTCCACATGGACGCGCAGACCGAGGATCGGGACGAGCAACACGGCGGTCAACACCGCCGCCAGGAAAGCATCGGACAGGGTGCGGCGCATGATCTGTTACACCTTCTCCACGTCCGGGCGGCCGAGCAGGCCGGTGGGCCGCACCAGCAACACCAGGATCAGCAGCGCGAACGCCACCACGTCCTTGTACTCGGTTTGCAGATAGGCCGAGGCAAAACTTTCCGCCAGACCCAGCACCACGCCGCCCAGCATCGCGCCGGGAATGCTGCCGATCCCGCCCAGCACCGCCGCCGTGAACGCCTTGAGCCCGGCGATGAAACCGATGAAAGGGTTGACCAGGCCGTAGTACATGCTGACCAGCACGCCGGCCACCGCCGCCAGGGCGGCGCCGAGGATGAAGGTGAGGGCGATCACCCGGTCGGTGTCGATGCCGAGCAGGTTGGCCATGGCCCGATCCTCGGAGCAGGCGCGACAGGCGCGGCCCATCCGCGACCGGGCGATGAACAGGGTCAGCCCGGTCATGAAGACCACCGTGACCGCCGCGATCAGCACCTGCATGTAGGACAGATAAACCTGAAAGCCGTCGTCCGGCCCGAACCGCCAGCCGCCCGTCAGCACCGGCTGCATCGAGACATCGCGGGCGCCTTGGCCGATCTGGACGTAGTTTTGCAGAAAGATCGACACCCCGATGGCCGAGATCAGCGGCACCAGCCGGGGGCTGCCGCGCAGCGGCCGGTACGCCAGACGCTCCACGGTCCAGCCGTAGGAGCCGGTGATCAGAATGCTGATGGCCAGTGTCGCCAGCAAAATCGCCGAGATGCTGTTCACGCCGAGCAGCCCCAGCACGGTGATGACCAGCAGACCGACGTAAGCGCCGATCATGTAGATTTCGCCGTGGGCGAAATTGATCATCCCGATGATGCCGTACACCATGGTGTAGCCGATGGCGATCAGGGCGTAGATGCTGCCCAAGGTGAGACCGTTGATGATCTGCTGGAGGAATTCGAGGATCGAGAAACCGGACATGGCCGCCGTGTCTGAGGTGGTGGAAGGCAGGGCGCGAGCGAGCGAGGCGCCATGAAAAAGGAAGGGCGGGGTTTTTAGACCTCGCCCTCGGCGATTATCGCGCTATTTGACCGGCGTCTTGGTGGCGTCGGCGTGCCAGGTGAAGATGACGAACTCGAATTCCTTCAGGTCGCCGTTGTCCTTGAAGGCCACCTTGCCGATGGGTGTCTGGAAGCTGCTCTTGCGGATGTGGTCGGCCAGCTTGACCGCGTCCTCCGTCTTGGCGCCCTGGATGGCGTCGGTGATGATCTGCACCGCCGCGTAGGCCGGCATCACGAACGGGCCGGAGGGGTCCTGGTTCTTGTCCTTGAATGCCTTGACCAGCCCGGCGTTGGCCGGATCGGTGCTGAAATCGGCCGGCAGGGTCACCAGCAGCCCTTCCGAGGCCGGGCCGGCGATGGCGCTGATGTCTTTGTTGCCGACGCCTTCCGGCCCCATGTACTTGGCGTCGAAGCCCTGTTCGCGCGATTGCCGCAGCAGCAGGCCCAGTTCCGGGTGATAGCCGCCGTAGTAGACGAAATCCACGCCGTCCTTCTTCATCTTGGTGATCAGGGCGGAGAAGTCGGTCTGGCCTTTGTTGATGCCCTCGAACAGCACGGGGGTGATGCCGGCGGCCTTGACGGTTTTGTCCACTTCCTTGGCGATGCCCTCGCCGTACTGCTGCTTGTCGTGGATGATCGCCAGCTTCTTGGGCTTGACCTTCCCGGCGATGTACCGGCCGGCGGTCGGCCCCTGCTGGTCGTCGGTGCCGATGGTGCGGAACACCATCTTGTAGCCCTGCTGGGTGATGGCGGGGTTGGTGGCCGCCGGGGTGATCATCAGGATGCCTTCCTCCTCGTACAGCTTGGAGGCGGGCTGGGTCGAACCCGAACACAGGTGACCGACCACGTACTTGATCTTCTGGTTGACGATCTGGTTGGCGATGGCGACCGCCTGCTTGGGTTCGCACACGTCGTCCATCAAGACCGCTTCCAGCTTCTTGCCGTTGACGCCGCCCTTGGCGTTGATCTGCTCGACCGCCATCTTGGCGCCGCTCATCTGCATGTCGCCGTACTGGGCGACCGGGCCGGTGATCGGGCCGGCCACGGCGATCTTGATGGTGTCGGCGTGCGCCGGGCCGCCGAAACTCAGGACGACCGCGCCGACGGCGGCGCTCAGGACATTACGGCTGATCGTGTTCATCGAACGACTCCTCTCCTGGTTATGGGTTTGTCAAGCAGTTAATTATAGTGGGAGAAATTTGCCGCAACCGCACGGTGGTCCGCAATGGTGTTGAGAGCGGTAAAAAAACGCTTTTCAAGCCGCCTCGCGCACGTCCACCACCAGCCGCTTGCCCAACGCGGCCAGCGCGGTTTCGATCTGCTCGATGCGGCTTTTGTGGTGCAGAGAGAGCAGGCGGTCCACCAGAGTTGGCGCCAGGTTGAGCATGCCGCGCCAAGTCGGCCTTGCGCTTGCCGGCGGCCAGCAGCGCGTTGTGGAGGGCCACCTTGCCGGCGGCAGCGACCTTCAGCGCCACGCCGGGTCGGCCGTTCAGCGGGGAAGGTTCGGGAATGGGCTGACGGTCGTCCATGTAGGCGGAGAGCATGACCAGCAGCGCATCCTCGGCCATCAGCAGCGCCTCGGCCTCGTCTTCGCCCTGGGTTATCGCTTCGGGTATATCTGGAAAAGTGACGACAAAGCCACCTTCCGGCTGCGGTTCCAAGACCACGGGATAAATCAACATCGCGCCTCCCGCCTATTTAAGGCCCAGTTGCTTTTTCACGCCTTCGACCAGCCCCTTTTTTAATTCCTTGGAGCCATGCATCGGGATTTCCGATTTCCGGCTGCCCAGCCGCACGACCAAATGGCCGGAGCCACCCGGCTTGGTCTCGAACGTGCAACCCTAGTTGGCGCAGCCAAGCTTTGAACTGGTTGCTGTTCATGGATCAAGAATACACAAAAGTGTTTATCTTCTCCATTCAAATGACTTTGGAGAACCGTTGTTGCTTCTGCTCCCGCAGATAGCGGTCGAACGCCATGCAGATATTGCGGATCAGCAGCCGGCCCGGCGGCAGAACCTCGATCCCGGTGTCGGACAGCGCCAGCAGCCCGTCGGCTTCCATGTCGGCCAACTCGGCCAGCTCCGGGGCGAAGTAATCGCGAAAGCGGATGCCGTGGCGGCGCTCGACGGCGGCGAAGTCCAGAGCGAAATGACAGATCAGATCGGTGATCACCGCCCGGCGCAGCCGGTCGTCGGCGTCCAGCCGCACGCCCCGGAACACCGCCAGCCGGCCCTCGTCGATCCGCGCGAAATAGTCCTCCAGCCCTTTCAGGTTCTGGCTGTAACCTTCCCCGACCATGCCGATGGCGGTCGCGCCCAAGCCGATCAGATCGCAGTCGGCGTGGGTGCTGTAACCCTGGAAGTTCCGGTACAGGGTGCCGGCCTGCTGCGCCAGCGCCAGCTCGTCGTCGGGCTTGGCGAAATGGTCCATGCCGATGTAGACGTAACCGGCGTCGGTCAACCGCCGGATGGTGGTTTCGAGAATCGCCAGCTTCACCGCCGGCGGCGGCAGGGCGGCCGGGTCGATCTGGCGCTGGGTTTTGAACAGGTCCGGCAAATGGGCGTAGTTGAACGCCGAAATCCGGTCGGGGCCTTGCGCGATGATGTCCTCCACGGTCCGGCCGAAGCTGGCGACGCTCTGCAGCGGCAAGCCGTAGATCAGATCCACGCTGATCGATTTGAAGCCTTCGCGCCGAGCGGCGTCCATCACCTGCAGCGTGATCGCGCGGGACTGGACGCGGTTGACCGCCTTTTGCACCTCGGGATCGAAATCCTGCACTCCCAGGCTCAAGCGATTGAAACCCAGTTCCCGCAGCAGGGCGATGGTATGGTCGTCGGTCTCGCGCGGATCGACTTCGATGGAATACTCGCCGCTGTCGTCGTCGAGCAGGCGGAACTGCTCGCCGGTGACCCGCATCAGCTCGCGCATTTCGGCGGCGCTGATGAAGGTGGGCGTGCCGCCGCCCCAGTGCAGTTGCGCGACGGGCCGCGACCGGTCGAACAGCGCGCCTTGCAGCGCGATTTCCCGGTGCAGGTGGTCGAGATACGGAACGGTGTGGCGGCGGTTCTTGGTGACGATCTTGTTGCAGGCGCAGTAAAAGCAGACCGTGTCGCAGAATGGAATGTGGACATACAGCGACAGCGGTTTGCCGGTGGCGTTGCTGGCCGAGGCCAGTTCCCGATATTCGGCGACGGCGAAGCCCTCGTGAAACTGCACGGCGGTCGGGTAGGAGGTGTAGCGGGGGCCGGCCTTGTCGTACTTGCGGATCAGGGCGGGATCGAAAACGATGCGGGTATCCATGAGCGGAGCGAATCGGGCGTTAAGGGAGAGAACGTGGACGAGGATAGCAGGATGGCCGGCGGGTGTTAAATGCGCTCGACCGCCGCCCGAGCCGCGCCGGATCGCCGGGTCCACCCGCCGCCCCGAACGGTCGCGGTGAACCGACCGTCCGACCTTCCGCCTCGGCGGCTCAGAGCGCGGTTTTCCCCCAGGGCGTGGGCTGGCCGAAGAAATAGCCTTGCGCGTAATCGACCCCCATTCCCCGCAGGCGCTCGGCGATGGCTTGGCTGTGGACGTATTCGGCGACGGTTTGGATGCCCAGGCTGTGGCTCATCTGGTTGATGGCCGCGACCAGGGCGCTGTCGCTGGGATTTTCGATCATGTCCTTGACGAAGCTGCCGTCGATCTTCACGTAATCGACCGGCAGCGTCTTGAGGTAGTGGAACGAGGACAGGCCGCTGCCGAAATCGTCCAGGGCCAGTTGGCTGCCGTGCCGCTTGAGCGCCGCCAACAGTTCGAGGGCGCGGCGCAGGTTCTGGATGGCGGCGGTTTCGGTGATCTCGAAGCAGACCTGTTCCGGCGGGAAGGCGTGCTCGGCGAACTGGGCTTCGATGAAGTCGAGCAGGGTTTCGTCGCTGAGGGAGTTGCCGGACAAGTTGAGGGCGATCCGGGCGCCGGTTTGGCCGATGCCGCCCGCGTAATCGCGGAAGGCCGTCCGGATCACCCAGCGATCGATGGCGTTCATCAGGCCGTAGCGTTCGGCCGCCGGGATGAAGGCCGCCGGCAGCACCAGTTCGGTGTTGTCGTCCGGGCCGCTCTTGTAGGCCACGCGGAGCAGGGCCTCGTGGCGGACCGGGCGGGGGTCGGGCGTGCTCAGGGACACGATGGGCTGATAGTAAAGCCGGAACCGGCCCTGCTCCAGCGAGTCCCGCAAGCCCGCCGCGCCCAGGATCTGGCCGTGGTGCTGGGCGGTTTCGCGGTCCTCGCGCTGGTAGATGTGGACCCGGTTGCGCCCCAGTTCTTTGGCGGTGTAGCAGGCGACGTCGGCGTGGGTCAGCAGCTCGGTGGTATCCGGGGTTTCGGGCGTGATCGGTACCAGCCCGATGCTGACGCCGATCTGGTAGGCGCGTCCCCCCCAGTTGAAGCGGTGATCGCGGATTTTGCTCACCACGGTCTGGGCGATGGTCTGCGCCTGCTCCAGCGGGCAATGGTTCAGCAGCAGCCCGAACTCGTCGCCGCCGATCCGGGCCAGGGTATCGCGCTCGCGGAACATGCCCGACAGCAGGCCGTCGATCTGTTTGAGCAGGGCGTCGCCCGCCGCGTGGCCGGCCGTGTCGTTGACGATCTTGAACTGATCCAGATCCAGATAGCACAGGGCGTGATGGACGCCGTACTTGCGGGCGCTGGCCAGCGCCTGCTGCAGCCGCCGCTCGAATTCCGGCCGGTTGATCAGGCCGGTGAGGGCGTCGTGGGTGGCGTCGTGCGCCAACTGCCGGGCCAGCCGGCGGGTTTCGGTGACGTCGTGGAACACCAGCACCACGCCCAGCACCCGGCCGTCCCGCCCGCGAATCGGCGCCGCCGTGTCGTCGATGTCGTGCTCCCGCCCGTCGCGGCCGATCAGCACGGAGTGGTTGGCCAGGCCGACCACTTTGCCTTCCCGGAGGCAGCGCGCCACCGGGTCCGGCGCGGGTTGGCGGCTTTGCTCGTTGACGACCCGGAACACCTCGCCCAGCGGTCGGCCCCGAGCCTCGGCCACCGTCCATCCGGTGAGCGCCTCCGCCGCCGGATTCAGATAATCGACGAGGGCGGCGGCGTCGGTGGTGATCACCGCATCGCCGATAGAATGCAGCGTCACCTGCGCCCGTTCCTTTTCCTCGAACAGCGCCTGTTCGGCCCGCTTGCGCTCGGTGATATCGATCCCGACCCCGATCAGCTGCTCGATCTCGCCGGCTTCGTTTTTGATCGGAGCCTTGAGCGTATGGAGCCAGCAGGCCTCCCCCGATTGATCGGAGAATCGGGTTTCCCGCTCGATCCGGTCGCGCGTTTTCCCCAAAATGGCGGCGCTGTCATCGGCCTGGAGCCGCAGAAACTCCGAATCGATCCGAAAATCGGGAAAGCTGTGTCCGGCCAATTGCTCGGGCGAGAGGCCGAGGCTGGCGGCCAGGCTCCGGTTGGCCAGCACGATCCGGCCTTGCCGGTCCTCGACGAAAATGAAATGCGGGTTGGCGTCGATGACCGTTCTCAGAAACGACCGCTGCCGCTCGATTTCCGCTCGGGCGCGCTCCAGGTTCTCGAACAGCCGGACGTTGCGGAAGCAGGCGGCGATGTTGGCCACGAACACGTCCAGCAAGGGCCGCTCCAGATTCGCCGGCGCCTGGCCGTCGAGGAAGATGGCGGCTTCCTGATGGGAGGCCGCTTTGAGGTACAGCACGGTGTGGTCGGCGGCGAAGACGTGCTGGCGGCGGGCCATGCTGGTCTGGATGGCGGCGACGATGCGCGGGTCGGGCAGCGCCTCCAGCGGCTGGGCGATGTAGGGGCCGTGCCGGCCGGCGGCGCCGACCACGTAGCAGCGCTCGTCGTCCCCGCCCAGCGGCGAGCCCCGCTGGGTGCAGACGATGCCGTCCAGCGGCAGCTTGAGCAGGGCGGCCAGCTGGGTCAGCACCCCCTCGGCCAGGTCGGCGATGGCGTGCTGCTCCAGCAGGTCGGCGGCGGCCCGCACGATCAGCTCCAGCCCGCGCCGGTGCTCGGCGATGGCGCGCAGCTGCTCGTAGGAGCGCAGCGCGGCGCTGATGGTGGTGATCAGCCGGGTGTGGGTCAGCTCGGCCTTGGTCCGGTAGTCGTTGATGTCGTACTCGTTGATCACCGCCAGCTCGGGGGCGTAGCCGGGCTGGCCGGTGCGCAGGATGAGCCGGCACTCCAGCAGGCCCAGGGTGTCGCGGATGTAGCCGACCAGCTCCAGGCCGGCCTGGTCGGTCTCCATCACCACGTCCAGCAGCGCCACCGCGATGTCCGGGTGCTCGCGCAGGTGCTCCCGCGCTTGCTGGATGGTGTAGGCGTGCAGCAGGCGCAGGGGCCGCCCGAAGATGGTCAGGTCGTGCAGCACGAAACGGGTGGCGCTGTGGACCTCGTGGTCGTCGTCCACCACGAGGATCACCCATGGCGGTGGGCCGGCGTATCGCGGCGCGTCGGCGGGTTCGAGATCGTTCTCGAACGAGATGAGATCATCGGTCATGCGGGCCTGTCCTGAAGGGCTCGATCCGGGGTGGTCCGAGGCGGGATGACGGCGAACCGAGCCCCTTTGCCTGCGCTGTTGAATCCCTGAGTCGTCCCTCCGAGCACCCCGGTGACTAAATTATAGACAATATATGCTCAAGCCACTATCGCTCTTGCCGAATTCAATTACAAATAAAGAGCTTGCAAATGCTTCGCGGCGGAAAAGCCGCCAGCCGGAACGGCGGGGAAACGGCCAGGTGATCGGGGGTGTTCGGGATCATCGCCATCAAGCGCGACCCGTTAGCCCCTCCTTCCGCCCCTGAATTTCGGCGATTAGCGCTTCCTTCTCCCGCAGCGCGGATTTGAGCTGTTCCTCCAGCCGCTTGTACTCGGTGATGTCGATCCCGACCCCGATCAGGTGCTCGACCTCATCGGTTTCGTTCTTGAGGGGCGCCTTGACGGTATGGAACCAGCGGGTCTGCCCCGTCGGATCGACCGATGGCGACTCTCGTTCGATGCGGTCCCGCGTTCGGTCGAGGATGGCCCGGTCGTCGTCGAGCAGCGTGCGGGCGAACTCGGGATCGGCGACGCAATCGGGCAGCGCGCGCCCGATCATCCGCTCGGGCGCGAGGCCGAGGCTGGCGGCCAGGCTCCGGTTGGCCAGCACGATCCGGCCTTCCCGGTCCTCGACGTACATCAAATGAGGGTTGGCGTCGATGACGGTCCTGAGAAACTGCCGCTGCTGGTCGGTTTGCCGCTGGGAGCGCAGCAAGTGCTCGAACAGCCGGACGTTGCGGAAACAGGCGGCGATGTTGGCCACGAACGCATCGAGCAGGGAGCGGTCCAGGGTGGTGATCGCGTGGCCGGAATCGAGGAAGATCGCGGCTTCCTGGTGGGAGGCGGCCTTGAGGTACAGCACGGTGTGATCGGGGCCGAAGACGTGCCGGCGGCGTTCCAAGCCGGCCTGAATGGCGGAGATGATCCGCGGGTCGGGCAACGCCTCCAGCGGCTGGGCGATGTAGGGGGCGAGCCGGCCGGCGGCGCCGACCACATGGCAGCGCTCGCCGCCGTGCAGCGAGTCCCGGTGGACGCAGACGATGCCGTCTTGGGGCAGGTCGAACAGTGCCGCCAGTTGGGTGAGCACCCCCTCGGCGAGGTCGGCGATGGCGTGCTGCTTCATCAGATCGGCGGCGGCCCGCACGATCAGCTCCAGCCCGCGCCGGTGCTCGGCCAGGGCGTGGAGTTGCTGGTAGGAGCGCAGGGCGGCGCTGACCAGGGTGATCAGCCGGTGGTGGGTCAGCTCGGCCTTGGTGCGATAGTCGTTGATGTCGTACTCGTTGATCACCGCCAGCTCGGGGGCGTGGCCGGGCTGGCCGGTGCGCAGGATGATCCGGCATTCCAGCAAACCCAGGGTGTCGCGGATGTGGCCGACCAGCTCCAGGCCGGCCTGGTCGGTTTCCATCACCACGTCCAGCAGCGCCACCGCGATGTCGAGGTGCTCGCGCAACAGGGCGCGGGCCTGCTTGCCGTCGTAGGCGTAGAGCAAGCGCAGGGGCCGCCCGAAAATGCGCAAGTCTTGCAGGACGAACCGGGTGACGCTGTGGACCTCGGGGTCGTCGTCCACGATCAGCACTTTCCACGGCGGCGGACCGGCGGTCGCGGGAAGGTCTCGCTCTTCCGATTCGTCGGTAAAGGCGATCAAGTCATCGTGCATGGGGATGTTTCCTCGGTGTGCTGCCCGGGGCCGATCCGTGGCAGAACGAGCGTGAAGCAAGCTCCCTGACCTGCCGGGCTGCGGCCCTCGATGGTCCCGCCCAGCACGCTAGTGACTAAATTGTAGACGATATACAGTCCGAGCCCGCTCCCGCCGTGGCCTAGCTTGGTGGTGAAGAACGGCTCGAAGATGCGCTTGAGCATCGGTTGCGGGATGCCGACCCCGTTGTCGGTGTAGTCGAGTTGGATTCGGTCGGGGCCGAGCGATGCGGCGCTGAGCCGGATCACCCCGGCCTCGATCCCGGCGAAGCCGTGGGCCAAGGAGTTGCCGACCAGGTTGGCGAGCACCTGCTCCAGCGGGCCGGGGTAGCTGTCTATCTCCAGATTGGCGGGGATGTCCAGCTCGACGCGGTGGGCGGTGCGCTTGAACATCGGGCGCAGGGTGGCCAGCACTTCCTCGACGGTCCGGCGCAGGTCGAAGCGGCGGCGCCGCGTGCTGGTCTGGTCCACCGCCACCTGCTTGAAGTGGCCGATCAGGTCGGCGGCGCGGGCGGTGTTGCGCTCCAGCAGTTCCACGGCTTCCCGTCCGCGGTCGAGGAAATTTTCCAGTTGGGAGCGGCGCAGGGCGCCGGACTCGACGGCGGCGCCGAACTCGCGCAGATGCTCGCCCAAGGCGCTGGCGACGGTGCGGGCGTTGCCCAGCGGGGTGTTGAGTTCGTGGGCCACCCCGGCCACCAGGTGGCCCAGCGCGGCCAGCTTCTCCGATTGCACCAGTTGCTCCATGGCTTGGCGCAATTCGGCGGTGCGCTCGGCGACCAGTTCCTCCAGGTGGTCCCGGTGCCGTTCCAGCTCCTCCGCGGCCCGCTTGCGGTCGGTGATGTCCAGGATCGTGGCGCTGCTGCCCTGATGGGCGCCGGCTCGGTCGCGGATCGCTTTCACGTAGGTGATCGCGTCGATGGTTTTGCGAGATTTGGTGACGTAGCGCTTCTCGATGATGAAATCGTTGATCTCGCCGCCCGCCAGCCGGCTCATCGCCTCGCGGCTGGCGGGCATGTCGTCGGGGTGAGTCACATCGCCGATCCCCAGCTTGCCGACGAGTTCATCGCCGTCGTACTCCAACATCCGGCAGAACGCCGGATTGACCTGGATCAGCTTCATGCCGGGACCGCTGATACCGATGCCGAACAGCGAGTTTTCGAAGATCGACCGGTAAAACGCCTCGCTGGTCCGCAACGCTTCCTCCGTCCGCTTGCGGTCGGTGATGTCCGAACCGACGCTGAAGACTTCGACGACTTGGCCCCGGTCGTCCAGCACGGCCTTGTTGGTCCAGGCGACCCAGACCCGCTCCCCGTCGCGGCGCAGGTTCTCGTTGACGTTGCGCTCGAACCGTTCCGGGTGCAGGCAAATGTCGTCCATCAGCGGGCGCAAATCCCGGCCGGTGCTTTCGTCTGGCGGCACGATGGTTCCCACCACATGCCGGCCGGTCAATTCCTCCGCTGAGTAGCCGAAAAACTTCAGGCCGAACTCGTTGATAAAGGTGATTTCGCCTTCGGGATTCCAGCGCAGGATGATGCTGTTGGCGTTTTCCACCAGTTCGCGGTACTTGCGCTCGCTCTCCAGCAGCCTTTGCTCGGCCCGCTTGCGGTCGGTGATGTCGCGGAAGAACCAGATTCGTCCGTAGTGGTTGCCGTCGGAACCGACCATCGGGCAAGAATAGCGGTCGATGACTCTTCCATCCTTCAGGGCGATTTCCTCCTGGCTCTCGAGGTCCGGCCGCGCGTAGAGATATTGGACCCGGCCGAGAAATTCTTGCGGATCGCTCAGCTTGTCGAGCACGTACCGGAGCGCCTGCTCGTCGGAACTCTTGGCCAGAATGGGTTCGGGAATGCCCCAGATTTCGGCAAAACGCCGATTGGAGGACAGTATCTTCCCCTGTTCGCCCACCACCAACATGCCCTCCATGGATGCGGCGTACTGGGCGGACAGCAGCGCGTTCATGAAGAGGAGGCGTTCCTCCACCCGCTTGCGCTCGGTGATGTCGCGTCCGGTGCCGCGATAACCGACAAAGCGCCCCGAACCGTCGAACAGAGGCTGGCCGTTGACGCTGAACCAGAGGTCGGCGCCGGATGTCGAGAGTATCCGGTATTCGAAGTCTCGAAACGGCTGGTGCGCTTCGAGCAGGGCGCGGTGCGCCGCCCACTGTTCCGGCATCAGGCTGATCGGCAGCTCCCAGCGGGTCTTGTCCAGCAACTGGCTCTGATCGATTCCCCTCCGCTCCAGGCCGGACCTCGCTCCGCCTGTGGAGAAGTAAGTGAACCGAAACTGGTCGTCCTGTTCCCAAAACCAGTCCGAAGCCATGGTGGAGAGATCGCGAAAACGGGCTTCGCTGGCCCGCAACGCCTCTTCCACGCGCTTGCGCTCGGTGATGTCGTAGATGAGGGACAGCATCACGTCCCGTGCGCCGATCCGAATGCGCTCCGCCGAAAACAGCACCTCGCGAATTTCGCCGGTCCTGGTCCGAAGACGCACGGGGATTTCCCGGAAAAACCCGTCCGCGCGGAGTCGCGCGATCAACTGCTCGCGCGTTCCCGGATCGGCCCAGACGCCGAGTTCGGTGGAGGTGCGGCCGATCATCTCCTCCTGCGTGCGGTTCAGCATGGCCAGCACTTGCTGGTTCACGTCGAGGAAACGGCCGGTTTCGATTTCGGAGAGGGCCATCGGCGCCGGGCTGGCGCGGAACGCTTTGGTGAAGCGCTCCTCGCTTTCGAGCAGCACGGCTTCCGCGCGTTTGCGCTCGGTGATGTCCAGATGGGTGCCGATCATGCGCAAAGGCCGACCGGTGGCGTCCCGCCGCACGACCTTGCCGGCGGACAGCACCCAGAGCCAATCGCCGGAGCGGGCGCGCAGGCGAAACTCGGCCCGGTAGTCGGATCGCTCGCCGGTCACGCAATCCTCGAACAGCCGCGAGATTCGCTCCCGGTCTTCCGGGTGCAGCCAGCTCGCCCACGTCGCCGGCGTCAGCTCCAGCTCGGACGGTTCGTGGCCCAGCATCCGGGCGTATTCGTCGCTGAAAACCGTCCGGCCGGTGGCGATGTCCAGGTCGTACAGCCCTTGGCCGGAAACCGCCAAGGCGAGAGCCAGCCGCTCCTCGCTCTCGCGCAGGGCGGTCTCGGTTTGCCGTTGCGGGGTGATCGCGCGGACCAGGGCGCAATTGTATTCGCGGCCGGCCAGCTCGACGTGGTGGGCCGTCACCTCGACCGGCACCGGCGAGCCGTCCCGGCGGCGGTGGGCGGTCCGGAAATGGAGGACCTTGGCCTGGCGCAGCTCCCGCCAGTGGTCGGGCCAGCGGTCGGCGGGGAACTCGGGATCGACATCCCGCACCGACAGGGTCAGCAGCGTCTCCCGGTCGTAGCCGAGCGCGCGGCACGCCCCGTCGCTGGCGTCGAGAATCCGACCTTCCGGATCGATCCAGAAGATGGCGTTCGCGGCCGGATCGGCGGCGGCGGGATTCGATGGCGGTGTCATGGTGCTGTCTGCATGATAATAAAAGCCGACACTTGTGCTGATAATTTGACCAAGTATCCACTTTGATCAGGCCGATTTTTCTTTAGATCAAAGACGTGGAAGAAAGCGGATCGCATACTTCGCTTGCAGCAACCGCAAAACGATGTCAACTTGTTGATATTAATATAAATAATATATAATTTATCCCTCGGGACTACCGGATCGAATAGCGTTGCCGGGGAAAAGCGACGCATTGGCGGGCTATGTCGTCGGAGCGATCCGGAGCAGGACGAGGGTGAACCTGGTGCCTTGACCGGGCGCGCTGTGGACTTGAATGGTGCCGCCGAGCATTCCGGTGGTCAGGTTATAGACGATGTACAGCCCCAGCCCGCTGCCCCCCTGCCCCAGCTGAGTGGTGAAAAACGGTTCGAAGATCCGGGTGTGGTTCGCCTCGGGAATGCCGACTCCGTTATCCGTGTATTCGATTTGCAAGTGCTCGTCGTCCAGCGGGATGGCGCGGATGCCGATCACCCCGGCCTCGATCCCGGCGAAGCCGTGGGCCAGCGAGTTGCCGACCAGGTTGGCGATGCACCTGCTCCAGCGGGCCGGGGTAGCTGTCCATCTCCAGATCGGCGGGGATGTCCAGCTCGACGCGGTGGGCGGTGCGCTTGAACAGGGGTCGCAGGGTGGCCAGCACTTCCTCGACGGTCCGGTGCAGGTTGAAGCGGCGGCGGCGCATGCTGGTCTGGTCCACCGCCACCTGCTTGAAGTGGCCGATCAGGTCGGCGGCGCGGGCGGTGTTGCGCTCCAGCAGTTCCACGGCTTCCGTGCCACGGCCGAGAAACGCGTCCACTTGGGAGCGGCGCAGGGCGCCGGACTCGACGGCGGCGCCGAACTCGCGCAGATGCTCGCCCAGGGCGCTGGCGACGGTGCGCGTGTTGCCCAGCGGGGTGTTGAGTTCGTGGGCCATGCCGGCCACCAGGTTGCCCAGCGCGGCCAGCTTTTCCACCTGCACCAGCTGGTTCATGGCTTGGCGCAGTTCGGTGTTGGCGCGTTGCAGTTCGGCGGTGCGCTCGGCGACCAGCTCCTCCAGGTGATCCCGGTGTCGCTGGAGTTCCGCTTCCGCCCGCTTGCGGGCGGTGATATCGGCATGGGTGCCGACCATCCGCAGCGGATGGCCCGCGTCATCCCGCTCGGTCAGCTTGCCGCGGCTGTGGATCCAGCGCCAATCGCCGGATTTGGCGCGCATGCGGAACTCCGTGTTGTATTCGGCCCCGCTGTCGAAATGCGCCTGGATCGCCGCTTCCATCGCCGCCCGGTCGTCGGGATGGATGCGGTCGATCCAGTTGGCGTGGATCGGCTCGAACTCGCCGGGGGCGTAGCCGAGCATGGCGTACCAGCGGTCGCTGTAAAAGGAGAGGCCGGTGCGCGGATCCCAGTCCCAGACGCCGTCGCTGGTGGCGTCGATCACCAGCCGCAGGCGTTCCTCGCTCCGTCTCAGGGCTCTGTTGGCCTCGGCCAGTTCGGCGGTGCGTTCCTCGACTCGCCGCTCCAGCTCGATCTGGATTTGCTCCTGGCGCTGCTGCAAGCGCCACAGATCCAGATGGGTGCGAATCCGCACCAGCACTTCCGACGGCTCGAAGGGCTTGGTGATGTAATCCACGCCGCCGGCGGCGAAGCCCTGGATTTTGTCGGTGGGCTCGTTCAGGGCGCTGATAAAGATCACCGGCACCGAGCGGACGAGCGGGTCGGCCTTCAACTGCTGGCACACTGCGTAGCCGTCCATTTCGGGCATCCGCACGTCGAGCAGGATCAGGTCGGGCGGTTTCATCGCGACCGACCGCAAGGCCAGGGCGCCGCCCAGCGCCGGCCGCACCCGATAGCCCTGCTCGGCCAGAATGTTGGTCAACAGCCTCAGGTTGGCGGGCGTGTCATCGACGACCAGAATTTCGGCGGGCGCTTCGGTGGTGGCGTTCATGGCCGCTCACCGGCCCGCCGGGTTGGAGAGGCGCTTGGCCGGTCGGTGGGCCGCCAAAAGCCCTGATGCCGGCGCGACAGCCGGCCCGCGCGTGGGGTCAAGCGGTCGAGTCAATGGAGCCTCCCAGATCGAAGTCTTGCTGCTCCATGGTCAGTTGATGCAGCCATTGGTGGAGCTGTTCCGGGGGCATGGGGTGGGCGAAGAAAAAGCCCTGAGCCACCTTGCAGCCCAAGCCGCGCAGGAAGCTGGCCTGTTCCACGGTCTCGACCCCCTCGGCGATCGACAGCAGGCTCAGTTTTTCGCTCAGGCCGACGATGGTTTCGGCGAACAGCCCGCCCTTGCCGCCCTCGATTTCCTTGATGAAGGACCGATCGATCTTGAGGCCGTCGATCGGCAGCGACTGCAACTGGCCCAGCGAGGAATAGCCGGTGCCGAAGTCGTCGATGGCGATCTGGACGCCCAGTCGCTTGAGCGCATCCAGTCCCTGCACCACCACCTTGGGTTCGTCCATGGCGACGCTTTCGGTGATTTCCAGCTCCAGCAGGGCCGGCGGCACCTGGTGGCGGGCGAGCGCGCGGGCCACCTCCTGCACGAAATCGGTCTTGCGGAATTGCGGCATGCTGACGTTGACCGCCATTTTCAGCGGCCCGAATCCGGCCGCGGACAGTTGCGCCTGCTGAGCGCAGGCCTGGTCCAGCACCCAGGCGCCGATCTGGACGATCAAGCCAGAATATTCCGCGAGGGGGATGAAGATGTCGGGGGGCTGGATGAAGCCGTGCTCGTCCGGCCAGCGCGCCAGCGCCTCGACCCCGACCGTCTTGCCCGTCTTGAGGTCGATTTGCGGCTGATACCAGACTTGCAGTTTGCCCAGCTGGAAATCCAGCCGCAGGCGGCGGATGACCTCGACCCGCCAGCGGGTGTTGTCCTCCATTTCCGCCAGGTAATACTCGTGGTGGGCGGAAAGGCTGCGCTTGGCGCGGTTGAGCGCGATGTTGGCCCGCTTGAGCAGGGTGATCCCGGAATCGACCCCGTCCAGATGGCGGCACAGGCCGAGGGAGACGTTGACCGGCAGCAGGTATTCCCCGACCTGGAAGGGGGCTTGAAACAGCCTCAGCAGGCCGGTGGCGTTCACCAGGGGTTCGGGGCCGACCACGCCGAACACGTCGGCGCCGATCCGGGCCAGCTTGCATTCCTGCCCCAATTGACCCCGCAGCCGCTCGGCCACCGCCACCAGCAGGGTGTTGCCGATGTCCTGGCCGAGCCCATCGTTGAGGTCGGCGAAGTGCGCGATGTCCACCAGCGCCACCACCTTGTCGGCCTGGAGCGCGGCGCTGTCGAGGTCGGCGATGAATTTCAGGCGGTTGGCCAATCCGGTCAGCGGGTCGTGGTAGGCCACGTAGTTGAGGTTTTCCACCAGCCGGACGTTGCGGAAGCAGGCGGCGATGTTGGCCACGAACACGTCGAGCACGGGCCGCTCCAGATTCGCGGGCGCCTGGCCGGAGTCGAGGAAGATGGCGGCTTCCTGATGGGAGGCCGCTTTGAGGTACAGCACGGTGTGGTCGGCGGCGAAGACGTGCTGGCGGCGGGCCATGCTGGTCTGGATGGCGGCGACGATGCGCGGGTCGGGCAGCGCCTCCAGCGGCTGGGCGATGTAGGGGCCGTGCCGGCCGGCGGCGCCGACCACGTAGCAGCGCTCGTCGTCCCCGCCCAGCGGCGAGCCCCGCTGGGTGCAGACGATGCCGTCCAGCGGCAGCTTGAGCAGGGCGGCCAGCTGGGTCAGCACCCCCTCGGCCAGGTCGGCGATGGCGTGCTGCTCCAGCAGGTCGGCGGCGGCCCGCACGATCAGCTCCAGCCCGCGCCGGTGCTCGGCGATGGCGCGCAGCTGCTCGTAGGAGCGCAGCGCGGCGCTGATGGTGGTGATCAGCCGGGTGTGGGTCAGCTCGGCCTTGGTCCGGTAGTCGTTGATGTCGTACTCGTTGATCACCGCCAGCTCGGGGGCGTAGCCGGGCTGGCCGGTGCGCAGGATGAGCCGGCACTCCAGCAGGCCCAGGGTGTCGCGGATGTAGCCGACCAGCTCCAGGCCGGCCTGGTCGGTCTCCATCACCACGTCCAGCAGCGCCACCGCGATGTCCGGGTGCTCGCGCAGGTGCTCCCGCGCTTGCTGGATGGTGTAGGCGTGCAGCAGGCGCAGGGGCCGCCCGAAGATGGTCAGGTCGTGCAGCACGAAACGGGTGGCGCTGTGGACCTCGTGGTCGTCGTCCACCACGAGCAGCTTCCACGGCGCAACGCGGAGTGCGGGGGCCGCTTCCTTGCCTCCCGCCAAGTCGTTGACAAACTCGATCGTGTAATCGTTCATGCGAATCGTCCAGCGTTGGCTATCTCTATGGCGACGGACTCCGCGGCGATCACCTGATATCGAGATCCAGGGAGCCGAAAGGAGGTTTTCGAGCGTCTTAATGGCTATATTATATACAATATAACGGAAAAGTACACCATGATCGATGTAAAAATTTGTCATGTTAAATTGATTAATAAATCTAATAAGCATCATAATAGAGATACTGAGATGGTTGCTTGTATATTATTGTTACGCTTGCCGATTTTGGGAGGTGCGGCATGGACCTGGCGTGTTCCCGTGACGATAGCGGCGGAGCGGGCTGACGGCCGGACGGCTTTGCCGGCTGGCGAGCGCCCGTTTCAGCGGGCTGGCGAGCTTGTCGTTCGGTGGCGGACAGCGGAAGCGGGCGACGGCGGGCGACGGCGGGCGGAGGGGGAAGCGAGCCCGCGTCGCGCCGGGCTCGAACCGTCGGGGGCGATGCTCCGCCCTTTTGGTCGGTGGCGGACAGCGGCGCCCGGCGTGGCCGGTTTCTACAACCGTTTGAGTTGCGCGGCGTTCAGCAGGAACACCCCCTGTCCGCCCCGCTCGAATTCCAACCAGGTGAACGGCGCGTCGGGAAACGCTTCGCACAGCGGATATTGGGCGTTGCCGACCTCGACGATCAGCACCCCGTCGCGTTTCAGATAGTCGGCGGCTTGGCGCAGGATCGCCACGACCACGTCCAATCCCTCCTCGCCGGCGGCCAATCCCAGGCGCGGCTCGTGGCGGTACTCGACCGGCAAGGCGTCCAGTTCCGCCAGACCGACATAGGGCGGATTGCTGACGATGATGTCGTAGCGGCGCCCCTTCAGCGCCGCGAACAGGTCGGACTGAATCACGTCCACCTGATCTTCCAAGCCGTGTTCGGCGACGTTGCGCCGGGCGACTTCCAGGGCGTCGGCGGAAACGTCCACCAAATCCACCCGCGCATCCGAAAAAGCGTAGGCGCAGGCGATGCCGATGCAGCCGCTGCCGGTGCCCAAGTCGAGAATATGCTCCACCTTGCGGCTGTCCGGCAGCCACGGCGCGAAATGTCGCTCGATCAGTTCGGCCAGCGGCGAGCGCGGAACCAGCACCCGCTCGTCCACATGGAACGGCAAGCCCATGAACCAGGCGCGCTGGGTCAGGTAGGCCGCCGGTTTGCGCTCGACGATCCGGCGCTCCAGCAAGTCCAACGCCGCCCGTTGTTCGGGCGGGGTCACGCGCGATTGGAAATATTCGGCGTGCAAGTCGGGCGGCAGGTGCAAGGCGTGCAGCACCAGCGCCGCCGCTTCGTCGATGGCGTTGTCGGTGCCGTGGCCGAAATGGAGGCCGGCTTCGTTCATGCGGCTGGCGCCCCAGCGGATCAGGTCGCGAATGGTGCGCAGATGGGGGAGAACGTCGTCGTGGCTGATCATCGAGGATTCGGTTGACGGATGGAAAGGCCCGTTCCGCCGGCCCGGATCGCGGCTGGCGATAGACCGGGTTCGCGGGTCGTTGAGCGAGTCGGGGTCAGCGGGATTCTACCGTTTCGGCGGCGGACCGGATATGCTCTCCGGCGAATACCGCCCGAGCGGCATCGGCCGCGTCGGCCAAGGCGTCAAGCATACGGACCGAGGAAACCCCATCATGACCCGTCGTGCAACTGTGATCGGGCTGGCGCTGGCCGGCGTTCTGGCGCTGGCCGTGGGGCTGGTGCTGGGCCAGTGGCTGTTCGCCCGCCGGCCGGCGCCGTCTTTGGATATCGCCGGCATTTATCTGCCCGACGCCCAGGCGCTGGACGATTTCAAGCTGGTCCATCACGGCGGCCAACCCTTCACCCGCGCCGATTTCCGGGGCAAGTGGACGTTTCTGTATTTCGGTTACACCTATTGCCCGGATGTCTGCCCGCTGACGCTGGTGGAGCTGGACCGGCTGCAAAAGCGCTTGGCCGAGCAGGGCGCCGACGGCGATACGGCCTATGTCTTGGTGTCGGTGGACCCCCAGCGCGACACGCCGGAGCGGCTGCGGGAGTACGTGACCTATTTCAACCCGAAATTTCAGGGCGCGACCGGCCCGGCCGATGAACTGAGCCGGTTGGCCAAGCCGCTTTACGTGATTTATCAGCGCGGGTCCGAGGCCAAGGACGCGACGAACTACACCATCGACCACAGCTTCGACCATCAGCCTGATCGGCCCGGACGGTCGGCCGCGCGCCATTTTCACCCCGCCGCAGAATCCCGAGCGGATGGCGGCCGATTTCCTGAAAATCCGCGCCGCCGCGCCCTGAGACATCGGCATTCGTCCGCGCTTTCCGTTCGCCGAATCGCATCGCCATGCCCGACTCGACCCCTGCCGATACGCCCGCGACGCCGGGCGACCGCCTTCGCAACCTGCCGCAATATCTGTGGCCGCAGCGCTTGTTGACCCGTCTGACCTATCGGCTGACGCGGGCGCGGCTGCCCTGGTTCAAGAACGCGCTGATCCGGGGATTTGCCCGGCGTTTCCGAGTCGATCTGGGCGAGGCGCTGGAACCGGACGCGCGGGCCTATCCCGATTTCAACGCCTTTTTCACCCGGTCGCTCAAGCCGGGCGCCCGGCCGCTGGCGCCCGGCGACCGGGTGGTGTGCTGCCCGGTGGACGGCGCGGTCAGCCAGATCGGTGTCGCGGACGATGATCGGTTGTTGCAAGCCAAGGGACGGACGTTTTCGCTCGCCGCGCTGCTGGGCGGCGATCCCGAGCGGGCGCGGCCGTTTCGGGGCGGCGCCTTCGCGACGCTGTATCTGTCGCCGCGCGATTACCACCGGATTCACATGCCGCTGGCCGGCCGGCTGCGGGAGATGGTGCACGTTCCGGGCAAGCTGTTCAGCGTTTCGCCGCTGACCACCCGAGTGGTGCCGGAGTTGTTTGCCCGCAACGAGCGGGTGGCGGCGCTGTTCGACACGCCGGCCGGTCCGATGGCGGTGGTGCTGGTCGGCGCGATCAACGTCGCGTCCATCGAGACGGTCTGGGCCGGAGCGATCACGCCGCCGCTCGGCAAAACCGTCCGCCGCTGGAGCTATCCGCCGAACGGCGAAGGCGCGGTGAGGCTCGACAAGGGCGCGGAACTGGGCCGCTTCAACATGGGGTCCACGGTCATTCTGCTGTTCGGCCGGGACGCGGTGCGCTGGGAGCCGGCAATCCGGGCGGGCGCGACGGTGCGGATGGGGCAGGGCTTGGGGGTAGCCGCCGAGCCGACCGCTTGAAGCGGTCTCAAGCGCGATCCAGCGGGAACGCCAGCACTTCCGCCAGCGATTTTTTCCCCGCCGCCAGCATCGCCAGCCGGTCGAAGCCCAGCGCCACGCCCGCGCAGTCGGGCAGGCCGGCGTCCAGCGCCGCCAGCAGATGCTCGTCCACCGCCATGACGGGCAACCCCGAGGCTTGGCGAACCGCGTTTTCCCGCTCGAACCGGCGCCGCTGTTCCTCCGCGTCGCCCAGCTCGTGAAAGCCGTTGGCGAGTTCGACGCCGTTGACGTACAGCTCGAAGCGCTCGCCGACCGGCGGATCGCCCGGCCGCAACCGGGCCAGCGCCGCTTGCGACGCCGGGTAGTCGTACACGAAGGTCAAGCGCCCTGGTCCCAGCTCCGGTTCGATGCAGTGCGTCAGCAACAGATCCAGCCAAGGATCGGGATCGTCCGCCGGCATCCCCGGCGGGATCGGGACGTTCCGCCGCTCGGCGCAAGCTGCCAGTGCGGGCGCGCTGGCCCGGTGGGGGTCGAGGCCGAGATGGCGCTGGAACAGCTCCCGGTAGCTCAACCGTTCCGGTTCGGCCAGCGCCAGCTTTCCGGCCAATAACTCCGAGACCAGCTCCGCCACCTCGCCCATCAGCCGGTGATGGTTGAAACCGACCCGATACCATTCCAGCAGGGTGAACTCGGGATTGTGGCGGCGGCCCGCCTCGCCATCGCGGAACACCCGCGCGATCTGATAGATGCAGCCGCTGCCCGCCGCCAGCAACCGCTTCATCGGGAATTCCGGCGAGGTGTGCAGGTAAAGCGTCCGGCCGTATAACGGCCCCGGTCCCGAATACAGCGTCCCGAAGCTGGCCAGATGGGGATCGGTGATCGCCGCCGCCGACAAAACCGGGGTTTCCGCTTCCAGCACGCCGCGCGCCGCGAAAAAAGCGCGGATTCGCGCCAGCAGCTCGGCCCGCAGGCGCAGGGTGGCGAGATCGGCGCCGGGATGCCAGGCGGGCGCGGTCACGGGCCAATCGCGATTCCGTTATTCCTTGACGCGGGAAACGTACTCGCCGGTGCGGGTGTCCACCTTGATGACCTCGCCGCTCTGCACGAACAGCGGCACGCGGACCACCGCGCCGGTTTCCAGGGTCGCCGGCTTGCCGCCGCCGCCCGAGGTGTCGCCGCGCAGGCCCGGATCGGTTTCCACGATGGTCATGATCACGAAGTTGGGCGGCGCCACGCTGAGGGGAACGCCGTTCCAGAGCGTCACCTGACAGAGGGCTTCTTCCTTGAGCCATTTGGCGGAGTCGCCCATGGCCGCGGCGTCGGCGGTCAACTGTTCGTAGCTCTGCGGGTCCATGAAATGCCAGTGTTCGCCGTCGTTGTAGAGATATTGCAGTTCCATGTCGACCACGTCGGCGCCTTCTGCGGTATCGCCCGACTTGAAGGTGCGCTCGATCACCCGTCCGGTTTTCAAGTTGCGCACCTTGACCCGGTTGAACGCTTGGCCCTTGCCGGGCTTGACGAACTCGTTTTCGACGATGGCGTAGGGATCGCCATCCAGCATGATCTTCAGTCCGCTCTTGAATTCGTTGGTACTATACGTCGCCATGCAACTCCCGCCTTCGGTAACAGTGGTTAAGCGAAAAACGTAATATGATACTGGCAAAAGTGAGCGCGCGTCAGGTGCCGCGCTGGCAACGGGAGCTGGCCCAAGCGATCCGCGATCCGGCGGAGCTGCTGCGGGAACTGGAACTCGATCTGGCGCTGTTGCCGGCCGCGCGAGCGGCGGCGGCCCGGTTTCCGCTGCGGGTGCCGCGCGGGTTCGTGGCCAGGATGCGCAAGGGCGATCCCGACGATCCGCTGTTGCGGCAGGTGTTGCCGCTGGCGGCCGAATTGGAGCCCGCGCCGGGGTTTGTCGCCGACCCGGTGGGCGAACGGGCCGCGCAAGCGGCCCCGGGCGTGCTGCACAAATACCGCGGCCGGGCGCTGTTGGTCGTCACGGGCGCTTGCGCGGTCCATTGCCGCTACTGTTTCCGCCGGGAGTTCCCCTACGCCGAGAGCCAGGGGAGCGCGAACGAATGGCGGTCGGCGCTCGATTATCTCGCCCGCGACGCCAGTATCCGCGAGGTGATTTTGAGCGGTGGCGATCCTTTGTCGCTGTCGGATCGGCGCTTGGGCGCGTTGCTCGCCGAGCTGGACCGGATTCCGCATCTGGAGCGGTTGCGCGTCCACAGCCGGCAACCGGTCGTGCTGCCCGAGCGGGTCGATGACGGCTTGCTGTATCTGCTCGCCCGAACCCGGCTGCGACCCGTGCTGGTGATTCACGCCAACCATCCCCGGGAAATCGATGAAACGGTCCGGGCCGCGCTGGAACAGTTGGCGGGGATCGGTGTTACTCTATTGAATCAATCGGTGCTGCTACGGGGGATCAACGACGCCGTGGCGACCCTGGCGGAACTGAGCGAGGTTTTGTTCGCCGCCCGCGTCCTGCCCTACTATCTGCACTCGCTCGACCGGGTGCGCGGGGCGGCCCATTATGAGGTGAACGAAATCGAGGCATGGACTATCATGGACCTGCTTCGCCAGCGGTTGCCGGGTTATCTGGTCCCCCGGCTGGTGCGAGAACAGCCGGGACAACCGGCCAAAACCCCGGTAGGGGAGCGTCGCCGGCAACATCCCCCTCGCGATGGGGGTTCTGGCCATCAGTAGAGGTTGGAGCGCGTGTCTGATCCTTCCGTCATCAATCTGCTCATTCTGGATCGTTCGAGATCCGATATCGAACATATCGCCAAGACGCTGCGGGGGGATGGCTATCAGCTCGAACTGATCGATACCGACCAGGCCGATCAGGCGCGCAACGCCATCGATTACCAGCTGCTGGATCTGATTCTGCTGCGGCCAACCGAGGATATGCCCACCATCGCGGAAGCGCGGCTGATGGTGGCCGAATCGGGCCAGGACATTCCGATCGTGGTGGTGGTGGACGACGACTATCGCCAGCAACACAAGCCGGCCCGCCTGCTGGAGGAAGGGGCGGACAACTACTTTTACCTGGACGACGCCGATCATCTGGTGGCGGTGGTGCGCAAGGAGCTGGCGCACTTGCAGGCGCGCAAACGGGGCCAATCCTTCGAGACCCGCTTCAAGGAAAGCGAGACCCGCGCCCAGGCCTTGCTGGAAAACATCCAGGAAGCCATCGCCTACATTCACGAAGGCGTGCACAGCTACGCCAATCCCGCGTATCTCCAGCTTTTCGGCTACGAGCGCAAAGAAGATCTGGCCAACATCCAACTGGTGCACATGGTGCCGCCGACCTACCGGGACGCGCTCAAGAGCGTGTTGCGGCGCAGCATCCGCTCCGGAAAGGCGGTCGAGCCGGTGGAGCTGGTCGGGGTGCGCAGCAGCGGACAACCCTTCCCGATCCTGCTGGAATGCGCGCCGACCCGCATGAACGACGAGCCCTGCACCCAGATTATCGTGCGGGACGCCACGCCGGAGAAACACGCCTTCAACCAACAGGTCGAGGATCTGCTCAAATACGATGACGTGACCGGCCTGTACAGCCGTCGATTTTTCCTCGAAACCCTGGAAATCGACCACGAAGGCAGCGTGCTTTATCTGCTGCTGACCGATTACTCGGCCATTCGCTACGCCATGGGCTTCGAAGCCGTCGAGCAGTTCGTCGTGGCGGTCACCGGCTTGATCAAGGGCATGTTTTCGATCGAGGACATCATCGCCCATTTCGCCAGCGGAGTGTTCGCGATCTTCCTGCCCGCCAACTCGCCGACCGATCCGACGACGGTGGCCGGGCGCATTTGCGCCGCCGTCGCCGAGCACACTTTTCATGTCGGCGGCAAAATGTTCACGACGACCTGCTGCATCGGCATCTGCAAGGCTAAGGACACCCCGGAGAGCGCCGTACAGATTCTGTCGCACGCCGACCGGGCTTGCGAGATGGCCCGCCAGAAGGGCGGCAATCGCTACGAGGTTTACCAGCCGCCCCGAGAGGAAAAGAAGACCGGCGTCAGCCCGCAGGACGAAGCGGTCATCCGCCTGATCCGCAACGCCTTGACCAAGGGGCGCCTGAGCCTGAACTATCAGCCCATCGTCAGCTTCGAAACCGCCGAGGAGGCGCGCTACAAGGTTTACCTGCAACTGATGGACGAGGAGAGCGGCAAGCCGCAACCCCTGGACAAGCTCGGCCCGGTGGCGGTGCGTTACGGCGCGATGGGCGCCCTGGACAAATGGACGATCATCCGGGGGCTGTCGGTGCTGATGGAGGTGCAGCAGGGGGGTGCCAAACCGCCGGTCATCTTTGTGCGTATTTCTAATAATTCTTTGTTAGACAACGAGTTTTTTGATTGGCTCAGCAAGCGCTTCAAGGACAGCCGGCTGCCGGGCAACCATTTGGTGCTGGAGATCAAGGAAGACAACGCCGAGGAATGCTTCGAGGACGCCAAGCAGTTGCGCAGCCGCTTGCGGGAGTTGGGCTGCGGGGTGGCGCTGTCCCATTTTGGCAGCAAGGCGCACTCCGACCGCTTGCTCAAAGAAATCATGCCCGACTACATCAAGCTGGACGGCAGCCTGATCGAACGCTTGGCCAAGGCCAAGGACGAGAACAGCCGCCGGTCGATGGCGACGCTGGCGGGGCAGGCGCAGCAATTGAATATCCGGGTGGTGGCCGCCGGCGTCTCGACGGCGCCGCAGATGGCGAGCATCTGGCAGTTCGGGGTCACGCTGGTGCAAGGCAACATGGTCGCCGAAGCCGGACCCAAACTGGATTTCGATTTCAAGCAATACGCCGGTTGACGGATATTCCGCGAGCGCCGCCGGTCAGGCTGACCCGGCAACGCTCGTCCGCCGCATCAAGCCTGCCGCCGCAGCGCCGCGATCCGCTCCTCCAGCGGCGGATGGGTCATCAGCAGCTTGCGCAGGCCGGCGCCCAAACCGCCGTTGATGCCGAAGGCGGCCATCTGCGAGGGCAACTGGGAGGGCTCGTGCAACTGCCGCAGCCGCTCCAGCGCCGCGATCATCTTGCCGCGACCCGCCAATCGAGCGCCGCCGGCATCGGCGTGGAATTCGCGATAGCGGCTGAACCACATCACGATCAGCGAGGCCAGGAAGCCGAACACCAGCTCCATCACCATGCTGGTGATGATGGTAGCCGATGCCGGGACCGCGATACTCCTGGTCGCGGGAAGACAGCGCCCGGTCCAGCATGAAGCCGACCACCCGCGACAGGGCGATCACGAAGGTGTTGAGCACGCCCTGCAACAGGCTCAGCGTCACCATGTCGCCGTTGGCGACGTGGCTGACCTCGTGGCCGAGCACCGCTTCCGCTTCCTCGGCGGTCATCTGTTGCAACAGGCCGGTGCTGATCGCCACCAGCGCCGCGTTGCGGTTGGCGCCGGTGGCGAAAGCGTTCGGCTCCGGCGACTCGTAGATCGCGACTTCCGGCATCCCGATCCCGGCCGCCTGGGCCTGGCGCTGGACAGTTTCGACCAGCCAGCGCTCGGTCTGGGTGCGCGGTTGCTCGATGACTTGCGCGCCGACCGACCGCTTGGCGATCCATTTCGAGGTCAGCAGCGAGATCAGCGAGCCGCCCATGCCGAAAATGGCGGCGAAGACCAGCAGGCTGGTCGGGTTGAGACCGGACTGGTACAGAAAGCGGTCCACCCCGAGCAGTCGGGCGACGATGCCGAGCAGCAGGACGACCGCCAAGTTGGTGGCGACGAACAGCACGATGCGTTTCATGGCGACGCTCCGTTGAGGCGATTTTGACAACTGTATGGGTCCATCAGCGGAAATTGCAAGCGTCCCGCCGCCGGTTCGGACCGAAACGCCGCCGGTTCGCTCAGGGCGGCGGGCGGCGGGTGAGAAACATGGCGTCGCCGTAGCTGAAAAAGCGGTAGCGGTGTTCGACCGCGTGGCGATAAGCGCCCAGAACCTCGGCGTGGCCGGCGAAGGCCGCCACCAGCATCAGCAAGGTGGATTCCGGCAAGTGAAAGTTGGTGATCAGCGCGTCCACGCAGCGAAAGCGGTAGCCGGGATAAATGAAGATGCGGGTCTCGCCGCGCCAGGGTTGCGGGATGCCCTCGGCGTCGGCGACGGTTTCCAGCGCCCGGACCGCCGTGGTGCCGACCGCGACCACCCGGCCGCCGCGCGCCCGCGCCGCGCGGATTCGCTCGCCGACCTCGGCGCCGACCTCGATCCGTTCGGCGTGCATGATGTGTTCCGCGATGCGTTCGACCCGCAGCGGCTGAAAGGTGCCGGCGCCGACGTGCAGGGTGATAAAGGCTCGTTCCACGCCCCTGGCGGCGATCCGGTCGAGCAGCGCCCGATCGAAATGCAGCCCGGCGGTGGGCGCGGCGACGGCGCCGGGCCGGCGGGCGTAGACGGTTTGATAGCGTTCGCTATCGGCGGCGGTCGGTTCGCGGGCGATGTAGGGCGGCAGCGGTATCCGGCCGTGCTGTTCCAGCAGCGCGAGCAAGGGTTCATCGCTTTCCGCGCGGATTTCGAACAATTCGCCGTGGCGGCCGAGCACGGTGGCGGCGAACCCGGCGTCCAGCAGCAAGCGGCCGCCGGGTTTGGGCGCTTTGCTGGCGTGGAGATGGACCAGCGCCCGCCGTTCGTCCAACAGACGCTCGACCAGCAGCTCGATGCGCCCGCCGCTGGCCTTGCGGCCGTGCAAGCGGGCCGGGATCACCCGCGTGTCGTTGAACACCAGCAGGTCGCCGGGGCGCAGCAGTTCCGGCAGGTCATCGAACCGGCGGTCGCCGAGCGCGCCGGTTGCGCCGTCCAGGGTCAGCAGCCGGCTGTCGCCGCGCCGCGCCGGGGGGTGCTGGGCGATCAGTTCCGGCGGCAGGTCGAAGCGAAAATCCTGGCGCTCGAGTTCGCCGGGGGATTCGGGTGGCTGGCGCCCGCCTAGCGTTTCAAGTTTCGGCCGGTCGTTGTGGAACCCCGGCTTCCGAGTAAACTCTGAATCAATCATTCCGTTGCCATGCTGTGAGTATTGAAATGCACAAGACCTTACTGATCGCCGCCGTTCTGTGTTCCGCCGGCGCGCTGGCCGCCGATCCCGCGTCGGCGCCCGCTGCCGCCAAGCGGCCTGACCTCGCCCCGCTGCAAGCCGCCCTGAACGGCGAAAAGCCCGACAGCGTGGCGCCCGCCCCCATTCCGGGTCTTTACGAAGTGGTGCATCGGCGGGCAGGTGCTTTATTTGAGCGAAGACGGGCGCTTCGTGATCCAGGGCGACATCCTGGAACTGGGATCCCGCGACAACTTGACCGAGAACCGGCGCGGCGAAATGCGCGGCAAGGCCATCGACGCCATCGGCGAGGACAAGATGGTCGTTTTCGCGCCCGAAGGGCCGACCAAGCACACGGTCACCGTGTTTACCGACATCGACTGCGGCTACTGCCGCAAGATGCACACCCAGATAACCGCCTACAACAAGGAAGGGCATCAAGATACGCTACCTGTGGTTCCCGCGCGAGGGCATCGGTTCCGAGTCGTTCAACAAGGCGGTATCGGTCTGGTGCGCGGACGACCGGCGCGACGCGATGACCAAGGCCAAGCGCGGCGAGAACGTCGAGCGCAAGACCTGCGACAACCCGGTGAAAGCGGAATACGAGCTGGGCCAGAAGCTGGGGGTGCGCGGCACGCCCAGCATGATTCTGGAATCCGGCGAGATGATTCCCGGTTACGTTCCTCCGACCCAACTGGCGCAAATGCTGGCGGAGCACAAGGATAAGGCGGCCAGCCCTGTCGTCCGGCCTTGAAGGCGGCCTGTGCCCAGCCCAGCCAAGGCACGCGGCGATAAGGGCGCGCGATGTTTTTCGGCCAGAAAATCCATCCGCTCAATTTCGATTGCGCCGAGCGGTCGCGCATCGACGGGGAAGGGGTCGAACTGATCGGCCCCGGCGTCCGGTTGCGAGTCGCCTGCGCCTCCATTTTGGACGGCTGTCTGCGCTTGCGGATCGAGAATGGCCACTCCACCGACCGGACGCAATGCTCGGACGCGGTGGTGCCGGATTGTCGAGCCGGCCAAGCCGTGCCGCCACGGCTGGAGACGGACGGTGCGCTGTTCGAGGCGGCGGCCGGCCGGGTCGAACTCCAGCCCGCCCGGTTGCGGCTGGAGCTGGCCGGCGTGTCGCTCGCGACCGTCGCCGACGGCATCGGCGGTTGCGGCGAGGCGCTGCTGCTGAATTTTGCCTTGACCGGCGTGGAAGGTTGCTACGGCTTGGGCGAGCGCACCGGCCGCCTCAACAAATTGGGCGGCAGCGCCGATTTCCTGACCGTGGACGTGGTGGCGGTCTTTCGCCACACCTACGCCCGCGACGATTACGATCCCACTTACGTCGCGATCCCTCTCGCCATTTTCAAGATCGGCGAACGGTTTTTGGGGCTGTTTTTCGACAACGCCGGCCGCGCGGTGATGGATGCCGGCAAGAGCAAGCCCGGCGAGTTCTGGTATCAGTCCTTCGGCGGCACGACCGATCTGTATCTGTTGGCCGGGCCGACGCTGCGCGACGTGACGCGACGCTACGCGGCGCTGACCGGCCGGGCGCCGCCGCCGCCGCCGTGGGCCTTGGGCTATCACCAGTGCCGCTGGGGCTATCGCCACGAGCGGGAGTTTCGGGAATTGGCCGCGCGGTTCGCCGCCGCCGACGTGCCGGTCAGCGCCTTGTGGTACGACATCGACTACATGGATGAGTATCGGCTGTTCACTTGGGATTCGACCGACTTTCCCGACCCCGCCGGCTTGAACCGCGAGCTGAAAGCCGCCGGTATCCGCGCCGTCACCATCGTCGATCCCGGCGTGAAGCGCGAGCCGGGTTACGCCGTTTACGATAGCGGTCGCGAGCGGGACGTGTTTTGCCGGACCGCCAGCGGGCGCGAGTACGTCGGCAAAGTGTGGCCGGGCGACACGGTGTTTCCCGATTTCACCCTGGAAAGCGCCCGCGAGTGGTGGGCCGGCCGGCTGGCGGATTTTCTGGGCGACGGCGAAGTGGACGGCGTTTGGCTGGACATGAACGATCCGGCCACCGGCTACAGCCGGACCGAGGAAATGCGCTTCGGGCACGGCGCGATTCCCCACGACCGCTACCACAATCAGTACGCCCATTTCATGGCGAAGGCCAGCCGCTTGGCCTGCGAGCGGCTCGATCCCGAGGGCCGGCCCTTTCTGCTGACCCGCAGCGCCTGCGCCGGCACCCAGCGTTACAGCGCGGTGTGGACCGGCGACAACGCCAGCAACTGGCAACATTTGCGGATGGCGTTGCCGTGTTCCCTGAATCTGGGCCTGTCGGGCGTGGCGTTCAACGGTCCCGACGTGGGCGGCTTCATGGACGACACCGGCGCCGAGTTGCTGGTGCGCTGGCATCAGGCGTGTTGCCTGTTCCCGTTTTTCCGCAACCATTCCGCGCGCAATTCCCGGCCGCAGGAACCGTGGCGGTTCGGGCCGGAACCGCTGGCCGCCATTCGCGGTGCGATCCGCGCCCGCTATCGGCTGTTGCCGTATCTGTACCAGTGCTTTTTCGCCCACTGGCGGTACGGCGATCCGGTGATCCGGCCGTTGCTGTACCATTACGGGAATCCCGAGTACGCGCATCTGGACGATCAGTACTTGGTCGGCGACGCGCTGCTGGTCGCGCCGGTTTTGCACGGCGAGGGCAAGAAACCGGAAATCGTCCGCAACGGCGTGAAACACCAGGAGCGTGTGGTGGTATTGCCGCCGGGTTGGTGGTTCGATCTGAATCGCGGCGACTGGGTGAAAGGCGGGCAAATGCTGACCTACGCCGCCGCTCTGGATGAACTGCCGCTGTTCGTCCGCGACGGCGCGGTGTTGCCGTATTACGCCGGGCCGCTGCGCAACGGTTTCGTGGACTGGAGCGCCGTCGAACTGCACCTGTTTTGCCGCGAGCGGCCGGCGTCGCTCGACTATTTCGTCGATGATCGGGAAACGCGGCGCTACGAGTCGGGCGGTTACGGTGTCGCCCGCATCTCGGCCGAAACCGAAGGCGAATGGTTGCGGGTTGCGATCGCCGAGTCCGGCGGCTACCCCGCAGAAACGGTGACCTTCACGCCGGTGGTTTACGGTCGCCCGGAGCTGCGGGAACTGGAGCTGACCGTCAACGGCCGGGTCGAGACTCGACCGCTGCGGGCCGGTCAGCGCGAATGGCTGTGCCGGATGTTGCCGGTGCTGGCCTGATCCGCGTTATCGGCCGCGACGCTTTTCTTCGGCCTTGGCCCGATCCCACAGCGCATCCATTTCCGCCAGCGTCGATTGGGCGGGAACCCGGCCGCTTTCCGCCAACCACGCCTCGATCCGCTGAAACCGCCGCTCGAACTTGGCGTTGGTCCCGCGCAGCGCCGCTTCTGGGTCGAGTTGCAGGTGGCGGGCCAAGTTGGCGACTGCGAACAGCACGTCGCCCAGTTCGTCGGCCAGCCGTTCCGGCGGAGCGTCGCTGGCGATTTCGTGGCGGATTTCGGCGATTTCCTCCTGAATTTTCGCCAGGATCGGTTCCACCGCGCCCCAGTCGAAACCGACCTTGGACGCTTTCCGTTGCAGCTTGACCGCGCGGGTCAGCGCCGGCAACGCCAGCGGCACCCCCGCCAACACGCTGGCGGGTTGCTCGGGCTTCTCAGCGGCCTTGAGCTGTTCCCAGGCGGCGGTTTGCTCGGCGGCGTCGGCGTAGCGCGCATCGCCGAAGACGTGGGGATGGCGGCGGGTCATCTTTTCGACGATGCCGCGCGCCACGTCGGCGAAATCGAAGCGGCCTTCCTCGCGGGCGATTTGGGCGTAGAACACCACCTGAAACAGCAAATCGCCCAATTCCGACTGAAACTCGGTCCAGTCCGCGCGGGCGATGGCGTCGGCGACTTCGTAGGCTTCCTCGATGGTGTGCGGGACGATGGTGGCGTAGGTCTGCTCCCGATCCCACGGACAACCGTTATCGGGATCGCGCAACCGGGCCATCAATTCCAGCAACTCCGTCATCTCGCGCATCAGGGTTTCCTCAACGTCCGCCGCGCCGCTTGCCGGCGCCGCACGGACTACCTTGGGTAAAGGCCCGCGCCGGTCGGCGGTCGGGCGTCGGTTTGGGTGGGTAAAGATTGCGCGCCGCTCGCGATCCGTCGTCTCGGGGCGGCAAGCCGGTGTGCTGGGTCAGAACGATTTGGGCGCGGTGCTTGTGGCCGGTGCGGGTGCCCTCCCCGCCGCCGAGTCCGGTGCCGGGCGGCTGCCACAGCGGAATCAAATGCCGCTTGCCGTTGCCGATCAAGTCCACGCGGCCCATCCGTTTGAGCGTTTCGCGCAACAGCGGCCAGTTTTCGGGATCGTGATAGCGCAGAAACGCCTTGTGCAAGCGGCGCTGTTTCAAGCCCTTGGGCGACGTGACCGTTTCGCCCCGGTCGCGGTGGATGCCTTTCAGCGGGTTGCGGCCAGTGTGGTACATGGCGGTCGCCAACGCCATCGGACCGGGGAGAAACGCTTGCACCTGGTCGGCGCGGAAGCCGTTGCGCTTCAGCCAGAGCGCGAGATTCAGCATGTCCTCGTCGCTGGTGCCGGGGTGGGCGGCGATGAAGTAGGGAATCAGATATTGCTCTTTGCCGGCTTCCTTGGAGAACTGGTCGAACAGCGCCTTGAATTGGTCGTAAGCGCCCATGCCCGGTTTCATCATTTTGGCGAGCGGGCCGGTTTCGGTGTGTTCCGGGGCGATTTTGAGATAGCCGCCGACGTGGTGGGTGACCAGTTCGCGGACGTAGGCGGGATCGCGGATCGCCAGATCGTAGCGCACCCCGGAGGCGATCAGGATTTTCTTGACGCCCGGCAGTTCGCGCGCCTTGCGGTACAGGCCGATCAGGGAGGAGTGATCGGTATCGAGATTCGGGCAGATGCCCGGGTGGACGCAGGACAGCTTGCGGCAGCTTTGTTCGATCTCGCGCGATTTGCAGGCGATGCGGTACATGTTGGCGGTCGGTCCGCCGAGGTCGGAAATCACGCCGGTGAAACCCGGCGTCCGGTCACGGATGTCCTCGATCTCGCGCAGGATCGAGCTTTCCGAGCGGGACTGAATGATGCGGCCTTCGTGTTCGGTGATCGAGCAGAAGGTGCAGCCGCCGAAGCAGCCGCGCATGATATTGACCGAGAAGCGGATCATTTCGTAGGCGGGAATCCGTGCGCCGCCGTAGCTCGGATGGGGAACGCGGGCGTAGGGCAGATCGAACATGGCGTCGAGTTCCGGGGTGGTCAGCGGAATCGGCGGCGGATTCAGCCACACGTCGCGGTCGCCGTGGCGCTGGATCAGGGCGCGGGCGTTGCCGGGATTGGTTTCCAGATGCAGCAGGCGCGAGGCGTGGGCGTACAGCACCGGGTCGTCCCGAACCTGCTCGTAGGCCGGCAGGCGGATGGCGGCTTTGGCGCGGGGGTGGAAATTCGCCCTCACCCCCGACCCCTCTCCCGGCGGGCGAGGGGAGGATAAGCCCCTCACCTCCGGTTCCTCTCCGGGCGGGCGAGGTGAGGAGAAGCCCCTCTCCCCTCGGGAGAGGGGTCGGGGGTGAGGGAGGGTCGGCGCCACCGCATACGGATCGGGATGCGCGTCCACCACGCCGGGCCGGTCCACCTCGGTCGAGTCGATTTCCCGCCAATCGTCCGGCAAGCCCTGGCTGACGAGAGCGGTGCCGCGCACGTCGCGGATGGCTTTGGGATGCTCACCGGCGGCGATGCGGTGGGCGATTTCGACGATGGCGCGCTCGGCGTTGCCGTACAGCAGCAGATCGGCTTTCGAGTCGAGCAGGATCGAGCGCCGCACCTTGTCCGACCAGTAATCGTAATGGGCGACGCGGCGCAGGCTGGCTTCGATGCCGCCGATGAGAATCGGCGCGTCGAGATACGCTTCGCGGCAGCGCTGGCTGTAGACGAGCACCGCCCGATCCGGGCGCTTGCCGCCTTCGTCGTCGGGAGTGTAAGCGTCGTTGTGGCGCAACCGCCGATCCGAGGTGTAGCGGTTGACCATGGAATCCATGTTGCCGGCCGTGACGCCGAAAAACAGATTGGGCCGGCCCAGCGCTCGGAACGCTTCGGCGGAAGTCCAGTCGGGCTGAGCGATGATGCCGACCCGGAAGCCCTGCGCTTCCAGCAGCCGGCCGATGATCGCCATGCCGAAGCTGGGATGATCGACGTAGGCATCGCCGGTGACGATCACGATGTCGCAGGAATCCCAGCCGAGCGCGTCCATTTCGGCGCGCGACATCGGCAGAAAAGGCGCGACGCCGAAGCGGGTGGCCCAGTAGGGGCGATGGGAGAACAGCGAAGTGACGGCGGGCATGAACGTCCGGAGGGCGCGGAGCCGATGGCAAGGGGAGTCCATTCTACGAAACTGATGTCGCGCCAGGTCGGATGGCCTCGAAAATTTCCTTGGCGTGCAATTCGATTTCGGCGGGGAGCGAGGCGAGCGATTCGGTGGGCAGATCCAGCAGTTCGGCAAGCGCCGCGAAGCGTTCTGGATCGGGTTCGGCTCGCGCGGTGGGCGATGCGTCTCCCGCGCCGGGTTGCACGTCGTCGGCGATTTGGACGGCGACGTTAAGGATCGTGGCGTCCCGGCGATGGTCCAGCGCCTTGCCCGGTTCCAGATGGTGGGCGATAGCGGCGTGCATTTGATCCAGCAGCCGCCAGGATTTGAGCAGTTCGGCGCTCAAGTCGGCATAGGTGAATCCAAAAATCTGGCGTTCGGCGATGATGCGGGCTTGCGGGCTGGGGCCGGCCCGTTCCAGCACTTCGTGGTAGCGGTCCGGATATTGGCTGTAAAAAACCAGCTTGCCGACACCGTGCAGAAGTCCGGCGATGAAGAAATGCTCTCCTTGACGGAGGCGCAGGCGCTGTGCCAGCCCTCGCGCGGCGATGCCGGACGTGACGCTATGCCGCCAGAACCGATCCATGTTCACCTGATCCGACGGCAAGCCTTGGAACATATCGACGGCGACGGTGGCGGTCACCAAGTTGTGCAGCTCCCGATGGCCGAGCAGGACGATGGCGTGCGAGACGGTCTCGATTCGGCGACGCGAGCCGTAGTAGGCGCTGTTGACCAGTTTTAGTAGGCGAGCGGCGAGTCCCGGATCGCAAAGGATCGCTTGAGCCAGCTCTTCCGTCCCAGTATCGGGTGCGCTGATCAATCGGTTGACCCGGAGTAGCACGTCGGGCGGGGAGAACAGAGTTTGGATATTTTGTACCAGGGACTTCGGGCTCATGGCGTAAACACTTTCAGCGAGCGACAATGAAAAGCTTATATCGTTAGATGGTGTGAAGTGAAATTAAATCTTCACTAGCAAATAGTGATTGACAATATTCTACACTGAGTGTTTTGGAAATTTAATAAAATTGGCGCATAGATATCACCGCTGGAGATAGTGCGGGAATTGCCCATACTATCTCAAATTTTTTGACAACTGAATCTCACATGCACGGAATGATTGGATCGGAAAACCCCAGTTCGGTAACGGACTGGGGAAAATATCTTGCTTAGCCAAGAAACGCTCGTCAACTCAATTCGGGCAAGGGTTCTTCCATTTCCATCCGCCATTATCGCGCACCCAACATCCACCTGCGACCCGCACTAATAATTCGCCCTTTTTAACAGAGTCGTGATCAACCTTCACCACATTTACCTTTCCATTGGCATCGGAAATGACCACCAAAGTCGTATTAGGCTCGATCTTTTTTGACAGCGTTTCAACAGATACTTCAACACCAGTCAGTCTCATTAGATTTTCTCCTCGTGTGTGCGACTAAAAATTAAGAATCAGCCGACCCATAGATGGTCCGCTCGGGAATGTAGACGGGATCAATAGTCGAGGTTCCCGTTTGGAAGCTGTAATCCTGATAACGAAATTCCTTATCGAACACGTTGTTCGCCTGTAACGCAACAATTCCCCGCCGTTTGGGGAGACGATAACCCAAGCCGACATCGACCAAGGTAAATTCTTCGTTTTGGGTTGGCATCAGGACAAAAGACCCCGGCATGGAAGACTCGGGATCGATGGCTTGGATGTCCTGATTCACGTAAACGATGCCCAGCCCGGCAAAAAAGCCGGAAGGATCGAAATACTGGACGCTCAAAGGTACTGAAAGGGTTTGCAGTTCGGCCGGGTAAAGAAACAAGCACAGCGCGCAGTTTTGATCGGTCTCGAATCTTTTCGTAGCGCAGCGAGGCGGAGAGCGCCCAGTTGCGGTTCGGCAGCCAATACAGATAGGCGCTATAGAAATCCTCTTTGTTGTGCGCAACTTCGTAGAATTCGGGTTGCGACAACCGCCCCAAACGGAACGTCGGTGTCGCGCCGCAACGCTTCCAAGCCGCCGAACAGTTGCGGGCTGAAGCGGACATCGAGCGCGACGCCATAATTTTCCACTACGGTTTCATCAACATAATCCGCCAACTGATTGAACCCGGCCACTTGGGTTGGCTCGATGGTTTGCTCGAACGCGAGTGCCCGTTTGACGGCCTTGAAGGCGGCGGCGCGCAGCGACACCTGATCGGTGATCGCCCACTGCACGCCAAGTTTCGGATTAAATTCGTTCAAGTTGGCGTATGGACTTTCATCGGATTGATAGCTCAAACCGACGGTCCAAATGACGTTATCGGGCATCTTGATGTTCGCGTAGCCATAGGCGATTTGCTGAGTGATAGTGGCGTCGGGCTCACCACTTGGATTGTCACTATCGCTGGAACTGAAATCGAGCGAATAGCCGCCAAGCCCTGCAATCACGTTGAACGGTTCCGCTTTATACAGCAGTTGGGTTTCTGCCTGAGTCCCTTTTTGCCTGTTTTCCAAAGTGAAATTGCCAACCGGGAAGCTGCGAACGCTGTCCCGATCCGTATAGATGACCGAGGCGATCACGGTGGTTTGCGGCGACAAGCGAATAGCGTGCGCCGATGCGGGCGGTATCTTGATCGAGGTTCCGGCGCCGAGAAGCGCTGAACGATCCATCGAAATTGGATTCGAGAGAGCCGTCTGATGGTCTCGCGATGGCGATATTCGGCCTGGAGGCTGAAATCCGGCGTCACGGCGGTTTGGACGAACAGGTTGTACAGGTTGTTTTCCAGATCGTTGTTGGGCCGGTAGCCGTCGTTCTGGTAGTGAAACTGGCCGAAGCTGTAAGCGAACCGATCCGTCAGGCCGGACACGATCACCTCGTCGCCCCAAGTTTCCTGATTGCCGCCCAGCCCCGAGACGAACAGCGTCGGCCGATTCCGCACGAACAGCGGGTTGAACTCGTACAGCGAAGGCGTGATCGGGCCGGCGCCCGGCATCAGCAGCTTGGTTTCCGCCATTTGCGGCGAAACCGGCGTGATGTTGATCGGCTGCAACAACTGCGCTTGCAGCAGTTCGCTGGTGCGAGCCGCTTCCACGCCCGGCATCGCCGCGTAAGAATCCGCCAGCAAGCGATGGCCCGAATGGTTGGCGGGATCGAGGCCGACCGATTTCCAGCCTTCCCGCAGGCCCAGTTGCTCGAATCCGATCTCGTTGTACAGCTTGCCCAAGGCGGCATCCCGAGCGGCCAAATCCTCGTCCAGCAACAGCTTCGAGCGATAGACCGCCCGGTTGTCGTTCAACTCGGCGGCGGTTTGCAAATCCTGGACGGCTTCGACCGGACGGTTGACGCTCTGCTTGCGGATGGCGTCGTAGAAATGCGGGGTGGGGTCGCGGGGGTCGAGTTGCTTGGCCGCTTCCAGATACGTTTGCGCCAGCCGGTCGTCCTTGGTCTCGTAATACGCCTTGCCCAAATAGCTGTTGTAGAGCGAAACCTTGGGGTCCAGCAAGGTCGCCTTGCGCATCTCGGCGACCGCCGCGTCGGTCTGGTTGCGCCGGAACAAGGTCAGCCCCAAGCCGAGATGCGGCAGGCCCAAGGTGGAATCGTGCGCGATCGCCGCCTCGAACGCGGTGCGGGCTTCGTCCACCCGGTAGCGGGCCAGTTCCAGGAAACCCCAGACCGTGTTGACCATGGCATCGTTCGGCGCCCGCTTGCCGCGCCCGTTCGGCGACGTCGGTCGCTTCGTTCAATCGTCCCATCCCGAACAGCAGGCCGCTTTCTTGGGCGAGGGCGCGCGGGTCGTCGGGGGCGAGTTGCGCGGCCCGGCGGGCGCTGGCCAGGGCGCCGTCCAGATCGAACTCGGCCTGTTGGACCCAACTCAGGGCGAGATGCGCCTCGGGCGAAGCGGGATCGGCGGCCACCGCCCGCTCGGCGTCGGCCCGCGCTTCCGCCTTGCGGTTTTGCACCAGCGCGATGACCGCGCGCAGGCTGTAAGCGCGGGCGTCGTTCGGACTCAGCGCCAGCGCCCGGTCGAGCGCCCGGCGGGCGTCCGGCACTTGCCCGCGCAGCAGATGGCCTCGCGCGGCCTCGGTCCAGTAGCGGGGGTCGCGCGGGTCGGCGCGGGCGGTCCGCTCCCGCTCCGCCCGGCCGCCGGTCAGATCGGGGTAGTAGAGCGACCACTGCACGGCGTCGAGCGGGTTCAGCAGCACGGTCTTGCGCGGGGCTTCGCCCACTTTGGCGGTCGCCTGCTCGTTGGCCGCCACCCGCACGCTGCCCTGCGGGTTGTGGAACTCGACCAGCCCGTCCAGCACCGCCAGCCGCGCCGTGTCGCCGGGGCCGACCGCGAGGTCGAACTCGGTGCCGCGAATGGTGGCGGTCGCGGGCACGGCTTGCATTTCCAAGGTTTCGCCGTTGCCGCGAACCCACGCCTCGCCGCCGATCAGGCGCAGGATGCTTTGCGCGACGCCGGTCGAGGCGGGGGCCAGCCCTTCGCTCGGAGCGATTTGCTTGAGTTCCAGCCGGCTGTTGGCGTTGAGCTTGAGCTGCGAGCCGTTGACCAGTTGCAGGGCGAGCCGGCCGTCCGCGCCGGTCCTGATCGCGTCGCCGGCCGCCAGCGTCGCGCCGACTTCGGCCGTTCGCCAGCGCCCTTCCCGCAGCACCTCCACGGCGCCCAGAACGCTGACGATTTCGCCGACGACAGCTTGCGCCAGCGCGGAGCGGAGCGGGACCAGCAGCGCGAACAGCAAGAGATAGATCCAGATCCGGCGCGCGAGTCGCGGCATGCTGATCCGTCCGAGTGGTCGCATCGGCATTTCCGGAGCGGCCATAGTCTTGGAATGCTCCCCCATGTCTCTTGCCCCTGTTGATTCGATGACCGCCTGATTCAGTCGATTTGTGTCGTTTATTTGACGTAATTGGCAGGATGGTGCTGCTTGCTGGGGTCGCGTGGCGACACCGTTCACGACATCGCGTTATTTAAACCCACATCAAGTCTACGAGATATCTGTCAAAATGACATCTCGTTTGGCGACGGAAGCGTCCGGATGGCGGTCGCCGGCCAGGCGGCGCGGAATCGTGCGGGATCGAGCCCGCACGGTTGCTCCCCTCTCCCGGCCGGAGAGGGGATCGGCGGGAAACCTTCGATAAGTTTTTACACTGATTCAATCGGTTATTTTTTTATGGGCGCTCAGCGCCGCCGTCGCGAGTCGAGCCGCTTCAAACCGTGCCGCTCGGCCGCGCGCAACGCCCGCTCGTATTCTGCGGGGTCGAGCCAACGGTGCAGCGGGGGGTGCTCGAAAGCTTGGTAGCAGGGGCGATACTGATCCATCAGGTTGAGATAGGTGTCGGCCGAAATCTCCCGCGCCAGAAAGGCCAGCACGCGGTCGGTGTTCGCCAGATCGCCCGGCAGCACCAGATGGCGCACCAGCAGGCCGCGCCGCGCCAGCCCGCGCTCGTCCAGCGCCAGATCGCCGACCTGCCGATGCATCTCCCGAATCGCGGCCCGATTCGCCTCCCAATAATTTCGGGCGCGGGAATAGCGGCGGGCGGTTTCGGAATCGCCGTATTTCATGTCCGGCAGGTAGATGTCCACCACCCCATCCAGCAAGGCCAGCGCCTCGGGGCTGTCGTAGCCGCCGCTGTTGTACGCCAGCGGCAGGCGCAAGCCCCCGTGGGCGGCGAGCAGGGTGGCCGCCAGGATTTGCGGCACCACATGGCTGGGGCTGACGAGGTTGATGTTGTGGCAGCCTTGCCGCTGGAGGTCGAGCATGATCCGGGCCAGCGTTTCCGGCGTCACCTCCTGGCCTTGGCCTTGCTGGCTGATCGACCAGTTCTGGCAGTAGACGCAGCGCAGGTTGCAGAAACCGAAGAAAATCGTTCCCGAGCCGCCCCAGCCGCGCAGCGGGTCTTCCTCGCCGTGATGCGGCCCATAGCTGTGCACCACCGCCCGCTCGCCGGTGCGGCAGGCCACGCCATCGAGCGTTTGCCGCCGGTTCGCCCGGCAATAGCGGGCGCACAGGTCGCAATCCTCCAACCGCGCATAGGCTCGCGCCACCCGCCGCCGCAACTCGCCGTCGTCCAGCAGCGCGCGATAAGCCGGCCAGATCGAGGGCGGGGAGCGATTCCCGGCGGGGCGGGCGGGCGCGTCGTCGCTCACGCCAGCCGGTCTCCGGGTTTCAGATCGCTGGCCGGGCTGGCGGTCGGCCGGTCTTCGGCGGCGCCCGCCAGCGTGACCACCACCCGATGGACGGCGCCGTCCCGGAACGCGGGGATGCGCGCCGCGCCGTACTCGATCGCGCCGGGACGCTCGTCGATGGCCACCGCCGCAACCCGCTTCGCGTTGCGTTCCGGGTTGCGGACCTCGATATCGTAAATCGCCTCGCCGTCCGGCAGGCGGTAACGCAGCCGAAACCCCGGCCAGTGGTCGGGAATGCAGGGCCGCAACCGCAGAGCTTGGCCCTCGGCCAGCTCCAGGCCCAGAATCGATTCCAGCGTCACCCGCAGCATCCAGCCCGCCGAACCGGTATACCAGGTCCAGCCGCCGCGCCCGACATGCGGCGCCACGCCGTAGATGTCGGCCGCCACCGCGAACGGCTCCACCCGATAGACCGCCACTTGCTCGGGCGTGAGGGCGCGGCTGATCGGGCTGAGCATTTCCAGCAGCCGGGTCGCCCGGTCGCGCCGGCCCAGTTCCGCCAGCGCCCGCACCGCCCACAGCGCCGCGTGGGTGTACTGGCCGCCGTTCTCGCGGACCCCGGCCACGTAGCCCTTGATGTAGCCGGGATCGTGCGGGGTATCGACGAACGGCGGCGCCAGCAGCCGGATCAGTCCGTCCGACTCCGAAATCAGGTGGTGTTCGACTGCGTCCATGGCCGCTTCCGCCCGCGCCCACGGCGCCGCCTTCGAGATGACCGCCCACGCCTGGGCCAGCGCGTCGATCCGGCATTCGTCGCTGGCGGCCGAACCCAGCACCGCGCCGTCGTCGTACCACGCCCGCCGATACCAGTCCCCGTCCCAACCGTGCTCGTTGAGCGCGCCGGCCAGATGGCTGCGGAACGCCGCGTAGCGCCGCGCCCGGTTGTAGTCGCCGTGCTGGCCGCAAACCGGGATGAAATCGCCCAAAATCGCGTACAGGAAGAAACCCAGCCAGACGCTTTCGCCCCGGCCCGAACGGCCGACCCGGTTCATGCCGTCGTTCCAGTCGCCGGTGCCCATCAGCGGCAGGCCGTGCGCGCCCTGGGTGAGCGAGCGGTCCAGCGCCCGACAGCAGTGCTCGTACAGGCTGCCGGTTTCGCCGGATTCCTCCGGGGTCAAAAACGCTTCGTCCTCGCCGGGTTCGAGCGGCCGCGCCCGGAGAAAGCGCGCCGGTTCGCCGAACAGGCTCCAATCCCCGGTGGCGCGGGCGTAAAACGCCGCCAGCCACGGCAGCCACAGCAGATCGTCGCTGAAGCGGGTGCGGATGCCGCAATCGCTGGGGGGGTGCCACCAGTGCAGCACGTCGCCCTCCTGAAACTGATGGGCGGCGTTGAGCAGCAATTGCCGGCGGGTCAGTTCGGGATCGTGGTACAGCAAGGCGGCGGCGTCCTGCAACTGGTCGCGGAAGCCGAAGGCGCCGCCGGACTGGTAAAACGCCGACCGGCCCCAAATCCGGCAACTGAGGGTTTGATAGGCCAGCCAGCCGTTGACCATGAGATCGAGCGCCGGCGCCGGGGTCTCGATTCGCACCGCGCCCAGCCAGTCCCGCCAAGCGCTTTGCGCCTCGGCCAAGGCGTTGCGCCGCCGCGCCGTCCGCCCGGTAGCGGTCGATCAAGCGCCGGGCGTGGTCCGGGTCGTCCGCCTCGCCCAGCAGGTAGGCGAGTTCCGCCGTGGCGCCCGGCGCGATCTCGAACGTTGCCTGCAACGCGAAACAGGGATCGAGCCCCGCGCCCAGCCGACCGTCCAGCGACCGCGTCGCGATAGAGCGCCGCCGGTCGGGCCGGGCTGCCGTGGCGGCCGAGGAACGAAAGGCGGTCGCCGCTGGCGTGGATCGGGGTGTCGGGCGGCGCGGCCAGGGCGGCGAAGGCGACGCGGCCGGCGAATTCCCGGTTGCGGTTCTCGGCGAACAGCGCGCCGGTCGCCGGGTCGCGGGTCACGGCCAGCTCGGCGGCGTGGTCCGCCGGCAGCACGCCCAGCACCAGGCGGGCGTAGGCGAACAGCGACAGCCGGCGCGGTCGCCCGCTCGGGTTGTGGAGGCGGATCAGGGCCAGCTTGAGCGGGTCCTCGCGCGGCGCGAACAGGCAGACCTCCTGCTCCAAGCCCCGGCTGGCGTGGCGGTAGCGGCTGTAGCCGAAACCGTGGCGGACCTCGTAAGCGACCGGCTGGGGGATCGGCCCCGGCTGCAAGGACCAGACCGCGCCGCCGTCCTCGTCGCGCAGGTACAGCGCCTCGCCGTGCGGGTCGAGCACCGGATCGTTGTGCCAGGGTGTCAGGCGGTTTTCCCGGCTGTTCTGGCTCCAGGTGCAGCCGGCGCCGGTCTCGCTGGCGATGAAGCCGAACTGCGGGTTGGCGACCACGTTGGTCCAGGGTTGCGGCGGCAAAATGGGTCGGCCGCCGGCATCCGGCCGGATGCGGATCACGTATTCGCCGCCATCGGCGCTGAAACCGCCATGACCGTTCCAGAATTGCAGCGGCTCGTCGTCCGCCGGAAGCGCGGTCGGGCTGGCGTCCGCGTCGCTGGCGGGCGAGGGCGGCACCGGCCGGGTTTCGCCGACGGACGAAAAAACGGGATCGGGCAAGGGATATTGTCCGGCCGCCGCCCGAAACGCCGCCTCCACGGTCGCCGACTCGGCGTAGCGCGCCGCCAGCGCCAGGGCCGATTCCCGATCCGCCGCCGCCCCGAGCAGGAACGTGATTCGGGCTTCGCCGCCCGCTGCCAGCTCGACCGTCCGGCGCAGGCTGACGATGGGGTCCAGCACGTTGCCGACCGTGCCGGACAAGGGTTCGGGCTCGACCAGGGCGCGCGGCGCGGCCAAGGTGTAGCCCCGGCCGATGAAGCGGGCGCGGTCGGTTTCGTGCTGGACGGGCAGGGCGTCTCGACCTTCGCCGGCCAGCGCGTGAACCAGCCAGCACGCCGGTTCCTCGGGGGCGCGCGGCCGCCGCCGCGCCAGCAGCGCCCGCGTTTCCGCCGCCCACTCGGTCTGGACGAATATTTTGGAGAAAGCCGGGTGAGCGGCGTCGGCCGCCGGCGCGTTCAGCACCACTTCAGCGTAGCTGGTCAACTCTAGGCGCCGGGGACGGTCGTCGAGATTGCGCAGCGTGAGCCGGCGCAATTCGAGATCGTCGTCGCTGGGGAACGCAAACCGCCAGCCGGGCCTCTATACCGTGGTCCCGGCGAGCCAATTCGATCAGTCCAGTCCCAAATCGGTCGGATTGGGATTCCGGCGTTTTGGGGACCGGCTGACCCATCGACCAGTGCGCGCCGCTGTCGAGATCGCGCAGGTAGACGAAAAATCCATCGCAATCCTCGGTCGGATCGGCGTTCCAGCGGGTCAGGGCCAGCTCGCCCCACGCCGAATAGCCGGTGCCGGCGGCGGTCAGAAAAGTGGCGTAACGGCCGTTGGCGAGCGGTTGGACGTTCAGGGCGCGGGCGTGCTGGAACAAGATGGCGGACATGACGGTTTCCCCTGGGCTTGGGACGCGGGCACGGAAAAGTTTAGTATGCCTCGAGCGTTGGCGTGGTCGGCGACCTGTCTGCTCGCGCGGCGGGTCGCTGTTCGGAGTGTCGTTAAATACAAAGGGCTTCTCATGAAAATTCGATTGTTGCTGGCGGGAGTCGCGTTGACGGCCATTGCCGCCAGCGCCGTCGCCGCTGAAAGCGCCGGGGCACCGGGTCGGGGACCCGCAGCCGATGCGGGCGGCGATGCGACCGTTCCCCGCGCCAAGCGCTTGGAGTCCAGGCAACAGTATTGGACCGAAGACCGGTATCGCCGGGTCAAACCCATGCCGCTGCCCAAAGCCGATTCGGCGGTTCCTCGAACCATGATGGACGATCCCGGCGGCGAATCGCCGGATTCCGCGCCGGATCGGCCCGGCGTCTCCGGGGCCGGCCAACCGCCCGCGTTGGAAAAACCCGCGCTGGAGCCCTTGGAGAAGCGCTTGCGTGTGCTTGACGGCAGCTCATCCGATTCCACCCGGCCGAGCGACGGCTCGTCCGGGGCGGCGAGCTTGTCGGCCGAGCGGTTCGCCGGAAATGCGGCGGTGGCCTACGATGTGGGTTTCAAGCAGGCTTATTTTAGCAGCCAATCCCTGGTCCCGGTCGAGGCGGATCGCGCGTATCCCTACAGCGCGGCCGGCCGGTTGTTTTTTCGGGTTCCCGGCGAGGGCGATTTCGTCTGTTCCGGCGCGGTCATATCGCTTCGCCTGGTGTTGACCGCCGGGCATTGCGTGCATTCGGGCTCCGGCGATGAAAGCGGCTGGTTCACCGATTTTGAATTCGTGCCGGCGTATCGCGATGGCGTCGCGCCTTTTTCGACGTGGAAAGGGTCGGCGGCATTCGTGACGACCCCTTGGTATAACGGGAGAGGCCGGGTTCCCAATGTCGCCGACTACGCGCTGATCGAGGTGGAAGATCAAACGATCGACGGGGTTTCCCAGAAAGATCGGCGAGGCCGTCGGCTATTTGGGCTTTCAAACCAACCGGCTGATCCCCAATCACGCGCATCTCCTCGGCTATCCGGTCGCGTTCGACGATGGAGAAAGAATGCATCAAGTCACCGCCAAGAGTTTTCGGAAATCCAGCGAGAACACCGCCTTGTATGGTTCTGACATGACGGGCGGCTCCAGCGGCGGGCCTTGGATCATGAATTTCGGGCCGGCCGCCGGCGGACAAGCCGGGCTTCACGGAGCCGGCGCGCAACCAGGTGATCGGCGTGACCTCCTATGGCTTCGAATCGATCCCCGTCGAAGGCAGCTCGACGCTCGACGACAATTTCGTGGCAACGCTGAACAGCGCGTGCGCCCACCGAGACGGGGAATTGTCCGTAGGCATCTCCCCGGCCAGGGTTACCGGCGGCCTGACTGGAGCCCGCGCGAACATCGACCGGACGAGCCGAGTCGCAACCGTTCCCAAGGTTTTCCGCCCCGTCCCCTCGCCCTCCGGTAGAAGGGGCAGGTGAGAGCGCTAACCTGTTGAAAATAAACTATCGCCCCCGATTCTCTCGCCGAGGCCGAGGAGGGAGTGCCGGCTCTAGCGGGCCGCCGCCGCGCTGGCCTCCTTGCCGTACTGGAACTCGATCTCGGCCGGAAATTGGTCCAGGGTCGCGGTGGTGGCGGTGAAGGTTTCCACCGGCCGACCGTTGACCTTGACGCTTCGCAGCGGCCGGTCCAGCGGCGAATGCAGGATGATGCGGCCCGGCGGCACGGTCACGTCCCCGGACAGTTGCACCCGCAGCGTGTCCGGGCCATCCATCGCCATCCGGTAATTGAGGGTGCCGTACCAGGTGGGTAGCCGCTTGACGGTGATCCCTTCCGGACTGGTGGCCCAGGCGTCGGGAATACCGGCCCCGATCACCAGGGCTTGATCGGCCTCGCGCTCGTAGACGAACAGATTGCGCACCGAGCGAATGTAATCGGAGCCGACCCAAGTGTGTGGCATGTCGCCGATGAAGCGCGGCGCCTTGGGGTCGCGCCAGACCACTTCCGCCCAATGGTTCCACGCCGCCGGCCGCTGGCCTTCCAGGAAGAACGCCAACGTTTCCAGCGCCCGGTCCCGATAGCCCAACCGAATCAGGGTGCCGACCACCCGCAGCTCGTAGGGAGTGTAGGCTTCCCACGGTTCCCGGCCGTCGCGGCGGCGAATGAAATGGTCGAAATAGCGCTCGAAGGTCCGGTCCAGCGCCGGCTGGGGCAGCCGGCCCAGCTCGCCGCCCGGATCGACCGCCACCGTGGTCGAAGTGGCGTCGAAATCGCCCAGTTCGACCGCGCCGGGTATGAAGTCGATGCCGTGCATCTTGAGGGTTTCCCGGATCGAGTTGTACAGATCCCGGCGGAACGCGTCGCGCAGCGCGGCGAACCGGGTCGCTTCCTCGTCCTCGCCCAGGACGACCGCGATGGCGGCGGCGTCTTTCAGGCCGCGCAAAATGAAGAAGTTATCCCAATACGAGTGGCGCGGATGGCTGGCGTAACCTTCGTGGCTGATGGATTCCGGCACCAGCCCCATGTAGGCGATGATGGCGGGATCGGTGCGGTATTGCTCCGTCAGCCGCTGCTGGCGCAGGAACTCGATATAGCCGACCGCCTTGACCACGTAGGGCCACATCTCGCGCAGGAATCCCACATCGCGGGTATAGCGGTAATATTCCATGATCGCGTAGATGAGCTGGCCGTGGCTGTCGTGCTCGGGGACCGGATCGGCGCCGCGGGCGTCCACGCAGCACGGCACCTTGCCGTCCGGAAGCTGGTAGGGGGCGTACCACAGCAGGAATTGCCGGACCTCGTCGGTGTAGCCCATCCCCAGCAGGGCGGCGGAGGTCAGCGCGCCGTCGCGGATCCAGGAGCGGGCATAGGTGCGCGAGCCGGGCTGGATCGCCGCGCCGGCCCGGTTGATCAGGATGTAGGCCAGGTTGCTTTTGATGGTGTCGGCCAGCTTGCGGGCGGCGGGCGGCAATTCCAGCCCGACCCGATCCAGGCGCGCTTTCCAGTCGCGGCGGGTTTGGTCCAATAGCTGGTTTTCCTGGGCGGCGGCATCGGCGTCGGTGGGCGGCAGCGGTTTGATGACCTCGGTCCCGTGGAAGGGGATGCGCAGGAAGACCTCGCGCGCTTCGCCGGGTTCGAGGTCCCAGCCGTACTCCAGCGCGCCCGAGGCGTAACCGAAGGCGTCGTCCACGCTGGTCCGGTCCGGCAGTTTGCCCTCGGCCAAATAATCGGTGAGCGGCCCCTGGTCGAAGGTGGCCGCGCGAAACCGGCTGGGCGCGGTCAGGGCGAAAACCGCTTTGGCGCGGTCGTTGACCCAAATCGTGCGGTCGGCGTAGTGCAAGCGCCGGATCGGCGAAACCCCGCCGGTCAGGTTGAGCGACTGCCAGGGCGGATTGACCTGGAATGGCCGCAGGGCCAGAAACAGCCGGATGTGGCGGGTCTGGGCGCTCAGGTTTTCGATCCGGTAACGGGCGTGCAGCTCCGATTCGCCCGGTTTGCCGGTCGCGAAAGCGGTGACCGCGAACCAGAAGTGCTCGTGCTCCCAGCGCACGGTGGGAATCGGCAGGTAGCCATCGACCAGATCCTGCGCCGGCTCCACGTCGGCCCAGGTGATCAGACGGCCGTCGGCGAACAGGAACGGCTCGATGCTGAACCCGCCCTTGTCCACCTCCAGCGCGCCGTCCTGGCCGATCAGCGCTTCCTTGCCGTCGCCGTTGACGCCGATCAGGGTCCAGTAGGACTGCTCGCCCTGAAAGTAGCGGGGGTAGAGCCCCGGCCGGGTGTCGCGGGCCAGAGTCTCGAAGAACTGGTTGGGCGAGCTGGAGAATTCGTGGGATTGAACCCGGATGCGGCCGATGCCGTAACCCTGGCCCCGGCTGCTGCGCTGCATGCTCAGTCGCAGGTGGCGCGATTCGGCGTCGGGCAGGTAGAGATAATCCCGCCGACCGTTACCGTCGCGCACGGTGTAGATGGGCTTCCAGACCTTGCCGTCGTCGGACGCTTGTACCTGGTAATCGACCGCGTAATCGTCCGGATGCCAGTCGATGACCAGCCCGCCGTATTCGCGGGGCTGGTGAAAATCCAGCGATAGCCACTGGTCTTCGGCCAGCGCGCCGCTGTGCCAGCCGTTGGCGGTGTGGTCGGGGTCGAGAATCCCTTCCGGGCGGTAGCCTTCGGCGGTGGTCGAGACGCTGATCGCCGGATTTTGGGTGTAGGTCTGCGCCGGTTCGCGTTCCTCCAGGGTCAGCCCGTCGATCCACACCGAGCCTTTGCTCTGGACCCCCGGCACGATCCCGAACTCGATGACCACCGCTTCCTCCAGCGGGCCGCCCGGACCCCAGGCCCGGACCAGATGGCGCTTCTTGATCATCAACGGCTTCCAGTCGCCCGAGAAGACGTGTTCGCGCTGCTTGTACCACCAGACGTTTTGCCGCGGGTCCACCAGCTTGAACTCGAAATCGACCGGCGGAGCCTCGCCGCGGGTGAAGGCGCGAAAGGCGTAGTTGTCGGGCAGGCGGAGCCGGAAGGTCTTGCGGGCGATGAGCCAACTGGCCCCATCGAGGGATTCGAAATCCAGCCGCATGGCCCGGCCGCCGTTGCGGCCGGTGTCCTGGGCGATTTCGAGGCGGGCGCCGGCAGAGGTGGCGACCGTCCAGCCGCTCAGGTCCTCGAAGTCGTCGAGCGGGATCGGCTTGCGGGCGTCGGCCGGGTCGGGAGCGGGCGTTGCGGGCGCCGTGGTGTCGGCTGGAGCCGCCAGAATCGTGAAGGGAAGCATGAGCAGGATCACCGTGAGGGTTAGGGCGGACAGCGCGCGGCGGGCGGGCGCGAAGAGATCTGCTGGCGGGCGGGTCTGCGGCTGGGGTTTGGGTGTTGGCATGTCCGTCGATCCGGGTGGTGGCCGATAGTCAAACTTTCCATTCCGAGGTCGGGCTTTTTGTGTCATGGAATCGCTGCCCGCGAACCGTTCTCCTGTATCGAGCTAATATTAACCGGTATCTTGTGCGAACAGGTGCGATCCGAGTGCGAAACGATAAAACCGAATCGAGGCGCGTGCGCGCCGCCTCGCGAAAGGGTTCCGGTCGGTCGGTGTTGCCGGCCTGCCGCGCCATCCTGCTGGCGCTGTGCCTCCCGGTCCAAGCCCAGGTCTACAAATGGACCGACGCCGACGGTCGGGTTCACTACGGCGGCACCCCGCCTCCGGCCGCCGCGCAATCCACCGAAACGCTGGATATCCCCTCGCAACCCACTCCGGCCGGGACGGTCGATAACGTCGGCGACTTGAAGCGGGCCGCGCGGGAATTGCGCGAGCTGCGGGCGGTCAACCGGGGCGTGCCGGTCAGCGAGATCGACCGCCCATCGAGCGGAGGGAGAAAAGGCAAGGACAAGGAGCCCCCGTACATCGGCTACGAGGATCGGACCCGGATCGAGAACCTCAACAGCGACATCCGGCGGCTGTCCTCCTCGACCATCGGCACGCCGGCCAGCCGCGCCAGCGAACTCCGGGCGGCCAAGAGCGAGCTACGGCAAATTTACCGCAAATACGGGATCAAGCCGCCGTGAGGGGCTCTGGCCGCGAGCGGGTCAATCGTATTTTTAAGTGACAGTTCGAGCGTTTTCTGGTGTTGATGCTAAACTGTAAAAGTCATCGCTCGCCGGTCGCTGGCGCCCGCTCGCACTCTGGCCGCGATTCGCCGAGCCACCCCACATTAACTTGCGCTTCGCCGCCTTCCATGCATCGCTTCCGGCATCGTCGAGTCACAGTATGCGCCAGCCGTTTGGCCCGCGCGCTGGCTTGGGTGTCGGGGATAGGCGTCGCGGGTGGTCTGGCCTTCGCCGGAAGCACCGCGGCGGATCTCACGGGATTCAGCCTCGAAGAACTCATGCAAATGGAGGTGTATTCGGCTTCCAAATTCGGCCAGAAAGCCAGCGAAGCGCCCTCGGCGGTGACGGTCGTGACGGCCCAAGACATCAAAACGCACGGCTACCGAACCCTGGCCGACATCCTGCGCAGCCTCCCCGGCGTTTACGTGAGCTACGACCGCAACTACAGCAGCGTGGGCGTGCGCGGCTTCGGCCGCCCCGGCGATTACAACGATCACTTGCTGTTCCTGGTGGACGGCCGACGGATCAACGACAACATTTACGATACCGCGCTGGTGGGGACCGATTTTATCCTGGACGTGGATTTGATCGAGCGGGTCGAGTTTCTGCCGGCCGGTCCCGCGACGGCACTCTACGGCAACAATGCGTTTTTCGGCGTGGTGAGCATCACCACCAAACGGGGGCGGGATATCGGCGGCATGGAACTGTCCGGCGCGGTCGCCAGCGCCGACACTTACCGGGGCCGGGCGAGCTTCGGCCGCAAGCTGGACAACGGGTTGGAAATGTTGCTGTCCACGACCGCTTACGACAGCCAGGGAAAGAATCTTTATTTCCCCGAATACGACGACCCATCGACCCATGGCGGTCTCGCGGTCGGTCTCGATCACGACAGCGCCCAACAATTCTTCGGAAAGCTGGCTTTCGAGGATTGGACTTTGGAGGTGGCGCACGCCGACCGCGAAAAGGGCATTCCCACCGCGTCTTTCGAGCAGGATTTCAACGATCCCCGCAGTCGTACCCGCGATCGGCAAACGCTCGTGGACCTCGGTTATCGCGCGCCGTGGAGCGCGCGTTCGGACGTTTTGGGCCGCTTGTTTTACGGCGCTTACGACTACGAGGGACACTATCTCTACGGGGGTGTCGATCTTCCCGATCAAGCGGTGGGCCGGTGGTGGGGCGCCGAACTCCAGTTCGCGAGCACCGCCTTCGACCGGCACAAGCTGGCGTTCGGGGCGGAATACCAGCGCGATTCGCGGCGAGATCAGGCCGCGTTCGACGAGACCGGCGCCGCCACGTTCCAGAGCCGCGCCGGCGGGGATCGCTGGGGGCTTTATGCCCTGGACGAGTTCGCGCTGGGCGACCAAACCAACCTCAGCGTCGGCGTTCGCTACGACCGCGCCATCACCGGAGACGGCAGCATCGACCCTCGCATCGGCCTCGTCCACCAGTGGGACGCCCAAACCACGGTCAAGTTTTTGTACAGCACGGCGTTGCGCGCGCCCAACGCCTACGAGCTGTACTACTCCGTCGGCAATTTGCCGAACCCCGATCTCCGGCCCGAGACCATCCGAACCTACGAGCTGATTTTCGAGAAGCGCCCGGACGAGCGCACTCGCCTCAATGCGTCCGTTTATCACTACGACATCACCGATCTGATCGATCGGACCACGGACCCCGATTCGGGGCTGCTGACCTTCCGCAACCTGAGCCGCGTGCGGGCCGACGGTTTGACGCTGGAGGCCGAGCGACGCTGGGCCGATGGCGCGCGACTGCGAGCCAGCTATAGCTGGCAACTGGCCGAGGATGAAAATGGCGGGTGGCTGGACAACTCGCCCCGCCATCTCGCCAAGCTGAATTGGAGCCAGCCGTTGTTCGGCGATATCTGGCGCGCGGGAACGGAACTGCAATACGTCGGCAAGCGCCGGGCGACCCGGGGCAACGAAGTGGCCGGCGCGTTGGTCGCCAACCTGAACGTGCTCGGTCGGCCGTTCGGCAAGAACCTGGATGTGGCCTTGGGCGTTTATAACCTGTTCGATCAGGACTACGCCGACCCCGGAGCGGACGAGCATCTCCAGGTGGAAATCCCCCAGGATGGCCGATCTTGGCGCCTGAAAGTCGATTATCGGTTTTGAGCGGTCGCCCGACGGTCCGAACCCGCGCCGTCACGGCGGGATCGCGGTCTGCGCCGAGGGCGCGCGAGCGCGGCGGCCATCATTTTGCGGCGCCGACACGCCGGAAATGGTCTAATACGGTATCCGCCCCGATCACCGAGAACCCGCTTCGAACGAGGATATCGTTCCATGAAATTTTGCAGCCAGTGCGGCGCAGCCCTGAGCGTGCGCGTCCCGGCCGGCGACAACCTGCCCCGGCACGTCTGCGATAGCTGCGATACCGTTCACTATCTGAATCCCAAGATCGTCGCCGGCTGCATCCTGGAGTGGCGGGACCGGATTCTGCTGTGCCGGCGGGCCATCGAGCCGCGCCACGGCCTGTGGACTTTGCCGGCGGGATTCATGGAGAACGGCGAATCGGCGGTGGCGGCGGCGGCGCGCGAGGCGTTGGAGGAAGCCCATGCCGTGGGCGAAAACCTGACCCTGTACGGCCTGTACTCGCTCACCCACGTCAGCCAGGTGTACCTGATGTTCCGCGGCCACCTGAAGGACGGTTACGCCAGCCCCGGCCACGAAAGCCTGGAGGTGGGGCTCTACGCCGAGGACGAAATTCCCTGGGATCGGATCGCCTTCACCGTGGTGCACGAGACGCTGCGCCAGTACTTTGCCGAACGCCGAACCGGGGTGTTTAACCCCCATGTCGGCGACATCATCCGCGAGTCCGACCATCGGTTCCGCATCCATCGCTACTACTGACGAGTTGGCCCGCGACCGCTCGCAAACCCGACAAACCCTATACAAGCGAAACCCAAGAGACCGTATCGCCAACGTGTAGCCCGAGAAAGTCGAAGGAGTGCCCATGAAACCTTATCTCGTGATCGTGGAAGACCCCAGTTCCGACAAGTTGCTCAACGTCGCCCTCGTTCGAGCCGAGCACGAACAGCAGGCCGAAGCCAAGGCCCAGCAATTGTTTCCCCATCTGCCCGACGAGGATCTGTGCGTGTACGACGTGCAGGAGTTGAGCCACGACAACCCCGACGGCTGGACCTACCTGGATTGAGAGGCGTTTTGGTGCGGCCTCTCGGATATCGGGGAGCGGAAAACGAGCGCGCATCCCCGACCCCTCTCCCGGCGGGGGAGGGGAGCTTCTGCGCGGCTCGCGAGCAACCCGTCGCCCGCCGCCGTCTCGCGGCGCCATCCCCCCGTTGAAACCACTTTCCCCGGAGACCCACCGCGTGGAGACCCCCACACCCGAGACCGACGATGGCGCTTCTGCCGGCATGTCGTATGTATTGCGGGAAGAAGAGCAACTGGCCCAGCTTTGGGACGACACCGACCGCGCCGAGTACGAGCGCAGCGTGCGCGACGGCATCGACCGGATCAGCGGTATCCGCCAGCTCGTCGAAGGGTTGCGCGCCCAATCCGACTCGATCTGGGAACGGTTTGTCACCCTGACCCTGGAGCGGTTGCTTTCGGAGCAGCTTCGCGAGTTTCTCGATCAGATCGAGGCGGAAATTGTGGCGCTGAGCCAGCAAATGGTGGAAGCCGACTGCGAGATCGACCGGCTGCGGGCGCATGTGCAGGAACGGCGGCGCTGGCTGGACGACAAAATCGCCATCCTGGAGCCGATGGCGCATCGGACCTCCACCCAGACCCATCTCAACATGATGCTGGCCCGAGTGGAGGGGTTGGAGGCGTATCTGCTCGGCAAGAAGGACGTGGCGCAGGAAGCCTACGACTTCCACTACAAGCGGCACACTACCTTGCCGGGCGATCTGCTGTACATCCGCGTTCGCCTGTTGACGACCCGGGTCGCCATCGCGGCATCCACTCGCAGCAAGCAACTCAGCGAATTCGACGCGGAACTGGCCGCGTTGCTGCCCGAGGCCGACCGCTATAAAGCCGAGTTGGCCGCGTTGCTGGCCCGGATCGAGTGCATCAGCGAGCTGTCCCGCTATTGGTTGGCGTATCTCGACATCGCTCGCGAAAAAGGGGATTGAAAGGAAGTCTTACCAAAATGCCCCTCTCCCCGTGGGAGAGGGGTTGGGGGTGAGGGCTCCGCAGGCGGGTTTCCAGGAGCTTTGCGGGCGTCGCCGGGCGCTCTACAGCGTCCGCACGCCCAGCACGCCCTGGGTGTCAGCGATTTGGGCCACGACTTCAGCCGTTACCGGCGCGGCGGTATCGACCAGGGTGCAGGCGATTTCGCCGCGCGATTTGTTGAGCATGTCCAGAATGTTGATGCCGGCCCCGGAAATCGCCTTGGAAATGCGCTCGATCATGTGCGGGACGTTGGCGTTGACGATGACCAAGCGCGGGCCGCCGTTGCGCGGCATGGTCATCTCCGGGAAATTGACCGAATTGTGAACCGTGCCGTTCTCCAGATAGTCGCGCACCTGATCGGCCACCATGATCGCGCAATTCTCCTCGGCCTCCCCGGTGGAGGCGCCCAGGTGCGGCAGCATGATGACGCGGGGGTGATCTTTCAGCCGGTTGGTGGGGAAGTCGCAGACGTAAGTCTTGAGCTTGCCCGCCTGTAGCGCCTCGTGCAGCGCCTCTTCGTCCACCACCCCCTCGCGCGAGAAGTTCAGCAGGGTCAATTCTGGCCGGCTGTTCTTCAGAAACTGGGCATTGATCAACTGGCGGGTGTCGTTGTTCAGCGGGACGTGCAGGGTGATGAAATCGGCTTGCGCCGCCATCTCGTTGACGCTCAACACCTGCTCGACCTGCGAGGACAACTGCCAGGCGTTGCTGACGGTGATGTGCGGGTCGTAGCCGATCACCCGCATCCCCAGCGCGCGGGCGGCGTTGGCGACCTTGACCCCGATGGCGCCCAGCCCGATCACGCCCAAGGTGCGGTTGGGCAGCTCGATGCCGACGAACTGTTTTTTGCCGGCTTCGACCTGCTTGGACAGTTCGGCGTCGGTGCCTTGCAGCTTGCGGGCGTAGTCCCAGGCGGTGCAAATGTTGCGGGCGGCCAGCAGCATCCCGGCGATGACCAGCTCCTTGACGGCGTTGGCGTTGGCGCCGGGCGCGTTGAACACGCAAATGCCCTTGGCCGTCATCTGCGGCACCGGGATGTTGTTGACGCCGGCGCCGGCGCGTCCCACCGCCTTGAGGCTGGCGGGAATCGGCCAGTCGTGCATGCTGTAGGAGCGCAGCAACACCGCGTCGGGATGCTGGATTTCGGAGGCGATCTCGTAGCGGTCGCGGGGGAGGCGCTCCAGGCCGGACACGCTGATGTTGTTGAGGGTCAAGATCTTGTGCATAAACGGGCAACCATTCACCTGAAAAAAGAACACCCCGGACGCGAGCGTCCGGGGCCGATCACGAAGACAGAAAATCGGCTAGCCGCGCCGTTTCTGGAAGTCGGCCATGAAATCCACCAGCGCCTTGACGCCTTCCAGCGGCACGGCGTTGTAGATGCTGGCGCGCATCCCGCCGACCGAGCGGTGGCCGGCCAGGGTCAGCAGGCCGGCGGCTTTGGCTTCGGCCAGGAACGGCTTGTCCAGCGCCTCGTCGGGCAGGATGAACGGCACGTTCATCCAGGACCGATAGGCCGGATCGACCGGGTTCCGGTAGAAACCGGATTCGTCGATGGCCTTGTACAGCAATTCGGCTTTGGCCTTGTTCCGCTGTCCCATCGCCGCCAATCCGCCCTGCGCCTTCAGCCACTGGAACACCAGACCCGGCGATGTACCAGGCATAGGTCGGCGGGGTGTTGTACATCGACCCTTCCTTGGCCATCGCCGCGTAGTCCAGCATGGTCGGGGTGGCGGCCACGGTCTGGCCCATCAGATCCTCGCGGACGATGACGATGGTCAGGCCGGCGGGGCCGATGTTCTTCTGCGCGCCGGCGTAGATGACGCCGAACTGGCTCACGTCCAGCGGCCGCGACAGCAGGGTGGAGGAAAAATCCGCCGCCAGCGGCACGCCGACCTCGGGAGTCGCGTGCAGCTCGACGCCGCCGATGGTCTCGTTCGGCGTGTAGTGCAGGTAAGCGGCTTCCGGGTCGCACTTCCAGGTGTCGCGCGCCGGCACGGTCGTGAAGTTGGCCGCTTCGGAGCTGGCGACGACGTTGACCTGGCAGAATTTCTTGGCCTCGGAAATCGCCTTTTTCGACCACTGTCCGGTGTTGAGATAGTCCGCTTTGATCTTGCCGCGCAGCAGGTTCATCGGCACCATCGCGAACTGGCTGGAGGCGCCGCCTTGCAGGAACAGCACCTTGTAGTGGGCGGGGACGGCGAGCAGCTCGCGCAGATCCGCCTCGGCCTGTTCGGCGATGGCGACGAACTCTTTGCCGCGATGGCTCATTTCCATCACCGACATGCCGGAATTGCGCCAGTCGAGCATCTCGGCCTTGGCCTGTTCCAGAACCGCCTCGGGCAGCATGGCGGGACCCGCGCTAAAGTTGTAGGGGCGTGGCATTTTCGACTTCCTTCATGACTGCGCTGAAATGCCGCGCATGGTAGCAGAAACACCCGATTTCGGATAATGGTTGACGCGGCTCCGCCGCCGGCGGACCGCTCCGCGCCGATAGCTGAAATACCGGCCGATTCACTGGAAGAGCGCGAACCGTTTATGAAACGCATCTACCCGTTCCTGTTCGTTTTTTTGTGGAGCACCGGCTTTATCGGCGCCCGGTTTGGCCTGCCGTATTCCGAGCCGCTGTCCTTTCTGCTGGTGCGCTATCTTTGCGTCATCGCCTTGATGCTGGCCATCGCCGTGGCGAGCCGCGCCCCGTGGCCGAAGGACCCGCGCCAGTGGGGCCATATCGGCGTGTCCGGCGTGCTGATCCACGCCGTTTATCTGGGCGGCGTCTTCGTGTCGATCAAACACGGCTTGCCGGCGGGTATCGCGGCGCTGGTGGTCGGTATGCAGCCGCTGTTGACCGCCGTCGGCGCTGGCTGGGTGCTCGGCGAGCGGGTGAGCGCGCGTCGATGGCTCGGGCTGGTGCTGGGTTTCATCGGGGTGGCGCTGGTGGTCTCCGGCAAATTTGGAATTACCGCCGAACTGGGTCCGATGCTGGTTCCGGTGCTGGTGGCGTTGCTGGGAATGACTGCGGGGACGTTGTATCAGAAGCGATTTTGCGCCGGGTTCGATCTGCGGACCGGCTCGGTCATTCAGTTCGTTCCCAGCGCCCTCGTCACCGCCATCGCCATCGCTTTGTTCTCGAGATTTCAGATCACCTGGACCGCCCAGTTCGCGTTCGCGCTCGGCTGGCTGGTGCTGGTGCTGTCCATCGGCGCGATCAGCTTGTTGAACCTGCTCATTCACAGCGGCAGCGCGGTCAACGTCGCCAGCCTGTTTTATCTGGTGCCCTTGAGCACCGCGCTGATCGCGTGGGGGGTGTTTGGCGAGACGCTGCCCCCGATTTCCCTGGCGGGAATGGTGCTGGCGGTAGGGGGCGTCTATCTGGTGGTCAAGCGGTAGCGAGCGGGCGTAAATAAACTCCCCTCTCCCTGTGGGAGAGGGGTCGGGAGTGAGGGTCCATTTTCAGATGCCCGTGCAAAACCGCCTCTCACACCATGTTCAATTCCAGTCCATCACCCACATGCCGGAGCCGCGCCAATCGAGCAGTTCGGCCCTGGCCTGCTCCAGAACCGCCTCGGACGGTGTGCAGCATGTGGTGATGGTTGTTCCGTAAGCGTCGGCTGTTGGCCGTGTTGACGGATTGAAATAAGGGAAGGGCCCGTGATGCCTTGACCGCGCGGGCGAGCGCGAACGGGTGCGCGTCCGCGTGCAAAGTGCGCGGACGCGCACAAGCGGGTGTCAAAACGCGCGCATCATGCGGCCAAGGCGGGGATTTCGGGCGTGTCGGGCGCGGGCGGCGCGGCCAGTGTCCACGGCAGCAGCTCGTCGATTTGGTTGACCGGGTGGTCCGCGATTTGGCTCAGCACCGTCCGCAGATAGGCTTCGGGGTCGCGGCCGTTCAGTTTGGCGGTGCCGATCAGCGTGTACATCGCGGCGGCCCGTTCGCCGCCCGCGTCGGAACCGGCGAACAGAAAGTTTTTTCTGCCGAGAGCCACCGGTCGCAACGAGCGCTCCGCGGCGTTGTTGTCGATCTCCAGCCGCCCGTCGTCGCGGTAGCGGGTCAAGGCCGTCCAGCGGGTCAGGGCGTAGCGGATCGCCTCGGCCAAGGCCGACTTTTGGGAGATCGGGCGTAGAGTCTGTTCGAGCCAGGCGTGCAAGGCATCGAGTTGCGGGCCGGCGCGGGCTTGCCGGCCTTTCGCTCGAACCTCGGCCGGTTGGCCCCGCAACTCGGCTTCGATGGCATAGAGCGCGCCGATCCGCTGAAGCGCTTCCGCCGCCAGGGGACTGGCGTGGGCGTGATGGAGGTCGTAGAACTTGCGCCGGACGTGCGCCCAGCAGGCGACCTCGACGATGGAACCGGTTTCGTAGAGGCCGTTGAAGCCGGCGTAGCCGTCGGCTTGCAGCGCGCCGCGAAAGTCGCGCAAGTGATTTCGAGGATGCTGGCCCTGCCGGTCCGGCGAGTAAGCGAACCAGACGGCCGGCGGGGTGGGATCATGGCAGGGCCGGTCGTCGCGGACGTAGGCCCACAGCCGGCCCTGTCGGGTCGAGCCCTTGCCCGGCGCGAGCACCGGCACCGGGGTGTCGTCGGCGTGAATCTTATCCGCGCTCAAGACATGGCGACGGACGGCGGCCACCAGGGGTCGCAACAAGGCGGTCGCTTCACCCACCCAATCGGCCAGGGTCGAACGCGGTAATTCCACGCCCGCACGAGCGTGGATTTCGGATTGCCGGTACAGCGGGGTGTGATCGCCATACTTCGAGACCAGGACGTGCGCTAATAATCCGGGACCGGCTAACCCGCGCGCGATCGGTCGCGGTGGTGCCGGTGCCTGGACGATCCGGTCGCAGCGGCCGCAGGCTTGCTTGGGCCGGATGTGGCGGATCACCCGGAAGTGGGACGGCACGTACTCCAACAGCTCCGAAATGTCTTCGCCCAGCGGTTTGAGCGGACCGCCGCAATCCGGGCAAAGCGTCGTTTCTGGATGGTGGAGGTGAACGTCGCGCGGCAAGTGCGCCGGCAGCGCGCGGGATTTCGGTTCGGCGGGTCGCGGCCGAGTCGGTTCCAGCCGCACCGCTCGTTCGGTCGCGCCGGTTTCCAGCTCCTCCAATTGCAGTTCGAGCTGGTCGAGCAGCGTCCCCGCCCGCTCCGAGCGCCGCCCGAACTGTTGGCGGCGCAGCTTGGCGATCCACAGCTGGAGATGGGCGATTTCCGCCTGTTGGCTCGCAATCTCCGCCCGTTGGCCGACGATCAGGGCCTTGAGCCGGGAAACGTCATCGGGCAACGCATCGGTGTCGGTCATGCCTGGAGTATAGGCGATCACGCCGCCCGCAGCGGCGCGGTCCGCACCGGACGCCGCCAGTCGATGCCTTCCAGCAGCATCGACAACTGGGCCGGCGTGAGCGACACCACGCCGTCGGTCGCCCGGGGCCAGACGAAGCGCCCCGACTCCAATCGCTTCGCGAAAAGACACAGCCCGTTGCCGTCGCCATCCCACCACAGGATTTTGATCCGATCACCCCGCCGGCCCCGAAACACGAACACCTGACCGGAAAACGGATCGGCCTCCAGCCGGGTTTGCACCAGGGCCGCCAGCCCGTCGAAGCCGCGTCGTAAATCGGTGAACCCCGCCGCGATCCAAATCCGCGCCCCCCTCGGCGGCCCGATCATCGCCGGTGGATACAGGTGAGGATGGTCTCCAGCAAAGCCGGATCGACCGGGCCGGTCACCCGCACCCGCATCCGCCCCAGCGCGATCTCGATCTGGCCCGGCTCCGCCGCCGTCGGTTCGGACGCCCGTCCGCTCGCCGCTTCGGCCGTCGCCGCCAGGGCGAGGGGCGCTCGGCCGGCCGGCGCGACCACCACCGGCAGCAGCGTCGCTTCCGGCCCCGGCTCCAGCTCCAGCGCCGCTGCCTCTTCTTGTTGCCGCAGATAATCCTGCCGCCACTTGAACAACTGGTTCGCGTTGATCCGGTGCGCCAGCGCGATCCCCGCCACCGACGCCCCCGGCTCCAGCGCCAGTTGCGCCAGCCGCCGCTTGAACTCAACGCTGTACTGCCGCCGGCCCGAGGCGTCCACCCGGATCACCCCAGATTCGACCACCGTCTGCTCCGCCATGATCGCCTATCCCCTCGTCAAGCGGATGCCCCACGCCTCCGCTCGCCGCAGTCTCGACCCGCTCGTTCAAATCGTCCAGACGGCCAGAAGCGGACGTTTACGTTGTTCCAGTAAATGCCCACGTAGATTAAAGCTGAGGACATAACTCAAAAAGACCGGAACAAGCGGCAGCAAGGCGTCCAGTTTTTCGCCATGCGGCGCCTTCAGCTCCAGCACCATGATGGTGATGATGATGGCCAGCACGCCGTCGCTGAAGGCTTCCAATCGATTCTTGCCCATGATTTTGCCCGCCGCTGTTTGCCGAATTCTCTGTCGGGCGCGGCTACTTTTTAGCCAGATAGCTGGTGATCAGATTGCGATAATCGGGAATGTGGTTGGAGAACAGAGCGCCCAGACCCTCGATGTCATTGCGCCAGTCCCGATGCAGTTCGCAGGCCACGCCGAACCAGCTCATCAGTTGAGCACCGGCCGCCGACATACGATCCCAGGCGGAATGCCGGGTCACTTCGTTGAAGGTTCCCGAAGCGTCGGTCACGACGAAGACCTCAAAGCCTTCCGCCAGAGCCGATAGCGCCGGGAAGGCGACGCAAACCTCGGTTACCACGCCGGCAATGAGGAGTTGTTTCTTGCCCGTGGCTTTCACGGCCTTCACGAAATCGTCGTTGTCCCAGGCGTTGATCTGACCGGGACGGGCAATGTAAGGCGCATCGGGGAAAATCTCTTTGAGTTCCGGAACCAGCGGACCGTTGGGGCCATTTTCGAAGCTCGTCGTGAGGATGGTCGGCAGCTTGAAGTACTTGGCAAGGTCGGCCAAGGCCAGGACGTTGTTCTTGAATTTGTCCGGTTCGATGTCGCGCACCAGCGATAGCAGGCCGGCCTGGTGATCGACCAACAGGACGGCGGCATCGTTCTTGTCGAGACGAATATAGGGCTTGCTCATGGTGTGGCTCTCCTTTCGGGGGTTATCGCTGGGAGTCCAGCACTTCGTTGCTCTTGATGACCTCTTGCGCTTTCATGTAGCTCTCGATCAGCAACTGGTACGGCGGGAAGACGGCGCTGTAGGCTTCCGCCCATTGCAGCGCGTCCTCGCGGTTCCAGGTCTTCTGGATTTCGGAGCAGACCGCCGCAGTGTCCATCGGCACGACGCCGGCCTGGACGATGCGGGCGAGTGTGATTTCCTCCGCCATCTTTGAGTAGGTGCCGGATGCGTCAATCACCGCGAAAACCTGGTAGCCCTCATGCACTGCGGCGATGCTGGGGAAGGCCATGCACACGCTGGTGATGGTGCCGGCGATGATGAGCTGCTTCTTGCCAGTGGCCTTGACGGCGGCGACGAACTCCGGGTTGTCCCAAGCGTTGATCTCGCCACGACGGGCGACGTACTGGGCATGCGGCGCGTACTTATGGATTTCCGGGATCAACGGGCCGTTCGGACCCTGCGGGACGGACGCTGTAGTGATGACCGGAATCTTCGCCAGCGTCGCGGCCTTGGCGAGCGTAGTCGCGTTGGCGCGGAGCGTCGGCATCGGCATGTCACCGACGGTTTGAAACAGGCCGCTTTGATGGTCGATCAACAGCATGGCGGCATTGTTGGGGTCAATGATCGGTTTGGCGCCGTTGAAGTTGGCAGGGATGCTCATATCGTTTCTCCTGTAAAAGTTGCACGATGCGCTCGCACCGTCCGAGTGAATGCCCTGCCGCTTGGAATGAGCGGCAGGGCGCGAACTACCCCGCCATTTGCCCGAAGCGGCCACCGTTGAAGTCGGCGATGGCTTGGGCGATTTCCGCCTGGCTGTTCATGACAAACGGGCCGTGACCCACAATCGGTTCGTCGATGGGCTCGCCACTCAACAGCAGCACCACCGCGTCGCCGTTCGCCTCGATCGAGAAGCTGTGACCCACCGGATCCAGCAGAACCATCTGGGCCGCGCGAGCGATCTGGTCGCCATTCACGAGCACCGTCCCGCGCAGCACGACGAGCGCCGTATTCCAGCCATCGGGAACCACCAGTTCGCTGATGCCGCCTTCGGTCAGCCGCAAGTCCCAAACGCGCATGGGAGAAAAGGTCCTGGCTGGCCCCTTCCGCCCGGCATACTCACCCGCGATCACGCGAACCGTTCCGGCCCCATCCGGCAAAGGGACGGCGGGGATGTCTTGGGCAAAAATGGCCTGATAGCCCGGTGGAGTCCTCTTGTCCCTGGCCGGGAGGTTCACCCACAACTGCGCCATTTCCAGCTCGCCGCCGGAGCGGGTAAACACCTCGGAGTGGAACTCCTCGTGAAGGATGCCCGCGCCGGCCGTCATCCACTGCACGTCGCCGGGGCCGATTACGCCGCCTTGGCCGGTCGAATCCCGATGGGCGACTTCACCTTGGTAGACAATGGTGACCGTCTCGAATCCCCGGTGCGGATGCTGTCCCACGCCCCGAGGCTGGTTGGCCGGCGGAAATTCGGCAGGGCCGGCGTAGTCCAGCAGCAGGAAGGGACTGAGCTGTTTGCTGTGGCTGTGGTACGAAAAAATCGAGCGTACCGGAAAGCCATCCCCGACCCAATGCGGGCGCGGTGGGCTGTAAACACCGAGTACTCTTTTCATGACCGTCTCCTTGTGACGAGTCCAGTTGCGTCGATGAAAAAAGCATAGATTTGGAACAAGTTTCTGGGTAGATAGTAATATGTGGCCTCAGAGTTCTATTTTTTGAACGACCTTGTCTCCATGCAGGATCTGAACGACCTCTACTACTACGTCCAAGTGGTTGATCACGGCGGGTTTGCCCCGGCGGGGCGGGCTCTTGGGATGCCCAAATCGAAGCTCAGCCGACGTGTCACGATGTTGGAGGGGCGACTGGGCGTGCGCTTGATTCAGCGTTCGACCCGCAGCTTTTCGGTGACCGAGGTGGGTCAGGTCTACTACACACGCTGCAAGGCCATGCTGGTGGAAGCGGAAGCAGCGCAAACGGTCATTGACATGACCCATGCCGAGCCCTGCGGCACAGTACACTTGTCCTGCCCGATTGCACTCTTGCACGCGCGCGTCGGAGCGATGTTGGTTGCGTTTGCGGTCAAGTATCCAAACGTCAACGTGCAATTGACCGGTATGAACCGACCGGTGGATGTGGTTGCGGAGGGATTGGACATCGCCTTGCGGGTGCGTCCGCTGCCACTGGAAGACAGCGATCTGGTGTTGCGGGTACTCGCGTATAGCAACCAATGCCTGGTCGCGAGTCCATCGCTGATCGAGCGTCAAGGCGTTCCGAACGCTCCCGCCGATTTGTCGCAATGGCCAAGCCTGGGGTACGGGCCGCCGGTGCAAGGGCATGCATGGAATCTGTTGGGACCAAACGGCGCGCAAGCGGCCCTGCGCCACGCGCCCCGGTTCGTGACAACCGATATGATTACTTTGCGACGCGCCGCCGTCGCGGGAGTCGGTGTGGTGCAGTTACCGGTCCTGATGGCGCAGGATCGACTGGCGGACGGAACATTAGTCCGTTTGCTACCGGATTGGGCTCCACGCCGGGAAGTTATTCATGCGGTGTTCCCCTCCCGACGCGGATTGATACCATCGGTGCGTAGCTTGATCGATCATCTCGCCGAGCAATTTGCGGCGATCTCTGAGGATTAATCCAGGCTGCGGCACGAAGAGCTGAATTTAAGTTGGCGCCTATGGGGGTTGGGGGGTGAGAGCGTCTCTCGCTGGAGACCTAGACCATATTCAGCTCCAACTTGGCCCGCATCGACATTCGCTCCGGCGACCAAGGCGGTTCCCACACCAGTTCGACGTTGACCGATTCCACGCCCGCGCCGTGACGGACGGCGTTTTCCACCCATTCCGGCATCGAGCCGGCGACCGGGCAACCGGGCGCGGTCAGGGTCATTTGAATATCCGCGTGGTTGCCCAGGGGATCGACCTCCAGGCCGTAGATCAGCCCCAGCTCGTAAATATTCACTGGAATTTCGGGATCGTAGACTGTTTTTATCGCTTCGATTACCCGAGCTTCCATCTCCCCGACATCCGGTAGCTCCATGGTGGTGCGCGTTGCGGTCATGTTTGACCTCCCGAAAAGATGGAAATCACTCGGTCGCCACCGGCGCCTTGCGCTCTTCCAGCGCGGCGCGCACGGCGTGCCAGGCCAGCGTGGCGCATTTGACCCGGCTCGGATAATCGCGCACGCCGGCCAGCACGCTGAGCTTGCCCAGTCCGCGCGGACAGTCGCAGTCGCTGGTCACGACGTTATGGAAGGCTTCGAACAGGTGCTCGACCTCGGCGACCGGCTTGCCCTTGAGCGCCTCGGTCATCAGCGAGGCCGACGCGCTGGAAATCGCGCAGCCGGCGCCCTGAAAAGCGATGTCCTTGATCACGCCGTCCTCGATGTCCAGAAAAACGCTGATCCGGTCGCCGCACAGCGGGTTGACGCCGTCGGCCTTGTGGGTCGGTTGCGGGATGATGCGGAAATTCCGGGGCCGCTTGTTGTGGTCCAGGATGACTTCCTGGTAGAGATCGCGCAGGTCGCTCATGAGTCGAACAGTTCCTTCACTTTCCAGAGGGCTTTGATCAGGGCGTCCACCTCGTCGCGGGTGTTGTAGACGGCGAACGAGGCTCGGGCGGTGGCGGGTACGCCATAGCGTTGCATGACCGGTTGGGCGCAATGATGGCCGGCGCGGATCGCGACGCCTTCGCGGTCGAGAATGGTGCCGATGTCGTGGGGGTGAATGCCTTTCATGGTGAACGCGGCCAGCGCCGCCTTGTCCCGCGCCGTGCCCATGAGGGTTAGACCGGGAATCTCGGACAATCGCGCGGTGGCGTACTCCAGCAGCTCGTGCTCGTGCGCGGCGACCGCATCCAGGCCGATGGCGGTCAGCCAGTCCAGCGCCGCCCCCAGGCCGATCACGCCCGCGATGTTCGGCGTGCCGGCCTCGAATTTGTTGGGCAGATCGGCGTATTCGGTTTTCTCGAAGGTCACCAGCCGGATCATATCGCCGCCGCCCTGGTACGGTGGCATGGCTTCGAGCAACGCCTGCTTGCCGTACAGCACGCCGACCCCGCTCGGCCCGTAAATCTTGTGGCTGGAGAAGGCGTAGAAATCGCAATCGAGTTCGCGCACGTCCACCGCCAGATGCGCGACCGACTGCGCGCCGTCCACCAGCACCGGGATGCCGCGCGCATGGGCCAGTTCGATCATGAGCTTGACCGGGTTGATGGTCCCGAGCGCGTTGGACAGGTGGACAAACGCCGCCAGCTTCACCCGCCCGCTGCCGAGCAGCCGCTCGTACTCGTCCAGGATCAGTTCGCCGGCGTCGGTGAAGGGCACGACTTTCAGCGTCGCGCCGGTGCGCTCGCACAGCAGTTGCCAGGGCACGATGTTGGAATGATGCTCCATGCCGGTGATGACGATCTCGTCGCCGGCCTTGACCGCGCTGCCGCCGAAGCTGCTCGCCACCAAGTTGATGCTTTCGGTGGTGCTGCGGGTGAAAATGATTTCCTGGACGCTGGCCGCGTTCAGAAAGGCGCGCACCTTTTCCCGCGCGCCCTCGTAGGCGGCGGTGGATCGCTCCGACAGCAGGTGAACGCCCCGGTGGATGTTGGCGTAATAGCCGGTGTAACACCCGCTGATGGCGTCGATGACCGCTTTCGGTTTCTGCACCGAGGCGGCGTTGTCCAGATAGACCAGGGGCTTGCCGTGAATCCGCTGATGCAGGATCGGAAAATCGGCGCGGATGCGGGCGAGGTCCAGCCCGGCGCGGGCGGCCGGCGCGGTGGAAAGCGCGTGCGGGGCGCTCATGTCGTTCATTCCCCTTCGATGAGGTCGAGGGCCAAACGGCTGGCGAGCAGGCGAGTCAGGCGCTCGCGCAGCGGCGTCAACCGGATCGAGTTGAGGCTGTCGCTGGCGAAAGCGCCGACCAGCATGGCTCGCGCCTGAGCGGCGCCGATACCGCGCGCCCGCAAATAAAACTCGGCGTTGGGGTCGAGAAAGCCGGTGCTGGAGCCATGCCCGCATTTCACGTCGTCGGCCAGAATTTCCAGGCGCGGGTTGGAGTGGGCTAGCGCCTGCTTCGACAACAACAGGTTGCGGCTGGTCTGGCGGGCGTCGGTCTTTTGGGCGTGTTGGCGGACATGGATCATGCCGTCGAACACCGAGCGCGCCTTGCCGTCCAGCACGCTCTTGAACGACTGCTGGCTGGTTCCATGCGGCTGGGCGTGCTCGACCCGGATGTGGAAATCGCCGACTTGCGTGTCGTTCGCCAAGGTCAAGCCGTTGAGCGTGCAACTCGCGCCCTCGCCGTCCAACAGCGCCTCCAGGTCGGTGCGCGCCAACTGGCCGCCGAAGGACAGCAGATGCAGTTGCGCCCGACTGTCCCGCCCCTGGTGGAGCCGGATACCGCCGAGATGAAACGCTTGCGGCGATTCCTCCTGAACCTGGTGATAGTCCAGCACGGCGTTATCGCCCAACTCCAATTCGGCGACCGGCGCGTTCAGATAGCGGCCCTGACCCCGATACTCGACCACCACGGTGGCTTGCGCGCCGTTGTCCAATACCAGCAGCAAGCGCGGATGCACGGCCATGTCGCCGCCGGTGGTGTGGAAGATCAGATGAATTGGCGTTTCCACCACCGTCCCGCGCGGCAGATGAATGAAAGCGCCGTCTTCCCAGAGCGCGGTATTGAGCGCGACGAACGGATGCTGCGCCAGTCCCGGCAGGCGATCCAGATTCGATTCAACTGGCTTGGCGTCGGTCGAAAGCGACTGGCCGAGGCTGGCGATGGTCGCCCCATCCGGCAACGATTCCAGCTTCGAGAGTCCCGGCGCGAACCGGCCATTGACGAAAACCAGCCGGTGTGCGGGCAGGTCCAGCGTCGGCAGCGCTCCCGCGTCGAGAGGCGCATCGGCGGGCCGCTGGAGCGCCAGTGCGTTCAGGGCGGCGAGGTCGGTAAAACGCCAGGCTTCCTGCTGGCGGGTCGGCAGGCCAAGCGCCTCGAAGCGGGCGAACGCCTCGCGCCGCAATCGGGTAATGGTGTCCGGCTCGCGGCGGTTCACCACGAACTCGGCAAAACGCTGGTGCCAGGGATCGGAAAAGAGCGGGGCGGCGGCGGTCATGGTGCGCGTCTCACGCGGCGGCCCGGCGGGCGCGGCCGGGTTCCTCGTTGTACAGCGCGTAACCCTGCTCCTCCAGTTCCAGCGCCAAGCTCTTGTCGCCGGAACGGACGATTCTGCCGTTGACCAGCACATGCACGTAGTCGGGGACGATGTAATCCAGCAGGCGCTGGTAGTGGGTGATGACCAGGAACCCGCGTTCCGGGCCGCGCAAGGCGTTGACGCCGTCGGCGACCACTTTCAGGGCGTCGATGTCCAGCCCGGAATCGGTTTCGTCCAGCACCGCGAAGCGCGGTTGCAGCACCGTCATCTGGAACACTTCGTTGCGCTTCTTCTCGCCGCCGGAGAAGCCTTCGTTGACCGAACGCTTGAGCATGGAATCGTCCATCTGCACCAGTTCCATGCGCTCGTGGACCAGATCCCAGAAATCCATCGCGTCCACCGGCGGCTCGCCGCGATATTTGCGCACAGCGTTGACGGCGGCCTTCAGGAAATACAGGTTGGCGACGCCGGGAATTTCCACCGGATATTGAAACGCCAGAAACAGCCCTTCGCAGGCGCGGGTTTCCGGGGCCATCTCCAGCAGGTTTTTGCCGTCGAAACGAATTTCGCCCTCGGTGACGGTGTAGCCGTCGCGCCCGGCGATGACGTTGGCCAGCGTGCTCTTGCCGGAGCCGTTCGGCCCCATGATGGCGTGAACCTCGCCCGGACGGATAGTCAGGTCGATGCCGTTGAGGATTTCGCGGCCCTCGACCGTGGCGTGCAGATTGCGGATTTCCAGCATGGTGCGATGATTTCCTGTAGCCAATAGCCTGTTATGATTGAATAAAATTTTCATACTGGTCGTGAGGGCCGATCCAGAACCAGACCAGGCCCTCCTCCCGCTCTTTGGCGAGCGCCCGATAGCGCAAGCTCACCCGAGCAGACCAAAAAACGCCCACTTTCTTCAAACGCAATGATGGGTGATGAGGGTTGGATCGAAGCAACATAAAACTCTTATCCGCCAGCTCCTGAATCGCTTCCGGAAGCCGGCGGTAATGGAACCAGAATTCTGGTGTTGTAAAATGTTTCAAAGAGGTGTCGCACGACCGGCAATGAAATCCTCATCAGCCCGCTGACCCGCAGCATCCAAATGTCCCGCTAAAATGTCCGCTTCGATTTGACGATCCCATTGGTCGGCCATGAATTCCTCGAACCACTTTGAAAATTCGGCCAGTTTTTCATCGGATAATTGCGCAACAGCAGCTTCAAGTTCTTCAATTTTCATAGGTGATATCTTGTTTCGGTTCATTGCCAGCAACGTACGGCGCTTTCCAATGAATGCTTCTTCTCCAGCCTGTTACGTTTCTCCTGGTTTGGGTCGTATTCAATACGCGAAACACCGAACACGAGGTGAAATTCTGGATTCTCCATTACCGCGCTCAGATAATCATCTAATCATCCCACGCTTCCTTCCAGCTTCAACTCGATCAGCTTCTGCGCCTCCACGGCGAATTCCATCGGCAATTCCTTGAAGACTTCCTTGCAAAAGCCGTTGACGATCAGGCTGACGGCATCCTCGGTGCTGATGCCGCGCTGCTGGCAGTAGAAAAGCTGGTCCTCGCTGATCTTGGAGGTGCTGGCCTCGTGCTCGACCTGAGCGGTCGGATTTTGCACCTCGATATAGGGGAAGGTGTGCGCCCCACACTGGTCGCCCATCAGCAGCGAATCGCACTGCGAATGATTGCGGGCGTTTTCGGCGGTCGGCAAGATTTTCACCAGCCCCCGATAGGCGTTCTGGCCGTGGCCGGACGAAATGCCCTTGGAGACGATGGTGCTGCGGGTGTTCTTGCCGATGTGGATCATCTTGGTGCCGGTGTCGGCTTGCTGATAATCGCGGGTCATGGCGACGGAGTAAAATTCGCCCACCGAATTTTCGCCGCGCAGCACGCAACTCGGGTACTTCCAGGTGATGGCCGAGCCGGTTTCGACCTGAGTCCAGGAAATCTTGGAATCGCGGCCCTTGCACAGCCCGCGCTTGGTGACGAAGTTGTAGATGCCGCCCTTGCCCTCGGCGTCGCCCGGATACCAGTTTTGCACCGTGGAATACTTGATCGTGGCGTTGTCCAGCGCGACCAATTCCACCACCGCCGCGTGCAACTGATTCTCGTCGCGCATCGGCGCGGTGCAGCCTTCGAGATACGACACGTAAGCGCCTTCGGCGGCGACGATCAGGGTTCGCTCGAACTGGCCGGTGTTGCTGGCGTTGATGCGGAAATAGGTGGACAGCTCCATCGGGCAGCGCACGCCCGGCGGGATGTAGACGAACGAGCCGTCCGAGAACACCGCCGAGTTCAGCGTCGCGTAATAGTTGTCGCGGTACGGCACGACCGAACCGAGATATTGCCGCACCAAATCGGGATGTTCGCGCACGGCTTCGGAGAACGAGCAGAACACGATCCCCAGCTCCGCCAGCTTGCCCTTGTAGCTGGTCGCCACCGACACCGAATCGAACACTGCGTCCACCGCCACGCCGGCCAGGATGGCTTGTTCCGCCAAGGGAATGCCGAGCTTTTCGTAGGTGCGGCGCAATTCCGGGTCGATCTCGTCCAAGCTCTTGGGGCCGTCGGTTTTTTTCTTCGGCGCCGAATAGTAGGAAATGGTCTGGTAGTCGATGGGCGGGTAATGGACGCGCGCCCACTGCGGCTCTTTCATGGTGAGCCAGTGGCGATAGGCTTGCAGCCGCCATTCCAGCAGCCAGTCCGGTTCCTGTTTTTTGGCCGAGATCAGTCGGATGACCTCCTCGTCCAGCCCCGGCGGCACGGTTTCCTGCTCGATGTCGGTCACGAAACCGTATTTGTAATCGCTGGCGGCGAGGCGTTCGAGGGCTTGGGTGCTGTCGGTCATGGGCGGATGTTCCTGTCGCGGGGTTCGGCGACTCAGATGGGGCGGCCGGCGGCATTGATGGCCGCGACTCGGTGTAGCGCCTGGAAACGGATCGGCCGGGGTGGATCGGGACGGCTCATCTCCAACAGGCTGATGCTTTGCAGCGCGGCGTAAATGGCCTGGTTGATCCGGGGCCAGTGGCCGCTGACTTCGCAATGCTCCAGCCGCGAGCAGCCGTCATGATTTTCCCCGCTGCATTCGGTGATCGCGATAGGGCCTTCCAGCGCGCCGATGATGTCGGCGGCGGAAATCTCGGTCGCCGGCCGCGCCAGGCTGTAACCGCCCTGCGCGCCGCGCTGTGAGACGAGCAAGCCGGCGCGCGCCAAGCTTTTCAGGATCTTGCTGACCATCGGCAATGGCAGCCGGCGCTGCTGCGCCAAGGCGGCGGCGCTGTGCGGCTGGCCGTCGGCTTGAGCCAGGCCGGTCATCAGCAGAATGCCGTAATCGGCTTCTCGGGTGATTCGGATCATGGGTGCTCCGTGAGGCGAATCCAATCGGTACTTTATTAGTACTATATGTGCGTAGGATAGTTCCAAACGCGGTGTTTGCCAAGAGGGGAATGAGGCCGAATGCTGGGAGGCCGGGTTGAGAAAACCCTCGCCCCCGATCCCTCTCCCACGGGGAGAGGGGAGTTCTGGCAAGGGCTTTCAGGGTGCCGGTCGGGCCGGCAGCACGCTTTTCAGTTTGGCGTGAGCCTCGCGCAGCATGGTCTCGGTGGTCGGCCAGTCCGCGCAGGCGTCGGTGACCGACACGCCGTATTTGAGCTGGCTGCGGTCGGCGGGGATGGACTGGCTGCCCCAGCCCAGATTGCTCTCGATCATCAGGCCGACGATGGACCGGTTGCCTTCCAGAACCTGATGCACGCAGTCGCGCATCACCAAGGGCTGCATCGCCGGATCCTTGAAGGAGTTGGCGTGGCTGCAATCCACCACGATGTTGACCGGCAACTTTTTCTCGCGCAGGGCTTTTTCGCACAGGGCGATGGAGACCGAATCGTAGTTGGGCCGGTCGCCGCCGCGCAGCACCATGTGGCCGTAGCGGTTGCCGGTGGTGCGGATGATCGCCGACCGGCCGAACTGGTCGATCCCCAGGAAGCTGTGGGGGCGAGCGGCCGATTGCAGGGCGTTGATCGCCACTTCCAGGCTGCCGTTGGTGCCGTTCTTGAAGCCGACCGGGGTGGATAGGCCGCTGGCGATTTCGCGATGGGTCTGCGATTCGGTGGTGCGGGCGCCGATGGCGGTCCAGGCGATCAGGTCGGAAATGTACTGGGGGCTGATCGGATCGAGCGCCTCGGTGCCGGCGGGCAGGCCCATTTCCGCCAGTTCCAGCAACAGGCCGCGAGCGACCTGCAAGCCTTCCTCGATGTGGAAGGAGTCGTCCATGCGCGGATCGTTGATCAGACCCTTCCAGCCGACCGTGGTGCGCGGCTTCTCGAAATACACCCGCATGATGACGAACAGGGTATCGCCGACTTCGTCGGCCAGCGCCTTCAACCGCCGGGCGTAGTCGCGGGCCGCTTCGACATCGTGGATGGAGCAGGGGCCGACCACCGCGAACAGCCGGTGATCCTGCCGGTCGAGAATGCGCTGCACGGTCTGGCGGCCATCGAGCACCGTGGTTTCGGCGCTGTCGGTCATCGGTAGCCGCTGTTTGATTTCCTCGGGCGTGAGCAGCACGTCTTGAGCGGCGACGTTGACGTTGTTGATCAGATTCGGGTGCATGGGTATTCCTGCGGACAGTTGCAAAAGACGAAGCCCGGCGAGACGGGCGAAATCGGAAAGGGACCCATAATAGTTGAGCGGAACTCTGAGGGAAATGGCCGACCGGAGCGAAGCCGGCATTCCCGCCGCGAACCGGAGCGCGAAACGCGCTCTATTCGTCGGTTTCCCGCAGGCTGATGATCGGCCAGCCGCGCGCCGCCGCGTGTCGGGCCAGCGTCTCGTCGGGGTCGACCGCCACGGGATGCGTGACTTGGTCGAGCAGGGGCAGATCGTTGCGGGAGTCGCTGTAAAACCAGCTCTCGGCCAGATCGTGGCCGGTGTCCGCCAGCCAGGCCCGCAACCGCTCGACCTTGCCGTGCTGGAAGCAGGGAATGCCGAGCGGCCGGCCGGTGTAGCGCCCGTCGATACATTCGACCTCGGTCGCCAGCAGGTTCGATACGCCCAGACGTTCGGCGATGGGCGCGGTGATGAAGCTGTTGGTGGCCGTGATGATCAGCAGCGTGTCGCCGTCGGCCCGGTGCCGCTCCAGCAGAGCGATGGCCTTGGGCAGGATGATCGGCTCAATTTTTTCGGCGAGAAATTGCGCCCGCCAGTCCAGCAAGCGCGCCGGCGGATGCTCGGTCAGGGGCCGCAGCATGAACGCCAGAAATTCGTGAATGTCCAGCGTGCCCGCCCGGTAGGCGTCGTAAAAGCGCCGGTTCTCGCGCTCGTAGAATTCGCCGTCCACCAGTCCTTGCTCGACCAGGAACTGGCCCCACAAATAATCGCTGTCGTCGCCCAGCAGGGTGTTGTCGAGATCGAAAATCGCCAGGCTCATGCCTTCTCCACGCTATTCGCGGATTTGTCGAGACCGTATTGCCGGAGTTTTTTGCGCAGCGTGCCGCGATTGAGGCCGAGAATCGCGGCGGCCTTGGTCTGATTGCCGCCGGTGAACCGCATCACGATTTCCAGCAGCGGAGGTTCGACTTCGCGCTGCACCAGATCGTACAGGTTGCTGGGCGCTTGCCCGCCGAGATTGTGAAAATAGATGCGCAAGGTTTCATGGACGTGCTCGCGCAACGGAGTGGCGGGCAGCAGATCGACCGGAGGGTCGGGATTATGAGGAATGTTCATGCGGCTCGCCGCTCCTTGTTCGCCAGATGCCCCAGGAAATCGCGGGCCAGCGTTATCTGTTCACGGGAATGTTCGATCGAATTGATCCGAGCGCGAAACTCGGCGCCTGCCGCCCAACCCTGGCTGTACCAAGCCAGATGCTTGCGGGCGATGCGGACGCCGGCGGTTTCGCCGTAAAAAACGTGGAGGCTTTCCAGGTGGGCCACGACCCACCGGCCGATTTCTGCGACGGTCGGCGGCGGCAAGCGCTGGCCGGTCGCCAGAAAGTGGGCGATTTCGCGGAAAATCCAGGGCCGGCCTTGAGCGGCCCGGCCGATCATGACCGCATCGGCGCCGGTGTGGTCGAGCGCCCAGCGGGCTTTCTCGGGACCGTCGATGTCGCCGTTGGCGATGACCGGGATAGCCACCGCCCGCTTGATGGCGCGGATGGCGGCGTAGTCCACCGATCCGGTGTAACCGCAAGCGCGGGTGCGGCCGTGCACGGTCAGCGCCCGGACCCCGGCCCGCTCGGCGATGCGGGCGATGGCGACGCCGTTGCGGTGGCTCGCGTCCCAGCCGGTGCGAATCTTCAGGGTGACCGGCGCCGATACCGCGCCGACCACCGCGTCCAGAATGCGTCCGACCAGCGCCTCGTCGCGCAGCAGCGCCGCCCCGGCCAGCGTCCCGCAGACTTTCTTGGCCGGGCAACCCATGTTGATGTCGATGATCTGGGCGCCGCGCTCGACGTTCCGGCGGGCGGCCTCGGCCATGGCGCGCGGGTCGGTGCCGAGAATTTGGACGCTGCGCGGTTCGGGTTCGCCGGCATGATCGAGCCGCAACCGGGTCTTGCGGCTGTCCCAGAGCCGGCTATCGGCGCTGACCATCTCCGAAACCGCCAGACCGGCGCCCAACCGCCGGCACAGCAGCCGGAACGGCCGGTCGCTGACGCCGGCCATCGGCGCCAGAAACACGGGGGGATCGAGGAAATAGGGGCCGATCTGCATCGAAAAATCGTGAGGGAAGCGGGGGCGTCAGCCGATTGGTTTGTTGGATGAGTGGTTGTGTTGCCGGATCGCTTCGGCGCGCTCATGGTAAGGTTTGGTCGAGGCGAACGCGACAGGATCGCGCATCGATTCTACCGGCGCGTCCCTTCCAGCAGCACCCAATCCTCGCGCCGCCGGGGCGGATCGAACGCGAAATCGCGACTAAACACCGCTTGGACGACATCCGCGTGCTGTTCGAGGATGCCGGATAAAGCCAGCCGTCCACCCGGTTTGACGCGCTGCCCGAATTCCGGCGCCAGTCGCACCAGCACCCCGGCCAAGATGTTGGCCAGCAGAACGTCCACCCGCAGGCTCGTCGGCAGTTCCGCCGGGTGAAACAGTTCGATGCGATCCTCGACCTCATTTTCCGAGGCGTTATCGTCGCTGGCCAACAGCGCCTGCGGGTCGATATCTACCGCCCAGACCCGTTTCGCGCCCAGTTTCGCGGCGGCGATAGCCAGGATTCCCGAACCGCAACCGTAATCCAGCACGGATTTACCGGCCAGATCCGCGCCGTCCAGCCAGTCCAGGCACAGCGCCGTGGTCGGGTGGGTGCCGGTGCCGAAGGCGAGTCCGGGATCGAGCCGGATGTTGACCGCCGCCGGCTCGGGCGGATCGCAGTGGGTCGGGCAGATCCACAGCCGTCGGCCGAAGCGCATGGGATGAAAGTTGTCCATCCAGGCCCGCACCCAGTCGCGCTCCTCCAGTGCGGTCAGCCGGCATTCGGGGAGGATCGGCGCGCGCAGGAACCGCCGCAATTGACCCTTCACCACTTCGATGTCGGTCTGCGCGTCGAACAGCCCGGTCACGCGGGTATGCGCCCACAGCGGCGTCTCGCCGGGCGCCGGTTCCAGCACCGGCTGATCGCCGGCATCCGCCAGCGTCACCGCCAGCGCGCCGGCCAGCAACAGCGCATCTTCCAACTGTTCTGGAGCGTGATCGATGGCTTCGAGAGTCAGTTGCAGCCACGGGGCGGTCGCGTCGTCGCGCATGGAGTGAATATCCTTACAGGGATTCGGTGCATAGAGCTTAGCGCATCCGTTCGCGAACCACCGCGATTCGGTTGCGCGGCCGCGGTCAGCGGGTCCCGAGCAACTGTTCCAGATCTGGTGGCTTTATTGGCTTCAAGAAATTGATAAATATCGATTTATCTGGGTCGATATCGGGATTGATACTCTGCCGTATACCCAAGAATTTCGCCGTTTGACCATTGATGGTAGCAGGTAGGTTAAAAATCCGCCTATTTGGCGGCAAGGATGCGGTAGCGGTCGAACACGGTCGCACCGCCAAGGCGGAACCTGATTTCGGCCGGATACCGCCTCAAAGCCAGTGATTCAGCGGCTTTCGGCCGGACATTTCCAGCAGCAGTCTGAGGCGATTGCGGCGGGTGATACCCGAAATTAGGGTCGGTATGTTGCGCGTCCTGTAAGGCAAGAACAGGCTCAATCTGTGTCAGAGTCATCTGAGCCAGAATCATCTGAGCCAGAATCATCTGTGTCAGACTCACCCATCATGATGTAAGGAAGTCCCTCGATGAAATTTTCAAGGGCATCGCTTTTATCCTCTTTTATGCCTACGAAGTGGTCGCTGCCCCACAGGAGCAAGCAACCAGCGCTCTCGTGTGCACATGCGTTTTGCACATTGGTAACTTTCTTAAAATTCTCAGCAATAGCCGTATGTCGTACTTTAAACCTATCCGGAAACCTCGCCATAGAACGATGATCTGCAGCGTATACAGGAATGTTATTAACTAACGCAGTGGCAATAACTTGGGCTTGAGTTATTGAGCAGTCAAATTCGCCGCCGTTCGGTGCAGCTCTTACGATTTCTGCGAAAGGGCGTCCCTCCTCCACAAGTTCTTTGGCTTTTGCTATAAGAGGAATATGCTGGTCAGTGAGTTCCACGAAAAGATGCTTAACCAGACCGGGTTGACCAAGAAGTTGAATCACCAAGGTTCTACCATCTGGTTTGGTATGATCTTCACCAATGCCAAGGGCTCCACTTTGAAGTAAGGCCCGCGCCTCATTTTTTTCGCGTTTCGGCATTTTAGAAGACCCTTAATGTTAATTGAGCAAACATCGCACGACCAAGCCGTGAGCTTTTCTCCAGATTGGCGGCCTGCTGGTGTTCGCCCGGGCGGGATTGCGAACCCAAACCAGACAACCCAGTAACGCCGATGCCGTCGCTGTGGCTGCCTTGCGGCGGCTGCGCCAAGACTCCGCCGACCTATTTCAAAGCAAGCCGGCTCACGCTCGCAATTTATCCGGCATTGCCCAAGAAATCGACCCCAGCATTCGCATTGCTCGCGCCATGACCTCACACGAATTGAGCGCTGTTGACGCCAACGAGAGGTTTGCTTTACACATGCCCTGCCATTCGGCGGATCGCTGCGGACAAAGGAAAACCTCGATCAGGGTGGAGAAGGGTTCGCCGGACCTTGCCGGAAGGGTTAGGACCTCAGTAGCTGCTTTTCCAGATAGTGAATATCGGTGCCGCCGACGATGAAGCGGGCATCGCCCAGGATGCGCTGGTGCAGCGGCGCGTTGGTCTTGATGCCCTCGATCACCAGCTCCGCCAGCGCGTTGCGCATCCGGGCAATGGCGGCTTCGCGGGTCTCGCCGTGGGCGATCAGCTTGCCGATCATCGAATCGTAGTTCGGCGGCACCCGATAGCCGTTATAGATGTGGGAATCGACCCGAATGCCTGGCCCGCCCGGCGCATGGTACTGGGTGATGGTCCCCGGCGACGGGGCGAAGGTCTCGGGATTTTCGGCGTTGAGCCGGCATTCGAGCGCGTGGCCGGTGATGCGGATGTCTTTTTGAGCGTAGCCCAGCGGCTCGCCAGCCGCGATCAACAGTTGCTCCTTGACGATATCCACGCCGGTGATCATCTCGGTGACCGGATGCTCGACCTGCACCCGCGTGTTCATCTCGATAAAGTAAAACTTGTCGTCCTGATACAGAAACTCGAAAGTGCCCGCGCCTCGATAGCCGATCCGCCGGCAAGCCTCGACGCAGATTTGGCCGATGCGGCGGCGCTGCTGGGCGGTGATGCCCGGCGCCGGCGCTTCCTCGATGACTTTCTGGTGGCGGCGCTGCATCGAGCAATCGCGCTCGCCGAGATGGATGGCGTTGCCGTGAGTGTCGGCGAGCACCTGGATTTCGATGTGGCGCGGGTGTTCCAGATACTTTTCCATGTACACGGTCGGATTGCCGAAGGCGGCGTTGGCCTCGCTGCGGGTCAGATCGATGGTGGTCAGCAGCGCCGCTTCGCCGTGCACCACCCGCATGCCGCGCCCGCCGCCGCCGCCGGCTGCCTTGACGATGATCGGATAGCCGATCTGGCGGGCCAGTCGCAGGCTTTCCCGGTCGTCGTCGCCCAGCGGGCCGTCGGAACCGGGCACGCAGGGCACGCCGGCTTCCTTCATGGTCTTGATGGCCGACACCTTGTCGCCCATCAACCGGATGGTGTCGGGCCGGGGACCGATGAAAATGAAGCCGCTCTGTTCGACCCGCTCGGCGAAATCGGCGTTCTCGGACAGGAAGCCGTAGCCGGGATGGATCGCCACCGCGTCGGTGACCTCGGCCGCGCTGATCAGCGCCGGCATGTTCAGGTAACTCTCGGCGGCGGGCGGGGGGCCGATGCAGACCGTTTCGTCGGCCAGGCGGACATGCTTCAAGTCGCGATCCACCGTGGAATGCACGGCCACGGTGCGGATGCCCAGCTCCCGGCAGGCGCGCAGGATGCGCAGGGCGATTTCCCCGCGATTGGCGATGACGACTTTGTCGAGCATGGCCGGCTTATTCGATGACCAACAGCGGTTGGTCGTATTCGACCGGCTGGCCGTTCTCGACCAGGATGCGGGCGATGGTGCCCGCGTGATCGGCATCGATTTGGTTGAACATTTTCATCGCTTCGATGATGCAAACCGGATCGCCGATATTGACCGGCTGGCCGATCTCGACGAACGGTTTGGATCCGGGCGCGGCGGAGCGGTAGAACGTGCCGACCATGGGCGCGCGCAATACGTGACCCTTGATCGCTTCCGGCTCGACCGCCGGCGCGGCGGGTTGCGCGGCCGGCGCCGGAGAAGGGGCGGGCATGGCGGGTTGCGGGCCGTAAGCGGGCGCGGTCCACAGCGCTTGCGGCGATACGACCATCGGAGCGCCGCCGAGCGGATGGCGGCTGATGCGGACCGAGTCCTCGCCTTCCTTGATTTCGATTTCGGCGATGCCCGAAGTTTCGAGCAGCTCGATCAGCTTCTTGATCTTGCGAATGTCCATCGGCATGGCGGCTACCGGCGTGGCGTGGCGAGGTAATGGTCGGCGGCGCGCAGCGCCAGCTCGTAGCCTTGCGCGCCCAGTCCGCTGATGACCCCGACAGCGATGTCGGACAGATAGGAATGGTGGCGAAACGGCTCGCGGGCGAACACGTTGGACAGATGCACCTCGATGAACGGAATACCGACCCCGAGCAGGGCGTCGCGCAACGCCACGCTGGTGTGGGTGAACGCGGCGGGATTGATGACGATGAAAGCGACGCCTTCGGAACGGGCGGCGTGAATGCGGTCGAGCAGGGCGTGCTCGGCGTTGCTCTGAAAGCAGATGAGTTGGTGCGAACCCAATTCTCGGGCCAATTCCGCGCAACGCCGTTCGATGTCGGCCAGGGTGGTGGAACCGTAGACGGCGGGCTCGCGGCTGCCCAGCAGATTCAGGTTCGGTCCATTCAGCAACAACAGGTTGGCCATGGGTCGAGCGGTATCCTTGCCAGTCAAGAGGGCGCGATTCTGCATGAACCACGGTGGCGTGTCCAGCCGCAAGCATCGTCTCAAATCCAGTAACCTCCCCGACCCGACTATATGATCGAAATCTCGGGTTGGTTAGATAGTCTTACCAGAGTTTTCGTTGAACCAGCGTTGCTTTGGACTCTGTATATTAGCGCTTTACGCTGTTTCGAGCGCCTGTCCGTGTTCCGGAAACTCTTGATGGTCGGTTTATTGGAAGCTCTCCGATCATGCCGATGATCTCGTTTAATGAATTGACGGATGCTCGCCCGCCCGTAGCCTTGGAACTGGCTTTTGAGTCTATTTACTAAACCTTTGAATTCACTTAATGATGCGTCATTATCTTCTTGAAAAAGCTCGATAGTCGCATACAGGAAATCCCCCTCTCGATTTTTCCATGCAGCTTGGTAGACGTGAAGGTCGTAGTCGTAATGCGACTGGAGTTCGTCAACCAGGGTCTTGATGAAGCGATTTATGTCACTGGCTGGAAAATAGCCGACAAATACACCACGGCAATCAGCCGATACGAGTCCTAGCCGGGAATGCAGTGTCCGCAAGGAGGGAACGAAGCGCCAAGGGCGGGCAATCACGTAACAATAAACCACGAATATTCCAATGAAGCTCACAAGCATCCATGCTTCTGGAGCACCCAAATAAAATCCGATAAGCCCAACGCCCCCGAACACAAGCTGAATCAGCGCTATGATGTGCGCAATATCCTGGATTCGAAAACCAGCCCGAACGAGCAGGTGATGCAAGTGATTCCGGTCTGGATGAAAGGGAGATTGGCGGTAGTATAGCCTGCGAATCATGACTCCCACCGCATCCATGAGAGGGACGGCCAGGATCCAGATCGCGGTCACGGGCGTCATGGCGCGGCTCTCGCCTTGCGTCAGGTCGATCAACATCCAAGAAAATAGGAATCCCAGCAACATGCTGCCGTTGTCGCCCAGGAAAACAGCCGCGCGGCGACGCGCTCCCCAGCGCAGGTTGTAGTATAAAAAGCCCGTTATCCCGCCCATCAGGACTATCGCCAAGGCGAGATAAGCTTTTTCTCCAGCCATAAACGCGACGATGGCGATCAGAAAAAGGCTCGCGAACGATACCGAGCCGGAGAGGCCATCGAGCCCGTCGATCATGTTCAGTGCGTTGATGACTCCGATCGTGGCGAATACCGTGAAAGGTAGAGATAATACACTAAGCTCGAGAGATTGGTTGGAAAAAAAGCTTCCCAGATCAACGAGTGCAACTCCTCCCCAAAGCGCCATTGCCATCGCTACTATTGTTTGAGCGATGAACCGAATTTTGTAATCAAGATGCCAGATATCGTCGGCCAATCCAGTTAAGAAGATAGTGAGTGCGTGAAAGCCTGCAAACACAAATAGGAAATATTAGAAATTAGTTGGAAATGGCTTGATATATTGATCCCAACAATCATCGCTGCGAAAATACCAAAACCGCCTACGAATGGAGTAATAGTATCGTGCTCCTTATGCCCTCCTGGTTTGTCAATAATATCGAAATGATGGGATAGTGGAATGCCAGCTCGAATCACAATCCACGAAACTGCCAAGCACAATCCGAACAAAAAAATTAACAAATTCATGTGGCGCTCTCGCTCAAATTGAGAATCACTCGTGATAGGAAATTTGGACGACCGAATTATTAACCAATTAACCAATCAATGGCGCTAGGTTTTTTTCTGGCAATAAAAATCAAGCGCATGCGGGATTAATGGCGCTGGCGCCAGAGGGTATTAACTTATAAAAATCAACGATCTGTCGAATAAAACCAGCGTCGCTGGTTGTCATGACTCGTGTTTTTATATCGGAAATTGTCAAAATAACCAACTAAAGCCGATCCGGCCCATCCGCCTCCTCCGCGCGACGAAGTCAAAACTCGATACTGGGCAGCGCGCAAGGGCCATCAGGAACAGGGCCATTTCTGCCCCTGAGCGATATCTCTGCCGACCGTGAGGCGCGATTCTACACGTTTTCGTCAAGGTGTAAGCTCCTGGTAGACGGATAGGGTTTGTTCTATAACAAGCCGCTCATTGAATTCGGCTAGGATCTTGGCCCGACCGGCTTGGCCCATGCGCAGACATTCTTGGGGGTCACTGGAAAGCCGGCGCATGGCGGCGGCCAGCGCTGCGGTATCGCGGGGCGGGACCAGCAAGCCGTTGACCCCGTGTTCAACCACTTCACGGCAGCCGATGCTGTCGGTAGTGACAATCGGCAGACCGCAAGCTGCGGCTTCCAGCAGGCTGCGGGGGGTTCCTTCCCGGTAGCTGGGAAGCACCATCAGGTCAGTATCCGCCAGTAATGGCTCCATGGCGTCCACATGACCCAGCACCGTGAATAGACCTTGTTGTTGCCATTTCACGATGATTTCCTGTGGGATCGAAGTTGGGTTGCCGGGATCGGGGGCGCCGGCCAGTAAAAATTCGATGGGTACTTCCTCGCGGCGCAACTGCCGGGCAGCTTCCGCATATTCGCCCACGCCCTTCTCCCACAACAAGCGGGTCGCTAGCAAGGCCCGGAAAGGGCCTGTTCGGCGCGGGGTCGTGCGGGGCCGGAAACGTTGGGTATTGACGCCAGAACCCCGAATCAGGCGGATATGCTCGGAGCGAATCAGGCGTTGGGAGATAAATTCCCGCTGGTCTTCATGGTTTTGTAGGATCAGGCGGCTATTAGGGTGGCTGAAGCAGATCCGCAGTAATCTGCGAACTGGAGGTCGCAACAAACGGGTTCTAAAGGTATCAGTAGTGAAGGTATGGCCCAGACCGGTGACGGCATTGATTGCAGGTACGCCGGCTGAGCGAGCCGCTAAGGTGCCGTAGATCACGCATTTCAACGTAAAATGGTGCGCCAGATCCGGGCGCAACTGACGGTATAGCGATATCAGGTGGCGGAGCAGTCGAGCCTCGCCTAAGGGATTCAAACTGCGCCGATCCATCGGTAAAGGCAACCACCGGCATCCGGCCGCTTCTAGGCGGGGGCCGTAGGCACCGGGTGGAGAGATGCATATAACCTCGTGGCCTTGCGCCTTGATCGCTTGGGCCAGCGGTAGGCGGAAGTTGTAGAGATACCAGTCTGTGTTGGCGAACATAATAATTTTTAAAGATTTTTTTTTAATCGAATGCACTGGCTTTCCTCCTTGGTCGGTTGCCGCTTAATGTCTTGATTGTTGTATTATTTTTGTTACTTTTTACGGTTATTAAAAAGAAAAACGTAGAAATTTATGGAATATCTCTGGCTTTATTGATGGATTTTATGTATTGTTATAATGTCATAGTGCTAGGGCCTTCAAAGCTTGGACCTCAATACCTAAAGTTCGATCAGTAAATCCTCTTAATAATCTGGAGCTACGATGAATAGACGGTTACTTGGTTGCGCGTTTTTCCTGGTCGTCCCACTTGCTGCCGAGGCTCTCCCCGCCTTCCTGGGGGCAGATGGGGCCGGGGCCACTTCCGTTGGCGGACGAGGTGGGGTGATCTGCGAGGTAACAAATCTAAACAATTCGGGTACTGGCAGCTTGCGTGCCTGTATCGATATGAGCGGTCCCCGAATTGTTGTGTTTCGCGTTGGTGGAATTATCGAATTGGCTGGAGGCTTGGCTGTTAAAAATCCCTACATTACGATAGCCGGACAAACGGCTCCCGGCGGTGGTATAACCATATCAGGCAGGAACTCAAAAAATGTCGTGTTGAGTATTAGGACGCACGACGTTACCATGAGATACCTCCGTTTCAGGAAAGGGTATAACGCCTCAACCCCTTACAACGATGGTGACGCAGCCAATGTCACGAACGTTTCAGCGGCAGTCTCTAATGTGATCTACGATCACTGCTCGATGAGTTGGACTCAGGATGAGAATGGCGAAGTATGGGGAGATAGCTTGGTTAATGAGCAACCCAAAAATGTTACCTACTCGTGGAGTATATTTGCCGAACCTCTTATCCAGCACTCAAAGAATTTTATAACAGGTGCTAATTCCAACAAATCAGACACAATGGTTAATATTGATATTCATCATAGTCTTTTTGCAAACAGTTCGGAACGCAGCCCACTTATTAAAAATAAGACGTTCCGATTTGTAAACAATATTGTTTACAACTGGAGTCGTTTCGCCACCCAGCTTGGCGGTGGTGTCAGTGCGGATGTCATCGGGAACCTGTATAAGGCTGGACCGCTGAATGGTACGTACTCCGCCACTATTGCGCCAAAGAGCAGTGTGTACGAAATTCAAGTATTTACAACTCCAAATGACTCTACCCCATTGGGTCAACCATCGCTTTACATCGTGGGCAATATGGGTCCGTACAACCCAAACCCCACGAACGATAACTGGGCGATGGTGCGAGAAATATCCTCCGAAAATGGTTCCGAGCTAAGACCGCTCTCCGCTCAGTATAGACGCAGTGTACCGTTGCCGGCGCTAACTGTGCCGATAATGACTCACCAGGTCAACCAGCTTGAAAGCGTGATTCTCCCTACGGTGGGCGCCTCGCAGAGACTGGACTGCCTAGCGAACTGGGTATCGGTCCGTGATGCTGTCGATGGGCGAATCATCCAAGAGTATCACACCAACAGAGGAATTATTCCCACCACGGAAAATGACGTAGGCGGTTTTCCAGCCATCACCAGTGGCACGCCCTGCGCCGACACCGATCATGATGGAATGCCCGATGCGTGGGAAGATGCCAATGGGCTTAACAAAAATAATCCTGCGGATGGTCCGTTGGCAGGCCCTGATGGATACACGAATATCGAGAGATATCTAAATGGCTCCAAGAACCAGTCACTACTATCGGTCCCCCAAAATGTTAGGCTGATTCAACCGTGAGAAGGTAAAAGGCGGATTTGCTCATTTGGAAAACATGATGATAAATCGGAGCTTCCATCACGCCGATGACATCCAAACGGTTTTATAGGAGTCAATCATCTTTTCAATGCTGAAATATTCCATAATACGAGATCGGCTAGCGAACCGTCTTTCCTTCCAATTGGGTTTTTGTAGCCAAGCTGTAAGTGCTGTGTCTATAGCGCAAGAAAGCGCATTGGGATTTTGTGGCGGCACCAACCAGCCAGTGTCGCCAACAATCAACGCGGCGTCTCCTACATCGGTAGAAATACAGGGTGTGCCGCAGGCCATCGCTTCAGCTAGCACATTGGGAAATGCTTCGCCAAGACTTGAGAGTATATGCACGTCTAATGCACTCATCACTGCGGGAATATCACTGCGCGATCCTAGCAGTATAACCCGGTCCCGTACATTATGGATTTTTAACCAACCCATCAGCTCAATATTGTCTTCATCCAAGCCGTTACCTACGAGTACACACCGAAAGTCAAGACCCCCTTGTTTTAGTGTTCCCAAGGCAATAATCAGGTTGGAGTAGTCTTTCGTCGGATGAAACCGCCCAACCATCCCAAGTAATGGCATCCCGAAAGCCACGCCCCACTTGTTACGCAAACACTGTCGGGCATCGGCATCTGGCCAAAATTGCTTTAAGTTATACCCATTAGGAATAACGACGAATTTTTCTGGTACATAACCAAGAGCTTGATGTATCTCAGCAGCTTTCGTCGCACAACATATAATCCGACGGGGCACCCATTGTGAAAGCCAAGCGCAAATCCGTGCGATCAGAATGGTCGAACGCCTCGTATTGCCGAACTCCAAAGACCCATGATGGATTCCCCAGCAAACATTTCGAACTAGAGCTACGCGTGCCAGAACTCCACCGATCAAATCCGCGTGATACATCCAAGTTTGCACCACATCGGGCTTGCATTGGCGTAGAAGTCGCCAAAGCTTGATCAACCCGCCTAAGGTTATGCGGCCTTGCGGTATGTTGAGGTGATAAACCTCGACGCCCGCTCGTTCGAGTAACGGGCCATATTTTCCTCCATCCATCAGCGAAATGACGGTATGTAGGTTTGTGTTATCTATACTGCATAGGTTATGAAGCACTGCCTCTGCACCACCGTTATTGAGGCCAGTGATAATGTGCAGCACCCTGTTCTTTGCTTGTTTCATACTCCTGCGGACCCCCATCCAAAATTTGGCTGGCCGATACGTGCTAGCCATTGCAGCAACATATAACCCATAAATAACCCTATAAAAACCGGGTAACGCCAACCGGTCATTCGGAGTCCTGACATAAGTACTAGTAGCAGCGTGCTTTCAAATACACGGCCTGTAGTGGCAGAAAGGAAATACGTGCCAAGAAAGAAAATGATAGCACTAACTTCGAATGAATATAGTCTAAGATAATTCACGGCCTTGAAGTAGCATCACAATGAATACGAGCATCCAGAACGCGAAACCTAAGCCGCTGATAACTTCAGCGGGAGCAGTATAAAGCCCCCCCTGACGGGCACCCAGCAAACCCGCCAATTCATAGGCGCCACCTATACTAACCGCCGCACCTGCTGTGAGCAGGATGCGTAAATCTGCTGCAAGTCGCAATGACCGCATTATCCTGACCAGAACGAATAGGAATAATACAAAAAAAAACGAGGCATGGATGAAGGGTGTTGCGGCCAGAAGTATCCAGCGTAACGGTTGCCGACTGGTAAACCAGCCAGCGAGAAACACACCAATAGCCACTCCTTGCCGCAAATGGATGATGTGATTTTTAATGACCTGTGGCAACAGTAAAAAAAGCAATAGCCAGACGAACTGCCGAGAGTCTTGTCGCAATACGAACCATCCCACCAGCGTAGCGGGCACGAAAATGACTATCCGCAGGGTGATTTCAGGCGGAAAGACTGCCGTCAGTCCGGTATTGAGGAGCAGCCATAAAGGCTCGTTCGCCAGTGCGGCAAGCGGACCCGTCTCCCAGTAACGCTCAAAGATAAGCCACGAGTGCTCGGCGTAGACCAAATAGCTTGCTCGGTCCTTGAATACATCCAGTGGAAGACCGGCGAGTAGGCCGCCATAGACCACTGCCAAGGCGAGCGCGAGCAACTGGTAGTTCAGGCTTCTGATCGGCGAGGCGCTCGAAATGGCATCAAACGGCATTCGTCCGACTCTCATCGCCCCACCCCAAAGCCGTCAGATACCCATGCACCGCTTGATCCACCCCAAAGTCAGCCGCGCGCATCGCCACGTCGGGGTGTTCGGTCTCATCGAGGGTCGCGGCCATGGCGGCTGCCAGCGCTCCGGCATCCCCGACTGGCACCAGCTCTGCCCCATTTACCATTTTCCAAAATTTCCATTGGACCACTCGGACAATTAGTACTTACTACAGGAACGGCACACGCCATTGCTTGAATTAATGTCCCCGGTAAACCCTCCCACGCTGAGGATAGAACAAACAAAGCCGAGCGGCGCATCCAAGCAAAAGGATTTTCCATGAAGCCTAGTAGGACCACATACTGATGTCAATCCCAGTTCCGCCACCTGCCGTTTCCAGCAGCACCGCGCAATGCGCCCTCACCCAGGATCGCCAATCGCGCGGCGCATCGCTGTGCGCGTAAGCGAGCAAACGCCCCAATCAAGGTAGAGAAGTCTTTTTGTGCGGTTAAGCCTGCCCACCGCTAATAATCACCGGAGGTTCTCCGGGATTCGAACCAAGGGTGAGAAACCACTCTCGTAGCTTTGGCTAACGAGCGCTTGGGTCACTCACTGGGTTATACACGACTCATCACGTCGTGGCGCGGCAAGCCGATTGTCGCAGCCAAATCATCCGCCACTCCCCCGGATACTGCTACTACTCCATCGGCTTTGGGATAGGTGTGCCGCATCAACCAAGGCAGTAACCGCGCTCGCCGGGTATGCGCGCCGCTGGTGGAAATGCTCAATGTATTGCGCTCTGATAGCACGAGTCGAGTGGGTACCTGCGCCAGTTGTTTTGCCCACACCGCCACTACATTGGCGTGACTGAGCGCGGAGAGCATGGCCCGGGGCCGTTCGCGGCGGAGATAACGCGCCAAGTCCGGGCAGGCTGAACAGCACTCGGAAAGAGCCGAGATCCACTACACGCACCGCATCGGATAAGTCCTTGAGATAAGGTCCCTTAGCTTTAGCAAGGACCAGGTCCACGGCAAGCCCCCGAGCCGCAAAGCTATTGGCAAGAATTGTCATTATACGTTCGGCGCCACCGCCGCCCAGGGAAGGCACGTAGATGGCGATTCGGTCCGTCACGATAGCTCGCTCCAGATATATTGATGCTTGCCGCTAGCACTGGGAATAATTTCATCCAGAATTTCAATTTTGATGTTGGCGTTCGCGCCCAGCACGCTGTGTAGCTGCATCAAAGCTTGCTCCTTTTCCGACTCCCAAGCCCCGGTGTTTTGCAATACTAGCTTAAGCTCGTAATTGTCTAGCGCTTTCTGAACTAGCTGAAACTGGCGAATAGAAGTAAAAGGCTGGGTTTTTTGTGGATCTTTGAAATAAAGCATGGTCATTAGTCCGCCGCTGGAGTAAGTGCCCTTACTGGTTCTAATAATGTTGTTCACTCGCCCACTCACTTCCCGCAGCAGCGGCCAATGCCGCCCACACTTGCAGGGGTGCTCCGCCCACACCGCCATATCACCGATGCGGTAGCGAATGATCGGCATTGCAAAGTTAGTCAGCAACGTCACCGCGACTTCTCCAACTTCTCCCGGAGCACAGGGGCTACCGTCCGCACGCAATATTTCTACATGGTGAGTATATGGATTGACGTGCAAGCCATCATGGTATTCGCATTCGCAGGCAATATCGCCTACTTCGCGCGAGCCGTAGCGGTTGAATACAGGTGCGGAAAAAACTCTCTCGATCATATCCCGCATGTGGGGGTAGAGTGTTGTCGCCGATGTCATTAACGCTTTCGGTGAATGCACGCGCAGACCTTCGCTCTCGATAAATCGTGCCAGTTCGAAGGCGGCATCTGCATAAGCCAGAATCTGTACTGGGCGAACACGGTTGATGGTTGCCACGAACGAGCGCATATCCGCTTCGGTCATACGAAAGGTATTGAGCGGATATTCGTTGCGCAAATAGCGCCCGAGCCGTGTTCTCAGAGTGTCTTTACCAGCCAGCAGATCGCGCGCCGAACCCCACAAGACCGCCTTAGGCATACCTTTCACATATCCAGTCCATTCATCTAACAGCGCCTTGCTCGCTTGTCCTGCATTGTCATAAGCGGCATCTTGCACGAATCGAGCTAGTTGGCCGGTCGATCCTCCACTAGTGTTGTAGTGCCACCGGCGTTTATCGAGGTCGCCCGCTTTCAATCCATCGAGTCGATTGTGCAGAATGGTTTTATCTAGTAGGGGCAGTGCGTGTAACACCTCTGTCGGTTTAGCGGTGATGTCCATCGCAATTAAGCCGAGGCGGTTGATCTCCTCCCGATAATAAGGCACCTTATCGAGCGAAAATTGGAGCAATTCAACGATCTTTTTTTCATGCGCTGCAACTGTGGCTTCCTTTGTGTCAAACTGGTGCTCGCGTAGATATTTTAAAAGTGATAGTTGCTGGCTCCGTCCCGTACCGCGCAGCAACCATGAGCGGAGAAATGGCCTTAAAAATGGACTATTCACAATCCTGACTCCGCACGTGTTGTTCTACCCCGATCATCAAGACGATTCACCGATAACCTCCATAAAAACACGATCCCACATGCCCAGTATTCGCGCCATGGAAAATCGCTCGCGCACCTCTGTCGCCTGTTCGGCCATCCGCTTGCGCAGGGCTTCGTCGTCCATCAGTTGCCCGAGAGCGGCGGCAAGCGCCTCTATATCCCCGACCGGACGCACCAACCGGCCATCCACCCCATCGCGGATGATATCTCCTGGTCCGGTGTCGCAATCGAAACTGATCGCCGGGCAACCATGAGCCATGGCTTCGGCAAGAACCAGCCCAAAACCCTCGAAACGCGAACTCATCACGTACAGATCCGCTCGCGTGTACCATTCCGGCATGTTGCCGGCCCGGCCGGGCAGTTTCACGCGCTGGCCCAGTCCCGAGGCGGCTACCTGTCCTTCCAAGGCCGACCGCTTTGGTCCCTCGCCGAGAATCACCAAATCCCAGCCAGTATGGGCCATAGCCACGCTTCCAAAGGCATTGATGAGCAAGTCGAAACCTTTTTGCTCCATCAATCGTCCCACGGCTAGCACGATCCGCCGATGCCTCGGCACCACCTGATCGGGCTGCAATGTCGGCTCGGAAACCGGCAGGGGGAAGGGCACCGCGTTGGGAATGACTGTCAAGCGGCAGCCCGGCACATGCGTCTGCATCCACTCGCGGCTCTTGTCGGTCAGAACCACCACCCTCGCGGCGTGGGGATAGCTGCGCCGCCGCAGCCTATGCCACATCCTGCCAGCCCCAAGCCGGGGCGGGTGAATGTGCTCGCAAGCCAAAATCTTGCACGTCAGACCGATGCTCGCGAGAATGGAGAGCACGGCGGCTGTGGCTATCATCCCCAGCACCACATCGGGCCGCTCTTCACGCAATACCCGGCGCAGCGCCGCCAGCCGGCGCAGATTGGCCCACACAGCCTGCAAATGCATTGTCGGAGTCGCTTGCAAGTGCAAGAGCAATCCGGCGCACGGATGGATGGAGGGTATAAAAATCCCGCTCTTGAGGGGCTTGCGTTACCACCGTCACCGCCCAACCGCGTTCGACCCAGGCGTTAGCGAGGTTGGCCGTTACCCGTTCCGCGCCGCCAGCGTGGAGAGAATGGATAAAAATGAGTATTTTCATGTCGTTGGTCCGTCTTTGCCCAGCCACAGAACAAGCCCAAGAAAGCAGCTCAATGAGTACGAGTACATCAGGCTGGTGGCTAGGGCGATGCCCTCGATACCCATCCAGGGAACCAGCAACAGATTGAAGCCCAGCTTCGCTAAAAAGTTGGTCGCGGCAAAAACGCTCATCATTCCAAACCGATTGTAGCTTGCCATGAGTTGCACCAAGACCAAGACAGCAAAATAGAAAGGCAATTGCACCAAATTCCAGCGAAAAACGGCGGCTACCACCACGGTAGCCTCGGCAGTAAACGCCCCCCGCTCGAACAGTAACCCAATAACCCAAGGTGCGGTGAGCCAGCCAACGATAGCTGCCCCACCGCCAACGGCAAGCATCAATCCCGACCATTTCAAGGCCATGCTGCGCGCGCGCGCCCAATCTCCCAGCGCCGCGATCTCGGAGAACACGGGCAGGGTAGCCCGAGAGACAGCCACGCTGCCCAGCCCAATCAGCAGGGCGATGACGCGATTGGCATAACTCAAGGTGGCAATCGCACTATCACCCAACCGAGCCGCGAAGTATTGATCCAAGGGGGTAATGAAACTCATGACGAATTGGCCAATTGCCATGATACCGACAGCTTGATAAAACTCCGGCCAGTGCGAGGAGCGCCAAGACCAACGTGGCCGGATCGATTGACCGTCTGCTTGTCGCGCCAGATACGCCAGCCAGACGGTTTGCACGAAAAACCCCAGAAGGACGCCCCAAAGCAAGGGAGCAGTTTCGGTTCCCTTGGGCCAAAGCAGAACGAAGCAGCAGATAGCGGCGGCTGGAACGCTTTCAAGAAGGGTGTTGACTTGTTTCTCCTGCGCCTGCAATCGGGCGGCGAAGAGTTTGATCGCCAAGGTCAGCAGTGCCACCGGTGCCATACCAAAAATCAATTGCCGCGCCATCTGTCGGGTCTCTTCCGACAGATTGGACGCCAAATGCGCCAAAGCCAGCGGACCCAGAAAGATGCTGGCCAGCGTGAACAGTCCACCCAGCATCAACACGGTCCCGTGCATTTCCTCCAAAAATAGCGCACGATCCGCAGCATCCCGTTGGCGCAAGCGCACCAAGATCGGAATCAGCACCACGCCTATCACTGAAACCAGCGTGCCAGGTATCCAAGTGACCACGGTGAAGGCCAATTGATAAGCATCCACCACACCGCTGACACCATAGCGATAGGCAACCGCCATCTCTTTCACCGCGCCAGCCAGTTTTCCCAACAGAACAAATAGCGACACCCAAACGGCGCCTCTGACAATACGTTTGTGGTCGGGATGAAGCGCAGCGAGTCGCTGTCTAATTTTGGATGGGATGAGTCTCATGAGACAAGAATAGTTAGAAATAGCTTTCTCTTTCTCGGTGAATAGCCCATAAAAGCGTCATCTCCGTTCTGATGATAATAGAACGGCTTCTTGTGGAACCGGCCTTGAGGGGCCGGCTTGGGTCTGCCAGGCCGGCCAGTGGCTGGGTCAGCACCTTTGTAAATCAATTGGTTGCTTAAGAGTCACCAACCATTGGCCACCCTTTTGAGGCATCAAACACTGATTTCCACAAGAATCCTCCAAGAACCAAACTTATTACACATAATAAAGTAAATATCTCCCCGGCAAAGCCGGGAGATATATACTTACTGACCTGTGGGTAATCGGATGGGCACAAAGCCCGTAAAACCTGAAGCCGAATTGACGAGATCTGGTGGAAGTGTTTTATAGTCCCGCTAATAGTAATCCACACATTGTGAATAAACTCGCGTTTGCTTGATTTGTCAAAGTTGGTGAAGGTCAGAGTATGGGAACGTTGCGGAGGAGGAGCCGTCATGAAGGCCAGTTGGTTATCCGATGCCCGGAAAATTCCCGACGAGGTGATGAGCTACCTGCGGCGCCTCAATATGCCGCCATCCCGGAATCCGCCTTAACACCATGTCCGGTTATCAATTAGCGGGCTATATATAGTATTCGAGCATTTTATATGGGTTAGCTTCCCGACAGCAAACGAGACTCACCGTAATAACTGGAGTCGTGGTAATAACCGTAAGTACCACGTTGATGTAATCGAACTTTTGTCAAAATTACGCCGATTATCTGAACCCGAGCTCTGCGCAGCCGCCTACAAGCAGCCAGTACTTGGTCGCGCCGAGTACTGCTTACATCGATACTGAATAGCGTGCGATCACAGAGATGGCCTAAGATCAGCGCATCGGCTAAGCCCATCACCGGCGGGCAATCAACCAGCACATGGTCGAATTTTTCGCTAGCCATAACTAGCAAATCACCCATTCTAAAGCTTGCTAACAACTCGGCTGGATTGGGTGCCATCGGTCCCGATGGAATAGCGAATAGGTTAGGGATTTGAGTGGGCTTGGCAATATTGACTGACCGAGCATGATCGCCGGTAAGCAGATTAGTTAATCCCACTTCGTTACTGAGTTCCAAGATATGATGCAGAGATGGGTTACGCAAGTCCGCGTCGATCAAAAGCACTTTCTTGCCGGTTCGCGCGAACTGAATCCCCAAGTTGACCACGGTAGTGCTTTTACCCTCTCCAATCGTGGCGCTCGTCACTGCCAAGGAGCGTGGCAGTCCACTGGGAGTAGAAAATACCAAGGTGGTACACAAGGAACGATGGGCTTCGGCAATAGGCGAACCCGGCTGCTCGTATCCCATTAGAGCAAACGAACCCGTTTCACCGCGTTTCCGTTGGATCTGCGGAATAATTCCCAGCACCGGCAAACCCAGCAGCTTTTCCACTTCATCGGACTGCTTGAAAGTGTCATCAAAATGCTCTCTTAACAGCGCTAGACCAATGCCGCCCAGCAGACCGGATACCAGCGCCAGAAGCAGATTTAGCAGCAGATTTGGCTTGTAGGGGATAATAGGCGGCTTGGCGTCATCCACCACCGAAATATTATTGGTACCGACACCGGCTGCAACTCCGATCTCTTTGTAGCGCTGCAATAGCCCATTATACAGCTCACGATTGGTCTCGACTTCGCGACGCAGAATACTTAACTGAATGCTGCGACCTTGCATCTCCAAGACATCGCGCTTGAGCTGGTTAAGGTTGCCTCGCAACAAGCTTTCCTCGGTCTTTGCCGCTTCGTAGGTAGCGGTTATTGCGCCACGGATATTGGCTACCTCTCGGTTAATTTGCTGATCGACTTGGTCGATTTGACCGCGTAGTTGCAACATGGTCGGGTAGGCCGGTTTATAGATTTTGAGATTGTCCTGGTATTGTGCTTCCAGTTTGGCCTTGGTTTCCTTGAGAGTTTGAATAATTTTGCTTTCCAGAACTTGGCTCAGCCCATGGCCGCGCGTTTCGAGCATCTGCCGGTAAACGGATTCGGCAGCGATCCGTTGCTTTTCAACCGTTGCCAAACCCGTATTGATAGCGGCAAGTTTTTGAGTCAAGACGTTTTGGGTTTCATCGCCGCTGGCGTTGACGATACCTTGCTGGCTCGCGAAATCGACCATCTCCCGCTCCGAGCTTTCCAGCTTGGCCTTGACTTGCTGTAATCGCTCTTGCAGGAAATTGCGCGCGTAAGCCGAAGCATCGAATCGACGTTCCAGACTAAGGTCGATGTACGCCTTGGCTAAGGTATTGAGAATGATTGCAGCAAGCTTGGGATCGGGACTATCGTAATAAAGTTTGACCAGCCGCGAGTTGCGCACAGGTGTAACGGTCAAATTATTTTGGAAATTTGTGATGGCGGCTTCCATGCGCGCGGTCTCGGATGGTTCCGTCCTTTCCTGCGCTCCGAAGGTTTGCGGCAGCCAGCCAAGCAGCCAGCCCTTAACCTGGGCTAGCACGGAGGGATCGGGCCGTTTGTTGATCAAATCCAACTGATCGATCACCCGCTGAGCCAAGTTGCGACTTTTAAGTAATTCGTACTGAGTCTGATAGTAGTCTAAGGCAGGGCCTGTCGCTTCGACCGGAGCTACCTCCTCGATCTTGACGACCTTGATGTCCTCGCGATCAATTTGCAGAGTCAGTCCGGCGCGGTAGATAGGCGTCATCAGGTAACTCACCACAAACACCGTGATCAGGGCAATCAGAGTTAAAAGAAAAATCGTCCAGCGCCGCTTAACAATCACACTCCATAGATGGCGAAGATCGAATTCATCGATCTCCGGTCCAGCCTGTTCAATATGGGGATCTAACGAGACCGCCGGGCCAACTTTTGCCGCTGCACGCTCGATCAGTGATCGGTTAGATCCAAGTTGCACATTGCTTTGATGAATAGGGAATTCAGAATCGTTCATAAATATCCATTATGGAAAATTAAGAACCTAAAGGGCGCAATACTAGGACGGGGGATCGCCAAAAAACCAATCAATTAACTTGGCTAGTAATAAAGAGGGGAAAGATACCGAAATGGCAGTATAAACTCGATTAGTTCTTTTGCGACAGATTTGCCCGGCGATTCCGCGACTTGCACGATATCGTCGTTTCGCACGTCGGGGTCTCGCAGTTCGCCAATACGGATTTTTTCCAGATCGAACGTCAGGGTTGAGCGGGTTCCCGTCTGGGGATCGGGGCGAAATACTTTGATCTCGTTTGGATCTGCCACGCTGGTCAGGCCCTCGGCGATAGCCAGCGTCTGCAATAGCGTGGTTCTCCCTTTAATCGGATAAACGCCCGGTTTTTTTACCGCGCCTTCTACCGTTACCCTCTGGCTGGTGTATTCTTTAACAAATACGCTGACTTGAGGGTCTTGGAGATAATTCTTGGCAAGCTTTTCGGCCAAAGACGCTTCCAGTTGCTCGCTGGTCAAACCGGCGGCTTGAACCATCCCGATCAAGGGCAGCGATATGAATCCGCGGGAATTAACTCGAACGGTACGGTTGATGTCGGCTACTCCAAACACCTGAAGCTCTAGTAAATCTTGTGAGCCGATCCGATAGTCTTCAGTACTGGGCACATAAATGGGAGACGTTCCTGTTCCAGTTCCCACAACGGCTGGAGTTGCAGAAGGGAATTCGCTTCCCGTGGCGCTCTCGCCCGATCTGTTGGAAGGGCTGGCGCAGGCGCCCAAGCCCAATACGACCACCAGTAGCAATAACCCTATTTTAGCTATTCCGTCCACAAGGCCGGTTACCTTTCATCGATATTTGCTGGAGAATACGATCAAAATGGCAACAGCTTCATCTTGGCGACCAATCCGACACATGACGCTGGGTCTTGGTCGTTGATCAACCTTGAACCAGCGTGGGTCATATGTTAAGCAGTATATATTGCCAGAGTGTTTCTTCCAAGAGATAGCGTTGATCGGTCGAATCATCTCCTGACCCTTGCTCATGCATCACAATAAATATTAATAAAATCATATTATTGTTGTTATTGGTCGCATTGGCTTGTCCGCGATTCCTCGGTCGGCACCGAATTTTTTACGGGATCGGCCGCGATTGATCGGGTTTGGTGCGGAAGCTTTGGTGGCCAGGATCGGCTTAACCCTTTCGTCCCCGCAGCGACCGCAGGTGTTCGCCGAGCTGTTCCGCCGCCACGAAGCCCACCACCCGGTATTGTCGATGCTCCCGTCCGTCCGGTCCGAAAAACAGGATGGCCGGCGGCCCAACGATGCGGAAGCGCTTCAGCAAAGCTCGATCATTGTCGTCGTTGGCGGTCACGTCGGCCCGCAAGGTTATCATCCCGGCCAGCGCCGCTCGCACTCCGAGATCGGTGAACGTATATCGCTCCAACTCCTTGCAGCTCGCGCACCAGTCGGCGTAGAAATCCAGCAGCACCGGGCGACCGGCGGCGGAGCGCAGGGCGTCGTCCACCTCGGCCACGGTCTTGACCCGACGGAAGGCCGGCGCTGGCGTTTCGCCGGCGGCATTGGCGATCAAGCCGACGCCGCGCAAGGGTTGCCAGGGATCGCGTCCGCCGGCGGCCACCCCGACCAGCAACAGAACGCCGTAGATCAGCAGCACCAGCCCCAGCCCCTTGATGAGAGTCCGCCAAGCCGGCGCCCCATGCACCACCGGCTGCAGCGCGCCCATGTAGGTGGCGGTCACGATCAACAGCGTCGCCCACAGCACCATGGCGGCGGCGGAGGGGAGGATGCGTTCCACCAGCCAGAGCGCCACCGCCAGCAGCAGCACTCCGAACAGGGTTTTGATCCGTTCCATCCAGTGGCCGGCGCGCGGCAACCAGTGGCCGGCGGAGGCGCCGATGACCAGCAGCGGCCCGCCCATTCCCAGGCTCAGGGCGAACAGCGCCGCGCCACCCAGCGCCAGATCGCCGGTGACGGCGATGAAAGTCAAGGCGCCGATCAGCGGCGGGGCGACGCAGGGGCTGACGATCAGCGCCGACAGCAGGCCCATCACCGCCGCTCCGACGTGATGGCCGCCGCGCTGGCGATTGCACCAATCCACCAGCCGGTTTTGCAGGGCGGGCGGCAGTTGCAGCTCGTACAGGCCGAACATGGAGAGCGCCAACGCCACGAACAGCGCGCTGAAAACGCCGATCATCCAGGGATTCTGGAACCACGCCTGGATGTTGTGGCCCAACAGCGCCGCCAGCAGGCCGGCGGCGGTATAGGTGACGGCCATCGCCAGCACGTAGGTCAGCGAGAGCAGGATGGCCCGCCGCCGGGTCAGGTTGGCGCCTTGGCCGACGATCAGGCTGGACAGGATCGGGATCATCGGAAACACGCAGGGGGTGAACGCCAGCAGCAGGCCGAACCCGAGGAAGGCCGGAATGGCCCATAACCGCTGTTCCCCGAGCAACCGGGCCAGCCGGTCCTGCTCCGGTTCGCCGCTCTCGGCCAGCCCCCGCCCCCGATCCGGCGAAAGGGCCGGAACCCGAAAAGGGCCGATGGGAAATTCCGTCTTGGCGCCCGCTCCAGAATCGGCCGGCGAAAGCGGGGATGATCCGACGGCCGGTGTGGCTACCGTTTCCGGAGCGGCCGGCCACTCGGGCAAGGCGACCGCCACGGTCTGACTGAGCGGAGGATAGCAGACGCCAATTTCGGCGCAGCCCTGATAGCTCGCCGCGATCCGCACCGTTTGTGCGCGGGCCGAATCGCGGCTCAGGCGTGCCCGGATCGCGGCCTCGCGGTGAAACACTTCTTGCCGGCCGAAATACGGATCGTCCTTCGGCTCGCCGGCGGGGATGTCGAGTGCGGCGATACCGGTTCCCGCTCCATCTTCCAGCGTGAGCTGGAACTTATCCCGGTACAGGTAATAGCCGGGCGCGATGGTCCACCGGGCTTCGACGGTCGTCGGATTCAGAACGTCGACCACCAGCTGAAAAGCTTGATCGGCGTCGAGGATGCGCTCCCGCGAGGAGTCGCCGAACCGGTCGAACAATCCGCCCGAGGCCGGCCCCGCCAGCGACGCCAGCAGCGTCGCCAGCCAGAACCAAGCCGAGCGGGAACACCTCATACCGGCGCCCCGGTGCTGTCGGCGAGCCAGCCCAGGTACTCCGCCGCGCCGGCCTGGATCGGCAGCGCCACGATCTCTGGCACCTCATAAGGATGCAGTTCGCGGATGCGAGCTTCCAGCAGGGAATAGACCACGCCGCGCGTTTTGATGATCAGCAACAGCTCGGCTTCGCGCCGCACTTGGCCTTGCCAGCGATAGATGGAGATCAGTCCCGGCACGACGTTGGCGCAGGCGGCCAGACGCTCGGCCACCAGGGCTTCGGCGATGCGTTCGGCGGTGGTCTGGTCGGGGCAGGTGCAATATACGACGAGCGGTTGGCTCTCCATCGGTGTTCTCCCGTGCGATCTTGATTCGTTGTGTTCGTCGTGCGCGGGCCATCGAAACGGCGGTTCGGGCCCGATTGGCGAAGCGCGACCGCCAGCGTAACGATAGACCCCGAAGCAGGCAATTTTCTTCATCCCTTCCCTTGAAATTCATCATCCCGCGCCCACTTCACGGGCAACCTCTTGACAGGGAGGCTTCGCTGGCTATTATTAGCACTCGTTGAAGGTGAGTGCTAACAATGTCGGCGCTAACCTCGTGTCACCGAAACCCTTCATTCCATTTGGGAGATGTAATCGATGAACATTCGGCCGTTGCATGATCGGGTGCTGGTCAAGCGCGTTGAGGAAGAAACCAAGAGTCCGGGCGGCATCGTTTTGCCCGGCGCAGCCGCCGAGAAGCCCTCGCGCGGCACCGTGCAGGCGGTGGGGCGCGGCAAGCTGCTGGAGAATGGCGACGTGCGTCCCCTGGACGTCAAAGCCGGCGACCATATCCTGTTCGGCAAGTATTCGGGCAGCGAAGTCAAGGTGGACGGCGAAGAGCTGATCATCATGCGCGAAGACGAGATCATGGCCGTCATCGAGAAGTGAGCGCCCCTTCGCTCCAACCCGTAGTTCCGAGCGATCCACCGAATTTTTAGAGGAATTCCCCCCATGGCTGCAAAAGAAGTCAAGTTCGCCGACGATGCCCGTTCGCGCATGGTGCGCGGCATCAACGTCCTGGCCAACGCCGTCAAGGTGACCCTGGGTCCGCGCGGCCGCAACGTGCTGCTCGATAAGGCGTTCGGCGCCCCCACCGTGACCAAGGACGGCGTGTCCGTCGCCAAGGAAATCGAGCTGGAAGACAAGTTCGAGAACATGGGCGCGCAGATGGTCAAGGAGGTCGCGTCCAAGACCTCGGACGTGGCCGGCGACGGCACCACCACCGCCACCGTGTTGGCCCAAGCCATCGTCCGCGAGGGCATGAAAGCCATCGCCGCCGGCATGAACCCGATGGATCTGAAGCGCGGCATCGACAAGGCGGTCATCGCCACCGTCGATGAGCTGCGCAAGCTGTCCAAGCCCTGCACCGACGACAAGGCCATCGCCCAGGTCGGCACCATTTCCGCCAACGCCGACGAGGCCATCGGCCAGATCATCGCCGACGCGATGAAGAAAGTCGGCAAGGAAGGCGTGATCACCGTCGAGGAAGGCAAGGGCCTGGAGAACGAGCTGGATGTGGTCGAAGGCATGCAGTTCGACCGCGGCTACATTTCGCCCTACTTCATCAACAACCAGCAGAGCATGAACGCGGAGTTGGAAACCCCGTACATCCTGCTGTACGACAAGAAAATTTCCAACGTCCGCGACCTGCTGCCGGTGCTGGAGAGCGTCGCCAAGGCCAGCAAGCCGCTGCTGATCGTGGCCGAAGACGTCGAAGGCGAGGCGCTGGCGACCCTGGTGGTCAACACCATTCGCGGCATCGTCAAGGTCGCGGCCGTCAAGGCGCCGGGCTTCGGCGACCGGCGCAAGGCCATGTTGCAGGACATCGCCATCCTGACCGGCGGCCAGGTGATTTCCGACGAGGTCGGCCTGAGCCTGGAGAAGACCACGCTGAGCGATCTGGGCACCGCCCGCAAGATCGTGGTCGCCAAGGAGAACACCACGATCATCGACGGCGCCGGCAAGGCCGACGAGATCAAGGGCCGGGTCGAGCAGATCCGCCGCCAGATCGACGAGGCCACCTCCGACTACGACAAGGAGAAGTTGCAGGAGCGCGTGGCCAAGCTGGCCGGCGGCGTGGCGGTCATCAAGGTCGGCGCGGCCACCGAAATCGAAATGAAAGAGAAGAAGGCGCGGGTGGAAGACGCGCTGCACGCGACCCGCGCGGCGGTCGAGGAAGGCGTGGTGGCCGGCGGCGGCGTGGCGCTGATCCGCGCCCTGCAAGCCATCAAGGGCCTCAAGGGCGTCAACGAGGATCAGAACCACGGTATCGCGATCGCCCTGCGCGCCATGGAAGCGCCGCTGCGCGAGATCGTGGCCAACGCCGGCGAGGAGCCGTCGGTGGTCATGAACAAGGTGCTGGAGAACAGCGGCAACTACGGCTACAACGCCGCCACCGGCGAGTACGGCGACATGGTCGCGATGGGCATCCTGGACCCGACCAAGGTGACCCGTTACGCGCTGCAAAACGCCGCGTCCGTGGCCGCGCTGCTGATCACCACCGAGGCCATGGTCGCCGAGCTGCCCAAGAAGGATTCGGGCGGCGGCATGGGCGGTGGCGGCATGGGCGGCATGGGCGGCATGGGCGGCATGGGCGACATGATGTAAGGTGTCGCGAGCGAGCCGGTCATCCGGTCTGTTGTAAGAAAAAAGCCCCGCTCCGGCGGGGCTTTTTCGTGGGCGGAGCGCGATTTCGCTGGGGGGTCGAAGTCGCCAGCAACGACCAACCGGGATCCGGTGGTTGCGGTCCGTGGCCGACGAAATGGGGAGGGTATGCGGCCGATACCGCGCCTTGTCGGGAAAAAATCAGCACCGCCAAAGCGCCGCCATTGACGCCGATGCTGAAGCCATCCGGCTGAAATGCCGCCAGCGGGCCACGCCCCTCATCTCAGCGCGCCTGCAACCGGCCGCCAGGCTCGAAACGCCAGGGTCGGGAAATATACAGGACATCGTATTGCTGGCGTAATTGGGGCGAAAAAGGCGCGTAGGGTGCGCCGAGCCTGACGATTTGTTGGGCCGCGCGATCCAGTTCGGCGTTGCCCGAAGACCGGGCGATCCGAACGTCTTTCAGGGAGCCATCCGCGCGAATGGCGACATCCAGCACCGGCCCGGCGCTCAAGTTCAGCTTGCGGGCGACATCGGGAAAATTCATCTCGCCGATTTGCTCGACCTTGCGCACCCAGGCCGCGATGTAAAAGCCTTCCAGGGATTGGGTGTCGTTCGGGTTCACGCGCTTGCCGCGCACGCCCGCAGTTGCCCGCCGCTGAGTTTCCGTTTCGAGGCTGGCGATCTGGCCGAGCAGCGCGCCGCTGTCCAACCGGCCGCGAGCGACGGTTCCGACCGTCCCGCCGCTCCCTTTGGGGCGTCCCGGTCGCGGGGTCGAGCGAGCGGTTTCGGGCGCGGTCGGCGCCACGGCGGTTTGGGCGGGCGCCGGAAGCGCCGGCTTCCCAGGGGGTGGCACGGTTTGGCGCGGTCTGTCGGGCGGCTCGTCGAGCGCGTCCGATTCCGCTTTCTGGGGTGATTTGGCCGGCTTTGGCGGTACGGCCGGGGCGAGGGCAACGCGCGGCGTGGGCGTGGGTTTGTTCGCCGTCGGCGGTTTCGCCGGCGCGGGCGGTTTCGGAGCCGGTTTGATGGCCGGCGCGGGCGGCTTGGGCGGCGGTTTGATAGCCGGGGCGGGCGGTGGGACGGATGGCGCGGGCCGGGCCGCTGCCGGCGGTTCCGGGGGCGGGATCGGGCGCGGGTGGCGGAACTATCACGGGCGCGGGTGGCTGCGGGATGGCGGCCAGCGCGGGTTCCGGTGCCGGGAGCGTCGAATCCGGGATAGCGGCGGCGGGGTTAGGCGTGGAATCCGGTTTCGCCGGTTCGGGTCCGGCGGGTGGCAGTTCCGGCAAGCTGGTCCGCGCCGCCGGCGGTAACAACACCGCGTCGAAACGCACCGGTTCGGGAAGACGGATCGACCATCGATCGGCGGGAATGCCGAGGAGCAGCGCGGCGTGCAGGCCGAGCGCCAGCAGCGACGCCAGCGTCAACCGGCCGGCATCATCCGGGTCGTGGGCGATGGCGCTCATCCACTGCCGACGGCGGTCAGCGCCGCAGCCGTCGCTCGATGGCGGCCATCAGCTCGCCGCCGATGTCCAGCCCGAACTGGGCATCCAATTCCCGCGCGCAGGTGGGGCTGGTGACGTTGATTTCGGTCAACCAGTCGCCGATCACGTCCAACCCGACGAACAGCAAACCCATTTCCCGTAGCCTCGGGGCCACCTGCGCGCAGATCCAGCGGTCGCGCTCGGTGAGCGGCACGCCTTCGCCGCGCCCTCCCGCCGCCAGATTGGCGCGCGTCTCGCCGGCCTGCGGAATCCGGGCCAGCGCGTAGGGGATCGGCTCGCCGTCGATCAGCAGGATGCGCTTGTCGCCGGCCACCACCTCCGGGATATAGCGCTGCGCCATGCTCAGCCGCCGGCCGTGGGCGGTGAGCGTTTCCAGAATCACGTTGAGGTTGGGATCGTCGCGGCGCAGCCGGAACACCGATGCCCCGCCCATGCCGTCCAGCGGCTTGACCACGATGTCGTCGTGCTCGCCGAGGAACGCCTTGATCCGGGCCGCTTCCCGGGCGACCAGCGTCGGCGGGCAGCATTGCGGAAAGTTGAGGGCGAAGAATTTTTCGTTGGCGTCGCGCAGGCTGCGGGGCCGGTTGACGACCAGGGTTCCGGCCGCCTCGGCCAATTCCAGCAGATAGGTCGTGTAGATGTACTCCATGTCGAACGGCGGATCCTTGCGCATCAGGATCACGTCCAGCTCCGCCAGCGGCAGTTCCCGTTCGCCGTGGAAAGCGAACCAGCCCCGCTTGTCGTCCTCGACGCTGAGCGAGCGAGCCCGGCCAAACGCCTGGTCGCCGCGAGCGTACAGGTCGGCTTGTTCGAAGTAATGCAGCTCCCAGCCGCGCGCCCGAGCGGCCAGCAGCATGGCGAAGGTGGTGTCCTTTTTGATGGTGATGGTCGCGATGGGGTCCATCACCACGCCGAGCTTGATGGTCATGGTCAGCAGGTCCGTAGGGTTAGACGATGTCGATGCGGGCATCCGGCCGATGGACGGAGAATGCGCGGGGCGCCATCGGAGCGCGTCCGGCCGCGCGGCGCGAAAAGGGCGGATGCGGTTTCCATCATGGCGTCGTGGCTATTAGTATGCTAAAAAATACGCCAAAAAGATCATCGATGTAGATTGCGACCTCGCGTTCCCCTCCACCGATCAAGGATATCAGCGGCTTCGGGTCGGGTCTCGCAACGGTCGTCCGACCCCAAGGCTCCGCGATTCGAGGACAGTCATGTGGCAGATGCGGTAATCAATCCCTCCACGGCGTCAGCTCCGCCGCACCCCTTCGATATTCTGCTGCGATTGGACCAGCGCATCCGCGAGCGCGCGCCGGCCGCGGCGGCCGGCCCTCAGCTGTCGGAGATCAGAGGACAACTCGCCGCGCGCCTCGGTTCCTGGAACCTGCTATTCTCCATGGACGATGTCGCCGAAATCATTCCGATTCCGCGCAGCATTACCCGGGTGCCGGGCGTCAAGCGCTGGTTGCTGGGCATCGCCAACCTGCGCGGCAAGGTCATTTCGGTGACCGACTTGCGAGATTTTCTGGCCGGCCGGCCCACGGTGCAATCGCCGGGCAGCCAAGTCGTCATCGTCCGCGCCGACGACTGGGATTACGGCCTGCTGATGGACGAGATTATCGGGATGCGGCACTTTGGTCCCCAGCATCGGTTGCCGTCGCTGGACACCGTGGAAGAAAGTCTGCGACCCTACATCGCGGAGGCGTTTTGGAGCGACAACCAATACTGGATGGTCTTCATCACCCGGAAATTGCTGGCGGAGCCCAATTTTTTAAACGCGGTCGGCTAGCGGCATTTTCCAGAATTTCCCCGCCGGATCAGCGGGCGGGGCGGTCATCAGGGTCAAGTTCGACGAGAAACAGAAATGCGTGATTCGCGAGATCGTTCGGCGTTGAAAGGATTATCCGTCACCCACCTGGCGCTGCTTGGCGCGCTGGTGTTCTTCATCTTGCTGATGGGCATCATTTTTACCCTCCTGGAGCGGCAGGACGAACAGAACGAGAGCTATTTCAGGCTGGTCGGCGAGCAGCGGTTTCTGTCGCGTTCGCTGGTGACCGACGCCCTGGAGGCCGCGCGGGGCAAGGAGACGGCGTTCGCCAAGCTCAAGGAGGGCCGCGACCGCTTCGAGCAGGCGCTGAACGATCAGAAAAACGGCAACGCCGCCTCGGGGCTGTCGCCCGCGCCGGAGGTGGTCCGCCCGCAACTGGACCAGTTGGAGAACCGCTGGAAGCCGGTCAGGGCCGATATCGATACGCTGCTCGCCGGGCGCGAGCCGGTCATGGCGGTCAGCAATTTCGTGCCGCTGCTGGAAAGCTCCCTGACCCAAATCATCACCCTGTCCGACGAGATCGCCAAGAACTTGGCCAACAACCGCATCGATGCCAAGCAGGTGTATTTCGCCACAAACCAATTGCTGCTGGGGCAGCGGATCGAAAGCGATTTGAAGCGCATGCTGAGCGAGGGCGGCGCCGGGGTGGCCGCCGCCGCCGACCGGTTCGGCCGCAACGTCAACCTCTTTGGCCGGGTCCTGAGAGGGATGCGCGACGGCGATCCCCGGCTGGGGATCGATCGGGTGAGTCTCCCCGACAGCGCCGGCAAGCTGGCCGATCTCGCCGAGCGGTTTAAATCCCTCGAAGCCGAAACCGCGCGCATCGTCGATCGCGCCCCGGAACTGGTCAAGAGCCAGAATGCCGCCCAGGGCATCGCCGAGAAAGGCGATGCCCTGCTGGAAGCGACCAACAAGCTGCTCGACGCCCACTCCGGGAACAGCCACCAGTTTCATGTGCTGGGCATTCCGCTCAACTACAAAATCGCCTATTTGTTCGGGGTGCTGGCCCTGGTCCTGCTGCTGACGCTGATTTACCTGCAAAACCGCGAAAGCCGGCAGCGCCTGCTGGAAAGCGAGCAGCGCAAGCAGGAGACCGAGGAACAGAACCGCCGCAATCAGGACGCCATCCTGCGCTTGCTCGACGAGCTCGGCAACCTCGCCGAGGGCGATCTGACCGTGCAGGCCAGCGTGACCGAGGACATCACCGGCGCCATCGCCGATTCGGTCAACTACGCCATCGAAGCGTTGCGCGATCTGGTTTCGACCATCAACAACACCTCGGGGCTGGTCGCGGGCGCCGTGCAGGAAACCAGCGCCATCGCCGACCGGCTGGCCAAATCCAGCGAGATCCAGGCCCGGCAGATCGAGAACGCCAGCTCCACCGTGACCCAGATGGCGCAATCCATGGACGACGTGTCGTCCAAGACCGCCGCCTCCGCCGAGGTGGCGGAAAAATCGGTGGGCATCGCCCACGAGGGCGGCGACCGGGTGCGGCGGACCATTCAGGGCATGAACGCCATCCGCGAGCACATCCAGGACACCTCCAAGCGCATCAAGCGGCTGGGCGAGTCCTCGCAGGAAATCGGCGATATCGTGGCCCTGATCAACGACATCGCCGACCAGACCAACATCTTGGCGCTGAACGCCGCGATTCAGGCCTCGGCGGCGGGCGACGCCGGCCGCGGCTTCGCGGTGGTCGCCGACGAAGTGCAACGGCTGGCGGAGCGCTCCAGCAACGCCACCAAGCGCATCGAGACCCTGGTCAAGACCATTCAGGCCGACACCAACGAAGCGGTCATCTCCATGGAGAAAAGCACCGCCGAGGTGGTCGGCGGCGCCGGACTGGCCGAGAAAGCCGGCGAGGCTCTGGAAGAAATCGAAAAAGTGTCGGCCAATCTGGCCGAATTGATCGACGAGATCTCCAAATCCGCCGGACAGGTTTCGGAAATGGCCTCGCGGGTGTCCACCGCCATGATTTCCATCAACGAAATTACCGGGCAGACCGCCGAAAGCAGCGTGGCCACCGCTTCCGCCATCGGCAAGCTCAATCAGTTGGCGCGGGAATTGCGCCAAGCGGTCGCCGATTTCCGGTTGCCCGCTTGAGCCGGGCGAAAGGAGCCGGGATGCCGGGAATGCGCCATTGTGGTCCCGATAAGCCCGGTTCCGAGCGGCACCGGCCGGCCGGACAGACGATCCGCGCGGAGGTAGCGTGATGATTTCGCATCGTGTCGCCGACAACCGATTGGGCGCCCTCAAGGATGATCTGTTGCTCGCCCTGCAGCGGATTCGACACGGCCTGGATGCCTATCGCGAGGATCCGGCCGATTTCGCCCCGCTGGAAGCCCTGATCGATGCCATCGATCAGGTGCGCGGCCCGCTGGCGGCGCTGGAGCACCGGCAAGCGGTCGCCTTGCTGGACGAAATGCGCGTGCAGATCTCGGGTTTGATCAAGGGCAAGCTCAGGTCCCTCGACGGGGTGGCGCTGCGACAGGCCACCGCGCAGTTGGCCCTGTACCTGGAATCCTGCCTGACTCCCGGCCAGCGTCGACCGGAGCCCGAATTGTCCAGGATGATCGATCACTTGCGCCGGACACGCCAGCAAGACGCCGCGATCGCCGGCGACAGTGCAGCGCCGCCGGCTTCGCCGCCGGATAGCGCTGCCCGGCACGGGATTCTGGACGCGCTGAAGCGACTGCGGGAGCGCGTGGCCGTCGATTTGGAGGGTGGCGCCGAACAGCCTCAGGCATGGGCGGTATTCCGGGACGAGCTGCAAGCCCTGCACCGCATGCTGGCCGACCGCGCATTGACCCGCCCCGCTTCGATGTCCGAGCGCCTGGAGCGAATCGCTGGGGCGTTGGCCGTCGGCGCCGAACATTACCGGCCGCTCGCCACCGGGATGCTCGGAGAGATTCTGGCCGCGCTGGACCATTATCTGGAGCCGCTGGACAGCGACCGGCCCGCGTCCGCCGTGGTTCTGAAAGCGGCCGAAGAGCATCTGGACCAACTGGAAACCTTGCTCGCCCTGCCGCCGCAGCCCGAATCGGCGTCCGCCGCGCCGGCGGCGCCCTCCTTCGATCCGGTCCATCCGGGAGAGGACTGCCAGCCCCTGTCTTGGCCGGACTCGGCGATACCCGAGGCTCCGGATCGCCCGGCATCGGTTCCCGCAGCGTCGGAGCCGACATGGCCGACGCCCGGCTCGGACGAGGCCATAACCCTCGACTTGGCGGATCTGGATTTTGTCCCGCCCGCCGCGACCGCCGCCGATTCCGCGCCCCCGGTCGCGGGAGAGGAGATCGGTTTGGCGGATTTGATGGGACTCTCCGACGCCGACCCCGAGTTCGTGGACGTGTTCATGGAGGAGGCGCGCGGGGAATTGGCGGTCATCCGAGAGCAATTGGCCCTCTGGCGCGAGAATTTGCACGACCGCGACGCCCTGACCACCATGCGCCGGGCTTTCCACACCCTCAAGGGCAGCGGCCGCATGGTCGGCGCGACCGTGATCGGCGATTTCGCCTGGGAATACGAAAACCTGCTGAATCAGATTTTGAGCGGAAGCCTGACCGCGAGCCCGGCCATTTGCGATGCCATCGCGGCGGCGGTTTCGGCCTTGGCGCCGCTGGTGGGCGAGATCCCGCTGCGGAGCGACGCGCTGGATGCCCTGCCGGCGCTGGTGGCGCGAGCGCAGGTCTTGGCTCGTCCCGAGGAGATGGAGCCGATCACGGTGCCGCCCTCGCTGCGGGTCGAGCCGGCGCCCCCGGAACTCGTTGCGGAGCCGCCGTCGCGTCGGCCAGCGTCGGCGCGGATGGAGCCGATCGCGGCGCCGCCGCCGGCGCCCGTCGAACCGCCCTCGCTCAAGGTGGCGGCGGAAATCGATCCGGAGTTCCTGGAGGTCTTCCTGGAAGAAGCGCGCGAGGAGCTGGACCGGATTCGCGAGCAAGGCAGCGTCTGGCAGCGCAATTTGGCCGACCGCCAACCCCTGACCGCCATCCGGCGGGCTTTTCACACCCTCAAGGGCAGCGGGCGCGTGGTCGGGGCGACCGAGATCGGCGATTTCGCTTGGGTGTTCGAGGACCTGTTGAATCAGGTCCTGAGCGGTACCTTGCCGCCCTCGCCGGCGTTAGCCGATCTGGTCGGCGAAGCTGCGACCGCGCTGGAGCTACTGGTCGGCAAAGCCGCGATGACCGAGGAGACCGGCGCGACCTTGGCGGCCTTGGTCGCTCGGGCGCGCGAACTGCCGCGCGCCGTCCCCGCCAGCGTCGAGCCGGCGGTTCCGGCCGCGCCGGTCGAGGCGGCGGCGCCATCGCCGCCGATCAAGCCCCTTCCCCCGCCGGAAGTCGCTCCGCCCGCTCCCCCGGAGCTGGCCGGAGTGGATTTGGAGTTGGCGCAGGTCTTTCAGTACGAAGCGACCGAAATTCTCGATGCCAGCGATCTCATTTTGCAGCGGCTGGCCAGCGAAGCCGACAATACGGTGTTGCTGAACGACCTGCGGCGGAACATGCACACCCTCAAGGGCAGTTCGCGCATGTCCGGCTTCATGCCCATCGGCGATTTGGCGCACGCGGCGGAATCGGTGCTGGATGCCTTGGGCAAAGGCAAGGGCCACGCCTCGCCGATCGTGCTCGACACCCTCCAGCACACTCTGGATCATTTGAATCGGATGCTGGCGGAAACCGCCGGCGGCGGCAGTCCGGCGGCGGCGGTCAACTTGATCGGCGACCTGCATCGCCTGGCCGACGCGCTCATGGCCGGCGAGCCGGTCGTGGAACTGCCGCCGGCGGTGTCGGCGGCGGAGCGACCTGCGGCGGAACCGGTCAGCCGGCGGCAGCCGGTGACCCCGCTGCCGGAAGTGGCGGCCTTCCAGATGACCGAGCTGGATCAGGAGCTGGTGCAGGTGTTCCAGGCCGAGGCCAGCGAGATCCTCGATTCCAGCGATGTCATCCTGCAGCGCTTGCGCGCCGACTCGAACAATGTCGAGCTGCTGAACGATCTGCGCCGGGAAATGCACACGCTCAAGGGCAGTTCGCGCATGGCCGGCTTCATGGCGGTCGGTGACCTGGCCCACGCCGCCGAATCGCTCTTGGACGCGCTCGGCAAGGGCGCGCTGAAGGGATCGTCGCAAGTCCTGGACCATATCCAGCGCGCCCTCGACCGCTTGCACCAGATGCTGGCCGGCGTGCTCGGCGGAATTCAGCCGTCTCCCCAACGGGAGCTGATCGCAGAACTGCAAGCCGCGCTCGGCGCCAAGGCGGCCCCCGAGCGGTCCAGGCCGCTGCTGCCGGCAGTGACCGCCACCTTGACGGCCGCCGCGGCCGCTGCGGCCGCGCGGCCCGCCGAAAAAACCGCTCCGGCCGCCGCCCCGGCCGACAGCATCCGGGTCAGCGCCGCCCTGCTCAACACCCTGGTCAACCAGATGGGCGAAAGCAGCATCTTCCGCGCCCGAATCGATCAGGGCGTGGGCGCCATGAGCTTCAATCTCGGCGAGCTGGAACAGACCATCACTCGGCTGCGCCGGCAGGTCACCCATCTCGCCACCCAATCCGAAGCCCGCATCCAGTCGCGCCAAGACCAGGGTGCCAAGGGTCACCAACTGGAGTTCGATCCCCTGGAGCTGGATCGCTTCACCGAGCTGCAACAGGTCAGCCGGTCGCTGATGGAAATCGCCGACGATCTGGGCAACATCGGCAATTCGCTGGGCGAGCACGCGCGGGAAGTCACCACGTTGCTGGATCAGCAGGGCAAGGTCAACAAGGAAATCCAGCAGGGCCTGATGCGCACCGGCATGGTGCGGTTCGGCAGCATCGTTCCCCGCTTGCGGCGGGTGGTGCGGCAGTCGTCCCAGGAACTGGGCAAACGGGCGGAACTGCTGGTCGGCGGCGAAGACGCGGAAGTCGATCGCAACGTGCTGGAAAACATGGTCGCGCCCTTGGAGCACATGCTGCGCAACTCGCTGGCCCACGGCATCGAGGCGCCGGAGCAGCGCCGGTCGAGCGGCAAGCCCGAGATCGGTACCATCACCCTGAGCCTGCGCCGGGAAGGCGCGGAACTGGTGCTGGAGCTGGGCGACGACGGCTGCGGTCTCAATTTCGACGCGATTCGCGCCAAGGGCGAGGAAAAGGGTTTGCTGTTGCCCGATCAGCCGGCGACCCAGGAGGAGTTGATCGCCCTGTTGCTGCGCCCCGGCTTTTCCACCGCCACCTCGGTCACCCAGATTTCCGGGCGCGGGGTCGGCATGGACGTGGTCAACGAGGCCATCCGGTCCATGCGCGGCGCCTTGCTGATCCAGACCGAGCCCGGCCAAGGCACCCGCTTCATCATCCGCCTGCCATTCTCGCTGGCGGTGACCCAGGCGCTGCTGGCGCGGGCCGGCGACTCCCTGTTCGCCATCCCGCTGCTGAGCATCGAACTGGTGACCCGGCTCAAGGAAAGCGAATTCCAGTCCTATTTGTCCGGCGATCACGTCCAGCATCGGTACAACGAGCGCAGCTATCCGATCCACAACCTGGGCATCCTGATCGGCAGCGCCCAGATTCAGCCGTTCGACGAGGTGGCGGACCGCCGGCCGCCGACCCTGCTGTTCCGCAGCGCCGAGGCCAGCGCCGCCTTGCAGGTCGAGGCGGTGCTGGGCAACCGGGAAGTCATCGTCAAGCCGGTCGGCCCGCAGTTCAACGGCGTGCCCGGCATCTCCGGCGCCACCGTGCTGGGCGACGGCCGGGTGGTGGTGGTGCTGGAGCTGGCCGCCCTGGTCCGCCACATCGGATCGCAGGCGCAGAAGCAGGCGGAAAGCCGCGCCTTGCGGGTGGCGCGGCAGGAAGCCCGGCAGGAGAAAATCAACGTCATGGTCATCGACGATTCGATCACCATGCGCAAGGTCACCGCGCGGATTCTGGAGCGCCACAACATCCAGGTGGTGACCGCGAAGGACGGCTTGGACGCGGTGGCGATGTTGCAGACCCAGGTGCCCGACCTGGCGATCCTCGACATCGAAATGCCGCGCATGGACGGCTTCGAGGTCGTGGCCCACGTCCGCAACCAGCAGAGCCTGCGCGGATTGCCGATCATCATGGTCACCTCGCGGGGCGGCGAGAAGCATCGCGAGCGGGCCATGAAGCTCGGCGTCAACGACTATCTGACCAAACCCTATCAGGAAGAGCAGCTGATGCAATCGATCCGCCGGATTCTGGGGGAACGCGCCCTGGAGCTGATCACCTAGAGCGTGCCGGATCGGGCGCCAACCCCCACCGATTCCCGCGCCGTCATGGATACCGTTATGGAAGCTTCCCCGAATCTCCGCTGTTTGCTGATGAACGTGCAGGGCGGCCAAGCCCTCCTGCCGAACAGTCTCGTGGTCGAAGTGTTGCCCTTCGCGACGCCTCTTCGGATCGAGGCGGCGCCGCACTGGGTGGTCGGCGCCATGCTGTGGCGCAATCTGACCACCCCGCTGGTCAGCTTGGGGCGGCTGATATTTCGGGTGTCGCCCGATGCCGACCTCAATTCGCGCATCATCATCGTCAATACGCTGGGCACCGATTCCCGCTTGCCGCACTTCGGGATTCTGGGCACCTCGGCCCCGCGGCCGATCAACTTGCAGCGCGCCGACCTCGAGCCGGATCCGGAGGTCGGCGAGTCCGACTCGGATTTGCCCGGCATCCTGAGCTGGGCGCGCTATCAGGAAAAGCCGATCATCATCCCGGACATGGAGGCCATCGAGGCGGTGTTGCGGCCCCTGGTCCGCCGGGCGTGAACCGGGCGCGCGCCATCCGACCGATCCGCCGATGCGGCTGAGCAAGATCAAGCTGGCGGGGTTCAAGTCGTTCGTGGACCCCACGGTGCTGCATTTGCCCGGCAACCTGATCGGCATCGTCGGCCCGAACGGCTGCGGCAAGTCCAACATCATCGACGCCGTGCGCTGGGTGATGGGCGAAAGCTCGGCCCGCAGCCTGCGCGGCGAAACCATGACCGACGTGATCTTCAACGGCGCGGCCCAGCGCAAGCCGGTCGGGCAGGCGTCCATCGAGCTGGTGTTCGACAACCACCAGGGCCGCTTGGGCGGCCCCTGGGCCAGCTACGCCGAGATCGCGGTCAAGCGGCTGGTCGGCCGCGACGGGCAATCGAGCTACTTTCTCAACGGCGCCCGCTGCCGCCGCCGCGACATCGCCGATATCTTTCTGGGCACCGGGCTGGGACCGCGCAGCTACGCCATCATCGAGCAGGGCATGATCTCGCGGGTGATCGAGGCCAAGCCCGAGGAGTTGCGGGTCTTTCTCGAAGAGGCCGCCGGCATTTCCAAGTACAAGGAGCGCCGGCGCGAAACCGAAACCCGCATCGGCCACACCCGCGAAAATCTCGAACGGCTCAACGATGTGCGGGACGAGCTGGGCCGCCAGCTCCAGCACTTGCAGCGGCAGGCGCGGGCCGCCGGCCAATATCGCGAGTATCGCGCCGAGGAGCGGCGCCTCAAGGCGGAACTGCTGACCTTGCGCTGGCGCGACCTGCGCGCCGACCTGCAAGCGAGCGAGGGGGCGTTGCGCCAGGAGGAGACGGCGCTGGAGGCGATTCTGGCCGAGCAGCGGCAACTGGAGGCCCGGCTCGAAACCGGCCGGATCCGGCGCGCGGAACTGAACGACGCCTACAACGATACCCAGGGCCGCTATTACCGGACCGGCGCGGAAATCAGCCGGCTCGAACAGTATCTCCAGCACCAGCGCGAGTTGCGGCGACGGCGCGAGGACGACGGGCGCCAGACCGCGACGGCGCTGGAGCGGATCGAAGCGCAACTGGCGCAGGATCAGATCCAGCAAACGGAATGGACCCGGGCGCTGGCCGCCGCCGAACCGGAGCTGGCGCTGGCGCTGGCCACCGAGGCGGAGGCGGGAGCGGCGCTGGCCGTCGCCGAGACCGCATTGCGCGAAGATCAGGTCATTTGGGAGGGGTTTGGCCGCCGCCATGGCGAAGCCCAGCGGCGGATCGAGGTCGAGCGCACCCGGATCGAGCATCTGGAACGCCAGTTGACCCAAGGCGAACGACGGTCGGAACGGTTGCGGCACGAGCAGGACCAACTGGCCGCCGCCGATCTCGATGGCGAACGCGCCAACCTGCGGTCGCTGGAACAGGAGATCGCCGAAACCTTGCGGCAGGATCAGGAACGGCTGTCCCAGATCGAAGGGGAACTGGTCGCGACCCGGGAAGCGCTGCGGCAAGCCGAGCATCGCGTGCGGTTGCTGCGCGAGCGGATGCAGACCGGGCGCGGGCGTCTCGCCTCGCTGCAAACCCTCCAGGAAGCGGCCTTGGGGCGGCACCCGCACGAGGTGAGCGAGTGGCTGCACGCGCGAGAATTGGCCCAGGCGCCGCGCCTGGCCGAACAGCTGGAGGTGGAACCGGGCTGGGAAATCGCCGTCGAAACCGTGCTGGCCGACTGGCTGGACGCGGTTTGCGTGCCCGATCTCGACGCGGTCGCGCGAGCCGGCGCCGAATTCGGAAACGGCCGGCTGACTCTGCTCGAACCTGCCGCCGCGCCCGAGGCCGGCGCTCCGGGCTCCACGCTGGCGGGCAAGGTGCGCGCGCCGTGGCCGCTCGCCGATCTTCTGGGTAAGGTGGATGTCGCCGCCGACTTGGCCGAGATGCTGGCGCGTCGCGCCGAACTGGCCGACGGCGCGACCGTGGTGACGCCGGATGGCGCGCGCTGCGGGCGGCGCTGGCTGCGCTTGGCGCGCGGCGCGGACGAGAGCGTGCTGCGACGCGAGCGCGAGATCCGCCAACTGGAGGCGTCGCTGAGCGAGGACGAGGCGACGCTGGGGCGGCAAGCGGCGGCAGCGGAACAGCTCCGCTCGCGGCTGCACGACGAACTCGAACGGCAACGGCGGGAATCGCAGCAGACGGTCAACCAGCGCCATCGCGACCATGCCCGCGCCCAAGGAGAGTCGAGCGCATTGCAGGCCCGTCAAGAGCACGCCCGCGAGCGCCGCGCCGCGCTGGGAGAAGAGCGGGCCGAGCTGGAGGAGCACTGCGAGCGGGATCGAGAGCAGTTGTATCTGGCCCGGTCGCGGCTGGAGGATGCGGCGCTGATCCTGGAGGGGCTGCGGGCCGAGCAGGCCGAACTGAACGCGGCTCGGGAACGATCGAGCGACGCGCTGCGGCAAGGTCGCGCTCGGGCCGATGTCGCCCGCCAGGATGCGGCCCGTCGGATGACGGCGATCGAGACCTTGCGGGCCCAATTGGCCGCCTCCGCGCAGGCGCTCGACCGGCTCGTGGAGCAGCGACAGCAGTTGCGCGCCCGGCAAGCGAGCCTGGAACGGGAGCGGACCGCCGCCGACGACGCGGCCCTCGCCGCCGCCGAGGAAGATCTGGCGCGCGCCTTGGAAATGCAACTGACCATCGAGGCCGAATTGCGGGACGCCCGCCAAGCCCTGGAGGCCCAAGATGCCGAGCTGGAGGCGGGAGAACAGAATCGCGGTCGCTGCGAGCGCCGCGCCGAAGCCCAGCGCCGGGTGATCGAGGAGCGGCGGCTGGCCTTGAGCGAGGCTCGGGTCCGCCAGCAGAACCTGCGCGAGCAGTTGCGCGAACTCGCTTTCGAGCCGGAAGCGGTGCTGGCCGGCCTGCCGGCCGAGGCGGCCGAGCCGGACTGGCTGGCGCGGCTGGAGCAGATGGAGCGGCGCATCCAGCGCTTGGGGCCGATCAATTTGGCGGCCATCGAGGAATGCGCGCAGTTGGGGGAGCGCAAGCGGTATCTCGACGCGCAGAACGACGATTTGCTGGAAGCGCTGACCACTTTGGAAAACGCCATGCACAAGATCGACCGCGAGACCCGCGCCCGGTTTCGCGAGACCTTCGACCGGGTCAATACCGGGCTCGGAGAGTTGTTTCCCCGCTTGTTCGGCGGGGGAGAGGCCCATCTGGCTCTGACCGGCGAGGATGTGCTGGATGCCGGTGTGGCGATCATGGCGAAACCCCCCGGCAAGCGGATCGGTTCGATCGGCCTGTTGTCCGGCGGCGAGAAGGCGCTGACCGCCGTCGCCCTGGTGTTCGCCATCTTCCAGCTCAATCCCGCCCCTTTTTGCCTGCTGGACGAGGTGGACGCGCCTTTGGACGAAGCCAACATCGGCCGGTTTGGCGCCCTGGTCCGGGAACTGTCGGGGCGGGTGCAATTTATCTTCGTCACCCACAACAAAGCCACCATGGAAATCGCCCAGCACTTGGCGGGCGTCACCATGCAGGAGCCGGGCGTCTCGCGGCTGGTCGCCGTCGATGTCGAAGAAGCGACGCGGCTGGCGGCGGTCGGCTGAGCGAGGCGCACGGGGCGGATTCGCGAACGTCTTGCCGTTCGCGGGCGCGAACCGGGTAATGCGGCGGCCGACGGCATTTGATAGAGTAAACGGTTAAAGCACGAGCGGGGGGGACGCTATCCCCGATCCGCCGGCGCGCCGCGCCGGGGATGCCGTTCTCCTCAAATTTATGTTATGTAACCCTGGCGCAATCTGGTTGCGGCTGGCGGAATCTGGGGCCTTGGATTGATGGAAATGGACAAAACGCAATTACAGTGGCTGCTGGCCGGTATCGGGGTTGTCACCGTCGCCCTGATCTATCTGTGGGGAATTCGGACGCGGCTGCGCGAGGAAATCCGCAAACGCCGTCGCCGATCTTCGGCCAACGAACCGAAATTGGGCGAAACCTCGACCCACCTGCCGGACGAAGCCGGGGAAGTGCACGAGTTCGGCGAACTGGGCCGAGTCACGCCCGATCATCACTTGGCCGACAAGATTCTGGTGGATGTGGAGATTCGGCCGCTCAATCGCGGGACCGATGTCCAGCGCGCCCCGGCGTTTGGAAAGTCGCCTCTGGAGCGGGAAAAACCGGTGTCGAACCGCGAGACGGTCGGGACGTGGCCGTTCGACTCGCAACCGGAACCGACGCTGGAACCGATGCCGGAACCGATGCCGGAACCGATGCCGGAACCGACTCCGCAGGAACCCATCGCCGAGCAAAGCCTGGCGGTCGAAGCGCCCTCGGCGCCTAAAACCACCATCGCGTTGACCGTGATGGCGCCGCGTCACCAATCGTTTCGGGGGACCGCTATCCGGGCGGCGGCCGAGGAGGCGGGGCTTCGGCTCGGCCTCGCCGGTTTGTTCGAGGGCTACCCGGAGGGAGGAACCGCCGCCGATACCCCGGTGTTCAGTCTGGCGCACTTGCGCAAGCCGGGCTCGTTCGAGCCCGACGCTCTGGCGGAACTGACCACGCCCGGTTTGTTGGCGTTCATGAGTCTGCCCGGTCCCGTCGATGCGATGAAGGCTCTGGAAATGTTGCTGCTCGCCGTCGATCAGGTCGCTCGAAAACTCGGCGGGGTGATTTGCGACGAACACCGGCACAAGCTGACCAACCGGGGTTTGTCGAAGCTGCGCGATAAGGTCGCCGAACTGGACCGGTCATCCCGGTTGTAGCCGCAGATTTCTCCCGGTGGAGCGCGCTTTCATGACGGCCCCCATCGCCGCCGCCAGCCGGGCCGCCGAGCTGCGCGAGCAGATCGAGCGGCACAATCACCGCTATTACGTTCTGGATGATCCCGAAATCCCCGATGCCGAGTACGACCGGCTGTTTCGGGAATTGCAGGCGCTCGAAGCGGAACACTCCGAACTGCGCCGCGCCGATTCGCCCACCCAGCGCGTGGGCGGCAAGGCGCTCGATGCGTTTGTGCCGGTGCGACACCGGATGCCCATGCTCTCCATCCGCACCGAAACCGATGTCGGGCCGGGCGGCGCGCGAGCCTTCGATGTCCAGGTGCGGCGCGAGCTGGGCTTGGACGACGATCCGACGCCGGTCGAATACGCCTGCGAACTGAAGTTCGACGGCTTGGCCGTCAGCCTGCGCTACGAAGACGGCGCGCTGGTTCAGGCCGCCACGCGCGGCGATGGCGAAACCGGCGAGGATGTCACCCAAAACGTCCGAACCATCAAAGCCGTGCCGCTGCGGTTGCAAGGTCCGGCGCCCGCCGTGCTGGAGGTGCGCGGCGAGGTGTACATGAGCCGCCCGGATTTCGAGCGCTACAACGCCCGCCAGCGGGCGGCGGGATTGCCGGCGCTGGTGAATCCTCGCAACGGCGCGGCGGGCAGTATCCGGCAGCTCGATCCGAACATCGCGGCAAAACGCCCGCTGTCCTTTTTCGCTTACGGGTTGGGCGAGACCCAGGGTTGGGAATTGCCCGCCACGCACGGCGCGACACTCGACGCGCTGGCGGCGTTCGGCCTGCCGGTGAGCGACGAGCGGGCCGTGGCGCGGGGTGCGGACGGCCTGATCCAGTTTCATCGCGCCATCGCCGAAAAGCGCGATGCCCTGCCTTTCGACATCGACGGCGTGGTGTACAAGGTCAATCGTCTGGACTGGCAGCGGGAACTGGGTTTTCGCACGCGCGAGCCGCGCTGGGCGGTCGCCCACAAGTTCCCGGCGCAAGAAGTGCTGACCGTGGTCGAGGCCATCGAGGTGCAGGTCGGCCGCACCGGGGCGATCACGCCGGTGGCGCGGCTCAAGCCCGTGTTCGTGGGCGGCGTCACCGTCACCAACGCCACCCTGCACAACGCCGACGAGGTGGCACGCAAAGATGTCCGGGTCGGCGATACCGCGATCGTGCGCCGGGCGGGCGATGTCATCCCCGAAGTGGTCGGCGTGGTGCTGGAGCGCCGTCCCGCCGAATCGCGGCCGTTCGCCATGCCGGAAACTTGTCCGGTATGCGGGTCGCGGGTGATCCGCCCGGAAGGCGAGGCGGTGGCCCGCTGCGTGGGCGGTTTGTACTGCCGCGCCCAGCGCAAGGAGGCGATCCGCCATTTCGCCTCCCGCCGGGCGCTGGACATCGAAGGGCTGGGCGACAAACTGGTGGAGCAACTGGTCGAGCGGGAACGGGTGCGCGATCCCGCCGATCTGTTCGCGCTCGACGCGGCGACGCTAGCCGATCTGGAGCGAATGGGCTCCAAGTCCGCCGTCAACTTGGTCGAGGCGCTGGAACGGAGCAAAACCACCACGCTGGCCCGATTTCTCTACGCGCTCGGGATTCGCGAAGTCGGCGAGGCCACGGCCTTGGCGCTGGCGGAGCACTTCGGCGCGCTGGAAGCGCTGATGGTGGCCGACGAGGAACGGCTGCGACAGGTGCCGGATATCGGCCCGGTGGTCGCCGCCGCCGTCCGCGCGTTTTTTCAGGAACCGCACAATCGGGACATCATCGCGCGGTTGCGGGCGGCGGGCGTGCGCTGGCCGGAAACGGCGGCGAGACCGGCGAACGACCGGCGGCTGGCCGGCAAGACGGTGGTGCTGACGGGAACCTTGGAGTCGCTCAGCCGAGATCGGGCGACCGCTAGCCTGCGAGCGCTGGGCGCCAAGGTGGCGGGCAGCGTGTCGAAGAAAACCGATTACGTGGTCGCGGGTCGCGATGCCGGCTCCAAGCTGGACAAGGCGCGGGAGCTGGGCGTGACCGTGCTGGACGAGGCGGGGTTGCTGGCGCTGCTGGAGCGATAGACCCTCTCCCGACGGGGAGAGGGTGGGGGTCGGAGTACCCGCGATTACTTTTTCTCTTCCTTCTTTTCTTCCTTGGCGCCCTTGGCGGGTTCCGCCGCCGGCTTGGCGGCTTCGCTGACCTGGATTTCCTTGACCTCGATCTTGGCGCCGGATTTCAGTTTTTCCAGGTAATCGTTCACCGTCCGGCTTTGCAGCATCTGGGTGATTTGCGGTCTCAGCTCATCCAGCGAAGGCGGAGTGGCGTCGCGGACATCCTCCAGCAGAATGACGTGCCAGCCGAACGAGGTTTGCACCGGCTGCTCGCTGTACTTGCCCTTTTCCATCTTGGCGACCGCCTGCGCGAACGGCGGCACCATCATGCTCGGCGTGAACCAGCCCAGATCGCCGCCGCTGGAAGCGGAACTGTCGCTGGACTTGGTCTTGGCCAGCTCGGCGAAATTGCCGCCCTTCTTGAGTTCGGCGATGATTTCCTTGGCCTTGTCCTCGGCGTCCACCAGGATGTGGCTGGCCTTGTACTCCTTGCCTTTCATCGCGGCGGTGGCGGTCTCGTACTCTTTCTTGATGGCGTCTTCGCTGGGCGCTTTGTCGCTCAGCATCCGGCGCACCACGCTGCTGGCCAGCAGGCTGCGCTGGATCATCGCCAACTGTTGCTTGATCTCCGGGTCGTCCGCCAATTTCTGCTTGTCGGCTTCCTGCACCAGCAGCTCTTCCAGCACCAGCTGATCGACCAGCGACTTGCTGGCTTCCGGCGAGTCCACCTTGGTCCGGCCGCGCAACTGCTGGACGTATTGCTCGAACGCCGCCTTGGAGATCGGTTTGCCGTTGACCACCGCGACCGGATCGGGGACGGTGAACGCGACGGGTCGAGCGGCCGGTGCCGCCGGTGCGGTGATCGGAGCCGCCGCCGGTGCGGTTGGCTCGGGTTTCTTGTCTTCTGCGGCCAGCGTCGCGCTCGATAGCAGCAGGGCGGAGGACAGCGCCAGCAAGGGGTAAAGCGGTTTCTTCGGTTTGTGCATCGGGGTCGTTTCCATAGGTCGGCTAGGTTCCAGGGATTGAGGATCGGGCTTCGTCCGGGGTTTGCGCCTTGTTGATGCTCAAAGCGTGAATCTCTTGGCGCATCAAGTCGGCCACCGCCGCGTGAACCAGGCGGTGGCGCTGAATCAGGGGTTTGCCGGCGAAAGCGGTCGAGACGATGCGGACGGTGAAATGGCCGCCTTCGCGCGCTCCGGCGTGGCCGGCGTGCGCGGCGCTGTCGTCCACGATTTCGAGGCGTTCGGGCGCCAAGGCGTCTCGCAGCCGCCGTTCGATCAAGGCCACCCGGTCGGTCATGCCGGCAGCACCTTGCGGAACGGGTAAACCTCGACCGCCGCGAACACGCCGGCGGTCACATAGGGGTCGGCGTTGGCCCAAGCTTTGGCGTCTTCCAGCGACGGGAATTCGACCACCATCAGACTGCCCTGAAAACCGGCCGGACCCGGATCGGGGCTGTCGATGGCGGGCAGCGGTCCGGCCAGCGCCAGCCGGCCCTCGGCCAGCAGCGCGTTGAGCCGTTCCAGATGGGCCGGGCGAACCGCCAGCCGCCGGTCCAGACTGTTCGGCGCGTCGCGGCCCAAAATGGCGTACAGCATGGTCAGGACTCCTTTGACGGGGTGGTGTCGTCGATTTTGAGGTGACGGCTCATGTAGGCGGCCTGCGCCAGCACGAACAACAGGGTCAGGCCCAGCATCCCGAACAGCTTGAAATTGACCCAAGTGTTTTCGTCGAACGAGTAGGCGACGTACAGGTTGGCCGCGCCCATGACGAGGAAGAAAATCGCCCAAGCAAATGTCAGCTTGACCCAGACCGGGGCGGGAAGTTCCAATTGACCGCCCATCATCCGTTCCAGCAGCGTTTGCCGGCCGATGAAGCGACTGGCCGCGAACGCCACGGCGAACAGCCAGTTCACCACCGTCGGCTTCCATTTGACGAACACGGGATCGTGCAAGACCAGGGTCGCCCCGCCGAAGACCAGCACCAGGCCGGCGGTGATCAGCGGCAGCTTTTCGATCCGCCGCTGTCGCAGCCAGACCCAGCCGACCTGGGCCAGGGTCGCGGCGATCAGCACGCCGGTCGCGACGTAGATATCCGCCAGTTTGTAGGCGACGAAGAACAAGACGATGGGCAGGAAGTCAAACAGCATTTTCATGCCGGTAGAGAAATTCCGTTGGCGCGCATCGGCAAAGCGAGCGGATAAAAGAAAGGCGGCCCCGAGGTCGCCGTCTTGACCGGGCAACGCCAGGCTGGCAAGTTGCCGGTCCAATCGATGATTGATACAACCAGAGAATAGTACAGGCTATGAGCCGTTTTTTACAAATCCATCCGCTGAATCCGCAACCGCGCCTGATCGGGCAGGCGGTCGAGCGGCTGAGCGCCGGCGCCGTGATCGTGTATCCCACCGACTCCAGTTACGCGCTGGGTTGCCGGCTCGGCGACAAGGCGGCGGCGGAACGCATCCGCCATATCCGCCAAACCGACCGCCAGCACAACTTCACTCTGGTCTGCCGCGATCTTTCGGAAATCGCCACCTACGCCAAGGTCGATAACAGCCGCTACCGGTTGCTCAAGGCCGCCACGCCGGGACCGTTCACCTTCATCCTGCAAGCGACCCACGAGGTCCCGCGCCGCTTGCAGCATCCCCGCCGCAAGACCATCGGCATCCGGGTGCCGGACAACGTCATCGCCCGCGCCCTGCTGGCGGAGCTGGGCGAACCGATCATGAGCTGCACGCTCAGCTTGCCCGGCGACGACTGGCCGCTGGCCGATCCCGAGGACATCGCGGAGCGCCTGCGCAACGACGTGGATCTCATCATCGACGGCGGTCCCGGCCAACGCGAGCCGACCACCGTGCTCGACCTGACCGGGGACGCTCCGCAACTGGTTCGCCAGGGGCTGGGCGACGCCGGCCCATTTCTCTAGGCCGCGCTCGGCGGGGCTGCGTATAATCGCGCCATGCAAGAATTGACTGTGGTTCAACTCCTCATCGTGCTGGCGCCGCCGCTCTTGCTGGCGATCACCCTGCACGAAGTGGCGCACGGCTGGATGGCGCTGCGCTGCGGCGACACCACCGCCAAGGCCCAAGGCCGGCTCAGCCTCAATCCGCTGCGGCACATCGACCCGGTCGGCACCGTGCTGGTGCCGGGACTGCTTTATTTTTTCGGCGGCTTCATCTTCGGTTGGGCCAAGCCGGTGCCGGTCAACTATAACCGGCTGCGCCGGCCCAAGCGCGACATGGCGCTGGTGGCGCTGGCCGGTCCGGGTTCCAACCTGGCGATGGCGCTGGGTTGGGGGCTGGTGGCGCTGGCCGGCCACGGTTTGCAGGATACCCTGTCGTGGCTGGGCGAGCCGCTGCTGCTGATGGGAGTGGTCGGAATCGATGTCAACGTCATGCTCGGCGTCCTCAACCTGGTGCCGATTCCGCCGCTGGACGGGTCGCGGGTGCTGGCGGGGCTGTTGCCGGACCGGTTCGGCCTGGCGATGGCGCGCATGGAGCCTTACGGCTTGATCGTGCTGGTGCTGTTGCTGGCCAGCGGCACGCTGAATCTGATGCCCATCGTCAACGGCATCCGGCATTTTATCCTGACGCTGTTTTTCTTCTGATTCGGAACCCGAAGTCTCGTCGCCATCATGGAAATCACCCTTACCGGCATCACCACCACCGGCACCCCGCATTTGGGCAACTACGTCGGCGCGATCCTGCCCGCCATCGAAGCCAGCCACCGGAAGGACGTGCAATCGTTCTACTTCCTGGCCGACTATCACGCCCTGGTCAAGTGCCACGACCCCGCAGTGGTCCACCGCTCGCGGCTGGAAGTGGCCGCGACGTGGCTGGCGCTGGGGCTGGATGTCGAGAACGTCATTTTCTACGCCCAGACCGACATCCCGGAAATTCTGGAATTGACCTGGATGCTGACCTGCGTGACCGCCAAGGGTCTGATGAATCGCGCTCACGCCTACAAGGCGGCGGTCGCCGACAACGTGGCCGATCCCGACAAAGACCCCGACAAGGGCGTGTTCATGGGGCTGTTCTGCTATCCGATCCTGATGGCGGCCGACATCCTGATGTTCAAGGCCAGCAAGATCCCGGTCGGCAAGGATCAGGTTCAGCATTTGGAAATGGCCCGCGATATCGCCGCCCGCTTCAACCACCTGTACGGCGAGCATTTCGTGCTGCCCGAGGCGGTGGTGGACGAGAAAACGGCCGTGCTGGTCGGGCTGGACGGGCGCAAGATGAGCAAGAGCTACGGCAACACCATCCCGCTGTTCGAGCCGGAAAAGACGCTGCGCAAGCTGATCATGCGGATCAAGACCAACTCGCTGCCGCCGGAAGCGCCCAAAGACCCCGACACCTGCACGCTGTTCCAGATTTATCGGGCGTTCGCCGGCGTCGAGGAAGCGGCGGCGGTGCGCGAACGCTACGCCCAGGGCATCGGCTGGGGCGAGATGAAGCAGATGCTGTTCGAGTACCTGAACGCCCGCTTGAGCGAGCCGCGCCAGCGCTATCGAGAACTGCTGGAGCAGCCCGACCACATCGAGCAAATCCTCAAGCGCGGCGCGGCGCGGGCGCGCGAGTACAGCGTGCCGTTCCTGCAACAATTGCGGCGCGCGGTGGGTATCCGGCCTCTGGGCGCGTAGCGGTGTAAGCTGTGTGGGGTGCGCGGCGCGCACCACCCCACCGCCGCCGGAAAAGACAATAGGAACGGCCTCATCCGATGGACGCCATCACCGAAACGCCGCCGCTCGCCAAGGTCGGCGGCGAGCCCTACACCCGCTTGCCCCAGGATCTCTACATCCCGCCGGATGCGCTGGAAGTGTTCCTGGAAGCGTTCGAGGGGCCGCTGGATTTGCTGCTGTATCTGATCAAGCGCCAGAATCTCAACATCCTCGACATCCCCATCGCCGACATCACCCGGCAGTACATGGAGTATCTGGCGCTGATGCGGGAGTTGCGGCTGGAGCTGGCGGCGGAGTATCTGGTGATGGCCGCTTGGCTGGCGGAGATCAAGTCGCGGCTGCTGCTGCCGAGCCCGGCGCTGGCCGAGGCGGAAGAGGAAGACCCGCGCGCCGAACTGGTGCGCCGGTTGCGGGAATACGAGCGCTTTCAGCGGGCGGCGCGGGCGCTGGACGCGCTGCCCCGGCTGGAGCGCGACACCTTCGCCGCCGGCGCCGAGCCGGTCGAGCGGCAGGTCGCGCGCCCGCCGCCGCAAGTCGGCTTGGCCGATCTGCTGGATGCCCTGCGCGACGTGCTGGCCCGCGCCGAACTGTTCGGCCGCCACCACATCCGGCGCGAAACGCTGTCGGTGCGCGAGCGGATGAGCCAGGTGCTGGAGCGATTGGACGCGCTGCGCTTTACCCCCTTCACCGCGCTGTTCCGCCCGGAGGAGGGCCGCATGGGAGTGGTGGTCACCCTACTGGCGGTGCTGGAGTTGCTGCGGGAAAGCTTGCTGGAGCTGGTGCAAGCGGAGCCGTTCGCGCCGATTCACGTCCGCCGGCGGATCTGAGCGGTCGCGATGCCCGAACTGAAAGCCATTCTGGAAGCGGTGCTGCTGGCGGCCGACGAGCCGCTGTCGCTGGATCGCTTGCTGGGCGTGTTTCCCGAAGCGGAGCGCCCCGACCGGGAGACGCTGCGCGCCGCGCTGACCGAGCTGGCGACCGCTTGCCGGGGGCGGGGCGTCGAGCTGGTCGAAGTCGCCAGCGGGTTCCGCCTGCAAGTGCCCGTGGTCTTTGCGCCCTGGGTTTCGCGGCTGTGGGAGGAGCGGACCGCCAGCTACTCGCGCGCTTTGCTGGAGACCCTGGCGCTGATCGCTTATCGTCAGCCGATCACTCGCGGCGAGATCGAGGCGGTGCGCGGGGTCAGCCTCGGCGGCGGCATCATGAAAACCTTGCGGGAGCGCGGCTGGATCAAGGTGATCGGCCATCGCGAGGTGCCCGGCCGCCCGGCCCTGTACGCCACGACCCCCGCCTTCCTGGATTATTTCAACCTCAAGAGTCTGAGCGACTTGCCGCCGCTGGCGGCGCTACGCGATCTGGAAGTCATCGGCGCCGAGCTGGAGCGCCGCACGACCGCTTCTCCCGGCGACTCTTTACCTTCAACGGAATCTTTCGATGGCTGAACGTTTGCAGAAATTTCTCGCCCGCGCCGGCCTCGGCTCCCGGCGCCAGATCGAAGACTGGGTCCGCCAGGGTCGCATCACCGTCAACGGCGTGGCCGCGCAACTGGGCGCTCAGGTCGGCGCCGCCGATAATATCCAGATCGACGGCAAGCGGGTATCGGTCCGCGCCGACCGGCAGCGGCGGCGCGTGCTGGCCTATTACAAGCCGGTCGGCGAGATGACCACCCGCAGCGATCCCGAGGGTCGGCCCACGATCTTCGAGCGCTTGCCGCCGCTGCGGGACGGGCGCTGGATCGCGGTGGGCCGGCTCGACCTCACCACCCAAGGCTTGTTGCTGGTGACCAACGACGGCGAGCTGGCCAACCGGCTGATGCATCCTTCGTCTCAAATCGAACGGGAGTATGCGGTGCGGGTGTTGGGCGAGGTTGCGCCGGAGATGCTGAAGCGGCTGCGGGAGGGCGTGACGCTGGAGGATGGCGTGGCGCGCTTCGACGATCTGCGCGAGGCGGGCGGCGAGGGCGCGAACCGCTGGTATCACGTCGTCCTGCGGGAAGGCCGCAACCGCGAGGTGCGCCGGTTGTGGGAATCGCAGGGCGTCACGGTCAGCCGGCTGACGCGGGTGCGCTACGGGCCGGTCGCGTTGCGCAGAGGGTTGCATCCCGGACGCTGGGACGAACTCGACGAGACCCAGATCGGGGCGTTGCTGGCGGCCGTGGGGTATCAGCCCGCCGACCGGCTCGAAGAAGCGGCGACCGAACCCCATCCCGGGTTCAAGCCGGCGCGCACGAAGCCCGGCAAATTTCGCGGCAAGCCGCGCCCGGCGGCGGAAACCGGCCAGCCCCGCCAGCCCTGGCCGGCCAGACCAAACCAGCGGCATCAGGCCCGGCACGGCTCGAACATCGAACCGCAGCACCCGTCGCGGCCGGGGGATCGTCGATCCGACAAGCTGCGTGGCGACGAATCGAGGACGGTGTCCCAACCGCGCGAGCCGTTCAATCCCTGGAATGCGCGGCCCGGCCGGCCGGGCGGTGGCGAGCGGGGAGCGTCGCCCGGCCCCCGGCGCCCGCTCAATCCTGGGCGCGCAAGATCTGGCCGGTGACGCCCTTGCTGTCCGGCCCCAGCAGATACAGATAGGAGGCCAACACCGCTTCGGGGTCGGCCCATTCCTCGGGGTCGCGGCCCGGATAAGCCCGCAGGGTCAGGCCGGTCCGGACTTGGCCGGGATCGATGCCGTTGACCCGGATCGGGGTATTGGTTTCCAGTTCGCTGGCCAGCATTTTCAGCAATGTCTCGGCGCCGCCCTTGGCCACCGCGTAGGCGCCCCAGTATGCCTTGCCGTCCGCGCTGACCCGGTCGGCGGTGAACACGACCGAGGCATCGGCGGACCGGTTCAGCAGGCCCAGCAACGCCTGGGTCAACAGGAACGGCGCGTTCAGGTTGACTTGCAGGATGCGATACCAGAGCTCGATGTCGTAATTGGCCAGCGGGGTCAGCCCCTCGAACAGCGCGGCGTTGTGCAGCAGCCCGTCCAGCCGGCCGAATTCGGATTCCAGCACCCTCGCCAAATCGGCGTAGTCCCTGGGAATCGCTCCTTCCAGGTTCATGGGGTAAATGGCCGGTTTGGGAGCGCCGGCCTGTTCGATCTCGTCGTAGATTTGCTCCAGCTTGCGAATGGTGCGCCCGAGCAGGATCACGGTGGCGCCGTGAGCGGCCAGCCGGCGCGCGACGGCCCGGCCGATGCCCGCGCCCGCGCCAGTCACCAGGATGACTCTGTTTTGAAGCAGATCGGCGGCAGGTTGATAATCTTTCATGGCTATGCCTTGTATGCCAAGGGGATCAATAACGCAGTTTACCCTGTCACCATAACGGACCGATAGCGGCGTTTTTCGCGGCGCCGCAACCGCCAAGCCAGCCACAGCTTGCGCAGGGGAGTCAAATGGATGCGCTGTTCCAGCAAGCGGTAGCCGTCCTCGGCGATCTCGGCCAGCAGCGCCATCGCCAGCTCCAGCCGAATCAGCAGGGGGGATTGGGCGTAACGGTCCACGTCTGGCAGGCAATCCAACGCGCGACGGTGATATTCGCGGATCCGCTCGGCTTGCAGGGCAAACAGTTGCCGCAGTCGGTCCGTGGTTTGCGCCGCCAGCAGATCGCCGGGATGAACGCCCTGGCGCTGCATTTCGTCCTCCGGCAGATAAAGCCGGCCGTGCTGGGCGTGCCGGCGAACATCACACAGCAATTCGAGCGACAGCAGCATCGCCCCGGCTTCGTGCGCGAAGCGGGGGGTGGCCCGCCGATCTTGGTAATTCAGGATTTCCGCCGCCAGCAAGGCCGGCACGCAACCCCGGCGATGGAGGTAAAGGGCCAGCGCGGCAATGTCGGGGTAGACATCGTAATCCAACTCCATGGCCACCCCATCCAGAATCTCTTGAAAATACTCCTCGGGCAGGTTGAAAGTCGCCAAGCGGGGTTGCAGGGCACGGGTGACCGGATGTTGGGGCTCGCCGGCGAACAGGCGATCCAGTTCGGCTCGCCACCAGTCCAGCTTGGTCCGGGCAACGCCGGAATCCCGACACTCATCGACGATTTGCGTGGTTTCGGCGCAAAAAGCGGTAACCGCCGTCAGCGCCTGACGCTGCGCCAGTGGCAGACCGAGCAGGCTGTAACGGAAATCCGAACCCGGCGATGCCGCGAGGTGGTAACAGTAGTCTTCTGGAGTCATCTGAGAGCCGTGCTGAAGCGGGTCGGGCCGCTAGCCTGATAAACTTCTCGCGGCAGGGAATGGGATTTTAGGCATGATATTTGCCTAATCCAATCTGTGCAATTTCTCGTTGCAAAACGAGGCCTACCATGATGACTATCCGCGATATCGATAAGTTGCCTGAAGGCGAGCGCGCCGTCACCCGCGCGTCCCATCGCTATTTCTGCGCCTTGCTGCACGGAGCGCCCGACGCCACGCGCGATCGGCTACGGCAACTCTGGGTGATGGAACTGCAGCGGCGCTGGCCGGACGCCTGGAGAGGCGCTTGAACCCATCGGTCGGCCGTCGAGCGTTCGCTTCGACTGGACGGCGCATGAGGGGGTTTCATCGGCGCTGCTGTAATTCCCGCACCGAGTCTTGTTCGGCGGCGCTCGGCTTGACGGAGGGGACGGTCGAGAGCGCGCTGTCGTCTTCCTTCAATTCCTTGGCGACCACACCGGGCGGTGGCTCGGGGCCGTAATGGACCTTGCCTTCGCGGTCGGTCCAGGTATAGATGCGCTCGGTCGGCCGCACCGTCACCGGCTTGGCGTTGAGTTCGACCGCTTCGGCCGGCTGGCCCTCGGGCCGGCGATTGCTGTAATGCACCCGGCCCGACGCATCTTTCCAGGTGTAGACCCCACCCTCGGCCCCCGCCAGATGACCCGGCTGTGCCAGCAGTAGCGAAACCAGCAACAGCCAGCCCGGCCGGCATCGGACCAGACGTTGCCGGCCGAGAGGGCGTTGGCGGCGCGAGCCGGAGGGATAGCCCGACCGATCAAACCCGCCGTTGCGAAGGCCATTCATTGTCGGCGGCTTGGACGAAGGGAACGATTAAAACCGGGCGTTTCGACATCAGGGTGATCCGGCGGGTGGTGGAGCCCAGACCCGCTCCCAGCCCGCTGGAACCGGCGTGAGTGCCCATGACGATCAAATCGGCGTTGCAGCGGTCGGCTTCGCGCAGAATGGCCTCGTGGGGGATGCCGCTGATGACGCGAATTTCCGAAATAAGCTGGGTTTGCTCCAGCGTCGATCCGAGTTCCTCCGCGCAAAACGTTTCCAGTCGCGCGTGGAATTTTTGCAGGATGCCGTTGGTCGCCTCGTGGTGCAACTCCGCCGCCTTCTCCGGCGGAAGGTAGCTTTCCATCAGGAACTTGACGGAACTGCTCAACGGTTCGGCCACATGTAGCAGGACGATCTTGGCGTCGTGCTGCTTGGCTAGGGCGACCGCAAAACGCAATACGGGCCGGGTGTAGCTGCTGAGTGCGGTCGTGTACAGAATGGTTTTGATCTGGGGGAACATGGAGGCACTCCGAACCGGTGAGAAAACGCAACAGGGACAGCCGCTCGCCTGGTCTGCTCCGGCGCAGGATAAGCGGTACATCCGAATAGCCTAATTCCAATCCCGGTCCTGTTGCAATTGACCTTTCGGAAAATCGCCCGGCGTCGAGTGCCTTCAGAATTTTCCATCGGCGCCGATATCTTGGCCGAATAGCGCCCGTCGCGGCAACACCGCATTTTCGCGGGCGTCGGCATGAGTCAGCCAAGAGGTATCCACCATGAAAATCGCCGGTTCGACGGTTCAAATGACCAGCCAGCATGCCGCCGTCTCGCAACGCGAAGTCAAGGAATCGTTGCGGGCGTGGGTCGGTGACAGCCGACCGGATTTTGAAGGGGAATCCCGGCCCGGAGCGCGAGGACGCTTGCGGGCGGACACCGTGCATCTGTCGCGGGCCGCCCAGGATATCCATTCCAGCAAACAGGTGGCATCGGCCGATGCGGAGTTGACGCCGGACGATGAATCCAAGCTCAGCTTGGTGGTGCGCATGGTCGAGATGCTGACCGGCAAAAAGCTCAAGCTGATTTCCCCCAAGGAGCTCAACGAGGCCATGGAGTCCGGTCGGAAACAGGCCCAGGAAACCGCCGAAGCCCTGCCGGATGCGCCAGCCGAGGGTCAAACGCGGCCGGAGCGCGCGGGATTCGGCATCGAATACGATTATTCCGAACGTTATCGCGAGGCGGAGCAAACGACATTCTCGGCGCAGGGCGTCATCAAGACCCAAGATGGCCAGGAAATCGCCTTCTCGGTGGATCTGAGCATGAGCCGGGAGTTCATGGCGGAACAGAACGTCAGCGTTCGCGCCGGCGATGCCAAGCTCAAAGATCCGCTGGTGCTGAATTTCGGCGGCAACGCCGCCGAATTGACCGCGACGCGCTTCAGCTTCGACATCGACTCCGATGGTCGCCAGGATCAGATCGCGTTCGTCGGCGCCAACAGCGGCTTTCTGGCGCTGGACCGCAACGATGATGGGGTCGTCAACGACGGTCGGGAACTGTTCGGACCCACCACCGGCCAGGGCTTCGCCGAACTGGCCGCTTACGACCAAGACGGCAATCGATGGATCGATGAAAACGATGCCATCTACCAGGACCTGCGCATCTGGTCCAAGGATGCCGAGGGTCGCGATCAACTGGTCGCGCTCGGCCAGCGCGGCGTGGGCGCGATCTATCTGGGGCATGTGAGCACCCCGTTTTCCCTCAAGGACAGCCAGAATGCTTTGTTGGGCCAAGTCCGCGACTCGGGGGTTTTTCTCCAGGAAAACGGCGCGGCGGGGACCATCCAGCAAATCGATTTGACTGTTTGAGCAATGCGCTTGGCGGCTGGGCGGTGCGATTCGTAGAGCCTATACGGATACTCCCCTCTCCCTTTGGGAGAGGGGTTTGGGGTGAGGGTTTATCCGAGAGAATCGCTCGCCGATCCTCGCCTTCTGACGGGGCGCTCGCGGCGGTCATGCCGGCTCAAACTGAACCGTTCAATCGCTCATTCTGACCCGTCCTGGGCCGGTGTCCTATTGTCCGGCTTCAGGCATGTCGTTGTTTATTAAAAACATGAAAAACTGCCCCGATTATTGCAATGGCCCGTTGCGGGTAAATTGCGACTGAAGGCTCAAGGTGGTTGCCATCGCGCCGGGCAGGAAATGCGGTTTCCCGGACCGGCCCCGCGCCGGATCGTTCAAATCGTTGATGTGAGGTGAATCCGTCATGCAAATGTCCGACGATACTGCAAAGAAATTTCCAAAGCTGCGCTACTACGTGAAAGTCAACATGCCTCAAGTCGCCGAGGTGAATACCATCGTCAACGCCATTCAGAAGCTGGCTGGAAAGACGACCAAGGAAACGATCAAAAACGCTCTCAAATGGGGGCAAGGTCCGACGATCACGGTGGTGAAAGATTTGCGCTGCGCGGGCAAGAAAGCCTACGGTTGCTACAAATGGAATTCCAATGAATTGCGCATCGACGAACAACTGGTGAAGGATTTCGAGGCCGGCAAGGGTTTGGTGACCATGAAGAACGGCAAAAAAGTCTATTTGGTCGGCGTGACTCTGTTGCACGAACTGACGCACTGGGCCGATGCCCAGGACGGCGTCGATGACGCAGTGCCGGGCGATCCCTCGAACGAGGAAGGGGAAGCCTACGAGAAGGCGGTCTATGGCGACGTGTTAGGCTGAGGTCGGTGCGGTTATTGGAAGGAGTCGCTCGGACATGAAAGCAATATCCCGTTACCTGATGTCGTTGCTGTTGGTTCTGGTGGTCGGGATCTCATCGGCGTGGGCCGGCGATGCGGCCGAATTCGATCGCGGCCTGGCTTGCCGGAGAAGCTGAGCCACGTTATCGTTCGCCGGGTCCGACGGTATCGAGCTGCAAAAAGGCGGTCGTGGTCGAGAACGCCGCCAATAACTTTGAAGGAATCGCCGCCGAAAAGGCCTGGATCGCCTGGAAATATCCCGGTTCCAAAGTGAAAGGACAAGCGGTGAGCGGTGCCGGGAATAAAACCTTCGATACCCTGGAAATCGAAACCGCCGGCGGTGAATCCAAAACGGTCTGTTTCGATATCACCGATTTTTTCGGGCAGTGGTGACGAGCGCCGGACTCACGGCGGTGGCCCGCGCCAACGCCGGTGGAGTCCGGTGTTCGTTCGCTGCGCTCGGACAGTGGGGGTGAGCGGTCCGCAGCTCAGTTCAATTCGTGCAGCAAGCCCGATTTGAAAGCGAGGCTCGCCCCTTCGTACACGCTGATAGCCTCTTCGACGGCGGCGGGATCGTCGGCCGTCGGTCGCGTGGTGAGCGAGTTCCAATCCACGGTCTCCACCCGCACCCGCCGGCCGGGTTCGAGAACGACGAGCTTGTCGTTTTCCAGATAGCCCACGGTCTGGTAGGTGCTGATCAGCGCGTGTTCTTTGCCGGGCGGCAGCCGGTTGATATCGTGGCCGACGAATTTGCTGGCGTAGGACCAGTTCAGCAAGCCGAGCAGGGTCGGCGGGATGTCGATCTGCGCGATCAATCGCTCGTCGCGGGCCGGCGGGAACAGCTTGGGCGCGTAAATCAGCAGCGGAATGCGGTAGCGCGCCAGCGGCAGATCGGTTTTGCCGGCCGCCGATGCCTGATGGTCGGCCACGATGACGAAGACCGTGTTGTCGAACCAGGGCTTGCTGGCGGCGCGCGCCAGAAAATCCCCCAGCGCCCAGTCGGCGTATTTGACCGCCCCGTCGCGCCCGGTCTTGGAGGGGATGTCGATCCGGCCTTCCGGGTAGGTATAGGGTCGGTGGTTCGACGTGGTCATGATGTGGGCGAAGAACGGCTTGCCGGCGGCGTGGTCCGCGTCGAAGGTTTCCAGCGCCTTGGTGAAAAGGTCTTCGTCGGCGATTCCCCAGACGTTCTCGTGGTGAACCTTGTTCTTATCAACGGCCAGGCGGTCGATCACCTCATAACCGTTGTGACTGAAGAACTCGTTCATGTTGTCGAAGTAACCGTAGCCGCCGTAAATGAACGCGCTGGTATAGCCTTTGGCGTTGAAAACCGATGCCAGAGAGAACAGATGGTCGTTGTGCGGACGACGCACGATGGCGTTGCCCGGCGTGGGCGGCACCGACAACGCCAGCGCCTCCAGCCCGCGCACGGTGCGGGTTCCCGAGGCGAAGGCGCGGGGAAAGAACAGGCTTTCCCGCGTCAGGCGGTCCAAGGTCGGCGTGAGATGTTTCGGGCTGCCGAAGGTTTGCATGAAGTCGGCGCTCATGCTCTCCATGCAGACCAGCACCACGTTGGGGCGAAGTTCGGGTCCCTGCGATACGATCTGATAGGCCAGTTCGTGCGGGTTGGCGCTAAGCGGCTTGCCGCCCGTCAACAGCATTTCCTCCCGCAGCCGTGCGTAGACCGCCGTTTCCGGCAGCGTTCGGTAATACCGCGCGTAGTCGAGTTCGTTGTCCTTGAAAGCGCGCACGAACTCGAACGGTCCGTTGCCGGCAATCTCGCGGGCGTAGGCGTTCGGGATGTCGTCGCGGGCATCGCCGGAGACGGTGGCCAGCAGGCCGGCCGCCAGCAGCGCATGGGCGGCGAACCAGGCCAATCGGGATTTCAGCGGGGTTTCGGTCGTCAAGCGCCGCGCGATCCGCCGGCGGAAGGCGAGCGTGGCCAGCAGCGACAGACCGCCGAGCGCACTCAGAATCCAGCCGATCGGATAAGATTCGCGGATGTTGCCGATCACCTCGGTGGTGTAGACCAAATAATCGACCGCGATGAAGTTGAAGCGGGACGAGAACTCGGTCCAGAAAAACCATTCCGACGCAGCGCCGAACAGCAAGGCGAACAGCCCGCCGGCCGCCGCCAGCAATACCGCTACTCGGGTGGAGCGAAACCGGGTCCAGCGTTCCGGCAGCGCGAGCAGCAGCAGGCCGAAGGGCAGGGCGAGCAGCAGCGCGACCGTCAGATCGTACAGCAGGCCCAGCGACGCGACGTGCAGGAGCGTCCCGGCCGTCCAGTCGGCATCGCTCCCCACGCGCAGCGCCAGCGCCAACCGCGTCAGGGTAAACAGCAGAATCGTGGTGGCGATGGCGTCCAGCACGAGACCATAACGTCCCGCTGGACGCCATCTGGGGGTAAATCGATTCTGATCGGTTTGGTTTGGAGTCACCCGCTCACGCTCCCAGGCCAGCGACCCGCCGGCTTGGCCCGGCGTTCTCGTCGGCTTCGCCCGGCGCTTGGCGCAAGGCCCGGTTGACGGCGCTGACCACCGCGTTCAGGGAGGCAGTGACGATGTTGCTGTCGATGCCGACGCCGAACAGCGAGGCTGGATCGCCATCCATGCGCACTTCGACGTAGGACACGGCGGTGGCGTTGGCGCCGACGCCGATGGCGTGCTCGTGATAATCCACCACCCGCACATCCAGCCCGCAATGCCGGTTCAGGGCATCGGTAAAGGCGTCGATGGGACCGTTACCCTTGCCGGAAATCAGCCGCTCCCGCCCGCGCTCGCGAACCGTCGCGGTCAGTTTGCGCACGCCGCTGGCGTGGCTGTCGGGAATGGTGCGATGCTCGACAAAGCGGTACGGTTCCGCCGGTTGCAGATATTCCGCCTCGAATGCCGCCCAAATATCGGCCGAGGTGAGTTCCTTGCCGGTGGCATCGGCGATGGCCTGCACCCGCTGGCTGAACTCGATCTGCAAGCGGCGCGGCAGCCGCAATCCGTGGTCCTTCTCCAGCAGATAGGAAATGCCGCCCTTGCCGGACTGGCTGTTGACCCGGATCACCGCCTCGTAGCTGCGGCCCAAGTCGGTCGGATCGACGGGCAGATAGGGCACTTCCCAGCGCGGGTCGCCGGCCGCCCAGCGCCGTTCCTGCGCGGCGAAGCCTTTCTTGATCGCGTCCTGGTGCGAGCCGGAAAAGGCGGTGAACACCAGATCGCCGGCGTAGGGATGGCGGGGGTGCACCGGGATCTGATTGCAGTACTCGGCGGTGCGGACGATTTCGTCCATGACTGAGAAATCCAGGCCCGGATCGATGCCTTGGCTATAGAGGTTCAAGGCCAGCGTGACCAGATCGACGTTGCCGGTGCGTTCGCCGTTACCGAACAGGCAGCCCTCGACCCGGTCGGCGCCGGCCATCTGCGCCAGCTCGGCGGCGGCGACAGCGGTGCCCCGGTCGTTGTGCGGATGCACGCTGATCACGACCGCATCGCGGCGCGAAAGATGGCGGCAGAACCACTCGATCTGGTCGGCGTAGACGTTCGGGGTCGCCACTTCGACGGTCGCCGGCAGGTTGAGGATGGCTTTGCGCGCCGGCGTGGGTTGCCAGATGTCCAGCACCGCCTCGCAAACCTCCAGCGCGAAATCGAGTTCGGTAAAGCAGAAGGTTTCCGGCGAATACTCGAAGGTCCATGCGGTGTCCGGCTGTTCGGCGGCGCATTCGGCGAACAGGCGCGCGCCGAAGCGGGCCAGCTCGATCAGGCCGGGCCGGTCCAGGCCGAACACCACTTCGCGGAAAATCGGCGCGGTGGCGTTGTAGAGGTGCGGGATGGCGCGCTTGACGCCCTTCAAGCTGGCGAAGGTACGGCGGATCAAATCCTCGCGCGATTGCGTCAGCGCTTGCACCGCCACATCGTCCGGGACCCGGCCGCCTTCGATCAGGCCGCGCACGAAGTCGAAGTCGGTTTGCGAGGCGGACGGGAAGGCGACTTCGATTTCCTTGAAGCCCATCCGCACCAGCAGATCGAAATAACGGCGCTTGCGCTCGCCGTCCATGGGTTCGATCAGCGCTTGGTTACCGTCGCGCAAGTCCGAACTGCACCAGCGCGGCGCGCGGGTGATGGCGCGCGCGGGCCATTGCCGGTCGGGCAACTGGACGGGTGGAAAGGGGCGATATTTGCGGGTGATGTCGGCGTGCATGATGAAGTTCCTCTCTCTCGACGGTGTTTTCGGGGTCACTGCTCGGAGGCGAACACGGCGCGGCTACGGCCGCCGGACCGCCGCTAGGCCCGACGACCGCAACGTAGTCGCAGCAGGGCGAGGGAGAGGGCGGGCGCAAAAAAGGCGCGGCAAACGCTGGAAGGAACGTCAAGAAGAATAAAGCGGGATCGGTGCGGGTCAGACATGAACGGCAATCCTCGGCGAACGGTCAAGAAACGATGGCGACTTGCAAAGCCCAGCCCCGGCGCTCCAATCAGGAGGCCGGGTGACTCAGTCGCAGCTCGAACCGTTCGGGGGATTGCGCGTTCATAATGGAAACAAATTAACCCAAGCGATGATTCCAGGTCAAGCCAGGATGTGAATCGTTATCATTTTGGCCTCTGCGGAAACTGCAAACCCGGTTTGTGCCTTTCCCCATCACCCAACGAGGATTCGTTTATGTCCGATCAACCGCACGCTCTGCAAACCGTCACGGTCTGGGATCTGCCGACCCGACTGTTCCACTGGACTTTGGTCGCGCTGATGATCTTCCAATGGCTGACCGCCGAGTTCGGTTCGGCCATGGATTGGCATGTTTGGGGCGGCTACGCGATCCTGGCGCTGGTGCTGTTTCGGCTGATCTGGGGCTTCGTCGGCAGCGACACGGTTCGCTTCCGCGATTTCGTGCGCGGACCGGGGACGGCGTTGGGGTACGTCAAGGCCTTGCTGCGCGGCGAAACGCCGCTCTATCTCGGCCACAATCCCATGGGGGGCTGGTCCATCGTGGCGATGCTGGTGTTGCTGCTGGTCCAGGCGGGCACCGGCCTGTTCGCCAACGACGACATCACCATAGAAGGGCCTTTGTACGCATGGGTGTCGAAGGGAACCAGCGATTGGTTGACCGCGATTCACAAATTCAACTTCAACCTGCTGCTGCTGGTAATCGCCGTCCACATCTCGGCGGTGCTGTTCTATTTGTTCGTCAAGCGGGAAAATTTGATCCATCCGATGCTGAGCGGCCGCAAGCATCTCCCGCCGGACATGGTGGGGCAGGCTCCGCGTATCGTCAGTCCTTGGCTGGGTTTGGCGGTGTTGGCGGTGGCGGTGGCCGCGGTTTGGCTGCTGGTGCGTTAGACGCTGCCGGAAAATGAGAAAGGCCATGCCGGGGCGTGGCCTGTTCGATGAGGGTGATCGCTCGACCCTCAATCTTTACGGAATTCCTTGTGACACGCCTTGCAGGTTTCAGCGGTCTTGCCGAACTGCGCTTTGATGGCTTTCTCGTCGCCGCCCTTGGCGACCTCGGATAGCTTGGCGGCTTCCTGCTGAAAGTCTTTCATTTTGGTGTCGAACTCGCTCGACTTGGCCCAGATTTCCGGCTTGGCCTCGGTATTCTTCACCGCGTCCGGCCCGGAACCTTTCTGGAACCCCTCCGGAGCCGCTTTGCTCATCATTTCGACGTACTGGGCGTGACGCGCCACGGCGGCGGCGTCAAAAGGCACCTCGCCCTTCACCATCGCGCCGATAGGTTTGAAGTTCCAGCCGATAATGGTGTAAACGGATTGGCGGTACTGGGCCACGTCCTCCGGTTTCGGGTCGGCCGCTTGGGCCGCCGTCAGCAGGCTCAAACCCAAGATGCCGCCCACCATGCCAATTTTGAGAAATTTATTCATTCTTAGCCTCTTAAAAATATGACTAAATAAGTACGATATCAGTAAAATGATGCCACAATGTCGGCATTTTGCAAGGGTGAACTGAAGCCAAGCTGAATCACGGGTTATCGCCGATATTGTCAAGATGAAGGGCCAGCCAGATCGCGGGTGGTCGCCGGCTGGTCCACTCCACCCGGTGGCGGCGATGGGCTGGAATCCAGAGATAATCGCCCGGATCGAGCGTGCGCTCGCCCTCCTCGTCGGCGAAGCGCAAGCCGGCTTGGCCTTGCAGCAGCACCACCCATTCGTCCCGATCCTGGTCGTACCATTCGCCGGCTGGCGTGGCGTGGCCGATGGAAACGATGCGTTCCAGACGGCACGTTTCGATCTGTAGCAGGAGATCGAACCGCTCCGCCGGCAGAGCGGCCGGAATGTCGGCGAATACGTTGCCGCCGAGGGAAATCATCCGATCATGTTTCCATGGGCCGGGTGGAATTGATGTCGATACCGGGATGGGTTGGGGTGGCCGGATGGTGCGGCGACAACCGATTCCCGCCATTGGCCGGGGGCCAAACCGTCCAATGCCCAATGCCCGATGCGGCAGCGGATCAACCGCAGGGTGGGATGGCCGATCGCGGCCGTCATCCGTCTGACTTGGCGGTTGCGGCCCTCGCGCAAGGTGATTTCCAGCCAGACGGCGGGAATCGCCGCCCGGTAGCGAATCGGCGGATCGCGCGGCCACAAGTCGTCCGGCTCATCGATGCGCCGCGCGCCGGCGGGCAGGGTGCGACCGTCGTTCAGCTCGACGCCCCGGCGCAATTGTTCCAGCTCGGCGTCGCCGGGAACGCCCTCGACCTGCGCCCAATAGGTTTTGGTTTGCTTGTGGCGCGGGTGGCTGAGGCGGGCCTGCAACGCGCCGTCGCCGGTCAGCGCCAGCAATCCCTCACTGTCTCGATCCAGCCGGCCGGCGGCGTACACGCCGGTAATGGGCAGGTAGTCGGCGAGCGTCGGCCGCCCTCCGGCGTCGGTGAATTGGCTGAGCACGCCGTAGGGCTTGTTGAACAGCACCAACCGTGGCATCAGAACAACTTGCCTAGCGACAGATAGAGCGAAGTGTTGCCGCCCTCGGCGTAGCCGGCGCCCATGTAGAGCGGTCCCAGCGGGGTATCGACTCCCAGAAACAGGCTGCCTGCCGGAATCAGCGAATCGAGGGTGATATCGCCGTATTCGTTCCAGGCTCCGCCCGCTTCCAGCGAACCGCCCGCGAAAATGGGAATCGTGAACGCCGCCGAGGTGTCGGTCAGCCGGTACATGTAGATGACTTCACCCAAAGCGACATACTGGCCGGAAAGCTGGCCGGGTTGGTAGCCGGACAAATTCAGGAACCCTCCGAGCAGGAACAGATCCTGAATGCCCAGTTCGCCGGATAGTTTGCCGGCCAGCCGGACCCGGGGAATGATCGAGTATTGACCCCAGGTAAAGGCGTGGACGACATCCAGGTCGAGCGTCCGGAAATCCTGGTCCGATCCCATCTCGGTCAGAGAGTCGCGGAAGATCAGGTTGCCGCGATGGCCCGAGGTCGGAAAGTTGAGATTGTCCAGGGTGTCGGTTTGCCAGCGGAGCGCGTACCCGGCTTGGGTGAAATTGCCTTCGTAGGGAGAGGGTTGTCCGAGACGAAGATCGTTGCGACCGGCGCCGTAATACAGCGCGAGCGACAACTGGCCCCAGTCTTCCAGATTGCGCCCCGCTTCCAGGCCGATCTCGGAGCGGTAAACCCGAAAGCTGGCGCTATCCGCGTAGAACGTGTTGGCCAGATCCAAATTGTACTGTTCGTATTTGACGTAGGGATCGATGTAATAGCGCTGATCGGTGTCGAGCGGTTGATAGAAATCGCTCGCCAAAACGATGTTGCCGCCCAGTTGGACGAAATTGCGCCACTGTCCGCCCAGGGAATTCAATTGCGACAGGGTGTAGGCGGCGCTGATGTCGAACTCCGAGTCGCCCTTGAGGTTGGCGCCGAGAAACAGGCCGAACTTCAGGGTATCGGTGCCGATATCTTTCTGGTGGGTTTCGACGACCAGCCCGGTCTTACCGTTCTCGCGGACCAGGGTGTAGTTGACCCGCTGAAACTCGCCCATGCCATAAATCGTGTTGAGGTTGCGGTTGAGCTTCTCGGGATCGAGCCGGTCGCCCGGCTTGACGTGCAGTTGCCCTTCAATGGTCCGATCGGACAGGCGAGTGTCGTTCTTGACGCGGATAAAGTCGATCACCGGCCGTTCGGCTTGCGGTATCGCCGGCAGCGCGGCCAAGTAATCTCGATAGGCGGCCGGCGATACCGACAACCGGCTCAGCTCGTCGCGCTTGGCCTGGGCCGCCGCATAGCCGATGGCGACGGCTTCGGCCGCGCGGTTGAAGTCGATGCTGCCCAGATCCTTCAGTTCCGGCACGATCAACACGTCCTTGCGCCCCAAGGTGCGCAGTTGTTGGTTGGTGTTGCCCACGGTCAAAAAGTTGGTGAGCTGTTCGGTGACGGACAGCACCGAGGTGAGCTGGTCGGCGGGCGCCAGCGGCGCACCCACGTTCACGGCGATGATGACGTCTGGGCGGCAGAGTTCCCGCGCCACGTTCACCGGCACGTTGTTCGCGACCCCGCCGTCCACCAGTATTTTTCCGTTCAGCTCCACCGGCACCAGGGCGCTGGGGATCGACATGCTGGCCCGCATCGCCTTGGCCAGTTCGCCGGAGCCCAGCACCACCGCCTCGCCGGTGGCGAGATCGGCGGCGACCGCCCGATAGGGGATCCGGAGCTTGTCGAAATCGTGGACGCTGGCCGCCGGCAGCGAAAGTTCCTCCAGCAGCAGCAGCAGGTTTTGGCCTTCGAGCAGGCCCTTGGGAAGTTGCACCTTACCTTGCTTGAGGCCGACTTCGGCGTTCAGCAGAACCCGCTGCTCTTCCTTGACCCGAAACGGCAGATCGGCGCGCGGCGGTCCGTCGGTGAACGCCGCCGGCCAGTCGATGCGCTGCACGGCCTCGCTCATTTGCTCCGGCGACATGCCGGATGCGTACAGCCCGCCGATGATCGAGCCCATGCTGGTCCCGGCGATGCAATCCACCGGCACGCGCATCTCCTCCAAGGTCTTGAGCACGCCGACGTGCGCGATGCCGCGAGCGCCGCCGCCGCCGAGCGCCAAGCCGATGCGGGGACGGTTTGGGGCGGCTTCCGCGACCGGGGTAGAAACCGGATTCGGAACGATGGTCGCCAGTAGCAGACCGAGCGTTAACGGGGATAGATTGCGGAGCAACCGATTGTCGCACATGGAGGATCACCGCTATTCGCTAGGGTTGTGGCGCGGGTGGCGTTCAGCAAAATTTCAGAGAGTGTATGCCAAATTTTCGTGGCGACGTTAAGACGAGCGAGAGGAAATCTCATGACAAATCGCTCGGTGTTAATATTTTCGCCGGTGTCGGGCGCTTGGGCTGCGGTTGGCTGGAGCCAACGGACGGCAAGTGGTATTTTCGCGTCGTGCATTTTTCCAAAACGGCGTTGGCGAAAATGACGCGGGCGAGAGTGACTGGCCGGTTTGGCCCGGAATCGATCCGCCGCTATAAGGCGGCCAGTTTTGCCGGAAAACCATTGATGTGCTGATGAGTCGGAGGTTGAGATGGCTGAGAACGAACGAGAAGCCGCACCAGAAGAACCGGAGGTGGCGGAACCGGATTTGCGCGATCGGCGCGATTTTCTGATCGGTCTGGGCAAGTGGTCGAAAGCCGTCATCGGCGGTGTGGTGCTGGGTGGCGTCATGCTCCCCGGCAAGGAGGCCGAGGCGGTGGGCTGGAGCAATCACGGCAACTGGGTCAATCTCGGCGGCGGCGGGCCGGGCTGGGGCTACGGCGGCTGGTACAACCGGCCGGGCTGGTACAACCGCCGGCATCGCTGGTACAACCGGCCGGGCTGGTACAACCGGCCGGGCTGGTACAACCGCCGGCCGAGGTGGGTGAACGGCGGCTGGTACAATCGCTGATCCAACGCAAACGGCGGTGCTCTCGATGGACGAATCGCTTTACGATATCCCGCAGCATCTGCTGTCGGCGGATCGGCCGGGGCAATGGATCGTCCGCGCCACCGATCCGGCCGCGCTGGTCGCCGCGCTGGCGGAGGCGGATGCCGAGCGCGTCGCCGTCGTGCGGCTCTTGTCCTTGACCGCGGATTCCGAGCCGCTGAACGCCTGGGCGCCGGGGTTGCCGGTGGAGCTGGTCATGGCCGATCCCGCCAGCGAGTATCCGCTGCTGTATCGCCACACCAATTTGCTCGACAACCATCCGGTCCGGGCGGTCGTTCCGGTGCGGTCCGGTTTCATCAGCGCGGTCAAGGTGGCGGTGTCGCTGGATTTCGCCGTGCGGCTGGAAGTGGAACAGCCCGAGCCGGCGCTGATCGAAGAGCTGGCGGCGGCGGTGGAGTTTTATCTGCGCCAACCGACGGTCGCTCAGCCCATCGAGTTTTTTCACGGCATGTTGCTGGGGTTTTATCACGGCGATCCGCTGCCGCTGTGGATCGTGCTGGACGAGGACCCCCAATGCCTGCGCCATGTCGCCGACGACGGCGCGGAGTCGCGCTACGGCCGGCTGGCGGGCAGCGGCGATCCGGCGGTCGCGCCCGAGGCGGGTCTGGAGGTCTGGATCGAACGGGTGCTGGCCGCCAGCGAGGATTGCCGGCACTGCGAGTTTTTGCGGAGTTGCGGCGGCTATTTCAAATGGCCGCGCCGGGATTACGATTGCGCCGGGGTGAAGCGGCTGTTCGGCCAGTTGCGAGCGGCGGCCACGGAACTGCGCCGCGATCTCGATACCGCTCCGTCCTAGAGTTGCCGCGTCCCCGCCGGCCGCCGCGCCGGCGGGGACGCGAGTGTCGAGCCGGAATTTTGGCTCAGTAACGGTTGGATCGGCGACGCTGGCGCTGGTTTTGCTTTTGTTCCTGGTCGCGGCCGTAGATGTTGCCGACCACGGCGCCCGCCGCGCCCCCGATGAGCGCGCCGGTCCCGGCATTGCCGCCGGTCAGCCCGCCGATGGCCGCGCCGCCCAGCGCGCCGATGGCCGCGCCGCTCATCGTGCTTTGCTCGGTGGTTGACATGTTGGTGCAGCCGACGCTCAGGGCGAGGGCGGGAATCGCGATCAGACAAGCGATTTTTTTCATGGCTCACCCCTTCTTGTTCGCGGCGGGCGCGCTGGGTTCCCGGGACGTGGCGCCGGCTTTTGGCGCCACGATTTCGAACCAGATGACCTCGAATATCGACCGTTTCTGCTGATCGGGATTGGCCTTGTAGTAGCTGTCCACCTTTTCCGCGAGCTGCGGCACGGCCGTGCCGTCCAGAGCTTTGATCAGCGTGGCGACGGTGGTGCGGTGCTTGGGGTTGGGGCCGCTCAACTGGTATTCGATCATCGCCATGTTCAAGATGCCGAGCAGATAGGCCCGCCTTTCGGTTTCGGTGCCTTTCGCCCAGTGCTCGCCGTTGGGAATCAGCCATTCCTGCTTGGCCGGTGTCGCCTGTTGCGCCGCTGGAGCGTCGGCCGGCTTGGCCGCTGCGGGTTTCGGGGCCTCGGCGGCTTGGGCGGTGGCCCAGCCCGTCAGGCTGGCGGCCAGGCTCAAGGTGAGCAGCGTTGTCGTGAAACGACGTTTTGTCGGCATAAATCCTCCTTGCGGGGGTGGGTTGAGATCACGGCTTGCTTCGGTTCAAGGGTCGGTCGGCGGCGGTTTCCGGTCTTGCCAGCGGTTATACAGCCAGACCCCGATGAAATAGAGGACGGCGACTCCCAGCCCGATCCACGCCAACAGGGGCGCGAGGTTGGAAAAAGCCACGTTGACCACTCCGCCCGCGAGCACGAAGACGGCGACCACGCACAGCCGCCAGTCGTGGTAAATGCCGGCCAGATAGGTGCTCAGGGCGACGGTGAAGGTCATCAGGAAGCTGCCCTGCCGGTCGTCGATCAAATCGATGATGTTGTTGTGGCCGGCGGACAGCATGTAGAGCAAAAACGCCAGCGCCAGCACCGCGCCCCAGTGGAGGATTTGGCGCAGCACCAGCAAGGACCGGGCTTTCAGGGTCGGCTCGACGTTGTGCCACTGGGTGATGATGCAGATCGCCCCGAAGATCGGGATCAGCCAATGCCAGTACCAGCGGCTGGTGTCGAGGTCGTAGGTGGTGTAGACGGCGCCGATCCAGGCCAGCACGATCATGAGATAAAAGCCGATGTCCTTGGCGCGAAACAGCCGCCGCAACAGGCTGGGCCGGGTTGCGGCCGGCTTGGGGTCTTCGACCAGTTCGAGTTCGGACATGACGGGTTCCTTGCCTGAATGCCGGTTTTTAGAGTGAGGCTATGCGTTAATGGTAGCGCATACCCGCTCGATAAAGCGTGCGGCGTTCGCCAGAACGGTTTCCCGCGCCTGATGATGGGGCGCGTGCGCGCAATCGGCGAGCCACAGGATTTCCTTCGGCCCGGATACCCCGGCGGCGATGGCGTCCACTTGGGCGCGCGTGGCGTACTCATCGTCCGCGCCCTGCACGATGAGCGTCGGACAAACGATCCGGCGCAGTTCCGCTTCGATGTTCCAGTCGCGGTAGTCGGCGCGCAGCCAGGTATCGTGCCAACCCCGGAACAGGGCGTCGGTGTTGGCGCCGTGGTAGCGGTGCAGCCCCTTGCGCAAATCGCCCCGCTCGTAAGCGACGCCGGCGGCGCGAATCCCGGTCAGACACACCGCCTCGACGAAGACGTGCCCCGCTTCGCTCACGATGGCGCGCGTTCGGCCGGGAAACGCGGCGGCGAACAGCAGGGCGATGGAACCGCCGTCGCTGTGGCCGAACAGAATCGGCGGATCGGCGATGCCGGCCGCCGCCAGCACTTCGGGCAAGCTGTCCCGCGCCTCGCGGAGCAGGTAATCCTTGGGTCGCGGGCCGGTCAGAGGGTCGGAGCGGCCGAAACCCCAGCGCTCGTACACCAGTCCCGGCAGGCCGGTCGAGGCGCACAGTTGTGCGGGGAAGTCGCGCCACTGGCCGATGCTGCCCAGCCCTTCGTGCAGGAAAACCAAAGTGGGGCCGGCGCTGGCTTGAGGAGGGAGCAGGCGTTCGGCGTGGAGCCGATGGCCGGCGGCCTGGAGGTCGAAGGGTTGGCGTCGGACGTGTTGGGTCATGCGGTCGTTCAGGCGGTGCGCTGTTCCTGGAAGATCGCCAACAGAATGTCCAGGCGCTGCCGGGGGTCGGTCATCTCCAGCAGCGCTTGGCGGACATGCGGCGGCAGGGGCAGGATTTCGGTCAGGCGGTTGCCGATCCAGGCGGCATCCTCCCAATCGGGGGCGAGAAACCGGTTGTAAGGCGCCAGCTCTTCGTTTTGCAGCAGATCGCGGAGCACGCGCGCCAGCGGTTCGTGGCCGGGCAGGGGCGGCAGCGCCGGATCGTCCGGCAGCCACAGCACTCGGCCGATCAGCAGCCGATCCGGTTGAACCCGGTGGCCGATCACCCGCAGGCGTTGCACGCCCAGGCAGGTGATGCCGAGCAGGCCATCGTCCAGCGGATTGAAATCCACGATGCGGGCCAAGGTGCCGACCGGATGGATGCTGGCGGGTTGGTCGCCCGTTTCCTGCCCTTCGTGAATCGCGACCACGCCGAAGCCGCCATCGGTGCGCAGGCAGGCGCTGACCATGTCCAGGTAGCGGGGCTCGAAAATCCGCAACGGTAGAACCCCGCCGGGAAACAGCACGGTGTTCAGGGGAAACAGTGGCAGTTCCTGACTCGCGGTCGCGGTCATGGCGGATCACCTCGATGGCGGGTCTTGGCCCCAGCGCGGCAGCAGCTCATGAGAGATGTCCATCTGGTCGAGGATTCGGGCCACGATGAAATCGACCAGTTCCGCGACCGTGGCCGGCCGGTAATAAAAGCCGGGATTGGCCGGCAGGATCACCGCGCCGGCGCGGGCCAGCCGCAGCATGTTTTCCAGATGAATCGCGGAAAACGGCGTTTCCCGCACCACCAGAATCAGCTTGCGCCCTTCCTTCAGCGTCACGTCGGCGGCCCGTTCCAGCAGGTTGTCGCTGTTGCCGTTGGCGATGGCGGCCAGCGCGCCGGTGGTGCAGGGGCAGACCACCATCGCCCTCGCCAGCGCCGAGCCGCTGGCCGGCGGCGCGGTCCATTCGTCTTGCCCGAACACCCGCAGCCGGCCGGGCTCGCAGCGATAATGTTCGACCAACACGCGCTCGATATCGCGGGGACGGCCGGGCAGCCGCAGCTCGGTTTCCATGTGGATGACGATCTGGGCGGCTTTCGACAGCAACAACTGCACCGGGTGGCCGGTGTCCAGCAAGCAGCGCAACAGCCGCAAGCCGTAATCGGCGCCGGACGCGCCGGTCATGCCGAGAACGATGGGGCGGGGTGCGGGCGGCTCGGACATCGGCGCGTGATCCAGATCGGCTGAGTATCGCATCGGCAACGGGGCCGGGTTTTGTTCCGGGCGAAATCGATCGTCGGGTATCGCCCAAACCCGAGGTCACTTTGCATGAAGCGGCCGGATCATTGCAACGATGATCGGAGACCGACGATGTATCCCGAACTTGGAGTTTTGAATAAAACGCCAATTCAATGTATCTTTTGATATACGATACAACTAAATAATCGTTTTAAACGTGAAAATAAATCGCATAATTGGCGTGGCCAGATCCTGTTGGAAAGTTGGTCTGGCCTTGGAAAGGTTTATAGTGAAAGCCTGGCCCGATGCCACGAGGCGGCGATATGCACACCATTCTCATCGTTGATGACGCGCCCGAAAATCTCTTGCTGCTGAGCGAGTTATTGCAGCCGCATTACCGGGTGCGGGCCGCAAATTCGGGTCGCCGCGCCCTGCAGATCGCCGCCAGCGTTCCGCGTCCCGATCTGGTTCTGCTCGACGTGATGATGCCGGAAATGGATGGTTATACCGTCTTGGCTCGGTTGCGGACCGATCCGGGCACCGCCGGCATCCCGGTGATTTTCATCACGGCGCTGGATGACAGCGCCGACGAAGAGCACGGCTTGGCGCTGGGAGCGGTGGACTACATCAGCAAACCGATCCGGCCGGCCATCGTGTTGGCGCGGGTGAAGACCCACTTGGATCTCAAGATCGCCCGCGACTGGCTGCAAGATCGCAACGCCGTGCTGGAAGCCGAGGTGGCGCGACGGCTGAAGGAAAACCTGCTGATCCAGGATATCAGCATCCGCGCGCTGGCGCATCTGGCCGAAATCCGCGACCCCGAAACCGGCAACCACCTGCGCCGCACCCAGGGCTACATGCGGGCGCTGGCCGCGCAGCTGCGGGAGCATCCCCGGTTTGCCGATTTCCTGACCGAGCCGAACATCCTGACCTTGGTCAAGTCCGCGCCTTTGCACGACATCGGCAAGGTGGGCATTCCCGACCACATCCTGCTCAAGCCCGGCAAGCTGACGCCGGAAGAGTGGCAAATCATGAAGACCCACAGCCGCCTGGGTCGCGACGCCATCGAACAGGCCGAGCGCGACGCCGACCAACCGGTAGAATTCCTGCGCGTCGCCAAGGATATCGCCCACTACCACCACGAAAAGTGGGACGGTTCGGGCTACCCGGAGGGATTGGCCGGCGACGCCATCCCCATTTCGGCCCGGCTGATGGCCTTGGCCGACGTGTTCGACGCCCTGATCGCCCGGCGCGCCTACAAGGCCCCGATGCCGTTCGAGCGAGCGGTCGCCATCATCCGCGAGGGGCGGGACACCCACTTCGACCCGGCCATCGTCGATGCTTTCCTGGCCCGGCTGGACGAGTTCGCGAGCATCGCCGAGAGCCATGCCGACAGCGACGTGGAAAGCCTCGTCCCCATCGAGCGGATGCCGGGCTCGTCGCTTCGGGAAACCTGAGCCGCGCGAGACGCGTGCCGCACCTCCACTCCAGGAACCCGCTCATGCAACCGATGCGCTGGAACTATTGCGACCCCCTCGCGGGTCGGGACATCGCCGCCACCTTGGGGGCTTGGCACGACTCTGACCGTCAGCGCGAGACGGGCGTTTTCGCCCTGGTCTGCGAGCGGGAGCCCGAGGGGGTGGCCCTGCTGCAACAGACCGCTGCCGCCCTGGCCATGCCATTGGTGGGCGCGATCGTGCCGGGGCTGATCGTCGATGCCAAGTTTTGGCGCAAGGGCGCTCTCCTCGTGGCCTTCGACGCCGCGTCTCCCCGGCGCATCATCCCGATGCCTCGCTCGGGGAATCGCGCCACCGACGCGGCGGTGGAGGCGCTGGCCGACTTCGTCGCGACTCATGCCGACGAAAATGGCGGCGACACGCTGTTGCTGCTGGTCGATGCCACGATGCCGGACGTGGCTTCCCTGCTCGACCGCCTCTATCTCGAAATCGGCGACCAGGTCAACTACGCCGGAACCTGCGTCGGCAGCGAAACCTTCCAGTCCGTGCCCTGTTTGTTCGACAACGAAGTCTTCGTGGAGGGAGCGGTCCTCGCCCTGCTGTTGCGGCAGCATCCGGGCGCGACGCTGGCCCATCACTATCGCAGCGGCCAAACCCTGTGGGTGGCCACCGCCACCACCGGCAGCCATATCGAGGCCATCGACGGCAAGCCGGCCTTCGAGGTGTATCGGGAGCTGATGGCCAGCGAATACGGCATCGATCTCGACCGGGAGAATTTCTACCGCTACGCCGTGCACTTCCCGTTCGCCCTCAACCGCGCGCAAGGCGAATCCCTGGTGCGCATCCCGGTCAAGGTCGAGGAGGACGGATCGGTGTACTGCTCGGGCGAAGTGCCGGAGAACGCGCTGCTCGGCGTGGTCCGGGCGGTGGATCCCGGCAGTCTGAACACGGCGCGCGAGGTCGGCGCGGGCGCGGGTCCGGGAGCCGCCGGGGTGGTGGCCTTCTACTGCGCCGGTCGCCTGATGCATCTCGAAGAAGCGGCGGCCACGGCGGAACTGGCGGCGCTGGCGGGAGAATTGGCGCCCGCGCCGCTGGTCGGCGCCCTGTGCCTGGGGGAGATCGGCTCGGGGCAGCAGCAGTATCCGGCTTTTCATAACGCCACGATCACGGCTTTGCCTTGGATCTGAGCCAGAGCCAATCGGTCAGCATTCTCTACGACTTGGCCATGGCCATGGCCGGGGAAACCCGGCCGCGCCCGCTGGCGACGGTGATGCTCCAGCAATTGCTGGCCCATACCGGCTGCGCCTGCGGCGCCCTGCTGCTCGATTCCGGCCCGGCCGACGGCGCCGCCGACAGGATGCCGCAAGTCTACGTTGCGGTCGGGAACCGCTCCTTGCGCGCGCTGGAAGGACAAACCGCGCCCTGGCCGTCCCATTTGCCGCAAAGCGATAACGCCCGATCCGCGTCGGGCTGGTTTCCCGGCGGGGCGAGATACACCCATGCGTTAAACCTGATATTGCCGGAGGTGGGTCACATCGTGCTGTTTTCAACCCAGCCGCTGGATGCTGCCGCGCGCCAGGCGAGAGTGCTGTTTCCGCCCATCCTGGTCAAATTCGCGCGCAGTCTGCGGCTCTGCCTGGATAACGAGTACCAGCAGGTCGCCCTGCTCGAAGCCAAGGACGCGGCGGAGGCGGCGAGCCGGGCGAAGAGCACCTTTCTGGCCAACATGAGCCACGAGATCCGCACGCCGATGAACGCGATCATCGGGCTGGCCCATCTGCTGCGCCAGGAAATCGACGCGCCCAAGCCGCGGGCGCGACTGTTCAAGATCGAGGAGCGCCGCGCAGCACTTGCTGCGGCATTCTCAACGGCATTTTGGATCTGTCGAAGATCGAGGCCGGGCGGCTGACCCTGGAGGAAACCGAATTCTCGCCAGCGCGGGTCGTCGAACACGCCATCAGCCTGCTGGGGGAACGGGCGGCGGCCAAGGGGCTGGACCTGGCCTGGAGCGTCGCCGCCGAGGTGCCGGCTCGGCTGCGCGGCGATCCGCTGCGGTTGGGACAAATTCTGCTGAACTTCGTCGGCAACGCCATCAAGTTTTCCGAGCGCGGCCGGATCGCCATTCGCGCTCGGCTGGACGGCGAGGACGGCGAGGACGGCGAGGACGGCGAGGACGGCGAGAGCGTATCGCTGCGCCTCGAAGTGGAAGACCAGGGCATCGGTCTGACCGCGGAGCAGCAGGCGCGGCTGTTCCAGCCCTTTGCCCAGGCCGACGACTCCACCACCCGCCAATACGGCGGCACCGGCCTGGGATTGGCGATCAGCCGGCGTTTGGCCCTGCTGATGGGGGGCGATGTGGGCGTGGTCAGCGAACCCGGTGTCGGCAGCACCTTCTGGCTGACGGCTCGGTTGAGCAAGGTGGCGGGAGATCCGCGGATCGGCGCGATCTCCGCCGCGCACGCCCGGCGCCCCGCTCCAGAGCGGGTTCTCGCCGAACTGCACCGAGGGAGCGCGGCTGTTGCTGGTCGAAGACAACCCGGTCAACCAGGAAGTGGCCCGGGCGCTGCTGGATCACGCCGGACTGACGGTGGACGTTGTCGGCGACGGCCGACAGGCGGTGGAGCGGGTGCGCGGCGGCGACTACGATCTGGTGCTGATGGATGTGCAGATGCCGGTCATGGACGGTCTCGAAGCCACCCGGGCTATTCGCCGCTTGCCCGGCAAGGCCGCGTTACCCATCCTGGCCATGACCGCCAACGCTTTCGACGAAGACCGCCAGAACTGCCTGGACGCCGGCATGAACGACTACATCGGCAAGCCGGTGGAGCCGGAGACTCCTCTATCGAACCCTGCTGGCTCTGGCTGCCCGCTACCGTTTCGCCCCCGACCGGGAAACCCGCCTCGGCGCCGGTGGCCGAGCCGGTCGCGCCGGCGGCGGCCGTGAATCGGGCGCGGGCGCGCGAAGTGCTGGCTCGCCTGGAAGTCCTGCTGGCCGAGGACAACACCCAAGCCTATGGCGTGTGGCTGGAATCGGCCGGCCTGCTCGAAGCCGCCTTGGGTTCTGCGGCCAGCCAACTGCGGGATGAGATCGACCGTTTCGAGTACGACAAGGCGCTGCTGACTTTGCGCGCGGCGCTGGAGTCGAACGGTCTGCGAGAAGATTGAGACTCGCCCGATCCGCGCTGGCGGGTCGCTGAGCCGCCGGTGCGAACGCCGGTCCGCGCGAGCCGAACACGGCCGGCTTTTCGTTCTTTTCAGGCGGGAGCGGCGGTGGCGCGCAAGCGCTCGAGCAAGCGCTCGTGAATCCCGCCGAAACCGCCGTTGCTCATGATCAACACCTGGCTGCCCGGCTTGAGTTGAGCTTGAATCGCCGCCAACGTAGCATCGAGGCTATGGCACACCTGCCCGCGCGAACCGAGCGCGGCGGAGACCGCGCCCAGATCCCAGCCCAGATCGGGCGCCTGATACAGCACCACGGCGTCGGCCGCCGCCAGCGCCGGCGCCAGACTGTCCTTGAACACGCCCAGCTTCATGGTGTTGGAGCGCGGTTCCAGCACGGCGATGATCGGCCGGTCGCCGGCGCGGGCGCGCAAGCCGGCCAGCGTGGTCGCGATCGCGGTCGGATGATGGGCGAAATCGTCGTAGACCACCACCCCATCGACCGCGCCGCGCGCTTCCAGCCGCCGCTTCACGCCCCGAAATCGCGCCAGCGCGGCGAGGGCTTTGGCGGGCGGCACGCCAGACGTGACGGGCGGCGGCGAGAGCGGCCAGCGCGTTGTGGACGTTGTGCGGACCCAGTTGCGTCCATTCCGCCCGACCCTGAAGCGTCCCTTCGCGGTACACGTCGAAGGCGCTCCCGTCCGGGGCGATGGCGCGGGCTTCCCAGTCGCCGACGCCGAAGCGCTCCACCGGCGTCCAGCAGCCCATCGCCAGCATCTCGGCCAGATTCGCGTCGGTCCCGTTGGCGACGATCAGGCCGGCGCCCGGCACGGTCCGCAGCAGGTGATGGAATTGCCGTTGAATGGCGGCCAGATCGGGGAAAATATCGGCGTGGTCGAATTCCAGGTTGTTGAGAATCAGCGTGCGCGGGCGGTAGTGGACGAACTTGGAGCGCTTGTCGAAGAAGGCGGTGTCGTACTCGTCCGCTTCCACCACGAAGAACGGCGCGCGGCCCAGTCGCGCCGATTGGCCGAAATTGGCCGGGATCCCGCCGATCAGAAAGCCCGGCTCCAGGCCGGCGTCTTCCAGAATCCAGGCCAGCAAGCTGCTGGTGGAGGTCTTGCCGTGAGTGCCGGCCACCGCCAGAACGTGCCGGCCGCGCAGCACGTGATCGGCCAGCCACGCCGGGCCGGAGGTGTAGGGTATTTCGCGGTCGAGCAGGGTTTCGACCAGTGGCCGGCCCCGGCTCATCACGTTGCCGACCACCACCGTATCCGGCCGGAATTCGGCGAGCTGTTCGGGGTCGTAGCCTTCCCGCAGCGCGATGCCGGCTTCGGCCAGTTGGGTGCTCATCGGCGGATAGACGTTGGCGTCGCAGCCGGAAACGGTATGGCCGGCCGCGCGGGCGAGCAGGGCGACGCCGGCCATGAAGGTGCCGCAGATACCGAGAATGTGAATGTGCATGTTCGGGGTCTCCCCGCCCGAACTGGAACAGATCGGGCGGGTTCGGTTCAGGGAGTTTGCGGGACGATCCAGCCCGCCAGGGTCCAGTAGAGAAAGGTGTAACCGAGCGCGTATAGGGCGCCCAACCAAATCGACGTCTCGAAGGCGTGGCGCAAGATATGGGCGATGACCGCAATGCTCCAGACCATCAGCGCGAACATGAGGGTCGATGGCAGCGCGATATCGCCGCCCGATTGCTGGTGATCGATCCAGATCGCCAGCGGCAAGGTCAGCAAGCCCATCAAGCTGCCGGTGCCGGTCAGGGCGCTCAGGGTTTGCCCGAAGCGTTTCCGGCGCCGGATCAGGGTCAAGCCCAGATAGAGCAATCCGCCCAACAGCCCCATGTCGAGCAGGATCTGCAAGAGCGCCACCTGCGCGGGGGCTGTGGTCAAGAGCACCAGCAGGCCGGACAGGCCGTAAACCAGCAGGCACATTTTGACCAAGGCCATCGAAGCCGGCACGTCTTGCGGGCCTTTGCGCAACAGGCAGATGTCGAGGAAAAGGTTGAAAAGAGCAATCATGGGGCGTCAATGGCGGGCGGTGGACGCATCCGGCGCGGCGCCCGCCAACAAGCCGGCGATGTCGATGGCATCGAAGGCGTAACGGTGGCCGCAGAACTCGCAATCGACGTGGATCGCGCCTCGCTCGTCCACGGTCTGCCGGAGTTCGGCCTCCCCCAGCGCGTGCAGCATGGCGGCCGTGCGTTCCCGCGAACAGGCGCAGCGATAGGAGAAAGCGTCCGGCTCGAACAGCCGCACATCCTCCTCGTGAAACAGCCGGCGCAGCAGGGTGGGTGCGTCCAGCTCCAGCAGTTCGGCCGGTTTCAGCGTGGCGGTCAGCGCCTCCAGCCGGTTCCAGGCATCCGCGTCGGCGGCGACCGCGCCGGGCAGCCGTTGCAGCAGCAGGCCGGCGGCAACCCGCTCGTCGGCGGCCAGACGAATCCGGGTGGGCAACTGTTCGGACCGCTCGAAGTAGTCTTCCAATGCCTCGGCCAGCGTGTCGCCGCGCAAGCTCACCACGCCCTGATACGGTTCCCGGCCTTGTCCGAGGTCGATGGTCAAAATCAGCGTGCCGTCGCCGCACAGATGGCGCAGCGGAGCGGGTTCCGGTTCGCCGTCCCAGCGGGCCAGCGCGCGCAAGGTCCGTTCCGAGGTGACCTGCACGACCACCAGCCGCAACGGTCCGCTCGCCTGAATTTGCAGGGTCAGCAGGCCGTCGAATTTGATGGTGGCCGACAGCAGGGCGGCGGCGGCGGTCGCTTCGCCCAGCGCTTGCCGCACCGCCGGCGGATAAGCGCGACGTTCCAGCACCGTCCGCCAAGCGACGTCGAGATGGGCGATCTCGCCGCGAGCGGCCAGCCGCTCGAACAGGAAGCGACGCAGGGAATCGCGGTCGGGCATGATCGGGGAGGCGATGGTCCGGTTGTTTGGCGGAGGCTCAAATTACCCGCTTGCCGCAGCTTTCACAAGGTGGGGTTTTGGGTTACGGAGGGAGCGAGCCATTTGACAAGCCACCCATCCCAAAAAGCGAAAGTCGCAGTAGTCACAATAAAACATCAATATCGGCATTGGCGCCTGTTAAATTAAGCGAGTATAATATACGTAATATTTTTGTTAACTTGAATGGTGGTCACTTTAATATGGTGCTTTTTCTGATCGACTCCCGCCAAGCGAAAGATTTGGCCCGATAAGCTCGGTCAGCGCGTCTGGTTCCACAGCGCGGGTGCTTGTGGCCGCTAAAGAATTGCCGGCGGAGAAATATCGCGATGCTCAGCAACCTGAAAGTCGGTAGCCGTCTCGGTCTCGGGTTCGGCGTCCTGCTGGCGCTCTTGTGCGGCGTGGCGCTGCTGGGTTTTGTCAACGTGGAGTCGCTCAGCGACAACCTGCATACAATCGGGCGGGCCGACTTTCCCAAATTCGCGCTCGCCCAAGAGCTATCCGAGGCGGAGTATCAGGTGGCCCGGGACATGCGCACGCTGGTGATCGTGAATGACCAGGATATCACGAAGGATATCAAGGCCGATATCGACCAAGCGCGTCGCGATTTCGATGCCGCATGGGAGAAGCTGGGCAAGTTTCCCCTCTCCGAACAGGATAAGGCGCTGCTCTCCAGAATAAAGGAAGCCAGGGACGCGGTACGGCCCGCCAACGACAAGGTGATCGAGCTGGGGCTGGTCAACTACACCGGGCAAGCGGAGCCAATCCTGCTCAACCAGGCGGTTCCCGGAAGCCAGAAGGTCCAGGGTCTGCTCGCCGAATTCATGGACCTGCAAGGTCAATTGACCGGGCAAAGTATCGAGAAAGGCGAGCGGGCGTATGCCACGTCGCGCTTCTGGATGGCGGTGCTGGCGTGCATCGGGCTGGTGGCAGGCGTCGCGATCACTCTTCTGATTACCCGCAGCATCGTCCGCCCCTTGGGCGGCGAGCCGGCGGCGGTTCGGGCGGTGATGCGACGGTTGGCCGAGGGCGACCTGTCGGCGAAGCTCGAGGTCAAGGAGCGGGACAAGGACAGCATGGCGTCTTCGATCAACGCCATGATCGGGACCCTCGCGCGGTTGGCGGTCCGGGCCGAAGCCATCGGCCGGGGCGATTTTTCCCAGGAAGTCACGCTGCTTTCCGAGCGCGACCAGCTCGGCAAGGCGGTCAACAGCATGAACCTGATGTTGCGGGCGGCCAAAGCGGAAAACGAAGCCCGCAACTGGATCAAGGACGGCTACAACCGGCTGTCGGCGGAGTTGACCGGCGGGCTTTCCTTGCAGCAGCAGGCCGACACCGCGATCGGCGTTCTCGGGCGCTACCTCTCGGCCGGCCGCGGCGTGCTCTACATCTATCGGCCGGACGAGACGGCCCTGGATTTGCTGGGCAGCTACATGCACGTCCAGCGCGCACACCTGGGCAACCGCTTCCAGGTCGGCGAAGGCGCCATCGGCCAAGTGGCCCGCGAGAAGAAACCCATCGTCCTGACCGCCGTCGCGCCGGATGCCGCGCCCGTTGTCACCGGCACCGTCAACGCCGTCCCCTACTACACCTACACCTATCCGCTGCTGCGGGAAGGCGCCTTGCTGGGCGTGGTGGAGCTGGCCGGGTTCGAGCGATTCGACGCGCTGAAGCTGGAATTTCTGCTCGGCGCGACCGAGATGATCGCCGCCTTCCTGTACGCGGCCGAGCAGCAGGAGCAGGTCCGCAAGCTGCTGGTCGTGGCCGAGGCCGCGGAGAAAGAGGCCCGGGAGCGGAGCGCGCGCTTGCAGGAAGCCAACGCCCGCATGGAGGAACAGCAACAGCAGTTGCAGCAGCAGACCGAGGAGCTGCGCCAGACCAACGCCCAGCTGGAGGAGCAGCAGCAGCAGTTGCAGCAGCAAAGCGAGGAGCTGGAGCAGACCAACGCCCAGATGGAGGAGCAGCAGCAACTGCTCCAACAGAACAACCTGGAGCTGCGCCAGTCCCGCGAGGAACTCGACGCCAGGGCGCGCCAGCTCGAGCTTTCCGGCCAGTACAAATCGGAGTTTCTGGCCAACATGTCCCACGAGCTGCGCACGCCGCTCAACGCGATCATCCTGCTGTCCAAGATGATGGCCGGCAACGACAAGGGGCATCTGGGCGTCGAAGAGATCCGGCAGGCGGAGATCATCCACCGCTCGGGCGAGGATTTGCTGCGCCTGATCAACGATGTCCTCGACCTGTCCAAAGTGGAAGCGGGGCGCATGGAAGTCCGCTGGTCCGACATCGATAGCGCCGCGCTGGCGGACAGTTGCCGGGATCTGTTCGAGCACGCGGCGACCGAGCGCGGGCTGACCTTTGCCATCGACGACCAGATCCGCGGCGGCTTCGTCAGCGATGCCGACAAGATCGACCAAATCTTGCGCAACCTGCTCTCCAACGCCTTCAAGTTCACCAAGCAAGGCGGTGTCACCCTGAAGCTGGATCGACGCGCCGGCGAGGGCCTGCCGATTCGGATCGAGGTGCGCGATACCGGCATCGGCATCCCGCCGGACAAGCAGGGGTTGATCTTCGAGGCGTTTCATCAGGCGGACGGCTCGACCTCACGGGAATACGGCGGCACCGGCCTGGGATTGACCATCAGCCGCCGCTTCGCCCGCCTGCTGGGCGGCGACATCGAGCTGGAAAGCGCGCCGGGGCAAGGCAGCGTCTTCGCGTTGCGCCTGCCCGACCATCCCGCCAGTCAAGCGGTGCCGGCAAATGCCGACAGCCGGCCGGCGCCAACCCGCCGCGCCGCCGCGCCGCCTCCCGCGGTCGAGCCGGCGCAGATGCCTCGCGACGACCGCGACCGGCTGGATCCCGGCGACCGCGTGATCCTGCTGGTCGACGACGATCCGGTGTTCGGCATGGCGTTGATGGAGCTGAACCGCAAGCTCGGCTACAAAACCTTGCTCGCCGGCAACGGGGCCGACGGTTTGGCGTTGGCCCGCCAGCATCGCCCGGCCGGCATCCTGCTCGATTTGGGGTTGCCGGACATGGACGGAACCCGCGTGCTCCACGCGATGAAAACCGACCCGGATTTGGCCTCGATCCCGGTGTACGTGATCTCGGCCCGCGACCGGGACGCGGCGCTGCTGCGCCAGGGGATCGTCGGCTACCTGCAAAAACCGGTGGACGCCGACCAGATCGCCCGGGCGGAGAGCGAGGTGCTGGCGGCCGGGGCGACGCTGCTGGTCGTGGCCAGCGGCGGCATCGACGCCGGCCGAGTGTCGCGGCTGGTCGGCCCCCGGTTTGGCCAAGTGCGCCAGTGCGCGGCCGGAGAGAGTCTCCGGGAAGCGCTGGCGGAGTGTCCCTGGCGCCTGGCGGTGGTCGATTTGACTGGGCGCGGCGTGGACGAGGGCGTGGCCGACGCCGAAACCATCCGCCGGGCGGGCGCCGGCACCGCGCTGCTGTTCTTTGCCGCCCAGCCCTTGGCCGAGGCGGACGAGGCCCGCCTGCGCGGCTACTCCGACAGCATCATCGTCAAAACCCCGCAGGTCGACCAGCGCCTGCTGCAAAACATCGAGCGCTTTTTGCGGGAAGCGCCCCAGGCCAAATCCGGCGCGAAGAGCGGACCCGCCGGCAAGCGGCTGGACGGGCGGCGCATCCTGGTGGCGGACGACGATCCCCGCAACCTGTTCGTCATCACGGCGGCCCTGGAGCAGAACGGGGCAGCCGTGACCGGCGCGATCGACGGCAATCAGGCCTTGGCGCTGCTGGAAAAAACGCCGGTGGATCTGATCATCACCGACATCATGATGCCGGAGCTGGACGGCTATCAGACCATCGCCAGGATTCGGGGCAATCCGGCGCTGGCCGATGTTCCGGTCATCGCCCTGACCGCCAAGGCGCTGCCCGAGGACAAGGAGAAAGCGCTGGCCGCCGGGGCCAACGACTATCTGTCCAAACCGGTGGATTACGATGTCCTGATCAACATGATCGCCCTTTGGTGTTCGCGGCGCTGAGGTCGGGATGGGCATCGTGCGCTCGCCCGCCGGCCAGCCCCGCCGCATCGGGGTTCTGGATCGGCTGGAGTCGGCCGCCGAACAGGCCGAACTCCTCGCCCTGCTGGCCGACGCCGAAGGGGACGCGGAACCCCTGGAGCTGGACCTCTACGACGCGGATACCTTGCCCGCCCCGATCATCGAAGCGCTGGCCCGGCTCCTGGATGGCGGAGCCTCGCTCAAGCTCGTCGCCTACCGCCCCCTGCTGGTCCACGGTTTGCTCCGCCTGGGACTGCCGGTGCGGCGAGCCGGCGGCCAGAGCCCGCTGGCGCCGCTACCGCCCTGCCGGGCGCTGGTTCTGGCCGGGTCGGCCCAAAGCTTGGACAAGCTGCTGCACATCGTCGGCCATTTGCCCTTGGCCGAAACCACGGTGTTCGTCGCCCAGCATGTCCGGGAAGACCAGACGAACCTGCTCGACCGCTTGCTCCAGGCCCGCACCGACTACGCCGTGGTGATGCCGCAGCACTTGACCCCGATCGCGCCGGCGACGGTTTACGTCGCGCCTCCCGGCCATCACCTGAAGGTGGCCCACGGGCTGGTCTATCTCACCCGGGATCGCAAAGTTCAGTACGCGCGACCTTCGATCGACGTTTTGTTCGAATCGGTGGCGGGGGAATATCGCGACCGGGCCTTGGGCGTGCTACTGTGCGGTTTCGGCCAGGATGGGGTGGCGGGCTGCGCCGCGCTGAAGGAGGTCGGCGCCGGCGTGATCATCGAAGACGGCCGCGAGTGCGAGGACGCTCGGGCGCTGCCCGACGCCGCGCGCAAAGCCGGCCGGTTCGATCACGTCCTGGGCTGCGCGGCAATCGCCAGCGTGGCGGCGGCGGCGGTGGCCGGGCCGCAGGCCGCGCCATCCGGCGCGCTGCTCGACCTGTTTCTGGAGGCGCTGTGGCGACAATACGATTACGATTTTCGGGGCTACCAGCGAGACAGCCTGGAGCGGCGCATCCGCAACCTGATGGGCCAGTTCGGCTTGCCGGGATTCGTCGACTTTCAGCGCGCCGTCTTGTCCCAACGCCCGCTGTTCGATCGGATGGTGGCCGAAATCTCGGTGGGGGTGACCGAATTTTTCCGCCACCCCGAGCAGTTTCGCCTGCTGCGGGAAGAAATTTTTCCTTATCTGGCCAGCTTTTCCGTGCTGAAGGTCTGGTCGGCCGGATGCGCCACCGGCGAAGAAGCGTACTCGCTGGCGATCCTGCTCGACGAGCTGGGGCTGCTGGCGCGAACCCGGCTGTTCGCCACCGATCTCAACCACTATCTGCTGGAGCTGGCCGCGAGCGGCCTGTTTCCCTCGGCCCCTCTCGGCGTGAATCGCGACAACTATCTGGCCGGCGGCGGACCCCGCTATTTCGATGCCTACGTCGCTCACGGCGGACGCTATCTGAAGGTGCGCGACGATCTGCGCAAGGCGGTGCTGTTCCACCGGCACTCGCTGGTCGATGAGGGTGTCTTCAACGAATTTCAGCTCATCGTTTGCCGCAACGTGTTGATCTATTTCGACCGGCAAACCCAAGAAAAGGTGCTGGCGCTGTTCGCGCGATCCTTGCATCGGGACGGCTTTCTGGTGCTCGGCCCTCGTGACGGGCTGATCCAGGCCGCCAGCGCGCAAGGCTTCGTCCCTCACGCCAGCGGCAGCCACATCTATCGCTATCGCGGAGGCGGCGGTCATGACTGACCCCTTTGTGGTCCTGGTGGTGGACGACAACCCCCCTAACCGCTTTACGCTGAAAGCGCTGCTTTCCCGGCTGCCCGACACCGAGGTGATCGAGGCTTCATCGGGCGAGGAAGCCCTGACGCGCACCATCCTGAGCGCGGTCCACCTGATCCTGCTCGACGTGCAGATGCCGGGCATGGACGGTTTCGAGACCGCCCGGCTTTTGCGGATGACCGAGCGGACCCGGAACATTCCCGTCATCTTCCTCACCGCCGTGTTCAAGGCCGAGGAGTTCGCCAAGCGCGGCTTCGCCGTCGGCGCGGTGGATTACCTGACCAAGCCGCTCGAAGATAACCTCTTGCTGTCCCGGATCCGGTTTTATCAGGTTCTCCACTCGCGGGAAAGCCGCTTGGCCGAGACCGTCCAACAGTTGCGCAAGCAAGAGCTTTCCCTGATCGCGGCGCTGAGCCAAGCCGAAGCCGCCAACCGCGCCAAGAATACTTTTCTCGCCAACATGAGCCACGAGCTGCGCACGCCGCTCAACGCGATCATCGGGTTTTCGGAGCTGATGACCCGGTCGGACGCCCTCGACCGAGAGGACAAGAAGAATCTGGAGATCATCAACCGCTCGGGCAACCACCTGCTGACGCTGATCAACGAAATTCTCGACTTCTCCAAAATCGAGGCCGGGCGGGTCGAACTGATCGAGGAAACCACCGATGTGGAGCGCCTGCTGGGCGAGGTCGTCGCCCTGCTGCGGCCGCGCGCCGAGCAAGCCGGGCTGACGCTGGCGCTGCGGGCCGAAGGGTTGCCGGCCGCGCTGCGGGTCGATGCCACCAAGCTGCGCCAAATCTTGCTCAACCTGCTCGGCAACGCCATCAAGTTCACGCGCCGGGGGAGCGTCACGCTCGACGCCAAGGGGCAATTGGCCGAAGGCCACGCCGCGCGGATCGACTTCCAAGTGCGCGATACGGGTATCGGCATCGCTCCGGCCGACCAGCAGCGCATCTTCGAACCGTTCACCCAGATCGTGACCCACGCCACGGCCTCTGGCACCGGGCTCGGGCTCGCTATAACCTGGCGATACCTGGCCATGATGGGCGGCGGACTTGCGGTGGAATCGACCCCGGACAGGGGTTCCACTTTTCGCTTTGCCCTGGTCCTGCCGCTGGTGGACGAACCCTTGGCCGCGCCGACCGCGAAGGGTCCGGTGATCGGGCTCGCCGAGGCGGATCGCGGCAAGCGCATCCTGATCGTCGAGGACGACGCCGATGCGCGCCGGCTGCTGGCGCAACTCCTGGCGCCGCTCGGCTTCGTGATCGCGGAAGCGGCCGACGGGGTGGAAGCCGTCGCGGGGGTGGCGGGATGCTGTCCCGATCTCATCATCATGGACTGGCGCATGCCAAATCTGGATGGGTTGGAGGCGACCCGGCGGATTCGCGCGATGCGAGAGGAAAAGGGACCGCCGATTTTGATGTGCACCGCGAACGCCTTCGAAGAGCAGCGGCGCGAGGCGATGGCGGCAGGCGCCAGCGCTTTCCTGGCCAAGCCCGTGCGGCAGGAGGATCTCTACGCCGCGCTGGAAACCCATCTCGGGCTGTGTTTTCGGCGCGGGAACTCCGAGGAGTCCTGCGCGGCGGCGCCCGCCGATTTGGGGTGCGACTCCGCCGAGTTCGCCATGCTGGGGGATGACGTGAAGCGCGCCTTGCGCGAAGCGGTGGTGGAATTGAGTCCGGACAAGGTCGGCGCGGTGGTGGCGCGCATCGCGTCCGATCAGCCGCGCTTGGCCCGCAGCATCGCCGGGATGACCGAAAACTTCCAGTTCCAAGAACTGTGGAATCTGTTACAAGCCGAAAGGTGACGGCGCCGAGGGCCGGTCACGGGCGTCCGGTGTCCGAGCCCGCGACGGTGGATCGCCGGAGGCCGCGCCGAAAAAGCGCATCGGGAATTTCCCGGAATTCGCTGGGAACGACGCGAACCATCTGCTCTCGCGCCGCTCCCAACTGGCTCTAACTCAACTTTTGCGCCAGCAAGTCATTCACCTGTTGCGGGTTGGCTTTGCCCTTGGACAGCTTCATCACCTGACCGACGAAGAAGCCGAACAGCTTGTCTTTGCCGGCGCGGTACTGCGCCAGTTGCTCGGGGTTGGCCGCGATCACCTCGTCGATGACCTTCTCGATGGCGGAGGTGTCGGTGATCTGCTTCAAGCCGCGTTTCTCGATAATCGCGTCGGCGTCGCCCTCGCCGGCCCACAGCGCCTCGAACACGTCCTTGGCGATTTTGCCGGAGATGGTCCGGTCTTGAATCCGCCGCAGCAGCCCGGCCAGTTGCGCCGCGCCGACCGGGCTGTCGGCGACATCCCGGTTCTCTTTGTTCAGGAAGGCCGACAGATCGCCCATGACCCAGTTGGCGCACAGCTTCGGCTCTCCGCCCAGCGCCGCGACGGTCGCTTCGTAATAAGCTCCCAATGCACGGCTGGCGGTGAGCACGCCGGCATCGTAGGCCGATAGCCCGTATTGGCTCATGAACCGCCGCTTCTTGGCGTCCGGCAGTTCCGGCAGATCGGCGCGGGCGGCGGCGATGAAGTCCTCGTCGATGACCAGCGGCAGCAGGTCGGGATCGGGGAAGTAGCGGTAATCGTTGGCCTCTTCCTTGCCGCGCATCGAGCGGGTTTCGCCCTTGTCCGGGTCGTACAGCCGGGTTTCCTGCACCACCTTGCCGCCGGATTCGATCAGGTCGATCTGGCGCTCGATCTCGAACTCGATGGCCCGCTCGACGAAGCGGAACGAGTTGAGGTTCTTGATCTCGGCGCGGGTGCCGAATTTCGGATCGCCCTTGCGCCGCACCGACACGTTGGCGTCGCAGCGGAACGAGCCTTCCTGCATGTTGCCGTCGCAGATGCCCAGATAAACCACCATCTGGTGCAGTTTCTTCATGTAGGCCACCGCCTCCTTGGCCGAGCGCAAATCCGGCTCGGAGACGATTTCCAGCAGCGGCGTGCCGGCGCGGTTGAGGTCGATGCCGGACTGACCGTGAAAATCCTCGTGCAGCGACTTGCCGGCGTCTTCTTCCAGGTGGGCGCGGGTGATGCCGATCACCTTGCTGGTGCCGTCGTCCAGGTCGATGGTCAACTCGCCCTTTTGGACGACGGGCAACTCGTATTGGCTGATCTGGTAGCCCTTGGGCAAATCGGGGTAAAAATAATTCTTGCGGGCGAACACCGAACGACGCGCCACGTTGGCGCCGATGGCCAGCCCGAACATCGCCGCCATGCGCACCGCCTCCCGGTTCAACACCGGCAGCACGCCCGGCAGACCGAGATCGATGGCGCACGCTTGGGTGTTCGGTTCGGCGCCGTAGGCGGTCGCGGCGCCGGAGAAAATTTTGCTCTTGGTGGCGAGTTGGGCGTGGATTTCCAGCCCGATCACAGTTTCCCATTCCATCATGTCGCACTACCCTGAATTTTTGAAAGCAAAGCGCCCTCACCCCCGGCCCCTCTCCCACCGGGAGAGGGGGGATCGGGCAAACCCCCGGCCCCGCTCGCGGAGGGCGAGGGGCGTCTGTCAGGCGAACGCGCCGGGCGCGCGGGCATGCCAGTCGGTGGCTTGCTGGTAGCGGTGCGCCACGTTCAGCAGCCGGTCTTCGGCGAAATAATCGCCGATCAGCTGCAAGCCGACCGGCCGCTGGCCGACGAAACCGACCGGCAGCGACAGGCCCGGCAAGCCGGCCAAGTTCACCGCGATGGTGTAGATGTCCGACAGGTACATGGTGATCGGATCGTCCGCCTTCTCGCCCAGAGCGAAGGCCACGGTCGGCGAGGTCGGCCCCGCGATCACGTCCACCCGCTCGAACGCCCGGCGGAAATCGTCGCTGATCAGCCGGCGGATTTGTTGCGCCTTCAGGTAATAGGCGTCGTAGTAGCCGGCCGACAGCGCGAAGGTGCCGACCAGAATGCGCCGCTTGACTTCCGCGCCGAAACCCTCGCCGCGCGAGCGGGTGTACAGGTCCAGCAAATCCTTGGGATTCTCGCAGCGGTGGCCGTAGCGCACCCCGTCGAACCGGGCCAGGTTGGAGGAACACTCCGCCGGAGCGATGACGTAATAGGCCGGAATCGCCAACGGGCTGTTGGGCAGGCTGATCTCGATGACGTTCGCGCCCAGCTTCCGATACTCGGCGATGGCGGCGTCCACCACCCGGCCGACCTCGCGGTCCAGCCCTTCGCCGAAATACTCCCTGGGTAGACCGATTTTCAGGCCATCCAAGGGCCGATCGAGCGCGGCGACGTAATCGGGCACCGGCCGATCCACGCTGGTCGAGTCGCGGGGATCGAAACCGGCCATCGCGCCCAGCAACAGCGCGCAGTCCTCGGCGGTGCGCGCCATCGGTCCGCCCTGATCCAAGCTGGAGGCGTAGGCGATCATCCCCCAGCGCGACACCCGGCCGTAGGTCGGCTTGATGCCGGTGATGCCGCACAGCGCGGCGGGCTGGCGGATCGAGCCGCCGGTGTCGGTTCCCGTCGCGCCGGGGGTCAGCCGGGCGGCCACGGCGGCGGCGGACCCGCCCGAAGAGCCGCCCGGCACCGCTTCCGGATCCCAGGGATTGCGCACCGGACCGTAGAAGCTGGTCTCGTTGGACGAGCCCATCGCGAACTCGTCCATGTTGGTTTTGCCGAGCATCACCGCGCCGGCGGCGTTCAATCTCTCGACCGCCGTAGCGTTGTAAGGCGCGATGAATCGGTCCAGCATCCGCGAGCCGCAAGAGGTGCGCACACCGTCGGTGCAGAAAATGTCCTTGTGGGCGATGGGCACGCCGGTCAGCGGCCCCGCCGCGCCGCGCTGGCGAAGCTGGTCGGCGGCGCGGGCTTGCGCCAGCGCCGACTCGGCGGTCACGGTGATGAAGGCGTTCAGCGCCGGGTTGAACCGTTCGATGCGCCCCAGAAAGGCGCGGGTCAGTTCTTCGCTGCCGAACTCGCCGGCGGCGAGGCCGGCGCTGAGCTGTGCGATCGTTTTCTCGTGCATGGCGGCCAAAAAGCGGTTTATTCGATGACTTTGGGAACCAGATACAAGCCCGCCTCGACCCGAGGAGCGATGGCTTGAAACGGCTCGCGCCGGTTGGATTCGGCGACTTGATCGGGGCGCAGGCGCTGCGCCATGTCCAGCGGGTGGGCCATCGGCGCGACGCCGCTGGTGTCCACGGCGTTCATCCGCTCCACCAGCTCCAGGATGGCCGACAGGTTGCGGGCGTAGGCCGGCACATCCTCGTCGCGGATGGCCAACCGCGCCAGATGGGCGATTTTGGCGACTTCGGCGGGTCCCAGGGACATCGTGGCGGTTCTCCTTGCAACGGAATCGAGCGCGTGACCTTATCATAATTGCCGGCTTGCTCCTAACCCCCCTGCTTGCTAGCATTAGCCGCTTTTGGATAACCGGGTGCTTTGACAACATGTTCAAATGGTTGCGCGGCAAGTTCTCCAACGATCTGTCGATTGATCTGGGAACCGCTAACACGTTGATTTACGTGAGAGGGGGCGGCATCGTGCTCAACGAGCCCTCCGTGGTCGCCATCAATCAGGATCCCGTTCGGGGCATCCGCACGATCTCGGCGGTGGGCACGGACGCGAAACGGATGTTGGGGCGCACCCCCAACAACCTGTCCACGATCCGGCCGATGAAGGACGGCGTCATCGCCGACTTCACCGTCACCGAAAAAATGCTCCAGCACTTCATCCGCAAGGTCCACGCCCGCAAGTTTTTCAACCCCAGCCCGCGGGTGCTGATCAGCGTGCCCTGCGGCTCCACCCAGGTCGAGCGGCGGGCGATCCGCGAATCGGCGATGGGCGCCGGCGCGCGGGTGGTGTACCTGATCCCCGAACCGATGGCGGCGGCCATCGGCGCCGGCATCCCGGTCGAGGAAGCGCGCGGGGCCATGGTGCTGGACATCGGCGGCGGCACCTCGGAGGTGGCGGTGATCTCGCTGAACGGCATCGTCTACGCCGGCGCGGTGCGCATCGGCGGCGACCGCTTCGACGAGGCCATCATCAACTACGTGCGGCGCAACTTCGGCGTGCTGATCGGCGAGCCGACCGCCGAGCGCATCAAGCACGAAATCGGCAGCGCCTATCCCACCAGCGAAGTGCGCGAGATCGAGATCAAGGGCCGCAATTTGGCCGAGGGCGTGCCGCGCAGCTTCACCCTCAACAGCAACGAAATCCTCGAAGCCCTCCAGGAGCCGCTGTCGGGCATCATCAGCGCGGTGAAGATGGCCCTGGAGGCGACCCCGCCGGAGCTGGCCGCCGACGTGGCCGAGCGCGGCATCGTGCTGACCGGCGGCGGCGCGCTGATGCGCGACATCGACAAGCTGCTCATCGAAGAAACCGGCCTGAACGTGGTGATCGCGGAGGACCCGCTGACCTGCGTCGCCCGCGGCGGCGGCCGGGTGCTGGAGCTGATCGCCAAGGACGAGCGCGCCGTCGAAGCCTTCGCCATCGAATAGCCGTTGGCCGCTCTCACACCCAGCAAGCGTATCCAGTATTTGTTCACGGTCAATCCGACGGCGATCCTACAGCTCGGGTTTTGGGCGGCGCTGTCCATCGCCATGATGACGGTCGATCACCGTTACCATTACTTGAACGGCCTGCGCGACGTGTTGTCCACCGCCGTTTATCCCTTGCACTACCTGGTGCGGCTGCCGACCGAAACCAGGGGTTGGCTGAACGAGAATCTGGCCGGGCGCGGCGCGCTGCTGGAAGAGAACGCCCGCTTGCGCGAAAAGCAGCTTTTCTTGAGCGTGCAGTTGCAGAAGCTGACGGTGCTGGAAGCGGAAAACCGCCGCTTGCGCTCCTTGCTGGAGTCGGCGGTGAACACGCCGGAGCGGGTGCTGATCGCCGAAATGCTGGCGGTGGATTTCGATCTCTACCGCCATCGCATTCTGCTCAATCGCGGCCGCCAGCACGGCGTCCACGTCGGTCAGCCGGTGCTCGACCCGCACGGTGTCGTCGGCCAAATCGTCCAGGCCGACCCCTTCACCGCCACCGCGATTTTCATCACCGACGTCAGCCACGGCCTGCCGATCGAGATCAGTCGCACCGGGGTGCGCACCCTGGCGCTCGGCACCGGCAACTTCCAGGAGCTGAAACTGCCGCACATCCCGAACAACGGGGATGTGAAGGTCGGCGACGCGCTGGTCACCTCCGGCTTGGGCGGCCGGTTTCCGCGCGGTTATCGGGTGGGTACGGTGACCAAAGTGGAGTTCGATCCGGGCAGCCCCTTCGCCAACATCACCGCCAAGCCGTTCGCCCAACTGGATCGAATCCGGGAAGTGATGCTGCTGGAGAACGATTCTCCCGGCATGGAGCCCGCCACGGCCGCCGCGCCCGCCGGGCCGCGTCCGCCATGACCGTCGAGCCCCGCGCCGGCGGTTGGATCATCGCCCTCAGCTTTCTGGTCGCGTTCCTGTTGGGGGGCGTACCGTTGCCGGGCTCGCTGGAGCGGTTTCGCCCGGATTGGGTGGTGATGGCGTTGATCTATTGGAGCATGGCGCTGCCGCATCGGGTCGGCATCGGCGTCGGCTGGCTGGTGGGGCTGCTGGTCGATGTGGGGCGCGGCGCGCTGTTGGGCCAGCACGCGCTGGCGTTCGCGGCCGTGGCCTATTTGACCTGTCAGACCTACCGGCGCATCCGGGTCGCTCCGCCCTGGCAACAGGCGTTCAGCGTCCTGATTTTTCTGCTGGTCGAGCAGGTGCTGGTCTTCTGGATCAGCGGGGTGATCGGCTATCCGCCGCGCGACTGGTGGTATCTGGCGCCGGCCGTGGGCGGCATGGCGTGCTGGCCCCTGCTGTTCGTGGTCCTGCGCGACGTGCGCCGGTATTTCCAAGTGAGTTGATCGCGGCGGGCCGACATGAGATCGTGGCGTTCGACGGCCAAGCCGCCCTCTGAAAAATTGCTGGTCCGGGAAAAGGACAACGCCGCCGAAAGCGAGCTGTTTTTTCGGCGCGTCCTGTTCGTGCTGTTCGCGATTTTCCTGGCGTTGCTGTCGGTATCGGGCCGGCTGGTCTACCTGCAGGTGCTCAACCACGACCGCTTCACCACCCTGTCCGACAGCAATCGGATCCGCTTGCAACCGCTGCCGCCGACCCGCGGTTTCATCTACGACCGCAACGGGGTGTTGCTGGCCGACAATCTCGCCTCCTACCATCTCGAAGTCACGCCGGAGCAGAGCAAGGATTTGAACGCCACCCTGGCGGCGATCCGGGAGCGCATCGAGCTCTCCGACGCCGACATCGAGCGGTTCCGCAAGCTGGCGCGCCGCAATCCGCCGTATACGGGGACGCCGTTGCGGTTCCAGTTGACCGACGAGGAAATCGCCCGGTTGGCCATCGACTTGTATCGGTTGCCGGGGGTGGATATCAAGGCCGACCTGACCCGCCGCTATCCGCTGAAGTCGCTCGGCGTTCACGCCATCGGCTACGTCGGGCGCATCGACGAAGCCGAATTGCGCAAGCTGGATCCCGGCCAATACAGCGGCAGCACCCACATCGGCAAGACCGGGGTAGAGCGTTCCTACGAGGATCTGTTGCGCGGGCGCGCCGGTTACGAGCAGGTCGAAGCCAACGCCGAGGGTCGGCCGTTGCGGGTGTTGAGCCGCACGCCGCCGGTGCCGGGGCAAAACATTTACCTCAGCATCGACATGCGCTTGCAGGCGGTCGCCGAGAAGGTTTTGGAGGGCTACAACGGCGCCATCGTCGCCATCGATCCCCGCAACGGCGAGGTGTTGGCCTTGGCCAGCCAGCCGATTTACGATCCCAACCCGTTCGTCAACGGTATCGATTTCGCGTCGTACCGAAAACTCAACACCTCCAAGGATCGACCCTTGCTCAATCGCGCCCTGCGGGGAATTTATCCGCCCGGCTCCACCATCAAGCCCTTGATGGCGCTGGCGGGGCTGGAGTACGGGGCCGTCAACTCGGAACAGCGGCGTGTTCTGCGCGGGGGTTTATCGTTTGCCGGGGGTGAGCCGCAAATTTCACGACTGGAAACGCAGCGGTCACGGCAGCGTCAGCATGGATCGGGCCATCGCCCAGTCCTGCGACGTGTATTTCTACGACTTGGCGCTCAATCTCGGGATCGACCGGATTCACCAGTTTCTCGACAAGTTCAGCATGGGCCGGCCGACCGGCATCGATCTGCCCGGCGAGAAGGGGGCGCTGCTGCCGTCCCAGGAGTGGAAGCGCAAGGTGCACAAACAGGACTGGTTCGGCGGCGACACGCTCAGCGCCGGCATCGGCCAAGGATTCTTTCTGGCGACCCCGTTGCAGTTGGCGCACGCGGTCGCGGTGATTTCCCAGCGCGGCGGCAATTTTCAGCCGCGGGTGTTGCATGCGACCGAGGACCCCGGCACCCGGACCAAAACCCTGGCGGAGCCCCGACAGTTGCCGCCGGTCGCGGTCAAAAATCCCCGCTTCTGGGATGCGGTCATCGCCGGCATGATCCATGTGGTCGAAGGCGGCACCGCGCATAAAATCGGCGTCGGCGCCAAATATCGGATCGCCGGCAAGACCGGCACCGCCCAGGTGTTCACTCTGGGTCAAGGCGAGCGGTACAACGCCAAGCGATTGGCAAAGCATCTGCTGGATCATGCTTTGTTCATCGCTTTCGCTCCGGCGGACGATCCTCGCATCGCGGTGGCGGTGATCGCCGAGCACGGCGGCGGCGGTAGCGCCACGGCCGCGCCGCTGGCCCGCAAGGTCATGGATGCTTATCTGCTGGACAAGTACGACGAGACCATCACCGCCGGCATCGAACCGGCCCGGGACGTTCGGCCGGATGGATCGGAATAGCGTCGGCAGAGCCTTGAGGCGGATTCGTTTCGATCCGCCGCTGTTGCTGGCGCTCTTGGCGGTGTCCGGTTTGGGGTTGATCGTGCTTTACAGCGCCGGGCAACGGAGCGTGGATCTGGTCGCCGGTCAGGCGATCAGGCTGGGGCTGGGGTTCGGCATCATGCTGACGCTGGCTCACGTCCCACCGCATTTCTTCCGGTTCTGGTCGCCGTGGATTTATCTGGTCGGCATTTCGTTGTTGCTGGCGGTGATGGTGGCGGGCGACATTTCCAAGGGCGCGCAGCGCTGGCTGGATCTGGGCGTGGTGCGGTTTCAGCCCTCGGAGATCATGAAGCTCGCCGTGCCGATGATGATGGCGTGGTTTTTCGCCGAAAAACCCTTGCCGCCACGCTGGTTGCACCTGCTGATCGGCGCCTTGATCACCGCGATCCCGTTCGTCCTGATCGCCGAGCAGCCCGACCTGGGCACGGCGCTGGTGGTGGGTTGGGCGGGCGGCGTCGCGCTGTTTCTGGCCGGGTTGAGCTGGATCGTCTTGCTCGGCCTGGGCGTTTTGCTGGCGGGGGCGATCCCCCTGTTCTGGACCTTTGTCATGCACGATTACCAGCGGCAACGAGTCCTGACCTTCCTGAACCCCGAAAGCGACCCGCTGGGGACCGGCTACCACATCATCCAGTCCAAGATCGCCATCGGCTCGGGGGGCATCTACGGCAAGGGCTGGCTGAACGGCACCCAGTCCCATCTGGATTTTTTGCCGGAAGGCTCGACCGATTTCATCTTCGCCGCTTTTTCGGAGGAGTTCGGACTGGTCGGCGGCTGTCTGTTGCTGGCGTTGTATTTTTTCATCATCGCCCGCTGCCTGTACATGGCCACCCGCGCGCCGGACACCTACGGTCGCCTGCTGGCCGGCAGCCTGACCCTGATCTTTTTCATCTACGCTTTCGTCAACTCCGGCATGGTCTCGGGCCTGCTGCCGGTGGTGGGGTTGCCGCTGCCGCTGTTCAGCTACGGAGGAACGTCCCTAGTGACGATCATGGCCGGCTTCGGTATGCTGATGAGCGTTTATTCGCACCGCCGGACCCCATCGCGGTGATCGCCGCCTTCGCCAACGACGAGACTTGCGCGTGAAGAGTCTGTTTTTGATCGGTTTTGCCCTGCTGTTGAGCGCCTGCGCGCCGCCGGCGCCGGATCGGCGTCCCGCGCTGGACGCCCCGATCCCCCCGGCGCCGGAAGCCGCGCCCTCGCCCGCACCGGACCCGGCGACAACCGCCGCGTATGCGGGCCAGCCGCTGGCCAGCCGGCCGGACGTGCAGGCGTTCATCCGCGAAATGGTGGCCCGGCACGGCTTCAACGCGGCCCAATTGCGGGCGACCTTCGGCCGCGCCCAGTCCCAGCCCAGCATCATCGCCGCCATGTCCCGGCCGGCCGAATCGAAGCCCTGGCACGCCTACCGGCCGATTTTCCTCACGCCCAAGCGCATTCAGGGCGGGGTGGAGTTCTGGCGGGCCAACGAGGCCGCGCTGGCCAAGGCCGAGCAGGTGTACGGCGTGCCGCCCGAGTACGTGGTCGCCATCATCGGCGTGGAAACCCAATACGGCGGCAACATGGGCAAGTACCGGGTGCTGGAAGCCCTCGCCACCCTGGCGTTCGACTATCCCCGGCGGGCGGATTATTTCCGCAAGGAACTGGAGAACTTCCTGCTGCTGGCCCGCGCGGAAGGCGTCGATCCGCTGGCGCCGCGCGGCTCCTACGCCGGGGCGATGGGCTACGGGCAATTCATGCCGAGCAGCTTCCGCTCCTACGCGGTCGATTTCGACGGCGACGGCCACCGCGACCTCTGGCGCAATCCCCGCGACGCCATCGGCAGCGTCGCCAACTATTTCAGCAAGAACGGCTGGCGAGCCGGCCAGCCGGTCGCTTCGCCCGCTTCGGTCAGCGGCGGCCGCTATCCGGCCTTGGTCAGCCGCCAGTTGAGCCAGCCCCGCTACAGCGTCGCCAGCTTGCGGAGCCAGGGCGTCGCGCCCCTGGAGCCGGTCGGCGACGCGCAGAACGCGATGCTGCTGGAGTTGCAGGGACGCGACGGCCCCGAATACTGGCTGGGATACGATAATTTTTTCGTCATCACCCGCTACAATCGTAGCCAGTTGTACGCCATGGCGGTGTATCAGCTCAGCCAGGAAATTCGCGAGCGCCACGCCCGGCCCTATGCCGGGGTTCCCGCCCCGGAACTCGCCGCTCGCGCCGACTGAGTCATCCTGAAAATCCACAAGAACCGCGCTGATCGAGCGCGCCGCCGGCGCGTCCGTCGGCGGAAGGGAGGTTTTTTTATGGCGAAATCCTACTGGAGCCATGCCGTGGTCTGGGCCTCGCTGGCGGGCGCGCTGGCCGGCTGTAGCACGGTCCCCGACAGCCGTGCGCCAGCGAGCCCGCCATCCGGCGATCCCCTCGCGATCGAGGGCGGCAACGGCGAGCCCGTTCCCCGGATCGAACCCCCCAGTCGCAGCGGCAATCCCGACACTTACCGGGTGTTCGGCCGGCGCTACCGGGTCAAGGAAACCAGCGAGGGCTATCGCGAGCAAGGCATCGCTTCCTGGTACGGCTGGGATTTTCACGGCCGCAAAACCTCCAGCGGCCCGCGCTACAACATGTTCGACCTGACCGCCGCCCACAAGAGCCTGCCGATCCCGACCTACGTGCGGGTGACCAATCTGGAGAACGGCCGCAACGTCGTGGTCAAGGTCAACGATCGCGGGCCGTTCGTCGGCCGGCGCATCATCGATCTGTCCTACGCCGCCGCCGACCGGCTGGGGATGCTGGGACAAGGGACCGCCCAAGTGGAGGTGGCCGCCCTGGAACCTTACCAGTCGTTGCCGGAGCTGGCGGCGCGTCGCGCCGAGAGCCGGGAACGACTGGCCAGTCGCCAGAGTCGGCCCGAATCGAAGTCCGAACCGACCGCCATCGAATTCGCTCGCGAGGAGCCGATCCGGCTGGCCGCCTCGGACCTTTCTCGATCTCCTTTGTCGCGCTCTGATCTGGTGGCCGTTCGCGCCGAAACCCCGGAACCGTCGGCCAACCGCCTGAGTCGTCCCGAGTCGAAGTCCGAGCCGGCCGCAATCCAGGTCGCTCGCGAGGAACCGATGGGTCCGCTGGCGCCGGAGCCGTCTCGGTCGGACTTCGCCACCGCTCGAGCTGAAACCCCGAAACCGCTGGCGAGTCGCCCGATCCCGCCCGAACCGAAATCCGAGCCGGCCGTGAGCGAAATCGCTCGCGAGGATTCCGTTCCGCCGCCGGTAGTGGACACGCCCTCGATGCGTCCCGTGAAGGCGACCGTCGCGGAGCGCGGCGCGGTGCGAACCCGCGCGCCGGCGCGGCCGGCGGCGCCTGCCGTGGCGCGTGCCGCACCGAAGGCGACGGCGAATCCGGTGATCGCCAAATCGCCAGCCAAGAGCGGGCAGGAAAGTCGGGTCCGGTCTCCCATTCGCTTGGCTTCGGCCGAGACCGCGCTGAAAGGCAAGACGGCGGGAGAGCAACGTCGCTCGCCGGTTTCCGCCGGCGGCAAGAGCGACCGATTTGATTCGGCGGTGACTCCGGCCGGACGCCGCGATGGCCGCTTTTCGGGCGAACGGTCGAGCGATGTGACGCGGCGCGATGCCCGCAAGTTGTCGGATTCGGCCAACCGCCAGGAAACTCGGGCGCCGGCTCGCGAATCCGGCGCCGCCAAGCCGGCGGTACGGTTGGCCGGCTTGAGGGCCGGTCGCCACCGAACGGCGATCGACTGAGGCCCGCGCCCGTCCCGACTTTCACCCCGGCCCCGACCGCTGCCCGCCTTGCCCGCCTCAGCGTCAAGGCGGTTTGTTTTTAGGGCGGGCTTCTGGCTAGAATCGCCCATCTGGTTTGCAACCCTCCGGAAGACAGCCGCGACATGCCGTATTCGAATGTAGTCCGTACCCTGCTAGCGCCGCTTCTCGCCTTCGTTCTGCTGACGCTCGGCTCGACCGGCGCCCGAGCCGAGCCCGTGCCGCCGCCGCCGCAAGTGCCGGTGCGCGCCTATGTGCTGATGGATCACCAGAGCGGCAACCTGCTAGCCAACGCGAAAGGCGACGAGCGGATGGAGCCGGCCAGCATCACCAAGCTGATGACCGGTTACGTCATCTACAAGGCCCTGAAGTCCGGCAAGATCCATCTGGACGACAAGGTGACCATCACCGAGCGGGCCTGGAAGACGCCCGGCTCCAAGATGTTCGTCAAGGTGGGCACGCAGGTGCCGGTGGAAGATTTGCTGATGGGCATGGTGGTGCAGTCCGGCAACGACGCCACCGTGGCGCTGGCCGAGCATGTGGCCGGTTCCGAGGAAACGTTCGCCAAGCTGATGAACCAGGAAGCGGAACGGCTGGGATTGAAAAACAGCCACTTCACCAACGCGCCGGGTTTGCCCGACGCCAACCACTACATGTCCGCCCGCGACATCGCCGCCTTGGCCCGGGCGTTGATCCTGGATTTTCCCGAGCATTACGCCCGCTATTCGGTGCGCAGCTTCAAGTACAACAACATCGAGCAACAGAACCGCAACCGCTTGTTGCTGACCGATTCCTCGGTGGACGGCGTCAAGACGGGGCACACCGAATCGGCCGGTTACTGCCTGGTGTCGTCGGCCAAGCGCAACGACACCCGGCTGATCGGGGTGGTGTTGGGCGCCGACAAGGAAAAAGATCGTTTCGTGGCCAGCCAGGCATTGCTGAACTACGGTTTCAGCTTTTTCGAGAGCCGCAAGCTGCACGACGCCAACGCGCCGATCCTCACCACCCGCATCTGGAAGGGCAAGGAGAACGAATTGCCGTTGGGCGTCACCTATCCCTTGTACGTGACGGTGCCCAAGGGGCAGGCGCCGCAGGTCAGCACCACCACCACCGTCCAGCCGAAAATCGTGGCGCCGGCGCAAAAAGATCAAGCGTTTGGCGAGATCGTGGTCAAGCTGGGAGAGCAGGAGGTGAGCAGGACGCCGCTGGTCGCGCTGAAGGAAGTGCCCGAAAGCGGTTGGTTCGGGCGGTTGATCGACTCGATTTTGATGTTCTTCTACTACCTGTTCCATTGAGAGCGGCCATGAACGGGAAAGCGCCCGAAGCGGACGGCGAGTCGCTGTTGCGGTTTCCGTGCGATTTTCCCATCAAGATCATGGGCGCCGGCGATTTCGATCTCCGGCTGCTGGCCGTGGAGCTGGTGCGCCGCCACGCCCCCGATCTCGACGAGGCGCGGGTGCGGGTGCGGGACAGCCGCGCCGGCCGCTACCAGTCGGTGACGGTGGTGGTGCGCGCCCGCGCCCAGGCGCAGTTGGACGCCATCTACCGGGAACTCGGCGGCCACCCGCGAATCGCGCTGGTGCTGTGAATCCGGGCGCGACCGCGTTGGTTCGGCGCGCTGAGCCGCTGCTGTTGCGCCGGTTGGGACGGTGCGAATACCGGCCGGTGTTCGACGCGATGCGGGCGTTCACCGACGGCCGCGACGCCACGACCCCGGACGAGCTGTGGTGGGTCGAGCATCCGCCGGTCTTTACCCAGGGCGTGGGCGGCAAGCCGGAACACCTGCTGGCGCCCGGCGACATTCCGGTGGTTCGAGCGGATCGCGGCGGGCAAGTGACCTATCACGGCCCCGGCCAACTGGTGGTGTACTGCCTGCTGGACGTGCGCCGGCTGGGGCTGGGCGCGCGGGCGCTGGTGACGATCCTGGAACAAGCGGTGATCGAACTGCTGGCGGCTCATGGCATCGTCGCCCAGGCCCGGCCCGACGCGCCGGGAGTTTACCTGGAGGGCGCCAAGGTCGCCTCGCTCGGGCTGCGCATCCGCCAAGGCCGTTCCTATCACGGCCTGAGCCTCAACGTGGCCATGGACCTGGAGCCGTTTAGCCGCATCAATCCCTGCGGCTATCCCGGGTTGCGGGTGACCCAGTTGCGGGATTTCGGGGTCGAATTGACCTTGGAAGCTGCCGCCGAGGCACTTTTACCGCGCCTCGGCCACAAGCTGGGCTACACTTGTTTCGCCCTTCGCGCGGGATTGCCCTGATTGCCATCATCGCCGTCGCCGCTGGGTTTGGCGGGAAATTACGGCGAAATCTTGAGTCGAACTTTAGGTTGCTCGCGCGCTCACCTCAGGAACACACCATGCCCGAACGTACCGCTCCCGGCGATGCCGTCTTCGCTGTCGCCGAACCCCCCGCGATCCAGCCAGCGAATAAAGCCACGCCCCATCAGGGCGAGAAATTGCGCGGTGCCGAAAAAGTCGCCCGCATTCCGGTCAAGATCGCCCCGAGCGATCCCGGGCAGCGCTTGCGCAAGCCGGCCTGGATTCGCGCCCCGTTCCCCGGCACGCCGGAAGTGCTGCGGCTGAAGCGGATTTTGCGCGACAACCACCTGCACACGGTCTGCGAGGAAGCCAGTTGCCCCAATCTCGGCGAATGCTTCGGGCACGGCACCGCCACCTTCATGATCATGGGCGACATCTGCACCCGCCGCTGTCCGTTCTGCGACGTGGGGCACGGCCGGCCCAACCCGCTCGACCCCGCCGAGCCGGAGAATTTGGCGCGGACGGTGGCGGCGATGGGCTTGAAATACGTGGTCATCACCTCGGTGGATCGGGACGATCTGCGCGATGGCGGCGCGGCGCATTTCGCCGCCTGCATCCGGGCGGTGCGCGCCGGCCGGCCGGGCATCGTCATCGAAACCCTGACCCCGGATTTTCGGGGACGGATGGACGTGGCCTTGGAAATTCTGGAGCGCGAGCCGCCGGACGTGTTCAACCACAACCTGGAAACCGTGCCGCGCTTGTACCGGCAGGCCCGGCCCGGCGCCGATTATCGGTGCTCGCTGGATTTGCTGAAGCGCTTCAAGGCTCGCCATCCGCGCATTCCCACCAAGTCGGGATTGATGCTGGGGCTGGGCGAAACGCTGGCCGAAATCGAGGCGGTGATGCGCGATCTGCGCGCTCATGATGTGAACATGCTGACGCTCGGCCAATACCTGCAACCCAGCGTCCACCATCTGCCGGTCGAGCGCTACGCGCCGCCCGAAGAGTTCGAGCATCTGCGGGCGTTCGGCGAGGCGCTGGGTTTCACCCACGTCGCCTCGGCGCCGATGGTCCGCTCGTCCTATCACGCCGACCTCCAGGCCCAAGGTGCCGGGGTCGGATAGCGAAGGCGGCGGGCTCGGCGTCATGATGGTTCGACCGATGTCCGGTCGGCGTTCGGGGCCTATCGCGGTCCCGTCCGATGCGGGCGCTCTTCTCGGCCTGGAGCGGTGTCTGCGGCCGGGAGCAGAGGCCCGAAAGCCGTTTCCGATACCAGCGTCGATTGCCGGCGAGGCAAGTTCCGGACGCGCGATATCGCCCGCTTCCGCGAGTGCGGCCGGTCGGAACCGCGCGTATCGCTTTAGGAGTTTTGCAGCATGAAAAAAGCCAGTGACAAGGTCCGGAAGGATGCCCTGGAAACCAAGGCGGACAGCCCGGTCGTGGCGACGACCCCCGCGCCCACGCACTACGTGGCGGTCGGCGCGTCGGCCGGCGGTCTCGAGGCCATCGAGCTGTTCTTTAGCCACATGCCGCCCGAAAGCGGCCTGGGCTTCGTGGTGATCCAGCACCTTTCGCCCGACTACAAAAGCCTGATGGTCGAGCTGCTCTCCAAGAAAACCCTGATGCCGGTCCATCGGGCGGAGGACGGGATGCTGGTTTTGCCCAATCACGTTTACCTGATCCCGCCCAAGAAAAACCTGACCATCTTCCACGGCAAGCTGTTGCTGAGCGAGCAGGATCACAGCAAGGGCGTCAACCTGCCGATCGACGTGTTTCTCGCGCTCGCTGGCCGAGGATCAGAGCGAGAAGGCGGTGGCCATCATTCTCTCCGGCACGGGCAGCGACGGCACCCGCGAGGCGTGCGCGTCATCAAGGAATACGGCGGTATGGTGATGGTGCCAGAGCGAGGAGAGCGCCAAGTTCGACGGGATGCCGCGGGCGGCCATCGCCACCGGCCTGGTCGATTTCGTGCTGCCGCCCGACCAGATGCCCGGCCAGCTTGCTGTCCTTCGCCAAGCACCCCTACATCACCAAGGTCGAGCGCTCCGAGACCCTGTTGAGCGACGAGCAGGGCTTGACCCGCATCTTCGCCATCCTGCGGGAAAAGTGCAAAGTCGATTTCACGTTCTACAAGCCCAGCACCGTCACCCGCCGCATCGAGCGCCGCATGACCATCAATCAGACCGACGACATCAAGGACTACGTCGCGTCTGCTCTCGGGACCGCCCCGGCGAAGTCGGTGGCGCTGTACCGCGAACTGCTGATCGGCGTCACCAGTTTTTTCCGCGATCAGGATGCGTATGATCGCTTGGCGCAATACTGGTTTGCCGGAGATCCTCAACAGCGCCAACACCCGGGAAATCCGCTTCTGGGTGGCGGGTTGCTCCACGGGGGAGGAGGCGTACAGCTTGGCCATCCTGGCCCGCGAGACGATGGAACAACTGGGCGTCTCGCAGCGACGTGAAGATTTTCGCCACCGATATCGACCGCGACGCCATTCACTTCGCCGCCAACGGCTGCTTTCCCGAGAGCATCGCCGCCGACGTTTCGCCCCGCTTGCTCGTCCAAATACTTTTACAAGAAAGACGACAATTTCCAGATCGCCCGCAGCATTCGGGAAATGGTGGTGTTCGCCCAGCACAACCTGATCCGGGATCCGCCGTTCACCAACATCGCTCTGATCAGTTGCCGCAACCTGCTGATCTACCTGCAGCCGATCCTGCAACACAAGGTTCTTGAATTTTTTAATTTTTCCCTTAACCCCGGCGGTCTTCTCCTGTTGGGGACCAGCGAGACCACCGGCGAGATGACCGACTATTTCGAGGCCATCGACCCGAAATGGAAGCTCTATCGCTCCAAGGGACGCCTCAAGCCCTTGTCCGACGCGACCCATCCTGCTGTCCGTGACCGACACCCGCTCGCGCGAACTCCGGGGGCAATTTGCCGGCGTCCGCCGCGCGTTGCGCCTCAGCGAGGAGGAGCGGGTGCTGGAGCGGTTTCTGGAAGTGGTGACCCAGCGACTACATCCCGCTGGCGGTCATCGTCAACGCGCAACTGGAGGTCCTGCATGTCTTGGGGGACGCCGGGGGCTATTTCAGGCTGCCCTCGGGCAAAGTGGTCAACGACATTTCCAAGATGGCCGATCCAGGGAACTGGCCATCCCCCTGACGACCGGCATTCAAAAGGTGTTTCGCCAGCGGCAGGAACTCCGCATCTTTCCAACATCCGCCTGCCCCAGGAGGGCGGTGTATCCGGCTGGTGGATCTGCGCATCCGGCCCTTGCCGGAAAAAAAGGGGCACGAACCCCTGGTGGCGGTCTTCGTCGAGCGAAGTGAAGAAAGATCGATGTCGGCCGAACTGGAGTCCGGCGGGTCAATCCTACGACTTGTCGAAGGCGGCCGAAGAGCGGCTCCGCGATCTGGAGCAGGACTTGCAATTCACCCACGAGAACCTGCAAGCCACCATCGAGGAGCTGGAAACCTCCAACGAGGAACTCCAGGCCACCAACGAGGAACTGCTGGCCAGCAACGAGGAACTCCAGTCCACCAACGAGGAGCTCCAGTCCACCAACGAGGAGCTGTTCACGGTCAACACCGAGTATCAGAGCAAGATCATCGAGCTGACCGAGCTGAACAACGATGTGGAAAACCTGTTGGGCGCCACCCAGATCGGCCATCTCCTGCTCGACGAAAACCTGGAGGTGCGACGGTTTTCACCGAGGATCGCCGAGATTTTCAAATTGCTGGAAAGCGATGTCGGCCGGCCCATCACCCATATCTCCCACTATCTGGCGAACTGCGATCCCCATCCAGATGGTCCGGGAGGTGCAGGCCGCCGGCCAACCCGTGGAACGGGAGGTCCGCACTCAGGAGGGGCGCTGGTACCTGATGCGGATCGTGCCTTACACGCGTGGGACCCAGGACCTTCTCCGGCACGGTGATTTCCTTCGTGGACATCACCGGCTTCAAGGAGATCCAACTGGCGCTGGTCGAACAGGAAGCCGCCCTGAAGGAAACCGCCCGCTTGGCCCAGGTGGGCAGTTGGCAATTCGTTCCCGCCACCGGCGATCATCGCTGGTCCGAGGAAACCTGCCGCATCCTCGAAATCGAGCCCGGCGGCCAGCACTCGGTCGAAGAGAGCTTCGGTTATTACGCGCCCGAATCCCGTCCGGTCGTTGCCGAGGCTTTCCGCCGCGCCTGCCGCGACGGCGTGCCTTACGACTTGACTCTCGAAATCGTGACCGGCAAGGGCAACCGGCGCTGGGTGCGAGTGATCGGCTGGCCGGTCGCGCGGGACGGACGGGTGGTCAAGGTCTCCGGAGTTTTGCAGGACGTGACCGGATTCCGCCCGAACGCCGCCGCCGTCAACCCCGGCGAGGCGCATAGCTCCGCTCCGCGACCGCCACCAACGCGCTCCGCCGAGGAACAGGGATGAATTCGGACGTTGACCGCCATCAGCGTTCGCTCCGCGACCGGGCGGAAGCCATGCTGGCCCGGTCCGACCGGGATCGGACCGACTTTTCCCCGGCCGAGGTCGGGCGCATCCTTCACGATCTCTCGGTCTACCAACTGGAATTGGAGATTCAGAACGAAGAGCTGCGCGGCGCTCAAAACCGGCTGGAACGCGCTCGGAATCGCTACGCCCGGCTTTACCACCAGGCGCCGGTGGGCTACCTGACCCTGGATGCCGGCGGCGCCATCCGGCAGGCCAACCAGACCTTCGCCGACATGCTGGGCCAGGAATGCGCCGATCTGGCCGGGCAGGCGCTGGCCCGGTTCATGGCCGGACCGGATCGCGCCGTTTTCCTCGGCCGTTTCAAGCCCTTCTTCAACAGCCCGCAAGGCAAGTGCATCGACGTGGCTTTGCACGGCAAGGGTAGCCGCTCCTTCGCCGCCCGCCTGACCGGACGACAGGAGACGGATGGACCCGAGCCGCCCTCCGCGGAAGCCGAAAAAGCGTCTGCTGGTGATCGTCAGCGATATCAGCGCCCAGAAGGCGATGGAGGACGCGCTGCGCCAGGAGCAGGACGCCTCGCGCCAATACCTGGACATCGTGGGCGCCAGCGTCGTCGCGATTCGGGCGGATCGGACCGTGAGCTTGATCAACCGGGCCGGTTGCCGGTTGCTGGGCTACGAGCAAGGGGAGATCGTGGGGGCGAACTGGTTCGAGCGCTTCCTGCCCGAGCGGGTCCGGGCGGAGACCGAAGCGGTTTTCGCGCGGTTGATGGCCGGGCTCGTCGAGCCGGTCGAATACACCGAAAACCCGGTGTTGACCCGGAACGGCGAGGAGCGGACCGTGGCCTGGCACAACGCGGTGCTGCGGGATGGCGCGGGCCACATCACCGGCACCCTGTCCTCCGGCGAGGACATCACCGAGCGCAAGCGGGCGCAAGAGGAATTGCGGCGGCTTTCGCTGGTCGCCGCCCACACCACCAATGCCGTGTTCATCGCCGATGCCGAGCGGCGCATCGAATGGATCAATCACGCCTTTACCCGCTTGACCGGCCATGCGCCGGCCGAGGCGCGGGGCCGGCGTTTGGACGAGGTGCTCCAGGGCGCCGAGACCGACCCGGTCACGGCGGCCGCGATTCGGGCGGCGCTGGACGCCGGTCAAGGCTACGAAGGCGAGCTGCTCAGCTATCACCGGGACGGTTCGAGCTATTGGGTCCAACTGCTGATCGACCCGGTGCGCGACGCCGAGGGCCGCGTCACCCAGTTTATCGGGGTTCAGACCGACATCACCGCGCGCCGGCAGGCGCGGCTGGAGCTTCAGGAAAAGAACGCCGAACTGGAGCGATTCATTTATTTGATTTCGCACGACCTCAAAAGCCCCCTGGTGACGATCAAAGCCTTTCTGGGCTATCTGGAACAGGATCTGGCCCGCGCCGACGCCGGACGGATCGCTCAGGATATGGAATATATGCGCGCCGCCGCCGACCGGATGGGCCAGTTGCTCGAAGAGCTGCTCGGCCTGTCGCGGGTCGGGCGCGTCGCCCGCCCGCCGGTGCGGATCGACTTTCGCCGGTTGGTGGCGGATGCCCTGCAACTGACCGCCGGCGGGATCGCCGAACGGGGGGTGGTGGTCGGGCTGGACGGGACGGCCGTCACCCTGGTGGGGGACCGCGACCGGCTGCTGGAGATCTGGCAGAATCTGATCGAGAACGGCGTCAAGTACATGGGCGAACAAACCGCGCCGCGAATTGAAATCGGCGCCGAGCGGCGCGGTTGGGAGCTGGTTTTTTTCGTGCGCGACAACGGCATGGGCATCGAGCCGCGCTATCAGGAAAAGGTGTTCGGGCTGTTCGAGAAGCTCGACCCGAAAAGCGAAGGTACGGGCTTGGGGCTGGCGCTGGTCAAGCGGATCGTGGATCTGTACCGGGGGCGGATCTGGCTGGAGTCGGCGGGCGCGGGGCAGGGAACCTGCGTGCGGTTCACCCTGCCCGAGGCGGTCGAGGGGCGGAGCGAGGCGCCGGCATGAAAGACGAGCCGCCGGTGGTGTTGCTGGTGGAGGACGAACCGGCGCACGCCGAGATCGTGCGGCGCAATTTCGCCGACGTTCACCCGGCCAACCGGTTGATGCACGTTCCCGACGGGCAGGCCGCCCTCGATTACCTGTACCGGCGAGCCGGCTATCGCGATCCGCAGCGCTCGCCCCGGCCGGCGCTCATCCTGCTCGATCTGCGCCTGCCCAGGGTCGATGGCCTGGAGGTGCTGAAAACCATCAAGGCCGATCCCGCGCTGGGCCGTATCCCGGTGGTGGTGCTGACCACCTCGGCCGCCGAGGCGGACATGGTCAAAGCTTACGACAGCCACGCCAACAGCTATCTGGTCAAGCCGGTGGATTTTTCCCGGTTCGTCGCCCTGATGGACGCGCTCGGCCGCTATTGGCTGACCTGGAACGAAATCCCCTCATGAGCCGGCCTGCGGAAGAAATCGCCTCGGGCACCAGACGGTTGCGGATTCTGATCGTGGAGGATGAGGCGGCCCACGCCGAAGCGATCCGCCGCGCCTTCGAGATCGGCGGGGCGCAGGCCGAGGTCCAGGTGGCCGGCACCCTGCGCGAATACCGCGAGCGCGTGGTGGCCGGCGCGCCGGACATCGCTTTGGTGGACTTGAACCTACCGGACGGCCGGGCCGTGGAAATCCTGACCGCGCCCCCCGAGGTCGGCGCGTTTCCCATCCTGATCATGACCAGCTACGGCAACGAGCAAATCGTGGTCGAAGCGCTGAAATCCGGCGCGCTGGATTACGTGGTCAAATCCGCCGGCGCGTTCGCCGCCATGCCCCGGGTCGTCGCCCGCGCTCTGCGCGAGTGGAACCTGTTGCGGGAGCACCAGCAGGCCGAGCGGGCGCTGCGCCAGTCCGAGGCGCGGTTTCGCACGGTGGCGCGGCTGAGCTCCGATTTCGCCTATTCCTGCGCCCGGATCGGCGCGGGCGACTGCATCGTCGATTGGATCACCGATGCGTTTTATACCCTGACCGGCTTTTCCGAAGCTCAACTGCGCGAGCACAAGAACTGGTTGTTCGTGGTGCATCCCGAGGATCGGCAAATCGCTTTGGAACCCTTGCGGCGCTTGCGGCCGGGCGAGACCAGCGAGAAGCGAATTTCGGATCGTCGCACGGGAGGGGGGCATCCGCTGGTTCGTCAACCGCATGGAGTGCGAGGCGGAGCCCGGCACGGTGGGCGGCTTGCGGTTTTACGGCGCCGTGCGCGACATGACCGAGCATCGGCGGGGGGAAGAGCGCCTGCGCCTGCTGGCCACCGCGTTCGAGAGCACCCGCGACGGGGTGGTCATCACCGACCCGAAAGCGCGCATTCTCGCCGTCAACCGCGCCTACAGCGATATCACCGGTTACGACGAGGCGGAAATTCTCGGCCAAAATCCGCGCATCCTGCAATCCGGCCGCCATGATCGCGCTTTCTATCAAACCCTGTGGACCAGCGTCCGCAACGCCGGTTACTGGCAGGGCGAACTCTGGAATCGGCGCAAGAACGGTGAAATTTATCCGCAATGGCTCACCATCAGCGCGGTGCGCGACGGCCGGGGCGAAGCCACCCATTACGTGGGGGTGCTGACCGACATCAGCCAGATCAAATCGGCCGAAGAGCGGCTGGACCGCCTGGCTCACCGCGACCCGCTCACCGATTTGCCCAACCGCTTGCTGGCGCAATCGCGCTTGACCCACGCTCTGGAGCAGGCCCAGCGGCACGGTCGCCGGGTCGGCGTGCTGTTCGTCGATCTGGATCGGTTCAAGACGGTCAACGAAAGTCTGGGCCATTCGGCGGGCGACGAGCTGTTGCGGGCCATCGCCCGCCGGCTGCGCGCGGGGCTCGGCGCGGAGAGCACCTTGGCCCGGCTCGGGGGCGACGAGTTCCTGGTGGTGGTCGAGGACCCGCAGCGGCCGGAAGAGGTCGCGGCGGTGGCTCAAACCATCCTCGATCTGTTGGCGGACCCCGTCGTCTTGTCCAGCCACCCGGAAATCTACATCAATGCCAGCATCGGCCTGAGCCTCTATCCCGACGATGGCCGCACCGTGACCGAGCTGATCCAGCACGCCGACGCCGCCGTGTCGCAAGCCAAGGCGCAGGGTCGCAACACCTATCGCTTTTATACCGAGGCGCTGACCCGGGCCGCCCACGAGCGGCTGGAGCTGGAAAACAAGCTGCGCCGGGCCTTGGAGCGCGACGAGCTGGTGCTGCACTACCAGCCGCTGGTTTCGGTGGCGAGCGGGCGGATCGTCGGGTGCGAGGCGCTGGTGCGCTGGCGGCCGCCCGGCGAAGCGCTGGTGCCGCCGGCCCGCTTCATCCCGCTGGCGGAGGAAACCGGCCTGATCGAACCGTTGGGCAACTGGGTGCTGCGCACGGCCTGTGCCCAGGCGAAGGCGTGGCTGGATGCCGGGTTGCCGCTGCTGCTGGCGGTGAATCTGTCGGCCCGCCAGTTTCAGCGACAGGATATTCCCCAGCAGGTGCGGACCGCGCTGGCCGACACGGGCTTGCCGGCCCAACATCTGGAGCTGGAGATCACCGAGAGCACCCTGATGGAGCAGGGCGGACAGGCGCTGGACGTGCTGATGGCGCTCAAGCGGTTGGGGGTGCGGCTGGCCATCGACGATTTCGGCACGGGCTACTCTTCCCTGGCCTACCTCAAGCGATTTCCCATCGACAAGCTCAAGATCGACCAAAGCTTCGTGCGCGACATCCCCAACGACTCCGGCGACATGGAGATCGCCGCCGCCATCATCGCCATGGCGCGTAGCCTGCGCTTGGCGGTGCTGGCCGAGGGCGTCGAAACCCGAGAGCAACTGGACTTTCTGCGCGGGCAAGGCTGCGACGCCTATCAGGGTTTTCTGTTCGGCCATCCCGTGCCGGGCGATGCGTTCGCCACCTTGCTGGCCACCTCGTCGGCGCCGGCTCGGGGCGGCCCGCCGCGCCCACCGTAGCGGCTCGGTGGCGGTCAGTAGCCGGCCGCCAGTCCGCCCGGCCGGCGGGTGTCGGAAAATCCGTACAGCCCATCCGGCGCGCGGACGATGCTCTGGGTGTCGCCCATCGCGTCCTTGACGACAACGGTGTGCCCCCATTCCCGCAACAGCCGCACGGTGTCGGGGCTGAAGCCCTCTTCGATCCGCAGCTCGTCCGGCAGCCATTGATGGTGCAGGCGCGGCGCCAGCGTGGCTTCGGCCACGTTCATCCGGTGATCGACGACGTTCGCCACGATTTGCAGCACGGTGGTGATGATGCGGCTGCCGCCGGGGCTGCCGGTGATCAGCGCCGGCTGGCCGTCCTTGAGCGCCAGGGTCGGGGTCATCGAGCTGAGCGGACGCTTGCCGGGGCCGACCGCGTTGGCGTCGCCGCCGATCAGCCCGTAGGCGTTCGGGACGCCGGGTTTGGCGGCGAAATCGTCCATCTCGTTGTTGAGCAGGATGCCGGTGCCGGCGGCGACGATGCCGGAGCCGTAGGCGAAATTCAGCGTGTAGGTGACGGCGACGGCGTTGCCGTCCCGGTCGGCCACCGAATAGTGGGTGGTCTGACCGCTCTCGTGGCGTTGCGGCTGGCCGGGCTTGATCTCGGAAGCGGGCCGCGCCCGGTTCGGGTCGATGCGCGCCGCCAGCTCCTTGGCGTAGGCTTTCGAGGTCAGGCCGGCGACCGGCACCTTGATGAAGTCGGGATCGCCCAGATACTCGCTGCGGTCGGCGTAGGCCAGCTTCATGGCTTCGGCCATCCGGTGGACCGTGGCCGCGCTGTTGGCCCCCAGTTCGGCCAGCGGCCAAGTTTCCAGGATATTGAGAAGCTGGATCAGATGCACGCCGCCGGAGCTGGGCGGCGGCATCGACACGATGTCGTAACCCCGATACGTGCCCCGCACCGGTTCGCGGACCACCGCCCGGTAGTTCTTGAGGTCGTCCGAGGTGATCGGCCCTTGGTGGGCTTGCATGTCGGCGACCAACCGCCGGGCGATGTCGCCCTCGTAGAACGCCTTGGCGCCCTGCTCGGCGATCGATTTGAGCGAGGCCGCCAAATCCGGCTGCGCCAAGGTATCGCCGGGCTGATAGGCGGCGCCATCGGGCTTGAAAAACGCCTTCATGCTGGCGGGCCAGGGCGCCATCCGCTCGCGGGCTTCTTGGAGCGATTGCGCCAGTTCGGGGCTGACGGGGATGCCGCGTTCGGCCAGACCGATGGCCGGATCGACCAGGCGCCGCCACGGCAAGCGACCGTGGCGCGCGTGGGCGAGCGCCAGTCCGGCCACGGTGCCCGGCACGCCGGCCGCCTGATGGCGATGGCGGATGCGGGTTTCGTCCACCTCGCCGTTCTCGTTCAGATAAAAATCCCGGCCGACGGCGGCGGGCGCGGTTTCCCGGAAGTCGAGCGCCTCGCTACGGTTTTGGGCGGCGTCGTGCACCAACATGAAACCGCCGCCGCCCAAATTGCCGGCCTGCGGCAGCGTGACCGCCAGGGCGAAGCCGACCGCCACCGCCGCATCCACGGCATTGCCGCCCCGTTTGAGGATATCGACCCCGACTTGGCTGGCCAGCGCCTCTTGGGTGACGACCATACCGTTGCGGGCCACGACCGGGTGGATGCGGTCGAGAGGATTGTAAAGCGCGAGGTCCGGCCAACCGGCGCGCGGCGGCAGCAGGCAGCACAAACCGAACAGGAGCAGCCCCAGCGAACGGAGCAGCGGGGGAGATGGACCCACGAAAACCTCCCGCGGACGGATTTGAAGCGAGGCGAGATGACCGCGCGTCGGCGGGGAACCCACCGGCGCACGGTCCGAGAGGGTTCAGAACAGCTTGAAGACATGGCCCAGCACGGCGGCGGCCGAGCCGAGCAAAGCCAGGGTACCGATGATCAGCGCCAGGGTGACGCGCGAGGCCAAGGCGCCGCCCGCCTGTGCCGCGATATTGGGGGTGGCTTGCTGAATCGACCGTTCCGTGGTTTCCCGAGCGATGGTTTCGATCACGGGCTGGATGCCGGATCGGACCATCTGGATGATTTGCTGCTTGAATTCCGGAGCGCCCGTGATCATCGTCAGGGTTTCTTTGCTCCGTTGGCCGATCTGGGTTTCGATCTCCTTGAGCAGTTCGTCGCGATTGATCTCCAAGCCACGGGCGATATTGCGCTGCGAAACGCCTTCGCTGACCTCGCGGGCGGCTTGTTCGGCCACGGCCCGCGCGCTTTCCTGCGCGGCGGTGCGCGCCGTGCGCTCGGCGGTGCCGCGCGCGATTTCGGTGGCGACCTGCTTGGCCGCTTCCTGGGCGGCGCGCACCGCCGCGTGCGCCGCGCGCCGGCCCAAGTCCTCGGAAACGCCCCGAGCGGTTTGCATGGCGATTTCCCGAGCGAGGTTGGGCACCAGCTCTTGAACGATATCGCGGGCGACCTTCTCGGCCGCCGCCCAGGCGACGCGCTCGGCGATCTGCTCGACATCGCTGCCGGCGGCGGTCGGCGCCCCCGCCGGGACTTCGGCGACCGGAAGAGAGGGCGCCGCGACCGGGGTGGGGGGCGCTTTTTCGACCACGGTCGGCAGGGGGATCGCCGGTTGCGGAGTCGCCGGTTCTTCCATGGAGATGACGGCGGTGCCTTCGCTGACCGAGCGGAGAACCGCGTCGAGCTGGTCGGGCGTGTAGGGCTTGGAAAGGAAACTGACCGCACCGCTTTCCTTGGCGTCCCGCTTGTCTTCGTCGGTGGCGTTGGCGGAACACATGATGATGGGCGGGGAATGCTGACGATTTTGGCCGGTGATCGCCCGGCTGGTCTCGAAACCGTCCATGCCGGGCATCATCACGTCCATGAAAATGATGTCGGGCTTCTTGTTTTCCAGGTACTTGATGCAGTCCTCGCCCGATCCCACCCAATCGACCTCGACACCGCGCTCGAGTAACAGCTTGCGCAAGGTCAGGTGAGCGACTTTGGAATCATCCACCACCAGCGCCTTTTTGATGTTCATGCAAACCTCCTACGGCACCAAAGTTGTTAGTTATATTGGACGCGATGCGGTTTTTCAACGACCGGGGGATCTGGATCGTGATCGGGGGCGCAAAAAATGTCTCGCAATTGCGAGCGAGCCAAATTATATTAATAAGTAAATGGAACTCACTTTGAGTACACGGCTGTCTATCGATCCAACTTTGTCGCCCCTTTTGGTCGGCACCCCGTAGCAAACCCCCATTGGAGGAATCCTGTCATGAAGAGAACCGTGCTCGCGCTCCTCGTTCCGCCTGCGGCCATCGCCCGCTATGGCTGCGTTTCCTGCACCGCCGCTCCCATCGGCGTTTTCTGGCTGAGCGGCCTGTCCAGCATCGCTTACGGTTTCGCCACCGCAGTGGGCGGCATCGTCGCGCTGGGCGCCCTGCTGTGGCTGATCGCGGCGGCTTGGGCGCGGCTGGTCATCCGGGGCGTGGAAAGCGATTTGCTGCAGCGTGAAGATAGCACGCAAGCGCAGCTGGCGATACCGCGCCTGGACGAGACCGATCCCTTCGCTCAGCTTCGGGCCAATCACTGACGCTATCGCGTCGCGGTGGCGGGGAAACGGAGGGAGGCCAGCGGCCTCCCTCGCTCGTTTCAGGGGCGGTCGTCCGCCGTCTCCTTCGCCCGGGGCAGCAAATCTTCCCGGCTGATGCCCAGATACAGGGCGCTGGCGCTGGCGATGTAAATGGACGAGTAAGTGCCGACCACGATGCCGACGATCATGGCGATGGAGAAGCCGCGCATCACCACGCCGCCGAAGAAGTACATCACGATGACCGACAGCAGGGTCACGAAGCTGGTCATGATGGTGCGCGACAAGGTCTCGTTGATCGACAGATTCATGATCTCCGGGGCCGAGCCCTTGCGCCGTTTGCGGAAGTTTTCGCGGATGCGGTCCAGCACCACCACGGTGTCGTTGACCGAATAGCCGATCACCGCCAGCACCGCCGCCAGCACCGTCAGATCGAACTCGATCTGGAACAGCGAAAACCAGCCGACGGTGAAAATCACGTCGTGGACGGTGGCGGCGATGGTGCCGACCGCCAGCCGCCATTCGAAGCGAAACATCACGTAGATCAAAATGCCCAGCAACGCGCCCAGCGCCGCCAGCCCCCCCTGTTCCACCAGCTCCTGGCCGACCTGCGGCCCGACGAATTCGGCTCGCGCCAGCGTGGCGCCGGCGCCCTCCTCGGCGCCTTGCAGGGCGTGCAGCACGTCGTTGCTCAGGGTGGCGGCGTTGCGCTGTTCGTCGCGGGGCGGGATGCGGATCAGCACGTCGCGGGAGGTCCCGAAATGCTGGGCTTGGGCGTCGCCGAAGCCGGCCTTGGCCAGGGTCTCGCGGACCTTGGGAATTTCCACTGAGCCGCGGGATACTGCACTTCGATGACCGTGCCGCCGGTGAAATCCAAGCCCCAGGTTCATGCCCCGGACCAGCAGCGAGCCGACCGCGATCAGCAGCACGATGATGGACCACGCCATCGCCAGCTTGCGCCAGCGCAGGAAATCGATGCTCGGTGTTGTAAAGACTCAAGTCGCCACATAACCGTATCCCGCTCCGTTCAGACGGCCAGCTTTTGCAGCTTGCGGCCGCCGTAGATGAGATTGACCAGCGCCCGCGAGCCGGTGACCGCCGTGAACATCGAGGTCAGGATGCCGATGCTGAGCGTGATCGCGAAGCCCTTGATCGGGCCGGTGCCGAAGCCGAACAGCATGATCGCCGCGATCAGGGTGGTCAGGTTGGAGTCGAGGATGGTGTCGAACGCCCGGTCGAAGCCGGCGTGAATCGCCGCCTGCGGGCTGTTGCCGTTGCGCGACTCCTCGCGGATGCGCTCGTAGATCAACACGTTGGCGTCCACCGCCATGCCCATGGTCAGCACGATGCCAGCGATGCCGGGCAGCGTGAGGGTGGCTTGCAGCATGGACAGCGCGGCGATGAGCAGCACCACGTTGGCGGCCAAGGCGGCGGTGGCGATCAGGCCGAAGTTCTTGTAGCGCCACGTCATGAACGCGGCGATGACCGCCAGCGCGATGGCGGCGGCGCGGAAGCCCTGGGCGATGTTTTCCTTGCCGGCGCTGGGGCCGACCGTGCGCTCCTCGATGATCTCGATGGGGCTGACCAGGGCGCCGGCCCGCAGCAGCAGGGCCAGATCGCGGGCTTCGCGGGTGCTGTCCAGGCCGGTGATCTGGAAGCGCCGGCCCAGCCGGTCGCGGATGGTGGCGACGTTGATGACTTCCTCGACGGTGTAGGTGGATTTCTTGAGTTCGCCGTCCACCCGCTTGGTCTCGGTCTTGTTCTCGATGAACACCACGCTCATGCGTTTGCCCACGTTGTCCTTGGTGGCGTCTTCCATGCGCTTGGCGCCCTTGCCGTCCAGAGCTGACGAACACCGTCGGCCCGCCGCTTTGGGAGTCGAGACCGGACGAGGCGTCCACGATAGAATCGCCGGTGAGCATCACCCGCTTCTGCAACAGCACCGGCCGGCCCTGGCGATCCTTGTACAGCCGCGAGTTGAGCGGGATGCGGCCGGTGGCGGCGGCCTGGTTCCAGTCGTTTTCCTCGTCGGCCAGCCGGAATTCCAGGGTGGCGGTGGCGCCGAGGATCTCCTTGGCCCGGGCGGTATCCTGGACGCCGGGCAGTTGCACCACGATGCGGTCGGTGCCCTGCTGTTGGATGATCGGCTCGGCGACGCCGAGCTCGTTGACCCGGTTGCGCAGGGTGGTGATGTTCTGTTGCAGGGCGAAATCGCGTTTTTCCTTGATTTCGCGTTCGCCTAGGGCGAACTTGAGGCTCAGCGGTCCCGCTTCGTCTTGCTGCAGGTTGCTCAAGCTTTTGCGCAGCAGTTGCGCGGCCTTGTCGCGCTCGGCGCCGTCCTTGAACTCCACCTGGACGCCGCCGGTCGCGACGCGGCCCACCGAGCTGTACTGCACTTTTTCGTTGCGCAATTGGGCGCGGATTTCGTCCACGTAACTGTCTTCGACTTGCTTGACGGTGGCGTCCATGTCGACCTGCATCAGGAAATGCACGCCGCCGCGCAGGTCGAGGCCGAGGTACATCGGGTTCAGGCCCATCGCCCGCAGGAAGGACGGCGCCGACGAGGCCAGGTTAAGGGCGACGATGTAGTCGCGGCCCAGCCGGTCTTTGAGGATGTCGGCGGCCTTGAGCTGCTCCTCGGAGTCGGAGAAACGGATCAGGAGGCGATCGCTTTCCCGTTCCAGCCGCTTGTGGGGCAGCTTGTCGGTGTCGAGCAAGGCGGCGACCCGGCTCTGGAACGCCGCGTCGATGGCGATGTTGGCGCGCGCCCCGGAAATCTGCACGGCCGGGTCCTCGCCGAACAGGTTGGGCAGCGCGAAGATCAGGCCCCAGAGCAGCACCAGGCCGATCAGCAGGTATTTCCACCAGGGATATTGGTTCAAGGTATGCGGAGTGGACATGGAACGGTGGTTTCCGCGTGGGCGCCGGAGGCGTGATTACAGCGCGCCTTTGAAGGTGCCCTTGGGCATCAGCGAGCCGACCGATTGTTTCTGGACTTTGATCTGCACGCCTTCGGCGATTTCCACCTGAACGAAGTTTTCGCCCACTTCGGTGATGCGGGCCAGCACGCCGCCGCCGGTGACGACTTCGTCGCCCTTCTTGAGCCCGTCCACCATTTGCTTGTGTTCCTTGGCGCGCTTGGTCTGCGGGCGGATCAGCAAAAAGTAGAACGCGGCGATCAAGACGATGGGAAACAGCAGGTTCAGCAGACCCATGTCGCCGGCGGCGGGAGTGCCGGCCTGCTGGGCCACGGCGTCTCGGATCAGGAAGTTCAAAATGCTTTCCATGGGGATTCCTCGTTGATTTCTAGCCTCGCTCCGCGGGCGCGCTCGCGGCGAATCGGGATGGTGGCGCCGACGCTGGTTGGCGAAATGGGTGCGGGGGCGGGGGGTCGGGACCGTTTTTCAAAGCGCGTCATTATACACGGGCGGGGAAATTTGCCCGCGATTTTCGTAAAGTTCGGCCGCGAACGCCTCCAGCCGGCCGTCGGCGATGGCGTCCCGCAGGCCGCGCATCAAATCCTGGTAATAGTGCAGATTGTGGACGGTGTTGAGCCGGGCGCCGAGCGTTTCGCGGCACTGGTCCAGGTGGCGCAGGTAGGCGCGGCTGTAGTGGCGGCAGGTATAGCAGCCGCAGGTTTCATCCGGTGGACGGGTGTCGGCGCGGTAGCGGCTGTTGCGGATGCGGATGTCGCCCTGCCGAGTGAACAGGTGGCCGTTGCGGGCGTTGCGGGTCGGCAGCACGCAGTCGAACAGGTCGACGCCCCGGCGCACCGCCTCGACGATGTCTTCCGGTTTGCCGACCCCCATCAAGTAGCGCGGCGCGGTCTCCGGCAGCGACGGTACGGTGCATTCGAGCACGCGCAGGCGTTCCTCCAGGGGTTCGCCGACCGCCAGACCGCCGATGGCGTAGCCGTCGAAGCCGAGTTCGCGCAGCCCGTCCGCAGAGATGCGGCGCAGGTGCGGATACATCCCGCCCTGGACGATGCCGAACAGCGCGGCGGGGCTGTCGCCGTGGGCGGCCTTGCTGCGCCGCGCCCAGCGCAGGGAGAGTTCCATGGACTGGCGGGCCTCGGTTTCGGTGGCGGGATAGGGGGTGCACTCGTCGAAAATCATGACGATGTCCGAACCGAGCGCGCGCTGGACCGCCATCGATTCCTCCGGTCCCAGAAAGACCGTGCCGCCGTCCACCGGCGACCGAAACTTCACGCCGGCCTCGGTGATCTTGCGGATCGCCGCCAAGCTGAAAACCTGAAAGCCGCCGGAATCGGTCAAGATCGGCCCGTCCCAGCGCATGAAGCCGTGCAGGTCGCCGTGGGCCTCGATGATGGCCGTGCCGGGCCGCAGCATCAGGTGGAAGGTGTTGCCGAGCACGATTTCGGCGCCGCCGGCGCGCACCTCTTCCGGCGTCAGGGTCTTGACCGTGCCATAGGTGCCCACCGGCATGAAGGCCGGGGTTTCCACCGTGCCGCGCGCCAAGCTCAGCCGGCCGCGACGGGCGGCGCCGTCGGTCTGAAACACCTGAAAGCGCATGTCGTGGAGTGCTACCGTTCGCAATTTGGAGGGCGCCTATCTTGACGGCAAGGCGCCGGCCTGACAAGGCGCGCTTGTCAGTCGCGAGGGAAGACCGTATATCCGGCAAGTCGGTTCATGACTCGATTCTGTGAGATGCTGGCATGAAGATACAATTTGGCGCTACCGCGTTGCTCTTGGGATTGATCGCGCTGGCGGTCGAATCGGCCAACGCCCTGGATCTGAAGCGGGTGACGGTGGGATCTGCGACGTTTCGGGTGGAAATGGCGATAACTCCCCAGGAACGCGAACGCGGTCTGATGTTTCGTCGCGAACTGCCCGGCGACCGGGGCATGTTGTTCGTGCAACCGCCGGGCCCGGCGGTATTTTGGATGAAGAATACCTATATTCCCCTGGATTTGCTGTATTTTGACGCCGAGGGCCGCTTGTTGCAGGTCGAGGCGAACGCGCCGCCCTGCGTGACGCCGGTCTGCCCGGTGTATCCCAGCGCCACCGCGACAGTGCGCTACATTCTGGAGATCAATGCCGGCGAAGCGGTGCGACGCGGCATCCGGCCGGGAGATCGGCTGGGGTTGGAGTGAGCCGTTTTTTGCCGAGGCCCACCGGTGCGCGCACCGGTGGGAATCATTGCGGTCCGGCGGTTACTGGCTGGTGACGCTCACATTGTTCAGGATGGCTGTATCGAGCACGCTGTTGTTGTGGCTGGTCAGCGCCAAACCAAGATACGCGCTGGCCGCCATGCTGATAGTGCTGGAACCGACCTGTACCCAAGTGCTGCCATTGGCTGATTGATAGGCGGTGAACGTATCGCCAACGCGCGTCAATTTCACCCAGTAGGGTGCGACAACTTTCGCGCCAGGGGTGTGATAGCTACCTCCGCCCGTCGATCTCCGTCGTTGGAAGGCGACCCCATTGGCTGGCGTTATCGCCACCATCGCGTGGCGGGCGTTGGCATCGAGGCTCTCGCGGATCATCACCCCGGTCTTGGCCCAGGAGGCGGTGTTGCCCAAACTGGCAACTCGCGCCACGATGGTGCCGTCACCGTTGAGCGGCCGGTAGACGAAGCGGAAGGCGTCGGCCGTGCCCCAGATATCGGCGCCAGACCCCGTGAGGGTGAAGGTTCCGCTCGCGTAGCTGGCGCTGCCCGCCAAGCCCACGCTGCCGATGTCCGCGCTGGACCACGGGCTCGGTAGCGCACCGGTCGAACCTGACGCAACCGTCACCGAACTGGTTTTTTTATTGCTCCCAGCGGGGCCACTGGCGGTCAGGCTGACGGTATAAGTGCCCGCTTTGGCGTAAGTGTGGGTGGGATTGGACGCGGTGCTGGTGCCGCCGTCGCCGAATTGCCAAGCGTAGCCGGTGATGGTGCCGGTGGAGGTGTTGGTGAACGCCGTCGCCAGCGGAGCTACGCCGGAGGTGGAGTTTGTGAAATTGGCTACCGGCGTTACCGCGTTTGCCTTGATCGTCGTGGTTGTGGTTTTGCTGGCACCCGAGCCGGTGACCGTGAGCGTAACCTGATAGTCAGTGCTCGGCTTGGTGGTGTTATACGTTTTGATGAAAGTTTGGGCGTTTTGAACGGCCTGGCTCGTGCCGTCGCCGAAATTCCAAGTCCGGGAAGAAATATTTCCGGTCGAAGTATCCGCCAATGTCACAGTGAAGGGCGCGTTGCCCGTCGTCCCAGGCGTTACGTTGAAACTGGCAGTAGGTGCCGTGGCGGTTGAAGCCGTCACGGCGATGTAATTGGTCTTGGTGGTCGTATTGCTTCCACCTGGGCCGGTGGCAGTGAGTTTGACGGTGTAAGTACCCGACGCTCGAATAGGTTTTTGATGGATTTCTGGTCGTGCTGGTGGTGCCGTCGCCGAAATTCCAGGACCAAGCGGTCGCATTGGTCGAGCTGTCGGTGAAAGCGACCGCCAGCGGCGCGGTCCCGCTCACCGGACTGGCGCTAAAATTGGCTGCGGGAGCCGCAGTGATGGCCTTAACTACTTCGTTGGAGTAACCGCTGCTATTTCCTGCGCTATCGAACGCTTTGACCGCAAAATAATAGGTTCCGGCCGGCAGATCGGGCGTCGTGTAAGAGGTTCCGCCGATCAAGCTCGGTGCGGTGGGCGCGGTAGAGGTATAGCTTCCGCTGGTTTGCCCGTAGTAGACGCGATAGCCCGCCACGGAGCCGGAGCTGGCGTTCCAGGCCAGGTTGACCGTGCCGGCTCGGGCGCCGGGCGAGGCAAGAATTAAGGTGATGGTCAAGAAAGCGAAGAATGCTTTGGTGAAGTGGCCGCCCCGCCCCGCCCCGCGTCGTCCGTTTTGGCCGCCCCCCGTTCCCACAGGGTCGCCGCCCGCCACCGAATCCCTGCTGTCCGGTATCGGGCTCCGGCTACCCGAAGCTCCGGCCGCGTTTGGTCGGGGTACTCCGATAGAGGAAGAATTCCATGCGGACGGCGATTTTTCTCGCAAGGACGGCACGAAGGAAACGGGCATTGGGAGTAGCCTCCTGGATGCGCTGGATTTTTCAATAATCACAATTGAGCCGAATTCAGCGCGCCGATGGCCGATTTGACGGCCGGGCGGTTCAATTTGGCGCGGCGTGTTCGCGAGCGGGTTGCCTCCACCTTAACCGACGCGGATGGCAGATTGATGATTGAGAAGGAGGTGGATCATGGAGGTTGAATCAGATGATCGAGCCGCATGGGACCCTCCGAGAGGTGTTGTATCCGGGCGATTTTTTTTGCAGGCAATAGTTATTGGAGATGAATATCGAATTGAGTGGGGCGTTTTAGGGGGTTTCGGTGGCTGTCTGATAAACGGTTACCGAGTGGGTTATATTTTTCAAGTTGTTTATTTTAAGCAATTTTTTCATAGAAACGATTCGTTTTGTTTCGATTGGATTTTATCCTAATACAATAAAAACAGAATTGAAACCCCCCCAACGCGGATAAGGAACGAGAATAAAATGTAGTGCCTCTTATAAATATCATACAGCCTGCTTGTATATTATGCGGTTGTGATCAGCGGCGATTTAATCTGCTGGCCATCAATTAAATGGTGGCTTAATGTTGCATTTTTGAAATAAATCGAATGTTATTGGTTTTAATATTTGTTGGCAAAGTTGCCGCCATATTACAATTAATATAATACATTGTATTACTATTATTACGATTAACTGCTATTAATCGCTGTATAATATGCCGTAACATTTAAGACATCGAACATCATTATTTCAATAAGAAATGCGTGTATTTATTTTTTTACAAAAACCCAACCGGTAACCGAGTAGAAACACGGTTTGGAGCAAGGTTTGCCGTGCTTCATGAGGTCCAAAAAGACGGGCTTTCGGCGCTGGCGGTTCGCGGGTTGCAGCACCGAAAGCCCACTAATCTATGGTGGATAGAGCGGCGTCGCGCCCGCCGCTTATTCCACCTTCACCGTTCCCATCGCGCCCCGACCGAACTGCCACGGTTTGTACATATCCTCCACATACACCGCCGGTTGCCGGTAGACGCCCGGCGTCACCGCCCGGACCAGGTAGGCCAAGGTAAATTTCCGCTTGCTGTCTTGGCTGATATCCAGCGCCGCCACGAAACGGTCGTCCCGGAATTCCGCGTGCAGGGTTTCGGTCAATTCCGGTAGCCAGGCGATTTCCACGGTGGACGTGTTGTGCGCCAGGCGAGCGTTTTCGATTTCCAGTCCGGCGGGCAGCAAATCCACCACCAACGCCTGCTGTTTTTCTCGGCCCAGGGCTTCGCCGGTGATCACCGCCACCAGTAGATCGTTCTGGCGAATCTGGACGGGGTCCACCTCCTTGCCGGTGCGGGTGTAATAGCGGCGACTGACGGTGAAGCCTTCCCGCGCTGGCGGTTGCTGGGCGACCGGCACGCCGCTCAGGCTGGTGACGGTCCAGAGCGGGTCGCTACCCTGATTGGTCGCGGTCGCGCCTTTGGTCAATTGTTCGACGGTGGGCGAAAGGTAGAAGGGATCGGCGGTCGCCGGCTGACCGTCCATCGCCAGCCGCAATGACCCCCGCTGTTTCAGCAGCGCGTGCGCGGCCAGCAACAGCCACGCCTGTTCCTGAGTGCTGGAATAATTGCGCTGGTTGGCGTCCGCCGCCAACTCCTCGGCCAGTTGCGGCACCCGCTCCGGCAACAGCCCCGATTCGGCCAGCAAGGCCAGCAGCGCCGCGCGGTCGCGCAACGGGCTGCCGTAATCGCGCACCGACGCTGCCCGGCTGGTCCGGTTCATCGCGGCGGTAAAGGCCTCCTTGGCCCGGCCCAGTTCGCCGTAGCGGGCCAGCGCCGCGCCGAGTTGCGCCTGTGCCAACGCGGTCGGCAGCTTTTGCAGGTGGTTGTCGTGCAGATAGCGCAGATCGCCGATGGCGGCTTTCTGGACTCGCGCCAGAACGTACAGATCGTAAGCCCGCCAGCCGAGATCTTTCTCGTCGAACTCGTCCGCGTTCAGCCGTTCCTGCAAATGGATCAATCCGTGCTGATAAGCCGATTCCGGCACCAAATATTGTTCCTGCCGGGCGCGGACCAGAAAATCCATGGCATAGGCCGACAACCAGTCCTCGACTTCGCTGTCGGGACTCCACAAGCCGAAGCCGCCGTTGGCGTCCTGCAAAGTCAAAATGTGCTGGATCGCCTCCTGCACGCGCGCCCGCAAGCCGGTTTCGGTGGCGTTCTGGCCGGCCCAGACTTCGGCCACTTGATTGAAGTACAGCAGCGGCAAGGCGCGGCTGGCGGTCTGCTCCAGGCAGCCGTAGGGATAGCGGTCCAGTTGCGCCAGCAGTGCCGGGACGTTGAGATTGGGCCGACTCCCGAAACTCAGCTTGGCTTGGCCCGTGCCGGGCCAGTAATCGCGCAGCAATTCGCCGCTGATCCTCAGCGATTCGCCCGGATTCAAGCGCCGGGCGGTGCGGGCGGTGGCGATGGTCTGCGCCGGGCGCACGCCGATCTCCGATTCCCGCACCAGTTGGAAGCCGTTCGGCCCGGCCAGATGCAGTCGTACCTGCCCGACGCCGGGTTTCAGCCCGCGCAGGACGAACGACCGAGTTTCGGAATTTTGCGTGGCGGAGTTGGCGACCGCAAAGGTGAACGCGGCCGGTTCGGTCACCGCCACCGCGCCGTCGGCGCTGAGCCGGATGGCGTAGTCGCCGGGCGGGGCGCTCAGGTTTTGCACGGTGACGGCGACGCGGCTTTCATCCTCCGGGGCCAAAAAGCGTGGCAGGTAGACCCGCGCCACCAACGGATCGCGCACCAGCGGCGCGACCTCCGCCCGTCCGACCCGATCGCGGTCCCAAGCCACCGCCATCAACCGCAGTTGACCGTTGAAATCGGGCAAGCACCAACGGAATCTTGGCTTGACCGCTGGCGTTCAACGCCACCGGGCCGGAGAACAGCGCCAGGGTTTTCACCGTCCGCACGCCGGACGCATCCAGTTGCCGGCTGTCGGCGTCACCGCCGACCTTGATCTGTCCCGGCCGCCCGCCGCTTTCGATCAGCTTGCCGTACAGGTCGAGCAACTGCATTCCCAACCGGCGCTTGCCGAGGAAATACTTGACCGGATCGGGGGTGAGAAAGTCGGTCAGTTGCAGAATACCCTCGTCCACGGCGGCGACGGTGACGTAGGCCGGCTGGCCGGCATCCAGTCCGGCGACCGTGACCAGCACTTCGACGGTCTGGCGCGGTTTCCACTCGGTCGGGGCGTTCAGCGCGATGTTCAGGGTGCGCGGTGACGGGTCCAGTCCCACCCAGGCGACGCCGATGGCCCGCCCCGGTCCGCGCTGGGCCACGTTCTCCGCCGAACGGAAAGCGGTGGCGGCGATGTAAACGCCCGGCCCCCACTCGGCCGGAATCGGCAGTTCCACCGTCGCGCCGTCCGCCGGGGTGCTGACCGTTTTGCTCAGCCACAAGCGGTCGCCGACCACGTTCAGCAGCACCTCGCCGGCGAACGGCGCCCGGACGAAGACTTTGGCGATTTCGCCGGCCTGATAGCGCGGCTTGTCCAGCGTCACCTTCATCTGGTCGGGCGTGTCGCCCTCGCCGGGGCTCTCGAACCAGCCGGCGGTGAAGCGCACGCTGGAGGCGACGCCGGTGCCGGGGTCGAGCACGTCCAGCCGATAATGGCCCCAGTCCAGCCCGCGCTGCGTCACCAGCCCCGGTTGGCCGGCGGCGAGATTCAAGGTCTGGCTGGTCACCGGCGCGCTGTCGCGGATGACCATTTTGTAGTTCCAGCGGCCGTCGTCGTGATACCAGTAATATTGGTACTCCTCGCGCACCAGATCGGCGCGCAGCCCGCTTTTGGCCTGCGGCTGACCCAGCGGATCGAGGGCGATCACGTCGAACGTCGCGTCCTGCCCGGTCTGCACGCCGCCGTCGCCGAAGCGCGGCTTGATGCCGATCGCGAACGGCTGGGTGCGGTAGGGCAGATTCAGGCTGCGGGTCACCGGCCGCCCGCCCGGCTCGAACAGCGAGACCCGCACCCGCGCTTGCAACGGCCGGGTCGTGTCGGGGACTTCGTTCAAGGTCACCTGCGCCTGCGCCTTGCCCTGCGCGTCGGTGCCGGCCAGCGCCACCGGGAAACGCTGGACGGTCCAACTGTCTTGCGCCAGCCCGAAGCGATAACCGGGAAAGGCCGGGTAGGGGTTGGCGTCTTCGCCCAGCACCACTTCGGCCTCGGCCTTCAGGTTGGCCGCCGGAGCGCCATACAGAAAGCGACCGCTGATCTCTACCGCCGCCGGCTCGCCCGGCTTCAGCGCCGGCGCGGCCGAACTCAGCTCCAGCTTCAGCCGCTGCGGCACGAAATCCTCGACCTGGAAGCTGATCTGGCCGACCGGTTCGCCCTTGGGATCGGTGTAGGCCTTGACCGTCCAACTGCCGGTGCGGGCGTTCGGGGGCAGCGGCAGGCGGGCGTGATAGCCGCCGAGCGCCGGGTTCGCCGGGCGCAGTTGCGCGGCCTCCACCTCGTCGGGACGGAACGCTTTGAGGGTCAGCGGCGCGTCCGGCTGGGCGTAGCCCCGGCTGTCGCGAACCAGCGCCATCAATTCCACCGTTTCGCCGGGACGGTAGATGCCGCGCTCGGTGTAGAGGAACGCATCGACCGCGCCCGGCGCGGCGCGGCCTTCGACGCCTCGGTCGCTGAGATCGAAAGCCGGCTTGGTCAGATCGAGAAAGTTGTAGTCGCCGCCGCCGAACGCCATCAGTGCCGCCGGTTCGCGGCCGCCGTCGCCGCGCAGCAGGCCCGGATCGAAGCGGGCGTAGCCCTTGTCGTCGGTGATGGCTTTGCCCAGCTCGCCGTTGTTGCGGGCGTACAACCGCAATTCCAGCTTGGCCAGCGGCTGGGTCGTGGCCAGCGAGCGGGCGAACACATGAAAGCCGTCGTTGCCGCGCAGGGTGAACAGGCCGATGTCGGAGACCACCAGCCATTGCGTGGCCCGATTTTCGTAGCTGTCCGGGTCTTCCTTGGTCGGTTCGGCGGCCACGATGTAGATGCCCGGCTGCGGGTCGCGCAGGATCTCGTTGATCGGAATCGCGGTGGTGACCTCTTGGTTGCGCTCGCCGCCGGCCAGCGTCAGAGTCCCCTCCCAAATCGGTTCCCCGGATCGCTTGGCGACGTTTTTGAGATCGTTGCCGTCTAGCAAATTGGTGATGCGGCGGTTTTCGATCTGCTGCAACAGGTTGCGGTCGTTGATGCGCAACACCCGCAGCCGCGCCGCGTCGAGATTGACGCTGATCAGCGGCAACTGTTGGCCGCCGGTTTTCGGCAACACATAGGTCGCGCCGCGAAAACCCAAAGTCGGCTTGCGATCTTCCACGCGGGCGGTGAAATCCTGGCCGGTTCGGGTCTTCTCGCCGGTCGCGGAAGGAATGCCGGCCCGCGCCTTGATCGCGTAGCTTTGGCCGTGCGCCACGCCTTCCACGCAGAGCTTTGGTCCGTTGGCGCTGACGACCGGCTGGATGGTGGGCTGGACGACCAGATAGTCCTCGTAATGAACTTGCCGGCCCTTGGCGAGGTCATCGGAGAACTTGAGGCAAATTTTGGGGGTCGCGCTGTCCGATTCGACCTCGACACCCTTGATCTGGAAGGCGTTGGCGTCCGCCAGTTCCTGATACCGTTTGGCGATGCGGGGGTTGTCCTCCAGCTCCAGCGCCTCTCGGAACGCGGCGATGGCTTTTTTCGGCTCCTTGTCGCGGTCGTACAGCTCGCCCAGCCGGAACAGGGCGCGGGCGCGCTCGTAGGGAATGCGCGCCGCCTGAAAAGCGTTCCAGGCGGACTGCTGGGTTCGCTCCTGGGCGCGCTTGCGTCCTTCTTCGTCGTCCTTGGCCGATTCCGCCCCCTTGGCTTGCCACGCTTGACTCAGGGCCAGCCAGGTCGCGGTCTGGTCGGCGCCGGCGATGATCGCGGTTTCGTAGCCGGCGATGGCGGCGGTCCAATTCTTCTGCCGCGCCTGCTGGTCGGCCTGTTGCAATAGCGATGCGGCCGGCTGTCCGCCCGCATCGCGACCGTCGCGGATCGATTGCAGGTACTGGGCCGCCGGTATGGCCAGCGGCGTATCGTCAAACGCGCGAACGCTGGAAGACAGCGCCAGCGCCAGCAAAGCGAACAATAAATAGGACAGGCGGCGCATCGTGGACTCCTTGCTGCGACGGATTACGGCGGTGTGGGGCTGGCTGGGGAGACCCGACCAAAGCCCAGTGTACTATGGCTGTTGATAATAGCGGGTTCCGGCTCGGTCGGGCGGGGCGCCGGAACCGATGCGTGCACCATGGCGAAAAATGGTTCGTTATGAAAAAATAGGACCAATAATCTTAATCGCAACTTATCGGTTTTGACGTGATCGACTCGGAGGGTTATCGGCCGAACGTTGGCATCATCCTGTGCAACGAACAAGGGCGCTTGTTCTGGGCGAAACGGATCGGGCAACGATCCTGGCAGTTTCCCCAGGGTGGCATCCAGCGGGATGAATCGCCCGAGGAGGCCATGTTTCGCGAGCTGGCCGAAGAGGTCGGCCTGCGGCCGGAGCATGTGCAAGTGATCGGCTGCACCAAGGGCTGGCTGCGGTATCGCTTGCCCAAGCGCCTGGTCCGGCAGAGCGGCAAGTCGGCCTGCATCGGCCAGAAGCAGGTCTGGTTCCTGCTGCGGATGGTGGGCGGCGAGGAGGCGGTGCGGCTGGATTTGTCGGAACGCCCCGAGTTCGATCTTTGGCAATGGGTGGATTACTGGTATCCCCTGCGCGCCGTGGTGCCGTTCAAGCGGCACGTTTACTGGCGAGCGCTGCGCGAGCTGGCGCCCCTGCTGTGCGCCGGATATCCGTCGAGAGCGGCGCCGGCCGCCAAAGGCTCCGAACCGGCGTTTCGCCGGCCGGACCGGTACGGTTCCCGGCGATATGACGAGGCTCGGCCTCCGATCCGAACCCGCCATCCGGCCGCCGCTTCCGTCGCCGCCGTGGCCCGGCCGCCGGAGCCGGTGCGGGTGGCCGCGACACCCCGGCCCTCGGTCGTGCTCCCCCTGCGGCGGGTGGACACCTTCCGGCATCCGGTCATCACCCGGATGGTCGTGTCGGTGCGGCGGTTGGGCGATGTGGATGCGACGCCCGACGCGCCGATCCTGGAGCAACCGTCCTCCATCGCAACCCTGGAAGACATTCGAGCGCCGCGCTCGACGGCGTCAAGACCGCACCGCTGATCGCGGTGCCGGTCGTTCCCGCTTCGCTGCCTGTCGCCTTTGGAGGACAGTCCCATGCTGGATACCTTGCGACGCATCGTTCAGGACATCAACGCCACCCGCAACCTCGGCGAAGCGCTCACTCTGATCGTCGCCGAGGTCAAGGCCGCCATCCACACCGACGTTTGCTCGGTCTACATGACCGATTACAATCGCCGCGAGCATGTGTTGATGGCCACCGACGGCTTGCGGCCCGGCGCGGTCGGCAAGGTGCGGCTGAAATTCGGCCAGGGACTGACCGGGCTGGCCGCCAGCCGGGCCGAGCCCATCAACGTCGAAAACGCGCCCGCCCACCCCGCGTTCCGGTATATCGCCGCCACCGGCGAGGCCCCCTTCCACGGCTTTATCGGCGTGCCGATCATCCGCCGGCGCCGGGTGTTGGGCGTGCTGGTCGCGCAGCAGCGCGAGCAGCGCAAATACACCGCCGACGAGGAATCCTTCCTGGTCACGCTGGCCGCGCAACTGGCCGGCTGCATCAACCAGGCGGAAATCCGCCAGGCCCTGGAGCGGCTCGGCGACGATGCGCTGTCGGGCACCCTGTTTCTGGAGGGCGTGGCCAGCGCTCGCGGCATGGCGCTCGGCGAGGCGGTGGTGGTGTTTCCGGCCACCGCCCTGGATCGGGTGCCGGACAAGGACATCGATAATCCCGAGGCCGAAGCGGCCCGCTTTCGGCAGGCGGTGGCGGCGGAGCTGGCCGAGTTGCAGCGGCTCGGCGAGCGGATGCGGCTGTTGCTGTCGGCGGGCGACCGGGCGCTGTTCGATGCTTACGCCTTGCTGCTGGGCAGCGACAGCTTGGTCAACGGCACCCTGGAGCGGATTCACGCCGGCAACTGGGCGCCGGGCGCCTTGCGGTCCACCGTGTTCGAGTACGCCGATATCTTCGCGGAAATGGACGATGCCTACCTCAAGGAGCGTTCCGCCGACATCCTCGATCTCGGCCAGCGCTTGCTGAACCGCTTGCAGGCGGAGCAGGTGGCCGACCGCCACTATCCCGACAACACCATTCTGATGGGGGAGGAAATCAGCGTTTCCCAACTGCTGGAGGTGCCCCCCGAGAAGCTGAAGGGTTTGGTTTCGGTGCGCGGCACCGGCACCTCCCACGTCGCCCTGCTGGCGCGCGGGCTGGGGATTCCGGCGGTGTTCGGGGTGAGCAACCTGCCGCCGGGCCGGCTGAACGGCCGCGAGGTGGCGGTGGACGGCTATACGGTGCGGGTCTGCATCCAGCCCAGCCCGGCGCTGCGGCAGGAATACCTGAAGCTGATCGCCGAGGAAGCCGAGCTGTCGCGCGGCTTGCAGCACCTGCGCGACCTGCCGGCGGAAACCCCGGACGGGCGCCGGCTGGAATTGCACGCCAATTCCGGGCTGTTCGCCGACATCGCCGCCGCCCGCAACAGCGGGGTCTCGGGGGTGGGCCTGTACCGCTCGGAACTGCATTTTTTCCTGCGCGACCGCTTTCCGGGCGAAGAGGAGCAGGCGACTCTCTACACCCGGGTGCTGCGGATCATGGACCCGCATCCGGTGGTGCTGCGCACATTGGACGTGGGCGGCGACAAGCCGTTGCCGTATTTCCCGATCGTCGAGCAGAACCCGTTTCTGGGTTGGCGGGGTATTCGCATCAGCCTCGATCAGCCGGACCTGTTCAAGACCCAGTTGCGGGCGATGCTGCGGGCGGGGGCGGTTTACCCCAATCTGGCGATTCTGTTTCCGATGATCAGCAGCGTCGGCGAATTGAGCGATGCCTTGGATCTGTTGCGCTGCGCCCGGGCGGAGTTGGAGGAAGAGGGAGTGCAGGTCAACACGCCGCGCGTGGGCATCATGGTGGAAGTGCCGTCGGCGGTTTATCAGATCGATACGCTGATCAAAAGGGTGGATTTCGCCTCCGTCGGCAGCAACGATCTGACCCAGTATCTGCTGGCGGTGGATCGCAACAACGACCGGGTCGCCAAGCTGTACGACCCGCTGCATCCGGCGGTGTTGGCGGCGATCCGCCATGTGGTCGAGCGCGGTCAGGCCGCCGGTCGGCCGATCGGCATTTGCGGCGAAATGGCGGGCGATCCGGCGTCGGCCCTGCTGTTGCTGGCGATGGGAGTGGATAGCCTGAGCATGAATCTGGGCAGCCTGCTGAAGATCAAGTGGATGATCCGCAGCATCCGCCACGATGCCGCCCGAGAGCTGTTGGCCGAGGTGATGGCCTTCGACGATGCCGCCGCCATCCGCGACCGCGCCAACGCTTTCCTCGATCAGCACGGCTTGAGCGGCTTGCTCCGGGTGGGGAAGTAGGGATGGCCGCATCCCCGCCTTCCGTCAATCGAGGCAACCCTGGTCGATGATCTGCCGGACGCGAGTCTGGAACTCGGGGGCGGCCAGGAATTCTCGGCGGAGTTGCTCGCGGGTTTTCAGATTGTTGTTCAATTGATCGACCCAGAAATTGAAGCCGGCCAGCTCCCCGCCCCGGCGCAGGAAGGCATAGTACAGATCGCCGACATGGTCGCGGTTGTCGCGCCGGCGACCGGAATATTCTTCGCTGGAAGCAAACTGACGCGAGATCGATTCCACTTCGGCGTTGATCGCTTCCGTGCCCTGGCATTGCGCCGCGCGAAAGCGGTCGACCCAGTAACCGAACCCGCCGCTGTCGGGCAAGCGGTTCAGGAAACCTCGATAGAAATCCACCACCGCATCGATTTCGCCCCGGCTTGCGGAGTCGCCGAGCAAGCTTCGCATGTAATCGTCGAACTCGGTGGAGAACAAGAAGGAATACAGCACCACTCCGCGCGGCATTCCCGCCGCCATTTGCTCGATCCAGAAACTCAAGCCGTCGCTGTCGGGCGCTCGGTTGAAGAAGGTGTGGTAAAGGTCGGCGACGTATTGAGCGTCGCTCGCGTTTTTTCTCAAGTATTCGTCGCTGGTGAAAAACCAGCCGGCCATAACCCTGAACGCTTCCGAGATATCCGCGCCCAGCCCCCGCAAACGGGCGATCTCGTCTTGCCAGAAGGCGTTGCCGCCGCTATCCGGCGCCCGGGCCAGGATCGATCGATAGTAGTGATCGATGAGGACCGTGCGGTTGGTAAAAGCGGGAGATGGGAATTTGATCAGTTGCCAATCCGCGCTACTGTTGCCGTACCAGTCGCTGGCCCCGGCCTCGGTATTGTTGACATTCAAGCCAGCGTAAGGGGCGGTCAAGTCCTTCCAATAGTCGATGCCAACCTGCACGCCGGCTCCTCCGGTGATTCGAACCCGCGCCTCAAACCAAACCTGGGTGGTTCCCGCCGGGATCAGAGCGCGGGTGATATTCTGGGTCGGGGAAGTGTTCCACCAATGGAATATCCGATCCGGATACAGGCTGGGTTCAAGGATTAAAGCGCTGTTCTGAACGGAAAACGGCATGCTGCCGAGCCAGTCGCCGGCATACCACGGGTTTCGGTTGTAAAGACCATACCATTCCATCAGCGGGTTGCGGCTGTCGAACGTATCTCCGAGCAGGACCATATCCGTGTTGGTTGCCGTGGCATGCAAGCGCATCCAATCGACTTCGACGGTGCTTGGCGTTCCTTGGCCCTGAATATCTATCGCTTGCATCCATCCGGTGGCGGCCATGAAACCCGATGGGGGAGTGGGGTGCCGGTAATATTCCAAAGGAGTGGCCGCCTCGGCTGGAGCAAAGGGCGCTGCGGGGGTGACCGCAGCCGCCGGGTCGGCCGATAGCGATATCAAAAATAAAAACAGGCAAAATAGAAGCTTAATAATCATCATGGCGCGGCGACAACTCACGAAAATGACGCTATGTGGCATTCAAGCCGATTCGTGGCATCGGTTTTTTTCGATACGGCCACGCTCGGGGTTTGCGGGTATTCTGGCCTTCTGCGGCCAAGCATACGATCAAGCCAATGCAACGCCTATTTTCCCGACATTCCGATCGAGTCATTTTGGCGATCGTTCGTGCGGTTCGAGCGACTCGAGCCCCGCCATCGCCTCTTCGTGCGCGGCATCCAGTTCCGCCAATAATTCCTCGCCAATGTCGCCGGAATTCAGGAGCGTCTGCTCGACCGCCCGGGCCGCCGCCTGGAGCCGGTTCGCGCCGACCGTGCCGGCGGTGGACTTCAGGGTATGCGCCAAACGTTGACCGAGCTCGGCGTCGCCTGCCGCCAGCGCCCGCCGAATCCGTTGCGCGGTTTCCGTCTCGGTCTGGCGAAACAGGCCGAGCAATTTCGCGAACAAAGCCTCGTTGTGGCCTAGCCGGCCGAGCGCGGTGGCGATGTCCAGCCCCGGGGGTGAAGGGTTTGGCTTTGGCGGGTCGGGGCCGGTCGGGGCGAGCTGTTCGGGCGGAGCCGGATCGCGATCGGTCGATTTGCGGCCCGAGGCGTCGAGCCACCGCGCCAGCTTGGCAAACAGCTCGCCCAGCTTGACGGGTTTGCCGATGTGGTCGTTCATGCCAGCCCCCAGGCACTGTTCGATATCGGTCTGAAACACGTTGGCCGTCAGCGCGATGATCGGCGTATCGGCGAATCGTGGAAGCTCGCGCAATTCGCGGGTCGCCAGCAGACCGTCCATGACCGGCATCTGGATATCCATCAGCACCAGATCGAAGGATTGCTGCCGCGCCGCCTCGACCGCCTCTTGCCCGTTCTCGACCATGACGATGTCGAGGTGGGCTTTTTTCAACAATTCTCGAATGATTTGCCGGTTGATCGCGTTGTCCTCGGCGACGAGGACCCGAGCCCCCCGCAAGCGGTCGAGATCGCGCTGGCTGATGGCGTGCCGCAAGCCTCGTTCCGGGGCGCCGGGGCTGGCGAGCTGCTTCCCCCGACCGAAAGATGCCGTGAAGCGGAAGATGCTGCCTCTGCCGTATTCGCTGTCGACCGCGATTTCGCCGCCCATCAGTTCGATCAATCGCTTGGAGATCACCAAGCCCAAGCCGGTGCCGCCGAACTTGCGAGTGGTCGAGGAGTCCGCTTGCGAGAACGCCTGGAACAGTCGGCCCTGTTGCTCGGGCTGGAGGCCGATGCCGGTATCCTCGACCGCGTAGCGCAGCGTCACTTTGTCCTCGCTCTGTTCGGCCGGAGCGACGGTGACCGTCACGCCGCCCCGCTCGGTGAACTTGATCGCGTTGTTCGTCAAATTCATGAGCACCTGCCCGAGCCGCAACGGGTCGCCCCGCAGATATCTCGGCGTCTCCGGCGCGATTGTGACGGTGAAATCCAACTGTTTCCCGCGCGCTTGCGCCCCGAAAACGCTGCTCAACCGACCCATGACTTCGTACAGGTCGAAAGCGACGTTTTCCAGGGAAATTTTTCCCGCCTCGATCTTGGAGAAATCGAGCAAGTCGTTGAGGATGTTTAAGAGCAACTCGGCGGAGTCGTTGATCTTGCTCAGGTATTCGCGCTGTCGTTCCGGAGTTCCCTCCAACCCCAGATGCGTGAGCCCGAGAATCGCGTTCATCGGCGTGCGGATTTCGTGGCTCATGTTGGCCAGAAACTCGCTTTTGGCCCGATTGGCCGAATCCGCCTCGCGCTTGGCCGTCAGCGCGGCTTCCCCGGATTGGGTGAGATTTTTGACCAGCGCCTCGTTTTCGAACCGCAGGCGTTGGCTGTCGGCGATGTTGAGCCGGTAGCGCTCGGCGCTGACGATCAGGGCGTACAGTTGCAGGAGCGTGGCCAGGGCGATGATCAGATAAATGAAGCCGCCCTTGACGATGAAAAGCGCGCTCATGGGCAGCAGGATCGACGAAGCGAAAAGCGGAAACGCGCGGCGCACCGGCGCTTGCAGGGGCATCGCTCCCGAACAGATGCCCAGCAGGATCAGGCAGAGGAACACTTCTCTTTGGGGATCGCGCACCGGATACAGATAAATGCCGCCGACGCCCCAGGCGACACCGGACAGCAGGGTGCTCAACCGGGTCCAATGTTCCCAGGTTGTGACCTCAATCGGTGATCCGGCGCGATCCAGTCGGGAAAACCGCCAACTGAGCCCCAGCCTGATGCAGGCCCCGATGATCGTGAGGCCGAGCCAGCAGAGCAGATGAAGCTGCGGTGCGGTCGACCAAAACACCAGCGCCGCCAAGCCCGTGGTGAGCAAGGTCATCACCTGGCTGACCGGGGTGTTGCGGTGAAACAGCCGCAACTGCTCCAGCGCGACGCGATCGCGAGTGGCGCTGGCTTCGGAAATACCGGACTGACTCAAAGAGCCGCTCCTCTGTAGAGGGGGTCGGGTCTGCCATGGCTTTGGCGGCGATCGCTTTGGGCGAGGCGCCGAAGAAAATGGAAGTCTATCAAAGCGAAGGCGATAAGACATGACGCGGCCAGAATCCCGTCGCCCGGAACGCTTGCCCTGGCGGTTATTGCAAGGGCGCCGGGGCGCAAGGCCGCGAAAGTTTGCTGCTATCATCGCGTTTCCCCGCCCGACCCAGGAGAACCCTCGCGATGCTGCGTTTCCGTGGAAGCCCCGCCCTGTCGCCGTTTCGTTTGGAAAAGCTGCTGGCCGCACTGCGGCAGCGGGTTCCGGTCATCACCGCCGTTCGTGCCGAGTTCGCCCATTTTCTGGACGGCTCGCCGACCCTGCACGAGCGCGAAGTGTTGGAGCGCTTGCTTCAGTACGGTCCTGCGGCGACACGGCGTCATCCCGGCGGTGCGCCGCTGTTCCTGGTCGTTCCCCGTTCCGGCACCATTTCCCCCTGGTCGTCCAAGGCCACCGACATCGCCCATAACTGCGGCCTGCACCGCATTCGCCGGATCGAGCGCGGAGTGGCCTATTACCTGGAATCGGAGCGGCCGCTGACCGATGGCGAGATGGACGCGCTGAAACCCCTGTTGCACGACCGGATGACCGAGACGGTGCTGGGGCCGGGCGACGATCCCGCCATCTTGTTCGCCCGCGCCGAACCGGCGCCACTGGCGACCGTGGCTCTGCTCGGTGGCGGGCGGGATGCTCTGGCGACCGCCAACCGCACACTCGGGTTGGCGCTGTCCGACGACGAAATCGACTATTTGCACGAAGCGTTCATCCGCTTGGATCGCGATCCCACCGACGTGGAATTGATGATGTTCGCGCAGGCCAACTCCGAACATTGCCGGCACAAAATCTTCAACGCGGACTGGATCATCGACGGGGCCGCGCAAGACCGCTCGCTGTTCGCGATGATCCGCAACACGCACGAACGCCACCCCGATAACGTGCTGTCGGCCTACCACGACAACGCGGCGGTGATGACAGGCTTTCCGGCCGGCCGGTTTTTTCCCGATCCCGCCGACGGTCAGTACCGCTATCACCCCGAAGCGGTGCATATTTTGATGAAGGTGGAGACCCACAACCACCCGACCGCGATTTCGCCGTTCCCCGGCGCGGCGACCGGCTCCGGCGGCGAGATTCGCGACGAGGGAGCCACCGGGCGCGGCGCCAAGCCCAAGGCCGGCCTGTGCGGCTTTTCGGTCTCGCACCTGCGGATTCCCGATTTCGTCCAGCCGTGGGAGCGCGACTACGGCAAACCGGGCCGCATCGTTTCGGCGCTGGACATCATGCTGGAAGGCCCCATCGGCGCGGCGGCGTTCAACAACGAGTTCGGCCGGCCCAATCTGGCGGGCTATTTCCGCACTTTCGAGGAGGACGGTCCCGACGGCCAGCGGCGCGGCTACCACAAGCCGATCATGATCGCTGGCGGGCTGGGCAACATCCGCGAATCGCACGTCCACAAGGCCGAGCTGCCGCCGGGAACCGCAATCGTCGTCTTGGGCGGACCGGCGATGCTGATCGGCTTGGGCGGCGGGGCGGCCTCCAGCATGGCGGCGGGCAGCTCGCACGAGGATTTGGATTTCGCCTCGGTGCAGCGCGGCAACCCGGAAATCCAGCGTCGCGCCCAAGAGGTGATCGACCGCTGCGTGGCGCTGGGCGAGGCCAATCCCATCCTCTCGATTCACGATGTGGGTGCGGGCGGCCTGTCCAACGCCGTCCCGGAAATCGTCCACGGCGCGGATCGGGGCGGCCGTTTCGAGTTGCGCGAAGTGCCGAACGACGATCCGGGCATGTCGCCGATGCAGATCTGGTGCAACGAGGCGCAGGAACGCTACGTGCTGGCTATCGCCGCCGAAGGGTTGGAAACCTTCAAAAAGCTGTGCGAGCGGGAGCGTTGTCCGTATGCGGTAATCGGCATTGCCACGGCGGAACCGGAACTGAGGGTCGCCGACCGCCAGTTCGCCAACCGGCCGGTGGACTTGCCGATGAGCGTGCTGTTCGGCAAGCCGCCGAAGATGCTGCGCGATGTCGGCCGCGAAACCGCCAACTCCCCTCGCCCTGTGGGAGAGGGGCTGGGGGAGAGGGCCGGGATAGGTGAAACCGAGCGCTTCCCCATCGCCGATGCGGTGGCGCGGGTACTCCGCTTCCCGGCGGTGGCGGACAAAAGCTTTCTGATCACCATCGGCGACCGCACCGTGACCGGCTTGGTCTGCCGCGACCAGATGGTCGGGCCGTGGCAAGTCCCGGTCAGCGATGTGGCCGTCACCGCCACCAGCTTCGACGGGTACACCGGCGAGGCGATGGCGATGGGCGAACGGACGCCGCTCGCGCTGCTGAATGCGCCCGCTTCCGGGCGGATGGCGGTCGGCGAGGCGCTGACCAACATCGCCGCCGCACGCATCGCCAAGCTGGGCGACGTGAAGCTGTCGGCCAACTGGATGGCGGCGGCCGGCCATCCCGGCGAGGACGCCCGGCTGTTCGACACGGTGCGGGCGGTGGGCATGGAACTGTGTCCCGCGCTGGGCATCGCGATTCCGGTCGGCAAGGATTCGCTGTCGATGAAAACGGTCTGGGAGGAGGGCGGCGAACGCAAGAGCGTGGTCGCGCCCTTGTCGCTGATCGTGTCCGCCTTCGCGCCGGTTTTGGACGTGCGCCAAACCCTGACGCCGCAATTGCGGACGGATCGAGGCGATACCGATTTGATTTTGGTCGATCTCGGTCGGGGCAAGAACCGGCTGGGCGCTTCGGTCTTGGCGCAGGTTTACAACCGGTTGGGCGATGCCGCTCCCGACTTGGATGCGCCCAAAGATTTGAAAGCCTTTTTCGCGACGATTCAGGAACTCAACTCGTCGGGGCGCCTGCTGGCCTACCACGACCGATCCGACGGTGGCCTGCTGGCGACGCTGGCGGAAATGATGTTCGCCGGCGGCTGCGGCCTGACGGTGCTGCTGGACGATGTGGCCGCACCGGACTCCCCTCGCCCTGCGGGAGAGGGGTCGGGGGTGAGGGCCGAAGAATCGCTGGCCGCGCTGTTCGCCGAAGAACTGGGCGCGGTGCTGCAAGTGCGGGCGGCGGACCGGAACGCCGTGCTGGGGCTTTTGGCCGCCGTCGGGCTGGGCGAATGCAGCCACGTTATCGGTGCGCCGAACGGCGAAGATCGGCTGATCCTGCGGTTTGCCGGCGAAACCGCGTTTTCCGCGACTCGCGCCGAACTACGCCGACTCTGGTCGGAAACCAGCTACCGAATGCAGGCGTTGCGCGATCATCCCGACTGCGCCCGCGAGGCGTTCGGCGCCGCTTGCGACCCCGCCGATCCGGGCTTGAACGTCCGGTTGAGCTTCGATCCCGCCGAGGGTTTGGCGACGCCGCTCGTCGTCGTTGGCGCTCGGCCGAGAGTGGCGATCCTGCGCGAGCAGGGCGTCAACGGTCAGGTGGAAATGGCGGCAGCGTTCGACCGGGCCGGTTTCGCGGCGATGGACGTTCACATGAGCGACATCATCGCCGGGCGGGTCGCGCTGGCGGATTTCTGCGGCATCGCCGCCTGCGGCGGCTTCTCCTACGGCGACGTGCTGGGCGCGGGTGAAGGCTGGGCCAAGTCGATTCTGTTCAACTCGCGCGCCCGCGACGAGTTCGCCGCGTTCTTCGCCCGATCCGACAGTTTCGGTTTGGGCATCTGCAACGGCTGTCAGATGTTGTCCAACCTGCACGAGCTGATCACCGGGACCGAGTTGTGGCCGCATTTTGTCCGCAACCGGGTCGAGCAGTTCGAGGCGCGGTTGAGCCTGGTCGAAGTGCTGCCGTCGCCGTCGCTGTTCTTGCAAGGCATGGAAGGATCGCGGCTGCCGATTGCGGTCGCGCACGGCGAGGGCCGGGCCGAGTTTCGCGACGAAGGTGGAGCGGACGCGGCGCTGGCGGCCGGAGTCGTGACGTTGCGGTTCGTGGACAATTTCGGGCGGCCGGCGGAGAGCTATCCGGCCAATCCCAACGGCTCGCCGGGCGGCATCACCGGCCTGACCAGCCGCGACGGGCGCTTCACCATTCTGATGCCGCACCCGGAGCGGGTATTTCGCACGGTGCAATACTCCTGGCATCCCGACAGTTGGGGCGAGGACGGGCCGTGGCTGCGGCTGTTCCGCAACGCCCGGCGGTGGTTGGGGTGATTGGCGAGCCGCAGGTAAAAAATGCCGAGAAACCGAGGAAACCGCATGAAACCATCCGATGCACAACCCCGCGCTCCGGCTCGCATCGAGTACCTGAAGGTTCGGAACTTCCGCGCCCTGCGCGAAGTGGAATTCAAGGATTTGACGCCGCTCACCGTTTTGGTCGGCCCCAATGGCAGCGGCAAGTCCACTGTGTTCGACGTGTTCGCGTTCCTGGCGGAGTGTTTCGAACTGGGGCTACGGCGCGCGTGGGACAAGCGCGGGCGAGCAAAGGAATTGAAAACGCGGGGCGGCGATGGGCCGGTGGTGGTCGAGATCAAGTACAAAGAGCCGGAATACCCGCTGATCACGTACCACTTGGCTGTGGACGAGCGCCGAGGCGGGCCGGTTGTCATCGAGGAGTGGCTCCAATGGCGTCGCGGACAGCGGGGTAAGCCATTCCGCTTCCTGGACTATCGGGAGGGGCAGGGCCGTGCCGTCAGTGGCGACTTGCCCGATGAGAAAGATCGGCGCATCGAAACCCCGCTGAAGTCACCGGACCTTCTTGCGGTGAACGCCTTGGGTCAATTTGCCGAGCATCCGCGCGTGGCCGCCCTGCGTGACTTCATTACGGGTTGGTATGTGTCGTACCTGTCGGCCGATAGCGCGCGCGGCCAGCCCGAGGCCGGGCCGCAGGAGCGCCTGTCCAAGAGCGGCGACAACCTGGCCAACGTGATCCAGTATCTCGCCGAGCAGCATGGGGAGCGGCTGGAGCGCATCTTCGCGGTGCTCAGAGGCCGCGTGCCGCGCATCGAGCGGGTGCTGGCCGATACGATGCCCGACGGTCGGCTGCTGCTGCAAATCAAGGACGCACCTTTCAGTCATCCAGTGCTGGCGCGTTTCGCCTCGGATGGCACGCTGAAGATGCTCGCTTACCTGGTGTTGCTCCACGACCCGGACCCGCCGCCCTTCATCGGCATCGAGGAGCCGGAAAACTTCCTGCATCCGCGCCTGTTGCCCGAGTTGGCCGAGGAATGCCGCGCTGCGGTCGATGGCACGCAACTGCTGGTCACGACGCACTCGCCGTTCTTCCTCAATGGTCTGCGGCCGGAAGAGGTTCGGGTGTTGTGGCGCGACGAGCAGGGCTACGCCCAGACGCAGCGCGCCTGCGACCTGCCGGGGGTGCCCGAGTTTGTCGCGCATGGCGCGCTGCTCGGACACCTGTGGATGGAGGGGCAACTCGGCGTGGGTGATCCTCTGGTCAATCAGGGTGCGCCGACGCGGCCACGGAAGAACGGCCGCTGATCATGCCGGCGAACCATTTGGAACTGCTTGTAGAGGAACCCTCGATGGAAGCCTTCCTCCGGGCGCTTCTACCCCGGCTGTTGCCAAAGGACAGGACTTTCGAAGTGCATCCCTTTCAGGGTAAGGATGATCTGCTGGGCAAACTCGAAGCACGGCTGCGCGGTTACGCTGCCTGGCTGCCGGAGGACTGGCGCATCGTGGTCGTCGTGGATCGCGATGATGAAGACTGCCGTGACCTCAAGCAGCGCTTGGAGGTCATCGCGCAACGGGCGAGGCTGCGATCCAGAAGCCGCGCGGGCGGCTTGCCGTGGCAGCTCGTCAACCGCATCGCCGTCGAGGAGCTGGAGGCCTGGTACTTCGCCGATTGGGAGGCCGTGAGGGCGGCTTATCCACGTGTGCCGGCTGGCATTCCCCATCGTCAGGCTTTCCGTGACCCCGATGCCATTGCGGGCGGCACCTGGGAGGCCTTCGAGCGGGTGATGCGGAAGTACGGGTACTTTAAGGGCGGGCTTGCCAAGATCGAGGCGGCACGTGCTATTGGTGCTGGCGTCGATCCGGCACGAAGTCGCTCGCGCAGTTTCGCGGTGTTCCAGCAAGCGCTTGCGGAAGCGGTCGCGTGACATCCTTAATACCGAATTCATCATCGAAGAGGCCGCCCGCCCTCGCCGGCTTGAAGCCATGGGTTGGAGCAGGCGGAGGTGCTGTCCGAAGCGTGGGCAATCGCATGAAACGGCGCGAGCGAGCGTCCGGCAACGGCGGGTGGCGCGTCGCGCCGCAACGGATGCCGGGCACTGGGCTACCCGCTCCCGGCCGCCATCCTGCCGCCATCCGCGCGAGCATTGGCTAGACTTACGGAAGTTCCAATTTGATCGAGGAGAATCCCATGCCCAAAGCCATCCGCATCCACGAATACGGCGGTCCCGAAGTCCTGCGCTGGGAAGAGGTCGAAGTGGGCGATCCCGGTCCCGGCCAGCTCCGGGTGCGCCATGCCGCCGTCGGGCTGAACTACATCGACGTCTATCACCGCACCGGTTTGTATCCCCTGCCGTCGCTGCCCTGGACGCTGGGCATGGAAGGCGCGGGTAAGGTCGAGGCGGTCGGCGAGGGCGTGACCGAGTTCAAGGTCGGCGACCGGGTGGCCTATGCCAGCCCGCCGGTCGGCGCCTATGCCGAGGTCCGGCTGATGCCCGCCGACCGGGTGGTGGCTTTGCCCGACGCCATCGACGATCAAACCGCCGCCGCCATGATGCTGCAAGGCATGACCGCCCAATATCTGCTGCGGCGCACCTATCGGGTGCAGCCCGGCGACACGATTTTGCTGCACGCCGCCGCCGGCGGGGTCGGGCTGATCGCCAGCCAGTGGGCGCGGCATCTGGGCGCGACCGTGATCGGCACGGTGGGCAGCGACGAAAAAGCCGAACTGGCCCGCGCCCACGGCTGCCACCACGTCATCGTCTACAGCCGCGAGAATTTCACCCAGCGGGTCCGCGAGATCACCGATGGGCAAGGCGTGGCGGCGGTTTACGACTCGGTGGGTCAGGCGACCTTCATGAACTCGCTGGATTGCCTGCGCCGACTGGGGATGATGGTCAGTTTCGGCAACGCCTCGGGTCCGGTGCCGCCGTTCGATCCGGGCATTCTGGCGGCCAAGGGTTCGCTGTTCCTGACCCGGCCCAGCCTGATGGCCTACACGGCCGAGCGCGCGGATTTGCTGGCCAGCGCCGCCGACCTGTTCGAGGTCGTGGCGAGCGGCGCGGTCAAAATCGAGGTCCATCAAACCTACCCGCTGGCGGAAACCGCCCAGGCGCACCGCGATCTGGAAGCGCGCAAGACGACGGGCTCTACCGTGCTATTGCCCTGAAAGAGCCGTTTCATCACCTCGCGGAGCGGCCATGAAATACAGCGAGTTCAAGCGCTGGCTCGAACAGCAGGGCGCGAGTTTCAACCCCGGCAAGGGCAGTCACTTGCACGTCACGCTGAATGGCAAAACCTCCATCTTTCCGTATCATGCCTCGAAAGAGATCGGCAATGGTCTGGTGCGCAAGATCAAAAAGGATTTGGGCCTGAAATAGCAAACCGACAAGAGTATCGATAATGCTGGTATATCCGGTTGAGCTAGTACCCGATGATAACGGCACGCTCCTGGTGACGTGCCCGGATTTGCCTGAGGTCGCCTCGGTGGGCGATCACGAGGATGAGGCGCTATTGAACGTGGTGGACGCTATTGAATCCGCGCTGGACATTTATTTGGAGGAACGCCGCCCGATTCCGCTGCCCTCGGAGCCGCCGCCGGGTGCCCGAACGGTGGCTCTGCCCGCACAGGTAGCGCTCAAGGTTTTGCTGCACAACGAGATGCTGAAACAGGGCGTGCGCAAGGCGGAGTTGGCGCGGCGGCTGGACTGGCGGTTGCCGCAGGTGGAACGGCTGCTGAGCCTGAATTGCGCCTCGCGCTTGGATCAACTGGAGCGGGCGGCGCGGGTGCTGGGCAAGCAAGTCGATGTCAGGGTGGTTTAGCGGCCGCACAAAAATTCTCTCTCCCGCCCGGAGCGGGAATTCGTCGAGCATTTTTTCAGGTCAGCCATCGGGTTAATTTTCTATGGGCTCTCGCTGAGCCAGAGGGTAAGACGTGCGTCAATATCGGATCGCCGTGGTCGGCGCGGGGATCGTCGGCTTGACCCAGGCGCTGTGGTTGCAGCGCCAAGGGCATCGAATCAGCGTTTACGAGCGCGGCGGCGAGCGTCTGGATCATCATTGCAGCCATGTCGGCGCCGGGATGCTGGCGCCTTATTGCGAGCTGAGCGAGGCGGAGGTCGAGATCGCCCGCTGGGGCGCCTCCGCCCTCGCGCTGTGGCAACAAATCGTGCCGACGCTGGCGCAACCCGTGCACATGACCTGCGAGGGCACGCTGGTAGTCGCGCATCATCGGGACCGGGCAGGTATGCGACATCTGGCCGAACGGATCGAGCGCGCCGGCTTCGGAGCGCGCCTGCGCTGGCTGCGGCGCGACGAGTTGCGCGAGTTGGAACCCGAGCTGGAAGGCCGCTTCGGCGAAGGGCTATACCTCTCTCCCGAAGGCGAGATCGACCCGCGTTCGCTGCTGCCGGCCCTGGTCGAGACGTTGCGCCGGAATGGCGCTACAGTGGAATTCATGGCCGAGGTCGAAGATTTGGCGCCGGGAGAAATCACGGTGCGGGGCGCGCGCCACGCTTTCGACTGGGTTTTGGATTGTCGTGGGCTGGCGGCCAGCGACCGGATGACGGATTTGCGCGGGGTGCGAGGCGAGATCCTCACGCTGCATACCCGCGAGGTCCACCTGCATCGCCCGATTCGGATGATGCATCCCGCGCTATCCGCTGTATATCGTGCCGCGTCCCGGACATCGTTTCGTGGTCGGCGCGACCAGCATCGAAAGCGACTCGCTGCGGCCCGCGACCGTCCGTTCCGCCCTGGAATTGCTGTCGGCGGCTTATGCCTTGCACCCGGCTTTCGCGGAGGCGGAGATCGTGGAGATGAAGGCGCAGTGCCGGCCGACCTTGCCCGATCATTTGCCCCGCGTCATCCAGCAAGACAATCTGTTGCGTATCAACGGATTGTACCGGCATGGCTACTTGCTCAGCCCGCTGGTCGCGGAGACTGTCGCGACGTTCGTTCGCGACCGGAGCCGGCCCGAGGCGACGGCGAAGCTGTGGGGCGGCGCTGTCGTCCCAAGCCAATGAACGCCCTTTTTCAGACAACCCGAGAGTACGATTGAGACGCATGATCATCGAAGTCAACGGAGAGAGAAAAGAATTGGAAGGTCCCCGCTCGCTGGAGGAAGCCATCCGCGCTTTGGGTTACGAAGGCGCGCGGATCGCGGTGGCGCGCAACGACGAATTCGTGCCGCGCGGTTTCTATGCCACCCTCCAGCTTCAGGACGGTGATCGCCTGGAAATCGTTGCCCCGATGCAGGGCGGTTAGCGATGACCGATCCGCTATCACCGATCTGGGAAATTGGAGGCCGTGAGTTACGCTCGCGGCTGTTGCTGGGGACCGCCCGCTATCCGTCGCTGGCGATATTGCAGCAGGCCATCGCCGCTTCGGGCGCCGGGATCGTGACCGTTTCGCTGCGGCGGGAGTCTGCGGCCGAGCGCGCCGGGACTCGCTTCTGGTCCGCGATCAAGGAGATGGGGATACAGGTCTTGCCGAATACCGCCGGCTGCAAGACCGTGAAGGAAGCCGTGACCACCGCCGAGATGGGGCGCGAAATCTTCGAGACGCCCTGGCTGAAACTGGAAGTGATCGGCGACGATTACACCTTGCAACCGCACCCGTTCCTGCTGGTCGAGGCGGCGGAGGCGCTTTGCCGGCGAGGCTTCCAGGTCTTTCCGTACACCACGGAGGATTTGGTGGTGGCGGAGCGGCTGGTGCAGGCCGGCTGCTCGATTCTGATGCCGTGGGGGGCGCCGATCGGTTCGGGCCAGGGCTTGAACAATCCGTATGCGTTGCGGACGCTGCGCGCACGCTACCCGGACATCGCGCTGATCGTGGACGCCGGCATCGGCAAACCGTCCCACGCCATCGCGGCCATGGAGATGGGCTACGATGGGGTGCTGGTCAACACCGCCGTCGCCCGCGCCGCCGATCCGGTCCAGATGGGACGCGCCTTCGGTCTGGCGGTCGAGGCTGGACGGCTGGCTTATCTTGCCGGCGCGATGCCTTCCCAAGAGATGGCCGAACCGAGCACCCCCGTGACCGGAACGCCGTTCTGGCATCAATCATGATGAAAACCGCCGGTAGCCACGGCTTTTATCCCGTGGTGGACGATGTTCGCTGGGTGCGCCGCTTGCTGCCGCTGGGGGTGCGAACGATCCAGCTTCGGATCAAGGAACGGTCCGAAGCGGAGGTGCGCCGCCAAATTCGCGAGGCGCTGGCCGTCGCCGCCGATCACGACGACTGCCAGATGATCGTCAACGACTACTGGCGGGCGGCGATTCGGGAAGGCGCGGCGTGGCTGCACTTGGGGCAGGAGGATTTGGCCGGCGCTGATCTGGCGGCGATTCGGGCGGCGGGCATCCGGCTTGGCGTCAGCACCCACAGTCCCGAAGAACTGGCCGACGCGCTGGACGCAAGGCCCGATTACGTCGCGCTGGGACCCATCTACGAGACGACGCTGAAGAAAATGCCCTGGTGCCCCCAAGGACTCGAACGCATCGGCGAATGGAAAGCGCGCTTGGCGTGTCCGCTGGTCGCCATCGGCGGCATCACCCTGGAGCGGGCGCCGGCGGTGCTGGCGGCCGGCGCGGATTCCATCGCGGTCGTCTCCGACGTGCTGCGCGCCCCGGACCCCGATGGCCGAGCGCGCGCTTGGCTGGATCTGTTCCGAGAACGCGCCTAGCTCGGCGCAACACCGCTTGGAGATGTTGCGGGATGGCTGATTCGCTCTCCGAACACCGGGCCGCGCCGCTCGACCCCGAGGAACAACTGCGCTACGCCCGGCATCTGGTTCTGCCCGAGATCGGGGCTGACGGTCAGCGGAAATTGCGGCGGTCGAGCGTGCTGGTAGTCGGCGCAGGGGGGCTGGGCTCGCCGGCCTTGCTCTATCTGGCCGCCGCCGGAGTCGGTCGGCTCGGCGTCATCGACCCCGATCACGTCGAGTTGAGCAACCTCCAGCGACAGGTTTTGTACGACACGGCCAGTTGCGGCGCCGCCAAGGTCGAACGAGCCCGCGACCGCTTGCTCGCCTTGAACCCGCATCTCCAGATCGACGTTTACCCCGAAGCGTTCGATCTCGCCAACGCCGCCCGTCTGGTCGCGGCGTATGATCTGGTCATCGAAGGCTCCGACCGGTTCGCCGCCAAGTATCTCGTGAACGATGCCTGCGTGCTGGCGGGCAAGCCCTATGTCGGGGCCAGCATCCGCGCCTTTTCGGGGATGCTCTCGGTCTACGCCGCTCCCGGCGGTCCCTGCTACCGCTGTCTCTTCCCAGAAATGCCGGACCCCGCAACGGTTCCGTCCTGCGCGCAAGCGGGGGTGTTGGGGACGGTGCCCGGCCTGTTCGGCACCTTGCAGGCTCACGAGGCGCTCAAGCGGATTCTGGGGATCGGCGAGCCGCTGGTCGGCGCGCTGCTGACCGTCGATCTGCTGGCGATGCGCTTTCGGAAATTGCGGTTGCCGCGCGATCCGAATTGCCCGGTTTGCGGCGATGCGCCCACCATCCGCGCGCTCGCCGAAGCCGAATTTTCCTGCGACCTCCAGACCGACGAGAATCCCGTGCCGGCCGACGAGTTGCCCTGGCTCAGCGTGGAAGCCGCCCGCCGGGGTCGGTCCTCCTTGCGCTGGATCGACATCCGCGCCCGCGAGGAATTCGACGCCGGCCACGTTCCCGGCGCCGAACACGCGCCGCTGGATCAGATCGAGCGGTTTGCCGAACGGCTCGGACCCCGCGATGAGGTGTTGCTCTATTGCTGGCGGGGCCAGCGGACCGAGCGGGCCTATCACCTGCTCGCGGAAAGGCTGAAAGGACGGCTATGGTTGCTGCAAGGCGGGTACGAGGCATGGTTGCGCGATCCGCTTGCGGCGCGAGTCCGGGATATCGCCTCCAGCGTCGTCGGCGGTGAACCCGCTCCGGCGTCGCGCCAAGATTGAACCGGCGAAGCGGCCGGAACCGGAGCGAATCCATCGGTCTTGTCGGCGCCGAGGGATGCGGCCGGTCGGCGACCGCTAGGGCTTTTCCGACCCCTCCATCAGCGCCGTGACGTGAGCGGCCACGCTGGCGGCCAGCGCCGGCAGGTTGTAGCCACCCTCCAGCACCGAAACCACGCGGCCTCGGGCAAACTCCCCGGCGGTCTCCAAAATCTGCCGGGTCATCCAACCGTAATCGTCTTCGCTGAAATCGAGTTCCGCCAGCGGGTCCATGCGATGCGCGTCGAAACCCGCCGAGATCAGGACAAATTGCGGTTTGAATTGTCGCAGCGCGGGGTCGATGTCCTGGCGCCAAGCGTGCCGCAAGTCGGCCGAGCCGCTGTTGGCCAGCAGCGGGACGTTGACGATGTTGCCGACTCCCCGCTCGTCGCGGCGGCCGGTGCCCGGATAGATATAGGCTTGATGGGTGGAAATGTAGAGATAGCCCGGATCGTGCTCGAAAGCGGCTTGGGTGCCGTTGCCGTGATGCACGTCGAAATCGATCACCGCCACCCGCTCCAGCCCGTGAACGGCGCGGGCGTGGGCGGCGCCGACCGCCGCGTTATCGAACAGGCAAAATCCCATGGATTGATTCGGTTCGGCGTGGTGGCCGGGCGGGCGAACGGCGCAAAAGGCGTTGTCGGCCTCGGCTCGCAGAATCGCGTCCACCGCCGCGCACACCGCGCCCGCCGCCCGTAGCGCCGCCTCGCCGGATCGCGGCGAGACGATGGTGTCGCCGTCGATGGCGTGATAACCGTGCTTCGGAATTCGGGCCAGCGTGCGCTCGACGTGGCTGGAGGTGTGAATTCGGGTCAATTGCTCGACGGTGGCCAAGGGCGCATCCCGCCATTCCAGCGCGGCGAACGGAGCGGTTTTGAGCGCGCCGAGAATCGCGGTCAGCCGGGCCGCGCATTCGGGATGGCCGTAGCCGGTATCGTGCTCCTGGCAGGCCGGATGCGTGTAGAGCAGCGTGGTCATGGCCGCGAATCCTCGTGGGCCGGGATTTCGTGCTGGACGGTGGCGCGACGCAGCGCCTTCAGGACATCTTGATGGGAGATGATGCCCACCAGTCGGCCGTTCTCCACCACCGGAAGGCTCTTGGTGCGCATGTCCACCAACTTTTGCAGCAACCGGCTCAGGGGCAGTTGCGGTTCGACGCTGGCCGGATTGCGATCCATCACCGTTTCGACGAGTCCCTCCATGATGTCATCGTAATGCGGGGCGATGGCGCGCGAGCCCAGAGCGAACGCCTTGAGCAAATCGAATTTGGTCAGGACACCGAGCAGGTGTCGCTGATCGTCCACCACGGGCACGCCGTTGAAGTCGCGAAGCTCGAACAGCATCTCGGCCTCGCGGAGCTTGGCTCTGGAGCTGATCGCGACGGGATCGACGGTCATCGCGTCGCGGACTTGGTATTGCAGGAATTCGTACATCGAGAGCGATCCTCGGGCTGGGGCGGATCGGCGGTGGCACCGGTCCGCGCGTTGCGAGTCTGTCCTGATTCTAGCGGCAAAATTGACGGCGCGAGCCAGGATGGCGAGATTTGCCGAAAGGATGGCTGCGGCGGTCCGGGTTCGGATATCCGAAGCCGAGGACTTCGAGAACTCGTCGCCCCCCAAGCGGGCGATGACATCGTGGTGGCGCAGTTGCTGGCGGAGGCGCTGGCTCACCAGCACGAGCAGTTCGTCGCCGGCACCGTGGGCGAGATTGTCGTTCACCGCCTTGAAGCCGTCCAGGTCGAGCAGGTAGACCGCCAGAGCACAAACAAAAAGGGTCTGGCTACTGGGCGGGAGACGCTTGGGTCGCGACCGATTCCGATACCTGCCGCAACGCGGCTTCCAGCACCGCCGTTCCCGCGCCCGGTCGGTGCGCGTGCTCGCTCAGATAACGTCGCCAAGCCCGTGCGCCCGGCACGCCCTGAAACAGCCCGAGCAGGTGCCGGGTCATGCAGTGCAGCGGCGTTCCCCATCGCAACTGGCATTCCACGTAGGGCAGCAACTCCCGAATGAGGTCGTGGCGGGTCGGCGTCAACCGCGCCGAGCCCGACAAGCGCCGGTCCACCTCGGCCAGCAGATAGGGGTTCTCGTAAGCGGCGCGGCCGATCATCGCGCCGTCCACATGGGCCAGTTGCTCGGCGACCTGCTCCAGGCGGGTCAGCCCGCCGTTGAGGACGATGACCAGATGGGGAAAATCCCGCTTGAGGCGGTGAACGATGTCGTAACGCAGCGGCGGAATTTCGCGGTTTTCCTTGGGGCTGAGCCCGCTCAGCCACGCCTTGCGGGCATGGACGATGAAGATTTGGCAACCGCCCTCGGCGACCCGGCCGACGAATTCCACCAGCTCTTCATAGGAATCGAGGTCGTCGATGCCGATGCGGGTTTTGACCGTGACCGGCAGATCGACCGCTGCCCGCATCGCCGCCACGCAGTCGGCGACCAGCGCCGGTTCGGCCATCAGGCAAGCGCCGAACCGGCCCGATTGCACCCGGTCGCTGGGGCAACCGACGTTGAGATTCACCTCGTCGTAGCCGAACTCGGCGGCGACGCGGGCGGATTGCGCCAGTTCGCCGGGATCGCTGCCCCCCAGTTGCAGCGCGAGCGGACGCTCGGCGGGATCGTGGGCCAGCAAGCGTTCCCGGTCGCCGCGCAACGCGGCGCCGGTCGTGACCATTTCGGTGTAGAGCAGGGTGCGTCGGGTCAGCAGCCGCAGGAAAAACCGGCAGTGCCGGTCGGTCCAGCCCATCATCGGCGCCACGCTCACCCGGCGGTCGAGCATTGCGCCCTCCCTCGGCGACCGTTTGAAGGCCGCGCGAAAACTCCCCTCTCCCCGTGGGAGAGGGGTTGGGCCAGAACAAGCCCATAGCCGATCATAAACAACTCCCCTCTCCCCGTGGGAGAGGGGTTGTGGGGTGAGGGTGTTTTTCAATCGGTTAGCTGGAGGCGGCCATGCGAGAACGCCTCTCAGTTGGGCTTGGCGAACAGTTCCTTGAAGAACTGCTGCATCGCCACCCAGGAGCGGGCATCGGCCGAGGCGTTGTAGGCGGCGCCCTTGCTGTTGTCGGAACCGCTGGCCGGATTGGTGAAGCTGTGAACCGCGCCGCCGTAGGCGACCAACTGCCAGTCCACGCCGGCTTGACGCATTTCGTTTTCGAACGCCGCCACCTGATCGGCGGGGACATACGGGTCATCGGCCCCGTGCAGGGCCAACACCTTGGCGCGGATGTTCTTGGCATCCTGCGGCGTGGGAGTATCGAGACCGCCGTGGAAGCTGACGACCCCGGCCAGATCGGCGCCGCTCCGGGCCAGTTCCAGCACCGTGGTGCCGCCAAAACAGTAACCGATGGCAGCGACCTTGCTCGGAGCCACGCCCGACTGCGTTTTGAGCGTGGCCAGCCCGGCGGCCACTCGCGCCCGCAGCAGCGGCCGGTCCTGCTTGTAGGAGCCCGCGAGCTTGCCGGCTTCTTCGCGATTGGCCGCGATTTTGCCGTCGCCGTAGATGTCGGCGGCGAGCGCGACATAGCCCAGTTCCGCCAGTTGTTCGGCGCGGCGCTTGGCGTAGTCGTTCAATCCCATCCATTCGTGAACGACCAGGATGCCGGGCAGCGACCCTTTCGCGTCCTTGGGGTAAGCGAGATACCCCACCAGCCGGGTATCGCCCTGCCGGTATTCCACGGATTTGGTTTCGATGGCGGCCTGGCTCAAAGCGGGCAACAGCAGAGCCAGCAACAGCAACAGCACTCTAGGCATGGCGATCTCTCCTTCGGGGTTGCGGTGATTGGGGTGCCGATGTAGACCGCGAGAGCGTGGCGGTTGGTTCCCGTTCGGGTGTCGCACTCAACGCAGCGCAGCTACCGCCTCGCACACCAGTTCGGGACCACGGTAGATAAAACCCGTGTATAGCTGCACCAAGCTGGCTCCAGCGGCGATTTTGGCGGCGGCGTCGGCTCCGCTCAGGATGCCGCCGACGGCGATGATCGGCATTTTGCCGTCCAGAATATCGGCCAGTTGTCGGACCACGGCGGTGGAGCGATCCCGCAAGGGCGCACCGCTCAGGCCGCCGGTCTTGGTCCGCGTGAGGCAAACTCTTCGACTCCGGTTCGGGAAAAGGTGGTGTTGGTGGCGATCACGGCGTCGATTTCGTGCCGCAACAACGCTTGACCCACGGCCGCCAAATCCTCGTCGGCGAGATCCGGCGCGATTTTGATCGCCAGCGGCACGTAGCGCCCGTGCTCCTCGGCCAGCCGCCGCTGTTCCGTCTTTAACGCCTCCAGCAACCGATCCAGCGCCGCGCCGTATTGCAGGTCGCGCAATCCCGGCGTGTTGGGCGAGGAGATGTTGGCGGCCACGTAACTCGCCCAGGGATAAACCTTGCGCAAGCCAATCAGGTAATCGTCGGTCGCCCGCTCGACCGGGGTGTCGGCGTTCTTGCCGATGTTGATGCCCAGCACGCCTTTGTATCCGCTCCGCCGCACCTGCTCGACCAGATAATCCACGCCTTTGTTGTTGAAGCCCATCCGATTGATGAGCGCTCGGGCGGCCGGCAGCCGGAACATTCGGGGCTTGGGGTTGCCTGACTGGGGACGGGGCGTGACGGTGCCGATCTCGATGAAGCCGAACCCCAAAGCCTGCCAGGCCCGGATGCATTCGCCGTTTTTGTCGAGACCGGCGGCCAGCCCGACCGGATTGGGAAAATCGAGCCCCATGACCCGGCGCGGCGCGGTTGGCCGGGGGAGCGGAATCAGTCCGCCCAACTTGCCCAGCGGGCTGTTGAAAGCTTGGCGCAGCAACAGCAGAGTCCAGTCGTGGGCGGTTTCGGGATCGAGCTGGAAAAGCAGGGTGCGCAATGAGCTATAAAGCATGGTATTCCTCAATCAATCCGGCAATAGGTGATCGGGATAGCCGGGAGTCGCCCGATCTGGGGTCGTCGAAGTGGCCGGCTCGGGCTGCCTCCGCCCGTGGTTCCGCTGCCTTGGTCGAGCACTCCAATCGCGCTTTGGCGATTTCGTCGCCGCGATGGGGTTCGGTATCGGGCTTTCGCGATGGCCGGATCGGCCTGCGGCGGTCTGGTCGGGACGGGAGGGTTGCCCGGGTCATGTGCTCGATCCGCGAGATGCTACAATCGCGAGGTGGTTCGCCTCTCGCCAGTGGTGGTCAATCAAGCTTGTTGCTGCCATCCCCGTAACCGCCAAGGACAATATTGGGATTGCCAAGTAATTTCGTTTGCCGTTCCGCAACGGAAAAGAGGCAGTTTGCGTCATTTCGGGTTGCAACTGAAACTCGTATAAGGCATTATTCCGCCCGGCCATAATCGGGCCTTAAAGCGAGAGCGGCGGGCAGCAGATCCAGGTTGATACGAAGGGATTATCGAGCAACAAATCCAGCGATGCCGGAGACCTCTCCGAGCCGATCCCATGAAACGCGGTATCCGCTCGGCGCGCATGGTCGCACGAGTCGCTGGCTGATTGTAACGGTTCGGCGCCCTTTTCCCTGATTTTCCGGGGCTGCGAACAGCACGCGAGAAATCCCGAAGTGGATGAAATCTCGATGTCCTATCAAGTAGACAGTGAGTAAATCCGATGCGCAAGGTTTTGATTCTGAGCACAGCAGCAGTCGATGAGAGCATGCTCGAAAAAATTTCGGCGGCTGACTGGGAGGTTTACTGGGCGCAAGAGGCCGGCCCGGCGAGGACCCTGCTGACCGAGCACGCCTTCGAGGTCGGCTTGGCGATCCTGTTCAGTTGCGAGTCCGAGCGGTCGATCCAGTGGTTGGTCGATCTCATTCTGGCCCGCCGCAAAATGCAATGGGTCATGGTCTTGTCCCGCCAGTGCCTGGAGCGCAAGCTGCTGTCCACCGTCATCGCCGAGCACTGCTACGACTACCATACCCTGCCGATCGAGCCGCAGCGCTTGGTCGTGACGCTCGGCCATGCCTACGGGATGGCCACGCTGACCGAGAACACCCTCCGCCAGCAGCGCGAAATGGAGTCGCAGTACGGGCTGATCGGCAACAGCCTGGTCATGCAAACCCTGTTTCGCGGGATCCAGAAGGCGGCCGAGGTGGATGTCCCGGTCTTGATCACCGGCGAAAGCGGAACCGGCAAGGAGCAGTCGGCGCGCGCCATCCACGAGTATTCCGCGCGGGCGGCCTCGGCGTTCGTCACCATGAACTGCGCCGCCCTGCCCGTCAATCTGATCCAGTCCGAGCTGTTCGGACACGAAAAAGGCGCGTTCGCGGGCGCCAACGATCGCCGCATCGGCCTGATCGAATCGACCAGCGGCGGCACGCTGTTTCTGGACGAAATCGGCGATCTCCCCGCCGAGGTGCAAGCCAGCCTGTTGCGGTTTCTGGAGGAAAAGAAGATCCACCGCCTGGGCGGCACCAAGCCGATTCCGTCCAATGTCCGCATCATCGCCTCGACCAACACCCATCTCGAACAGGCGGTCCGGGAAGGCCGGTTCCGCGAGGATTTGTACTATCGGCTGAACGTGTTGCACCTGCGGACGCCCAGTTTGCGGGAGCGGAAGGGCGATGTCGAGCTGCTGGGACGATATTTCTTCACCAAGTTCGCCGCCGAAACCAAGACTTCGGCCAAGGGCTTCAGCCGCGATGCGCTGGAGGTGATCAACCGTTACGACTGGCCCGGCAACGTGCGGGAGCTGATGAATCGCACGCGCCGGGCGGTGCTGCTGAGCGAAGGGCCGCATATCACCCCCAACGATCTGGAACTGGAGCGGCGCTCGCTCGGCCGGGGATTCGTCACCCTGGACGAGGCGCGCATGGCGGCCGACCGCGAGGCGATTCAGGCCACGCTGCTGCGGACCCGGTTCAATATCGCCCGCGCCGCCCAGGAGCTGGGCGTTTCGCGCATGACCCTGTATCGGCTGATGGAGAAGTACGATATCCGGCGGGACAACACCTGATCCGGCGCGCTCGTTCGGCGAGGGAGCGACCCGGCGCCTTGGCGAACGGTGTCGCTTGCTCGGTTTTTGCATTGCCGAAGGACGAAATCCCGCCGACCCGGGCGCTCTTGAGCGGGTTCGGACGGAGCGACGGACCCTAACGTCGCCACGCGAACATGGCCGCCACTCCGACCGCTTTCGATTCCATATCCTTCCTCAAGACGCTCGCGGCCTTGCCCGGCGTCTACCGGATGCTGGACGAGCGGGGTCGCGTCCTGTACGTCGGCAAGGCGCGCAATCTCAGGCAGCGCGTCGCCAGCTACTTCCGGGACAACCAGGCGTCGGCCAAGACGCGCAGCCTGGTCGCCCACATCCGCGCCATCGAAGTCACGATCACGCACACCGAGACCGAGGCGCTGATTCTGGAAAGCACGCTGATCAAGGAGCATCAGCCTCGCTACAACATCTCGCTGCGCGACGACAAGGGCTATCCCTACATCCACGTTTCCGACGGCGATTTTCCCCGGCTGTCGCTGCATCGCGGGGCCAAGCGTGCGCCGGGGCGCTATTTCGGGCCTTATCCCAACGCCAATGCGGTTCGCGACACCCTGAACCTGCTGCAGAAAGTGTTCCGGCTGCGCCCGTGCGAGGACAGCTTTTTTCGCGGCCGCAGCCGCCCTTGCCTGCAATACCAGATCGAGCGCTGCACCGCGCCCTGCGTCGGTATGATCGGCCGCGACGATTATCGGCGACAATTGCAAGACGCCATCCTGTTTTTGGAAGGCAAGAGCGGGGAAGTGGTCTCCGCGCTGGTGCAGCGCATGGAAGCGGCGGCGGCGGCGCTGGACTTCGAGGAGGCGGCAATCTGTCGCGACCAAATCGTCGAGCTGCGCCAAGTGCAGCAGCGCCAGCACGTCGAGGGGGAAAATGGCGATCTCGACGTGGTTGCTTGCGCCGTGCAAGGCGGGGCGGCCTGCGTGCAGGTGTTCGTGTTTCGCGGCGGTCGGTTGCTCGGCAACAAGGCTTTTTTTCCCCGTCTGCCCGAGGATGAGGATATGGCTGCCGTGCAGGGGGCTTTTCTGGCCCAATACTATCTGGGCAAGGATGTTCCGGCCGAGATTCTCGTCAACCGCGAGCCGGCGGAAGCCGCGCTGTTGGCTCGGGCGCTCTCGGAGCGGGTCGGCCGACGGATCGCCATGACGGCCCGCGTGCGCGGCGAACGGGCGCGCTGGGTGGAAATGGCGACGCGCAACGCCGAGCACGCGCTGGCCGCGCACCTGTCCGGCCAGGCCGGAACACGGCATCGGCTGGCGGCATTGCGGGAGGCGTTGGGATTCGAGTGCGAGCTGTCGCGCCTGGAGTGTTTCGATATCAGCCACACGCGGGGCGAGGCGACCGTCGCGGCTTGCGCGGTGTTCGGCGAGGAAGGAGCGCTCAAATCGGATTACCGCCGCTACAACGTCGAAGGGATCACGCCGGGCGACGATTACGCGGCGCTGCATCAAGCCCTGACAAGGCGTTACACCCGCTTGCAACAGGAAGACGGACGGTTGCCCGATATCCTGTTCGTCGATGGGGGCAAGGGCCAACTGGCCCAGGCGGGCGAGGTGCTGGAGGGTTTGCGGATCGCCGGCGTCGCGGTGATCGGCATCGCCAAGGGTCCCGAGCGCAAGCCGGGGCTGGAGACGCTTTACTTGTTCGGGGAAAACCGCGCCATTATACTGCCCGCGCATTCGGCCGCCCTGCATCTGGTGCAGCAGATCCGCGACGAGGCGCATCGCTTCGCCATCACCGGCCATCGCCAGCGCCGAGCCAAGGCGCGCACGACATCCGCGCTCGACGGTATCCCCGGTATCGGACCCAAGCGCCGGCAGGCCCTGCTCAAGCAATTCGGCGGCTTGAAACAGTTGGCGCGAGCGGGGGTCGAGGATATCGCCCGAGTGGACGGGATCAGCGCCGAGCTGGCGCAACGGATTTACGGCGTCTTCCATGGCGAGGATTGAGCGCGTCGAACCATGCAACTGAACCTGCCCACGTTGCTGACCTTGCTGCGGATCGCGCTGATTCCGGTTTTCGTGGGCGTTTTCTTTCTCTCGTTCCCCGGCGCCAACCTGCTGTGCAGCGCGCTGTTCGGGCTGGCGGCGCTCACCGACTGGCTGGACGGCTATCTGGCGCGGCGGCTCGGCCAGACCTCGGCGTTCGGGGCGTTCCTGGACCCGGTGGCCGACAAGCTGATGGTGGCGGCGGCCTTGGTGCTGTTGGTGCAAGCGATTCCGACGCCTTTGATGGCGGTGGCGGCGGTGGTCATCATCGGCCGGGAAATCGCCATTTCGGCGCTGCGTGAGTGGATGGCGCAGCTCGGCAAGCACGGGCGAGTGGCGGTGTCGATGGTGGGCAAGATCAAGACCACCGCCCAAATGGTGGCGTTGCTGTTGCTGCTGTACCGGGAGCCGCTCGGGTTTTTTCCGACCCTGGACGCGGGACTGATCCTGCTGGTGATCGCGGCGGCGCTGACGCTCTGGTCCATGCTGCATTACCTGACGGCGGCGTGGTCGGTGCTCAAGCATGGATAAGGACTTGACGGACTGCTTTTTCGCATTAAAATACCAAATTCACGCGGCGGGAATAGCTCAGTTGGTAGAGCACAACCTTGCCAAGGTTGGGGTCGCGAGTTCGAGTCTCGTTTCCCGCTCCAAGTTTCCCAAGCCTCGAATGTATCGGGGCTTTTTTGTATCAACCGGCGGATTTGGCCGCCGGATCTCAGCGCAGGGCTAGGTGGCAGAGTGGTCATGCAGCGGCCTGCAAAGCCGTGGACGCCGGTTCGATTCCGACCCTAGCCTCCACACCCTTATTCCTGCTGGTGTGGTGGAATGGTATACACACAGGACTTAAAATCCTGCGCCGTTAGCCCGGCTTGTGGGTTCGAGTCCCACCACCAGCACCACGATCATCCCTTGTTCCGCCCGCAGCCCGGTTCGCGATTGGCGCGATGGCCGCGATGTCTTCAGCGAGACTTTAGAAGCGGAATCCGCCCGTCAGTCCATCACGGCAATTCGATGCGCGGCGCCTCGTGATTGCGGCGAAACAGCGTGGCGATGTGACCGACCCGCTGGACCAGCGCCGCCTCGGACCCCGCGCAAATCGCCGCGATCATCGTTTCGCGCGCTTCGCGATCTTCGGCGTTCACCCGGATTTTGATCAGCTCGTGATGGTCGAGCGCCAGCAGGATTTCGTGCATCACCGCCGGGGTGAGACCGCCGTCGCCGACGATGACGACCGGCTTGCGATGGTGGGCCAGGGCCTTGAGATGGCGTTTTTGCGGATTGGTTAGAGCGAACACGGGAAGACCGGGCATGGTGAAAGATTCGGGCAGTGTAACCGGGGGCAGGGGCATGACGGTAGCCCCGAGCCCGCTGAACGAGGTCAAGCTGGATCTGGGGATCATTCTGGCCGTCGGCCTGTTGCTCCTGCTCGTGCAAGGGCGGGCGGTGGACGGTCTGCCGCTGCAGTTCCTGCTGCTGTCGAGCTACGGGTTGCTGGGCATGATCTGGATCGTCGTTCGCGTGCGCCGGGTCGTGGCCAAACTGGAACGCGAGCGGGAGCAGTTGCCGGATGGCCCGCAGTAAGAGCAGCGCCCGCTGGCTGCGGGAGCATTTCACCGACGAGTACGTCAAGCGCGCGCAGGAAGAGGGCTACCGCTCCCGAGCCGCGTACAAGCTGCTGGAAATTCAAGAAAAAGATCGGTTGCTGCGACCCGGCCTGACCGTGGTCGACTTGGGCGCGGCGCCGGGCGGCTGGTCACAGCTCGCGGCTCGACTGGTGGGTGGGCAGGGCGCCGTCATCGCCCTGGATGTTTTGCCGATGGAGCCGCTGGCGGGAGTCGAGTTCATTCAGGGCGATTTCCGCGAGACGGAGGTGCTGGAGCGTTTGATGGCGATGTTGAACGGGCGGCCGGTGGACCTTGTAATCTCCGACATGGCCCCCAATACCAGCGGTATCAAGGCGGTGGATCAGCCGCGCGGGATGTATCTGGCCGAGCTGGCGCTCGATTTCGCCGGGCAATGCCTGCGGTCCGGCGGGGATTTGCTGGTCAAGGTGTTTCAGGGCGAAGGCTTCGACCCGTTTTTGAAGAGCTTGCGGGCCGGGTTCGCCACGGTGGCGCCGCGCAAGCCCAAGGCTTCGCGCGCCCGCAGCGCCGAGCGGTATCTGTTAGCCAGGAACTATCGCGGGGCGGCGGGTCTAAAAATTTCGCCTTGATTGCCGATGTCTTGATGAAAGCGGCGGTGCGGGTTACCGATTCCAGTCTTGCAGCATTGAGGTAAATGCCTTGAATGACATGGTGAAAAACATCCTTCTGTGGGTGGTCATCGCGGTCGTGTTGATGTCCGTGTTCAACAGCTTCGGACCCAAGGTGGCGCCGTCCGCCCAGATGTCCTACTCGCAATTCCTGCAAGACGCCAAACAGGGACGGATCGCGCAAGTCACCATCGACGGCCGGGCCATTCAGGGCCGGAACAGCAGCGGCGAGCGCTTCACCACCTACAGCCCGGAAACCGACAACAGCGCCATGATCGGCGAGCTGCTCAACCACGGCGTGGACATCGAGGGGCAGCCGCCGGAGAAGCAAGGATTGCTGATGCAGATTTTCATCAGCTGGTTCCCGATGCTGCTGCTGATCGGGATCTGGGTGTTTTTCCTGCGGCAAATGCAGGGCGGCGGCGCGGGCCGGGGCGCGATGTCCTTCGGCAAATCGCGGGCGCGCATGATGAGCGAGGACCAGATCAAGGTGACTTTCGCCGATGTCGCGGGCGTGGACGAGGCCAAGGAGGAAGTGGCCGAGCTGGTGGAGTTCCTGCGCGATCCCGGCAAGTTCCAGAAACTCGGCGGCAAGATTCCGCGCGGGGTGCTGATGGTCGGCTCGCCCGGCACCGGCAAGACCCTGCTCGCCAAGGCCATCGCCGGCGAGGCGAAAGTGCCGTTCTTCTCGATTTCCGGCTCCGACTTCGTGGAAATGTTCGTGGGCGTGGGCGCCTCGCGGGTCCGCGACATGTTCGAGCAGGCCAAGAAGCACGCGCCCTGCATCATCTTCATCGACGAAATCGACGCCGTCGGCCGGCATCGCGGCGCGGGGCTGGGCGGCGGCCACGACGAGCGCGAGCAGACCTTGAATCAGTTGCTGGTCGAAATGGACGGTTTCGAGGGCAACGAGGGCATCATCGTCATCGCGGCGACCAACCGGCCCGACGTGCTCGATCCGGCGCTGCTGCGGCCCGGCCGCTTCGACCGGCAGGTGGTGGTGCCGCTACCCGACGTGCGCGGCCGCGAGCAGATCCTGAAGGTCCACATGCGCAAAGTGCCGCTGTCCGACAACGTCAAGCCATCCGTGATCGCTCGCGGCACGCCGGGTTTCTCCGGCGCCGATCTGGCCAACCTGGTCAACGAGGCCGCGCTGTTCGCCGCCCGCGCCAACAAGCGCGACGTGGACATGGACGATTTCGAGAAAGCCAAGGACAAGATCATGATGGGCGCCGAGCGCAAGTCGATGGTGATGAGCGAGGACGAAAAGAAGCTGACCGCCTATCACGAGGCCGGCCACGCCATCGTCGGCCGGCTGGTGCCGTCGCACGATCCGGTTTACAAGGTCAGCATCATCCCGCGCGGCCGGGCGCTGGGCGTGACCATGTTCCTGCCGGAAGGCGACCGCTACAGCTTCAGCAAGCAGCGCTTGGAGAGCCAGATTTCCAGCCTGTTCGGCGGCCGGATCGCCGAGTCGATCATCTTTGGGGCGGATTTTGTCACCACCGGCGCCCAGAACGACATCGAGCGGTCCACCGACATCGCCCGCAACATGGTGACCAAGTGGGGCCTGTCCGAGCGCTTGGGGCCGTTGACTTACAGCGAGGACGACGGCGAAGTGTTCCTGGGCCGCAGCGTGACCCGGCACAAGAACGTCTCGGACGAGACCGCTCACGTCATCGACGAGGAAATTCGCACGATCATCAACCGCAATTACCTGCGCTCCGAGCAGATCCTGCGCGAAAACCTCGACAAGCTGCACGCCATGGCCGATGCGCTGATCAAGTTCGAGACCATCGACTCCGAGCAGATCGACGACATCATGGCCGGGCGACCGCCGCGCGAACCGGCCGAAGCGGACGCCGACCAAGAGCCTCCCGCGAGCGGTTCGCCGGTCAGCTTGGATAAGGACCGGGCGGGTGACGGGAAAATTGGCGGTCCCGCCCCGCAGCATTGAACGATGCGGTTGGACTGCGCGGGCAAGGCTCTCGATCTGAGCCGGCCCGTCGTGATGGGGGTGCTGAATGTCACCCCCGACTCCCTTTCCGACGGCGGATATTTTCTACGCTTTTCCGACGCCCTGCGCCGCGCCGAAGCCATGGTGGCCGAAGGTGCTGCCATCATCGATATCGGTGGCGAGTCCACTCGGCCGGGCGCATCGCCGGTGTCGGTGCAGGAAGAGCTGGATCGGGTGTTGCCGGTGGTGGAGCGGCTGGCGCGCGAGTTGCCGATTCCTCTCTCGGTGGATACCAGCAAGCCCGAAGTCATCCGCGAAGCGGTCGGCGCCGGCGCCGGGCTGATCAACGACGTGCGGGCGCTGCGCCTGCCGGGGGCGCTGGAAGCGGCGGCGGCCGGCGGTGTTCCGGTCTGTTTGATGCACATGCGAGGCGAGCCCGGCACCATGCAACAGGAACCCCGCTATGCCGACGTGGCGACCGAAATTCATGCGTTTTTGGCCGAGCGGGTTCGCGCGTGCGAGGTCGCCGGCATCCCGCGCGCCCGAATTTTGGTCGATCCCGGCTTCGGTTTCGGCAAGACCTTGGCGCACAATCTGTCCCTGCTCCGGCATCTCGACCGCTTCGTCGAGTTGGCCGCCGGCGTGGTGGCCGGGATCTCCCGCAAAAGCATGATCGGGATGCTGCTGGATGCGCCGGTCGGCGAGCGGCTGAGCGGCAGTTTGGCGGCGGCGGTCCTGGCCGCCTGGCAGGGCGCGCGCATCATCCGCGTCCACGATGTCCGGGAAACGGTCCAGGCCCTGCGCGTTTGCGCCGCGACGCTGGCCGCCGACTGACGCCGATCCGCTCAGCCCTTCGCGCTTTCCCCCTTTCAGTTGCCCGAACGGGTCGTCGCGGCCTCCCCATCCTCGCTATAATGCTTCATCGTGCTGGTTTTGGAGACTGTCGTCATGGGAAAGCGCTACTTTGGTACGGATGGTATTCGCGGGCGTGTGGGCGAATATCCGATAACCGCCGAGTTCATGTTGAAGCTGGGCTGGGCGGTCGGACGGGTGTTGCAGACCAAAGGCTTCAACAAGATCGTCATCGGCAAGGACACCCGCATTTCCGGTTACATGTTCGAATCGGCCCTGGAAGCGGGCTTGTCGGCGGCGGGGGTCAACATCGCCTTGCTGGGACCGATGCCGACGCCGGGCATCGCCTACCTGACCCGCACCTTGCACGCCTGCGCCGGCATCGTGGTCAGCGCCTCCCACAATCCCTATTACGATAACGGCATCAAGTTTTTTTCCCGCGACGGCCAAAAGCTGCCCGACGAGGTCGAGGAGCGCATCGAAGAACTGCTGGATCGGCCGCTGGAAACCGTCGGACCGGATACCTTGGGCAAGGCCGAGCGCATCGTCGATGCCGCCGGCCGCTATATCGAGTTCTGCAAAAGCACGGTTCCGTCCTGGACCAGTCTGGCCAGCCTGAAAATCGTGGTGGATTGCGCCCACGGCGCCACCTATCACGTCGCGCCCAGCGTGCTCAACGAGATGGGCGCGACCGTCATTCCCACCGGCGTATCGCCCGATGGCCTGAACATCAATCAAGACTGCGGCTCCACCAAGCCGGCGGCGCTGCGCGAGACGGTCATCGAACAGGGCGCCGACCTCGGGATCGCGTTCGACGGCGACGGGGATCGGGTCATCATGGTCGATCATCGGGGCGAGATTTTGGACGGCGACGAGCTGATGTTCATCATCGCCCGCGACCGCCTGCGCACCGGCAGCCGCTTCAACGCCGTGGTCGGGACGCTGATGACCAATCTGGGATTGGAGATCGCGCTGCGGGCGTTGGGGCTCGATCTGCACCGCGCCAAGGTCGGCGACCGTTACGTGATGGAGCGGTTGGTGGCCGAAAAGCTGATTCTGGGCGGCGAGAATTCCGGTCACATCATCTGCCTGGACCGGACCTCGACCGGCGACGGCATCATCTCCGCGCTGCAAATCCTGGCGGCGATGCTGCAATCCGGCAAGAGCCTGCACGATCTCAAGGCCGGCATGACCAAGTACCCGCAAGTCCTGATCAACGTCTCGGTGACCGGCGGGGTAGATTTGCAGCGACCTCCCATCCAGGAAGCGGTCAGGGCCGTGGAAAGCCAGTTGGGCGAGCATGGCCGGGTGCTGTTGCGACCGTCCGGGACCGAGCCGGTGGTGCGGGTCATGGTGGAAGGCGCCGATGCCGGGGTCGTCGAGCGCCACGCTCGCGAGCTGGCCAACGTGGTGCGCGATACCCTATCGGTATGATTGATTTCCAAAAGCGAAATCCGTAAGCTTGCCCAGTTTTTTTACGCGGGAGATAACAACATGCGCCGTAAACTCGTGGCCGGAAATTGGAAGATGAATGGTTCGGCGGAAAGCATCCGCGGATTGCTGCAGGGGATTCGCGATGGCGCCGCCGGGGTCGCGGCCGTCGAATTGGCCGTGTTCCCACCGTTCGTGTATCTGGGATTGGTCGAGCAACAGTTGGCCGGCACCGCCGTCGCTTGGGGGACGCAAAATCTCTCCGAACACGCTTCGGGCGCCTATACCGGCGAGGTGGCCGGCCCGATGCTGCGGGATTTTCGTTGCGCGTATGTCATCGTCGGCCATTCGGAGCGGCGCACGCTGTACGGTGAGTCCGACCAGATCGTCGCCCGCAAGTTTGCCGCCGCCCGCCAAGTGGGGATCAAGCCGATCCTCTGCGTGGGCGAAACCCTGGAGGAGCGCGAGCAGGGCGTGACCGAGGCCGTGGTCGAGCGCCAGCTCAAGGCCGTGCTGGATCTGGAAGGTATCGGCGCCTTCGCCGAGGCGGTGATCGCTTACGAGCCGGTTTGGGCGATCGGCACCGGCCGGACCGCGACTTCCGCGCAAGCCCAGGAAGTTCACGCTTTCATTCGCGCCAAGCTGGCCGCTCTCGATTCGGCCGTGGCGAGCCAGACCCGCATCCTTTACGGCGGCAGCATGAAAGCCGCCAATGCTGGCGATCTGCTGGCCCAGCCGGATATCGACGGCGGGCTGATCGGCGGCGCCTCGCTCGAAGCCAAGGAGTTTCTGGCGATTGCCAAGGCGGGCTGTTAAACTGTCGCCATGGTTCATACCCTGATTCTCGTGGCGCACATCGTTGTCGCCGTTGCCTTGATCGCGCTGGTGCTGGTGCAGCAGGGCAAAGGCGCCGACGCTGGCGCGGCGTTCGGTAGCGGCGCCTCCGCCACCATGTTCGGATCGCGCGGGTCCGCGTCTTTTTTGAGCCGGACCACGGCCATTCTGGCGACGGCCTTTTTTCTGACCAGTCTGACGCTCGCCTATTTCGCGACCCAGACCTCCGCGCCAAAAAGCGTCGTCGAGCGGGTGCAGGTCGAAAAGCCCGTCGAAGCTCCCAAGAGCGGCGGCGGCCCCACCGACGTGCCGCAGTTGCCGCAAAAGTGATTGGGAATCCGGTTGTTGTAGTTTTTGCCGATGTGGTGGAACTGGTAGACACGCTAGCTTGAGGGGTTAGTGGCGCGAGCCGTGCCGGTTCGAGTCCGGCCATCGGCACCAAATAACACAAGCATCCCTAAGGATGCTGGCAGGATGCCAACTTTTCCCGAGTGTCTCGGCCGGGCGCTGTTTTGCGGTGAATGGAATTCCCGACACCACGATGAGGTTGATGATTTATGCGGCGTTATAACTCCAAGAAACAACTCGCCTCAATTGCCTCCGGGTCTTTCCTGTCCAGGCCTTCCAAGCCCCTCGCCAGGCGAGTCGAACGATTCACGCCCGTATCGAACGCCTAGCCACCGCAGCGATCTCTCCCGGTTCGCCATGCCGAAGGTGCGACTCTGATGCTGTCCAATTACCTTCCCGTTCTGATTTTCCTGGTGCTTTCCTTCGCGATGGGCGCGATCATGGTCAGCCTTGGGTATTTTCTCGGTACCCGCCGCCCTGACGGGGAAAAGCTGTCGCCTTACGAGTGCGGCTTCGAGTCGTTCGAGGATGCTCGAATGAAGTTCGATGTCCGCTATTATCTGGTCGCCATCCTGTTCATCATCTTCGATCTGGAAATCGCCTTTCTCTTTCCCTGGGCCATCGTGCTCGACAAAATCGGCTTGTTTGGTTTCGCGGCGATGGCGATTTTTCTCGGCATCCTGGTCATCGGTTTCA
>JBAOII010000031.1:0-9151 GCA_037045685.1 Candidatus Competibacter sp.
TGAGCGTGGCCTTGGCGAGAAAGAAGCCCAGCACCGCCAGCGAGAGGCCCCACAGCCATCGCTCTCCGGCCGGGCGCGGCGGGCGCGCCAGCGCGCGGACCATCGCCACGGCCACCAGCGGCGACAGCACCAGCCATTGCCCGGCCAAAAATTCCAGCAAGTCTCTGGTGTTCTCCCGCCAACCACCCTGCTCATCGGCGATCAGATGGCCCTGTTCGTGATGGAGCATCGCCCAGCCGTGGCCGGCGTTCCACAACAGGACCGGACTCAACATCAGCAGCGCCAGCAGCACGCCACCCCATGGCGGCCAGCGCATCAGTTCGCGCCGGCCGCTCGGAGTCGCCAGCAACCCCAATCCGAGGAACAGCGGCAACAACCCGACGCTGAACTTGGCCAAACCGCCGATGCCCACCGCCGCGCCGAGTCTCGTACCAGGCGGAGGTTTGCCGCCGCTCCAGCGCCCGCCAAGCCGCCCACAAGGCCCACGTCCAGCAGACGAACAGAAACACGTCGGTGGTCATCACTTGGCCGAGCGGGAAATACAGCGGCGTGGTGAGCCCCAGCGCCACAGCCCACCAACCGGCCCGCCGGCTCTGCCAAAGCTGGCGGGCGAACCCGAACAGCAGGAACAGGAACAGGTCGTAGGCCAGCCAGGCGAACAGCCGGACCTGCCATTCGCCGTGCCCGAACAGCGCGGTGCTCGCCGCGATCAGCCAGGCGACCAGCGGTCCCTTGGTGGCGTAGCTCCAGTCGAGGCGCTGCGACCATTCCCAGTACTGGGCCTCGTCGAAGTGCAGATCGAAACCGCCGACTTGGGCGATGAAAAACCGCAGCAGGGGCAACAGCAGCAGCAATGCCGCCAACCCGACCCGATCGCGACCTGAAAGCGCGGCACTCTCGGAGCCGGCGGCGGGCAGGGGTTCAGCCATGCGGCATTCGCCAGCCGGCTTCGTCGGCCAATTCCGGCGAGCCATCCGGGCGGACGGCATAGGACGAATTGGGGCTGGCGGCCAAATAGGTGCGGGTGATGAGTTCGCTCAAGACTCCGGTGGTGAGAAATTGCACCGCCATCAGCACCAGCAGCACGCCGACCAGCAGCAAGGGCCGGGTGCCGATATTGGCGGCGAACAACAGCTTTTGCGCGAACAGGTACGCCAGAATCAGCAAGCCCACTCCCCCGCTCGCCAAGCCGATTCGGCCAAAAAAATGACCGGGCCGGGTCAGGAAGCGCAGGAAGAAATAGACCGACAGCAAATCCACCAGCACCCGGAAGGTTCGGCTGATGCCGTACTTCGATGCCCCGTGCTGGCGGGCACGATGGTTCACCACCGCCTCCCGGATGCGGCTGGGGGCGGTGCGCACCGACATCCAGGCGGGAATGAAGCGGTGCATCTCGCCGTACAGCCGCACCTGCTTGATCACGGCGGCGCGGTAGACCTTGAGGCTGCACCCGTAATCGTGCAACCGCACCCCGGTGATGTTGCCGATCAGGCGGTTGGCGATGCGCGACGGGATGGTGCGCGACCACACGTTGTCCTGGCGGTCGCGCCGCCAGCCGACCACCAGGTCGATATCCTCGTCCAGCAACCGTCCGACCAGTCGGGGAATGTCGGCCGGATCGTTCTGCAAATCGCCGTCCAGCGTCGCGATCACCTCGCCCCGCGCCGCGTCGATACCGGCCTGCATCGCGGCGGTCTGGCCGAAATTGCGTTGCAGGGTCAACACCCGCACATGCGGTCCGTAGCGGCCGGACTCGTCCGTCAAGCGCGCGGTCGTGCCGTCGCTGCTGCCGTCGTCCACCGCGATCAGCTCCCACGGATGGGGATAATCCGCCAGCGCCTCGTGAATGCCCGCCAGCAGGGGAGCGACGTTGTCGAGTTCGTTGTAGAGCGGCACCACCAGCGATAAATGATGCGGAGGCAAATTGCGCGGAGGCAAGAGCGCGAGGTCATCGATTTGACTCATGGACATCCCGATTGGGTTCGAGGTCGTGGAAAGGCCGGTCGTCGCAACTGCCGCCGGCAAGCCCAAAACCGCCTGATAGCGAACCGCCAGCCACGCGCCCAGCCCCCCGACCGCCGCGCCGATGGCCGCGCCGGCGAGGACTTGGCCGGGATAGTGCTTGCCGAGATAAATCCGCGACAGGCCGACCAGCGCGGCGACCGCGAACAGCCCGATCCGCCAGCCGCGCCAAGGCGTGGCCAGCGCGATGAAGGTCGCGGCGGCGAAGAAATTGATGGCGTGGTTGGACGGCATCCCGTTCGGGTCGGCGCCGCAGCGGGCCGCCGCCGCGCCGCCGAGCGCGCGCAACTGCTCGAAGACGACTTGGCACGGGCGCGGTTCGGCGAACGCATCCTTGAGCAGGTTGCCGAGCACATCGCCGAAGGCGACCGTCGCCGCCAGCAGCAAAAACAGCCGGAAGCCGGCCCGCCCGGAACGGCGAACACTATCGTAAAGCAGAATCGCCGCCAGCGGAAAGGCGAACCAGAGCCGCTGCGACACCCACCAGAACAGGCCATCCAGCAGCGGATGGCCCCAGCCCTGGTTGATCCACAGCAGCAACCGCTCATCCACGGCCGTTCACCCTCTCGGTCGAGCTGGCGACGCGGTGGCGGATCGGCAGCGCCAGCGCGCCGCCCACCAGCGACAGGCCGAGCATGAACAGGTGCAGGTTGACCGCCGCCGCCAGCCCATCCGCCGCCGGCACGCCGAACGGCGCCAGCGCCGCGACCACCCCGGCCTCGTAAGTCCCCGCTCCGGCGATGCCGTGCACCGGCAACACGCTGGTCAGATCCCCGCCGATGGCGCCCATCCAGGCCGCCGCGAGCGGCAGCGGCGCGAACAGCCGCAAAATCCAGGCGAACACCGCCAGTTTCACCAGCCAGTTGAGCAGGGTCCAAAACCAGGCCCGCCAAAACGCGGCAGGCGTCTGCGGCAGGCCGTCTCGCGCGCCCACCAGCCGATCCTGCCAGCGCGGCGGCAAACGCCGGCCAAAATCGGCCAGGGCCGAGGCCGGCCGCATTTGGAACACCGCCCACGGCAGACCGAGCCACGCGATCACCAGCAAGCCCACCAGCGCGTCATCGAGCCAATGGCCGCCGACCGCGATCAGCGCCACCAAGGCCAAAGCGTGCAAGTCCATCAGCCGGAACCACAGCAGCGCCGCCAGAGAACGGACCAAGGGAGTAGCGAAATAGCGGGCCATCAATACCGGAAACGACGCTTCTCCGGTCCGCATCGGCAGCAAGTTGTTGAACAGATTGTGCAGCAGAGTCAGCTTGAGGCAGCCGGCAAACCCGCCGCGCGTGGCGGGCAGGAAGTAATCGTACAGCCGCACGCTCCGGGTGACGTAGCTGCCCAGCGTCAGCAGCGTCGCCAGAGTCAGGGTGGCGGGCGGGATGGTCCGCCAAGGCGCCAGCAAGCGCGGCCAACCGATCATCCACTGGACGCCGGCCAGCGCCAGCACCAGCAAGAGCAAACCGAGCCACAACCGGGAGCGCGCGGTCATCCCGCATCGACCCGTTCGGGGGTGGATCGCGAGCGCCGTTCCAGCCAAAGCTGTGCCCGCGACCCCGCACAGGCAAAGCGCGGCCAGGATTCGCCGCCAAGTCGTCGGTTTGCGGATAGCCGGTCTTGTAGTGCAGCAACGAGGATAGCGCGCAGCCGACCAGGATCAGCGTCAGCCAGCGCCGGCCGGCCGGGGTATCGCCCCACGGCCGGCGCTGCGCCCAAAAGGTCCCGAGCACCGCCGCCAGCCAACCGCCCGCCGCGCCGCCGAGCACGTCCAGCGGCCAATGCGCTCCCACCACGATGCGCGACAAGCCGATCAGCCCGGCCAGCGCCAGCAACGGCCCGGCCAATCGCCGCCGCCAGTCGGCGGAGAGACGCAGCAGGATAATGCCGGCGAACGCGAAGGCCGTGGCGGTGTGGCCCGAGGGGAACGCCGGGCCGAAATAAGCGCGCCCGATGATATGAAACTCTTCGCGGGGCAACACCGATACCGGCCGAGGCAAGTTGAGCGGATGCTTGAAACCGTGCACGAACAGGGTGGCCAGCAGCCCGGCCAACAATCCGGCCCAAACCAGACCGGGCCAGCGCCGCACCAGCGGCAGCAACAGGATCATCGCGACCAAGGTGTCGCCCAGCAGCGTGACGTGCGCCCAGAACCCGTCCCCCATAAACGCCCCGAGCCGATTGAACCCCAGAAACAGCGGCCGGTTGGCTTGCAAGAGCAGAATCGCGGCCATGCCGGCCGACGGCTGCCAGCGGTAAATCCCAATACCAGGGGTTCCATCGGGGGCGGCGGGAACGCTCAGACGAGATCATGGCGGCGGCTCCGCGCTCGGGCGACAGGGCTCCGATGGCCGGCGCGCATCCCGCCGACTTGTCGGCGTCGCCTTCGGTCGGCAAGCGGACCAAGGCGATACCGTGGCGCTGATACAGGACTTCGTGCGAGCCCAGTCTCGGCCGAAGCGCGCTTTTGGTCAGCGCCACATCGCCGGGACGCGGCTCGCGCCGCTCGACGATCCGTCCGCTGTAAACGCTGAAGCTGGGCAGATTCAAGCCCCACATCACCAGCGGCGCTCGCGGGAATTGACGGGCCAGCAGGCCGGCCTCCTTGACCGGCAGTTGCCGGACCTCCGCCACCGCCGGCAGGATTTGGCCGGATATCAGAAACGCGAGCAGCAAGCCGCTGGCAATCAATTTCCAGGCCAGCGCAATACGCCGCTCGCGCATCAAGTACACGGTCAGCAGCAAGGCCGCTCCCAGCAACAGATAATACGCGGGCGAGAACGCCAAGCCTTCCAGTTGGGCGCGAACCAGCTCGTCGCCCACGCGCGGCAGCGCGATGTCCGCCAATCCCGGCAAGGCCAGCAACAGCCCCAGAAACAGCAGTTGCGGCAGCAACAGCCAGCCGGCCGGCGCCGGTTTTTCCAGCTCCGGCGCCATCAGCAGGAACAGGCCGGTGTAGCCATACGTCAGATAATGCGGCAGCTTGGTGGCCGCCAGCGAAAACAGCGCGAACACCAAACCGAACCAGATCAGCAGATAGCGGCCCAGGGGATCGGCGATCAGTCGCCGGGAGCGGGCCAGCGCGCGCAGCAGCACGCCAGTATAGGGGAGCATCCCGACCAGCAGCACCGGAAGGTAGTACCACCAGCCGCCGCCGTGCCCCTCCAGTGGTTGCCGGAAACGGCCCAGGTTGTGCCGCAGGAAAAAACTCAGAAAAAACCCCTCGCCTTCTCGCGCGTACTGAACGATGTACCAAGGCGCGGCGATCAGCAGGAACAGCCCCCAAGCCCGCCAATCCGCCGCCAAGCGCAACCAGATCCGCCACTCGCCTCGGCTGGCGCAATACAGCAGGCTGACGCCAGCGGGAATCGCCACCGCGACCGGCCCCTTGGTCAGAAAGCCCAAGCCCATCGCCGCCGCCGCCGCGTAAAGCCAAACTCGCCGCCCTTCGCGCAGGTACAGATACACGCTCATCAGGCTGGCCGCGAGCAGCAGGTTGAGCAATGCGTCGGCGGTGGCCGCTTTGCCGATCACCGTCACCGCCAGCGAAGTGGCCATCAGCAACGCCGCCAGCAACCCACGACGAGTGTCGGCCACCCGCCGCCCGAACAGAAAAACCAGCAGCGTCCAGGCCGTGGCCGCCAGCGCCGACGGCAGGCGGAAGGCGAACTCATCGACGCCGAAGGCGGCCAGACTGGCCGCCTGCAACCAGTAACTCAGAATGGGCTTGTCGTAACGCGGCTGACCGTTGAGAGAGGTGGAGAGGAAATCGCCGCGCAGGAACATCTCGCGGGTGGCTTGGCCGAACGCGCCCTCGTCCACATCGAACAGCGACACGTTGCCGAGCTGGTGGAAAAAGCCGACGAACAGCGCCAGCGCCAACAAGCCGTACAGCGGACGGTCGCCTTGCGCCAGGGCCGAGAGCAGAAAGCGGGCGGGCCGCATGGGAGGGAGGCCGGCGGGGGGTCAAGTCAGCGTTCGACCGCCCGGATTTCCATCCGCAACAACTCCTTGCCATCCTTCTCCTGGGCGATCCGCACCGGCAGGTAATGCAGATCCGGGGCGAACCAGAACGTGGTGACCCGGCTCTTGCCCGGCTTGGACTGGCTGATGCGCACCGCGCGCAGCTTGCCGAGCGAGGTATCCAGGCGCTCCTCGCCCCCGCTTTTGATCTGATAGATCTTCAGTTCGGTTTGATCGACCAACGCGTACTCCGGTGGCACGCGGCCGCGCTGCAAATCCCACATCACCCGCAGATTCAGGCTCAGAGGGTCCACCACGCCGGGCGACAGCGGCAACGTGGCCTGTTCCCGATTATCGCGGGCCTGAATCTGGTTGGCCGGCCAATCGAAACGTAATTGCACCGTTTGCTTTTTTTTGGGGGTCTCCACCCGCCGCTCGTACCGGGCCGGGCGAACCGCTCCATCGCGAATTTCGCCGCTCGCCTGTTCGTCGATTTGACCGGAGACCAGCAGCGCGGCCAGCCCGTTGGGACGGACCTGGGAACTCATCCGGTAGGCGCCCGGACCGGCGGCGGTCAAGGTCATGACCGCCTCGCCGATGGAAAAACCGGAGCCGTAAACCTCGTAGCGAGCTTGGAAGGGGCTGACGGGGAGGTCATCGGGACCGGCCTTCGCCAGCGAACCACCCAGCAGCAACGAACCGACCAGCGCGACGGCGCGAAGAAAAAGCTTCATGCGGCGGTGCATCCTCGCCGGTTCAAATCCCGGCAAACGGTTTCAGGGGTGACGACCGCGCATGATAAAGCATTCCAGACGACCGGGGGACCAGGAACCACCCGGCCATGAAGACGATCAAGCGTGCAGTTGCGCCAGTTGGTCGCGGCGCTCGCTCAACAGCGTTTCATAGGCCCGACACAGCACATGTTCATAGGCGCAATCGCCTTTTTCGCCCATCTCGCTCAACCGCGCTTCGAAAAACGCGATTTCCTGTCGCAAAAAATCCGCCGCTCGATAGTCGGCTATCGGATGGCCGCGACCCGCATGGCGAGTACCCAGCATAATATCGGCGTACATGGGTTCTTCTCCTCGATATCTATTTTTCCGAGCATGTAGCATAAACCCGCTCGGTTAATGTTGCGTGACGCCCGGATGAAACCCATATTTCACAGGGCGCGGAAACGCATGGATAAGTCTATCGCGCGCACGTCCTTGGTCAAACCGCCGATGGAAATGTAATCCACGCCGGTTTCGGCGATCTTGCGCACGGTGTTGAAATTGACGTTGCCCGACGCCTCCAGCTTGACGCGCTTGGCGGTGACCCGCACCGCCTCGGCCATCGTCCCCAGATCGAAATTGTCCAGCATGACGATGTCGGGGCCGGCGGCGAGCGCTTCCTCCAGCTCGGCGAGGCTCTCGACTTCGACCTCGACGGTGACGCCGGGATGCAGGCGGCGGGCGGCGGCGATGGCGGCGGTGATCGAGCCGGCGGCCAGGATGTGGTTTTCCTTGATCAGAACGGCATCGAACAGGCCGATGCGGTGATTTTGACAGCCGCCGCACCGGACGGCGTATTTCTGGGCCAGCCGCAGGCCGGGCAAAGTTTTGCGGGTATCGAGGATGGTGGCGCCGGTGCCGGCCACGGTATCGGCGAACTGGCGGGCCAGCGTGGCGGTGCCGGACAGGGCTTGCAGGAAATTGAGCGCGGTGCGCTCGCCGGTCAGCAGAGCCCGCGCCGGCCCCCGCAGCGCGCAAAGCAGTTGGTTGGGCTCGATGCGCTCCCCGTCGGCCGCCCGCCACTCGATGGCGACGCTCGGATCGATCTGGCGGAACACGGCGTCGAACCAGGCCGCGCCGCACAGGACCGCCTTCTCGCGGCTGATGACAGTGGCTTCGGCCTGGGCCGTTTCCGGGATCAGCGCGGCGGTCAGATCGCCGCCACCGACATCCTCGGCCAAGGCCAGGGCCACGGTGGGATTGGGGTCGGGCATGGTCATCGGTTAGTTCCTCAACATCACTTCGGAAGTATCTGGACGAAGCGGTGGCCGCAACGATTCGTGCGGCTCATCGCGGGAAGTCGGCTTTGCCTGAAATTTTCAAATTCTCCGACGGCAGCAGGACTGGTATTCTAAGGTTATCATGGGAACTTTACCGGAACTTAAATAATTAAATCCTTTTTATTCAGCATCTTGCTTATTTTCGGCGCTCTGGCGGTCGCGGCGGGGAACAGCCCCGTCCGCGCCGAAAACCCGCAAGCGGCCGAAACGCCGCCCGGAGCCAAAACCGGGGCGGTTTATCTCGATATCGTCAACACCGGCAGCGCGGATCGGCTGCTCGGCGCCGAGGCGGGCGATGTGGCCAGCCACATCGAGCTGCACACCACTTTGCTTGAGGGCAACATGATGCGGATGCGCAAGGTCGAGACCGTCGATCTCGCGAGCGGCGCGACGACATCGCTCAAATCGGGCGGCCTGCACATCATGCTGATCGACCTGAAGCAACCGCTACGGGCCGATCAAAGTTTTCCCCTGACCTTGCGGTTTGAGAAGGCGGGAGTGACGCAAGTATCGGTCCCGATTCGGAAACGCGAGGCCATGATGGAGACGATGCAGCATCAAGGTCACGATCACTCGGGACACGCTCGACCCTGAATCAGCAAACCTCGATCACGTCCGCGTGATCGGGAGCATGGGCTTTCAACGCCGCGAAGAACTCGGCCAGCGTCGGCCGGACCTCGAACAGGTATAAATGAGCGGGGCATCGGCAATCGGAAGCGCCGAAGCGAAATGGCGGCGCCCGTCCGCCCAATTCCCGAGCCAGTACCGCCGCCCACAGGCATTCGCGGCGGTTGGGGTCGTGGCTGTACCAAACCGCCTCGAGCGAAGCGTACCGCCGCAAATAGTCGATGTGCCAGTGGGGCCGGACCACCGGCCGGCGATGGTGGGCCAAGCGAGCGGCCACCCCGCCCGGCCCGAAGGCGCTGCCCGCATAGACCGCCCAGCCCGGCGCCAGCGGCAGCCGATCCCGCCGGCCGATGAGAGCGACTTCGGCGGAGGGAATCCGCAGCAGCAGCGTATACGTGCCCGGCCGGCTGCCGGCCGTTTTCGGGTCGAATATCATGAATCGATCAGGTAAAAAGAAAGGGTCAGGCTTTCACCTGACCCCTCACCGCGATCTGG
>JBAOII010000032.1:0-29346 GCA_037045685.1 Candidatus Competibacter sp.
CGATCTGGAGAAACACCGTCAACCTGCCGGCATCCAAGACGATCCAGTACAAGTACCTCCGCAAGAACGCCGACGGCAGCGTCACCGGGGAAAGCCTTCCCGGCGGCGGCAACCGCTCCTTCACCACGCCATCCGGCGGAGGCAGGATCGCGCGCGACGACGCGATCGCTTGGCCGTGAGGCGAGGTGCAGCGGCATCGCGGCCAACCGTCGAAAGACGGCTGGCTGTCGGTCGGTTTGTCCGGCGCCCGCAAACGATGGGCGAAGCGCGGGCGCGCAACGACATGCCGACTTTCGATGGGTACATAACTTATCCGATTATCTACAACTGCGTAGTATATAGAACGCGACATGCAACTTTAGCGTATAGGACTTGAAGCGACGCGGTTGTCGGCATAGGTTATTGATGGAGATAGAAAACACAACCTAGAGGGCGATAGCCATGCCGCTGGAAGCGTTTATCATCACGGTGTTTTGTTGGGTGGAAACGGCGTTTGAAGACGCCACCACCGGGATCAAACTGGGCGCACGGGGGTTTGCCCGTCGATTGAGCGACGGCGAAGCGATCACCCTGGAGATCGTCGGCGAGGTGCTGGGCCACGACGGCGACGAGGCGATCTGGAGCTATTTCAAGCGGCATTGGGCAGCGTGGTTGCCGGGGTTAGGGGATCGGAGCACCTCCGTGCGACAAGCGGCCAATCTCTGACGGATCAAGCGGGTATTCCATGGGCGCTCGGTGGCGGACTCGGGGGCACGCACCGCCGATGGCCGCATCATCGACGGGTTCCCTGTCGCCCCTGCGAGGTGGCCCGCGCGGTCTGCGGCCAGGTCCTGAAGGCGGAAGCCGACTGCGGCTACTGTGCCACGAGACGCGAGCACTGTTACGGCTTAAAAGCTCACCTCCTCATCGATTGGCGCGGGGTGGCGGTGGGCGTCACGGTCACCGCCACCAACGTCGACGAGCGGGATGCGGCCCATGACGTGCTATCGGCCATCGAGGGGCTGGTCTTGGGCGACAAGGGCTATATCCGCCCGCAGCTTGGGGCGGATTGCGCAGCGCCGGGCATCGACCTGCAAACGCCGGTGCGTCGGAATATGCAAAAGCCCCGCCCGCGCTGGTGGTTAAAGCTGTTGCGGAGCGGGCGCGGGCGCGGGCACATCGAAACGGCCATGGGCCAACGCGAGCAACGCTTCAACTTGGCGAAAACTCGAGCCCGCGACGTCTGGCATTTGACCCATCAAGCGACCCGCAAGCTGTTGGCCCATACCGTGGAGGTTTGGCTCAACCTCCGTCAAGGTCGCGAGCCTCTCGACCTTGACGGCTTGCTGGCCGCTTGACCGGTAAAGTCGCACATCGCGTAATAGTTGAGAAAAACAGTAAGTCATGTACTAAAGTGTATCTGGCAATTTGGCTTGCTGCATCGAATGCAAGTGCAGGTCTCCTAGAAGTGTGGTCGGCTGGCGCAAGGACATCCCTTCTGCCCTCTTTGACAAAAAAGGGGCCGCGCAGCGGCGGGGGATTTAACTCGACCGCCAGCATCTCCACAGCTCGAGCGGGACTGCCATATTCCAATTGTGATCGATAGGGAGCGCCCATGCCGAACATCACCTCAGGTAAACCTCACGGGAGCGACCTCGCCGACGTCTCGGCGTCGGTTTACGACGTCGTCATCGTCGGCGCCGGAGTCAGCGGCGCGATCATCGCCCACGAACTGAGCCAAAGCGGCTTTCGCGTGCTCGTTCTGGAAGCCGGCCCGGGGCACGATCTGACCGTTCCCGGGTACGAGCAATACCTCTCGCGCTTCTACGCCGCAGCCTCCAAGGACAACAACGCTCCGTATCCCCTCAACCGCAACGCCCCTATGCCGCGCAGCACCGACGTGCGGGGGCTTCGGCCGGGCGAGCCCGACGCGACGGGCTATCTCGTCCAGAACGGCCCCGTCGCGCTCGACAGCACTTACACCCGGGTCGTCGGCGGCACGACCATGCATTGGGAGGGCAAAGCCCTGCGCATGCTGCCCGAGGATTTCGAGATGCGCACCCGGTTCGGGCGCGGTTTGGATTGGCCGATTTCCTACCAGCAGCTGGCGCCCTATTACTGCAAGGCCGAATTCGAGCTGGGCGTGTCGGCCGACGTCGAGGACCAGGCTTATCATGGAATCCGCTTCGATCCCGGCTACGTCTATCCGATGCGGGGGATTCCGGTTTCCTATCTGGACAAGACGGTCGCCAGAGGTTTGAACGGCGCTGAAGTCTCGCTGCGCGGGGAAAAGTTTACCCTGACCGTTCGCAGCACGCCGCAGGCGCGCAACGGCGTGCCCAACCCCCGCTATGACGGGGGGAAGGGATACGTTCCGGCCGGCGCGGTCAGCGTCGAGCAAGTGGAGCAGGGCGAACGCTGTCAGGGCAACAACAACTGCGTCCCCATCTGCCCGGTCCAGGCCAAGTACCATGCCGGCAAGACGCTGGTCAAGGCGCTCGCGACCGGCCGGGTGAAGCTTCTGCCCCAAGCGGTGGCGTCGAAAGTCGTGATCGATCCCGGCAACGGCAGGGTTCGCCACATCGAGTTCAAAGCGTACTCGGACCCCGGCTCGACCGAACACGCGACCGGCATCGCCCGGGGGCGCGTGTTCGTGCTCGCCGCCAACGCGGTCGAGAACGCCCGGCTGATGCTGGCTTCCGACCTGCCCGGCACGAGCAATCTGGTGGGGCGGAACCTGATGGACCACCCGTTCCTGCTCACCTGGGGCCTGATGCCCGAGGTGGTGGGCACCATGCGGGGGACGCAGAGCACGTCGGGAATCCAGGACCTCCGCGGTGGCGCGTTCCGCCGGCGCCAGGCGGCCTTCGCGGTGAGCATCCACAACGACGGCTGGAGCTGGGCGACCGGCTCGCCTTACACGGTCCTGGCCGATATCGTCGACCGCCAAAACCAGTTCGGCGCCGCCCTGCGCCGGCGGCTGGTCGATCAGATCTCGCGCCAGTTGCAACTAGCGTTCATGGTCGAGCTGTTGCCGGACCAGAACAATCGCGTCACCGTCGATGCGCGTTACACCGACTCGCTCGGCAATCTCCGTCCGGTCATTTCCTACGGCCTCTCCGATTACACCTTGGACGGAATCGCCTATTCGCGCCAGCTTTCCCGGCTGATTTTCCAGCGGCTCGGCGTCGAGGACCACACCACCTACGATCCGCTGGATTACGCCTACGTGAGCTACAAGGGCGAGGGCTACACGGTGCGGGGCGGCAATCACTGGGCCGGAACCCACATCATGGGGACCGGCGCGAAGGACTCCGTGGTCGATGGCGCGCAACGCTCGTGGGATCACGGCAATCTCTATCTGGTGGGGGCCGGCAGCATGCCCACGACCGGCACCTCGAACACGACGCTGACCCTGTCGGCGCTCGCGTTTTTGACGGCCGAGCGCATCCGGAACGAACTCGACCAGGATCGGTCTCCCGCAACCATCGCAGCGGCCTAATTCCGCACGGGGGTCATGGCATGAGCCTGAAAAGAATCACGACGGTCGACGAGCTGCACAACCACTTGCACGCGGCGATGCAGTTGGAGCACGCGACCATTCCTCCCTACCTGACGGCGCTCTATTCCATCCAGCCCGGGACCAACTCGGCCGCCTTTCACGTGCTCCGGGTGGTGGTCGTGGAGGAAATGTTGCACCTGACGCTCGCCGCCAACATCCTGAACGCCGTGGGCGGCACGCCAGATCTCACGCGGGAGGGTTTCGTGCCCCTGTACCCCGCGTATCTCCCGGACGGCGAAACCGACTTCGAGGTCGGCCTCCAGCGGTTTTCCAGAGAAGCGGTCGAGGCCTTCCTGAAAATCGAGCGGCCGGCCCGACCGCCGGAAGAGAGCGACCGGCCGGCTTTCCGCCGGAAAGCCGCTCAGAGGCTGCTGCCCGCGTTCCGGGCGGAAGGCGACTCCGAGATGCACTTTTACAGCATCGGGGAGTTCTATCAGGAAATCAGCCGAGGCTTGGCGCACCTCCAGGAGGAGAAAGCGAAGTCCGGCGCAACCCTGTTCTGCGGCGATCCCGCGCGGCAGATCACGCCCGACTACTACTACTCGGGCGGGGGGAGATCATCCCCGTGACGGACCTCGAATCGGCGCTAGAGGCCGTGCGCCTGATCTCGGAGCAGGGCGAGGGCTTCGGCAAACGAATTTACGATTACGAGGGCGAACTCGCCCACTACTACCGCTTCCAGCAGCTCGTCCTCGGCCGCTATTACCGCAAAGGCGACGCGCCCGACCAGCCGAGCGGCGGGCCCGTGGCTGTCGACTGGGAGGCGGTCTACCCGATCAAGGCCAATTCTCGTCTCGCCGACTATCTCCCCGGGTCCGAGCTGCGCGCTGCTGCCGTCGAATTCAACGCGCGATACCGGGATTTTCTGGGCCTTCTCACCCGGGCTTTCTCGGGGCAACCGGAACTGTTGCTCGACGCGGTGGGCGACATGTTCCGCATCCGGGAAACGGCCAGCCAGTTGATGCGCAACCCGATTCCAGGAACGAGCGGGCTGAACGCCGCGCCCACCTTCGAAATGTCGCTGTCGACGGAGGATTGACGCCATGCGGGAAGACCGAGCCGAGTTTCAGGATTTTCTCAGCCTTTCTGCGACGATCACCGGCTTCACGGCCTTCCGGCTCCGGGGAACCGGGCAGGCGGAGCCCTATTTTGCCGCGCTGATCGACATTCTGGGCGAGGCGACGGTGGCCGCGCTGCTGCGAGCGTTTCGGCGGGTGCAAGCGGAAGCCGGCGCGGACGAAGCGGCGCTCGACCGGCTGCTGCGGGCCGCGATCTTCGGCGACGAGCAGCTCGGCCCCATCGCCCGCAACCTCATCAAGCTCTGGTACGTGGGCACCTGGTATCAACTGCCCGCCGCGTGGCGCGAAGCGTTCGGGGAGTTGGAGGGCGACACGACGGCCGTCGTGTCGCCGGCCGCGTACACCGAGGGCCTGCTTTGGCCGACCATCGGCGCCAACCCGGCGGGCGCGAAAGGCCCCGGATACGGCACCTGGAGCGCCCCCCCGCGCATTCCCGAAGCTTGAGAGCTTGTACGAAAACGCCCCTCTCCCTGTGGGAGAGGGGCGGGGGATGAGGGTTTGTTTTCGGTGGGTTAGCGCCCTCACCCTAACCCTCTCCCGGAGGGAGAGGGGATTCGACGAAAGGTTTTCGGAAATTTTTCAAGTTCATTCATTGAGTTGATTTTCGTATAGGTTCTGAGAACACCCGACAGGAAACCTTGCCATGAGCCAAAAAGCCGATGTCCTCGCTTACGTGAACGACGGTTCGATCCGGGTTCCGTTTTTCGAGAAAGTGACCCTGGCGAACGATCAAGACGACGGTTACTGGATCGCGGCGGTCGATATCGACGGCGACGGGCGCCTGGACATCGTGACTTCCGGACTGGCGGTGGGCAAAGTCGTCTGGTACCAGAACCCGACCTGGAAAAAGCGGGTGATCGCCGACTTCCCGCTGCCGGTCGCCATCGATCCCGGCGACATCGCGGGACGCGGGCGCAACGACCTGGTCATTTCCCACAATTACGGCAACTGCATGTTTTGGTGCCGTCCCGAGGACGGCAAGGTCTCCTGGCTTGAGAATCCGGGGTCGTTTGAAAGCGACCAGCCATGGCCCGTCCACTTCATTTGCGATCTGATGGCGGCGCACCGGCTGCAACTGGGCCACTTCACCCAGACCGAGCGCCTGGAGTTGCTGGCGCTGCCGGTCGTGGGCTGCCGGCCCTACGGCAAGGGCGTGCACGAGCCCGTCGCCGTCACCCTGTTTGATCGGCCGCAAGATGTTCTGCGAGCGCCCCGCTGGGAAGGCAGGATCATCGACAACGAGCATTTTCGCATCATCCACGACGTCGTCCGCCACCGGTTTGGCGGTTATTCCGGCGAGCGGCTGGAGTCGGTTCTGCTGGCCAGCGAAGAAGGCATTAGCTGGTATTACCACGACGAGCGAACCGGCGAGTGGGAGATCGTCCCCATCGGAGCGGGGGACGATACCAATATCGCCAACGGGTTCAAGGGCTGCGGCAACGTGGCCTACGGTCGGGTGGGCGAGGACCCTTACGCTTATATCGCGACCATCGACCCGTTTCACGGCAACATCGTCACCGTCTACACGCGCAAGCCGGGCCAAGCCCTCACCGATCATCCGTGGACCCGCACCGTGCTCGACACCTTCGGCCCCTTCGACGCCAAGTCTCAAGGGCCCGGGCACCATGTGGTCACCGGCGATTTCGACGGGGACGGCGACGACGAATTTTTGGTCGCGCTGCGCGGCCCGCTGCCCCATCAGGGCGTCTACTACTACAAGCCGATTGACGTCGAGCGGGGCCTGTTCGAGCGCTGGCGGGTGTCGTCCGCCTCGGCGGCCCGGATCGCGGTCGGCGATTTCGACGGCGACGGCCGGCTGGATTTCGCCACCACCGGCTACTACACGCCGGGTTATTACCTCTGCGACAACTCGCAGGTGAACATTTTCCTGAACCGGTTCGCCTGACGGGACCATTTTCCAGGGTCCACTCGATTTGAGTGCCGGATCGCTCGAAACACCCGATCCGTGGAACCGCAAAACTGGCCGGCGGTCAGCCGAGCAACACGCCGAACGAGCACAAGAGGAAATCGGAACCATGATCCAAGGGAAAGAAGCGGAACGGCTCCGCCAGGCCTACGCCGAAGAACCGCGCTGGATGCTCTGGGGTCCCTACCTGTCCGAACGGCAGTGGGGCACGGTCCGCGAAGACTACAGCGAAGATGGCAACGCCTGGGATTACTTTCCGCACGATCATGCCCGGTCGCGGGCCTATCGCTGGGGCGAGGACGGCCTGGCCGGCATCTCCGACGACGAGCAGCGGCTTTGCTTCGCGCTCGCCTTGTGGAACGGGAAAGACCCTATTCTCAAGGAGCGGCTCTTCGGACTCACCAACGGCGAAGGCAACCACGGCGAGGATGTCAAGGAATACTATTACTATCTCGATAACACCCCGACCCACAGCTACATGAAGTGGCTGTACAAATACCCGCAGGCACCCTTCCCCTACGATGCCCTGGTGGCCGAAAGTCGCCGGCGCAAGCAGACCGACTCACACGCCTCCGAATTCGAGCTGATCGAGACCGGCGTGTTCGCGGACGATCGCTACTTCGACGTGCAGGTGGAGTATGCCAAGGCCTCCCCCCAGGACCTGCTGATCAAGATCCAGATCACCAATCGCGGGCCGAGCGCCGCGAAGCTCGACGTGCTACCGACCCTGTGGTTTCGCAACACCTGGTCCTGGTTCCACGACGCCGAACGGCCCAGGCTCCAGGGGCAACCGACCGGCGGTCCCCAGGGGATTGCCGCGATACGCGCGACCCCGGATTCCTCGGACGACGATGTCAGTCCCATGATGCTCTACTGCCTCCGCCCCGACGAGTTGCTGTTCGTCGAGAACGAGACCAACGGGGTCCGGCTGTGGGGCGGAAGCCCGCAAACTCCCTACCCCAAGGACGGGATCAACGATCATGTCGTGCTGGGCCGCGATACCGTCAATCCCGCACTCATCGGAACGAAAGCCTCCGCCGCTTATCACCTCGAAATCGAGCCCCAGGAAACGAAGACGGTCAGGCTGCGTCTTTCCTCGATCCTCGAACACGCCGATCCCTTCGGCCCGGATTTCGAGGCGACCTTTCAGGCCCGACTCCAGGATGCCGATCAGTTCTACGCCTCCCTGGGACCCGAAGGACTCACGGACGATCGGCGGGCGATCCAGCGCCAGGCTTACGCCGGGATGCTTTGGAGCAAACAGTATTACTACTACCATGTCAGGGACTGGCTGAAGGGCGACCCGGTCGGGCCGCCGCCGCCAGCCGGCCGCTCCCGCAACAGCGCCTGGACCCATTTTTACGCCAGCAACGTCCTCTCGATGCCGGACAAGTGGGAGTACCCGTGGTTCGCCAGTTGGGACTTGTGCTTTCAATCGGTGGTTTTTGCCCGGCTCGATCTGCAGTTCGCCAAGAACCAATTGCTGACCCTGGCCCGTGAGTTCTATATGTCACCGGCGGGCGCGGTACCGGCCTACGAGTGGGCGTTCAGCGACGTGAATCCGCCGCTTCACGCCTGGGCGGCGCTGCGCATCCATGAAATTGAAAAGGAGGTATCGGGCGACAGCGGTGACTCCGAGTTTCTGGCCCAGATCTTCGGCTACTGCCTGATGTACTTCACCTGGTGGACCAACCGGAAAGACTCCGACCAAAAAGGGCTGTTCGAAGGCGGCTTTCTCGGGCTCGACAATATCTCCCTCCTCGACCGCAGCCACCTGGGCGAATTCGAGGCTCAGTTGGGAAAAAAGCTCGAGCTATACCAGTCCGACGGCACGAGCTGGATGGGGATGTTCAGTCTCCATTTGATGGAGATGGCCCTTGAGCTGTCCAGGCAAGGTCAGACGGAATACGCGAGGCTGGCCACCAAGTTCTTCCAGAATTTCGTGCTGATCGCCGAGGCCATGAACAGCATCGAGTACCGCTCGCAGGGCCAAGTGAAGCTGTGGGACGACGAAGATGGCTTCTTTTACGACGTGCTTCGGGTCAGCGGCAACCCCGACCGATACTTCAGCATCAGGCTGCGATCCCTGGTGGGCATTCTGGCGCTATTCCCAGTCGCTGCGGTTGACTTCGGTCAACTCGACAACGATTGCATCCACGGGCTCAGGGCGCAAGCCAAATGGTTCCGGGACAACCACCCCGAATTTCTCGAACAGGTGCTGACGACGCACGCTGACGAAAAAGAACGTCACCTGCTCAGTTTCGTCAAGCCGGATCGGTTGAAAACCATCTTGAAGCGGGTTTTCGACGAGACGGAATTTCTCAGTCCCCATGGAATCCGGGGAATCTCTCAGGCGTATCGCGATACCCCCTGTAGCCTCACCGTCGACGGCGTCACTGCCACCGCGCGGTACGAGCCGGCCGAATCGTCCGTCGGTCTCTTTGGCGGAAACTCCAACTGGCGCGGGCCGGTGTGGTTCCCCATCAATTTTCTCCTGATCGACACCTTGCGGCGCTACCACGAATTTCTTGGCGATGACTTCCAAGTGGAATATCCGACCCGCTCCGGCCAGCAGCGCGACCTGGGCCAGATCGCCGACGATCTGAGTCGGCGCCTGGTCGGCATCTTCGAGCGAGGCGCCGACGGCAAGCGGCCGGTCTACGGCGGCGACGCGACCTTCCAGAGCGATCCGAACTGGCGGGATTTAATCCTCTTTTTCGAGTACTTCCACGGAGACAACGGCTCCGGGATCGGCGCCTCGCACCAGACCGGCTGGACCGGCTTGGTGGCCGAGCTTCTCCATCGCTCATGATAGAGATCTGACAAATGCCAAACGACCAAGTGAAATTTAAGCGGGATATCTGGTTCGGCGTCACTCCCACGCTGTGGTGGAACGACGACTTCCTGGATATCGACATCGGAATCACGTTCGGACAATGCGTGAGCGAAATGGCGCTCGCCGGCTTTCAGGGTTGCAGCGTCGGCCACAAGTTTCCCACCGACATCGAGGAACTCAGGCGCGAGCTCGATCTCCGCGGCCTCCGCGTTTCCGAGCCCTGGACGAGCCTGTTTTTCACCTGCGAGGCGATGCACGACAAGACGGTGTGCGACTTCCGGAAATCTCTCGCTTTCATCAAAGCGATGAACGGCACCGATGTCGTGGTCGCCGAACTCGGCCATTCGGTCCACCAAAGCTCCGTCGCGGTCCTGCCCAACCGCCCCGTTTTCGACGACCGACAATGGGATGCGCTGACGCGAGGTCTGAACGAGATCGGCCGGATCGCGAACGATGCGGGCATGCGCCTGTGCTACCACCACCACATGGGCACCGGCGTGCAGACGCGCGCCGAAGTCGACCGGCTGGCCGCTTCCACCGATCCCGAACTGGTCCACTTCCTGCTCGACACCGCGCATCTCCGGTTCGCGGGCGACGATCCGCTCGCCATGGCCGAGCGGTACGCCGACCGGATCAAGCACGTCCATCTGAAGAATCTCCGCTATCCCGTGCTGCAACAGGTGCTCCGGGATAACCTGTCCTTCAAGGAAGCGATCCAGGCGGGAATTTTCACCGTTCCCGGCGATCCCGAAGGCTGCATCGATGTTCGCCCGATCCTGCAAGTCCTGGCGGACCACGGTTACACGGGCTGGCTGGTCGTCGAAGCCGAGCAGGACCCGGCCAAGGCCAACCCGCTGCATCATGCCAAGATGGCCCGCAACTATCTGCGCGAAGTCACTGGCCTTTAAGCGCATCCGCCCTCGCGGCGAGCGAGTTGGCCGCGAGGAGGCTTGCCCGATTTAAAGCGGGTTCGAGGAACGAACCCGCCGCGCCGTTTTCACTGACCGGCTCACGAGTTCATGGCTTGGCTTCCGCCATTTCGAGGATTCTGGAATACCCTTCCGGAAAACCGATAGTGACGGATCCCCTCGTGGGGTGGTCCATCTCGATGACCACGTAGATCACGATCGCGATCAGGGCCGCCAACAGCGACATCATCACGATATGCGCCCAAAAGTTTTCGGTGCCGAACAGGAACGTGAAACCGATGGTGATGATGGCCCCGGCCAAGACCCCGATCCAAACGACGCTCGGCAGCTCCTCGTGGGTGGCCTGATGGCGGAGATTGCGGTACTTCGACAATTCGTTCAGGTTTTGCAGGATTTGGGTGTACAGGATCTGCTCGTGCGCGCTGTCCGGCACAACGCCATCGAGCAGGGCGAGCAACTGATTCAGGGCGGCCGCCGAGCCTCTGGCGGATTGTTCGGCCGACATCGGGTGCTGTTCTTCCACGGCCTGGTGAACGTATTTCAGCAAGCCTTCCTTCATGGCGCGGGAAGCCGCTTCGTCCGGGTAGGTCGTCACGTTTTTGTACAGGACCATGGCGACGCTGCTCTCGTTTTCGACATTCGCTTTGGCGTCGTTGAACTGCTCCCACACCACGAGCACCACGAAGGCCAGCAGCACGCCGTAGGTGACGCCCAATGTCGCGAAAACGAAGCCCGCCACGTCGTTGTGAATGCGTCGGACTTCGGCCGGTATGAAGCGGTGGACCACGAGAAACCCCGCGATCGAAAAGAGCACCGCAGCGGCCACCAACAGAAAGATCGCCACCCATTGTGGCAACGCGAGCAGGTGCGCAGAAAGGGACATGGTGCCTCCAGAGCCATAAGACGAAAAAACGGCCATAACCCCCGAGCGCGATGGGTGAGGTATTGTGCCAACCCCCCGGCTCTAACGGGGTGGATACCGCCGGAAACGTGGTTTGGGGAGCGGTGGAACGGAAAGCCCGGTCTCGCGATGGGATTCTTTCAGGGCGGGTCTTTTTTGTCGCCGCCGGGACTGCGGGCCACGGCGGCGGCTCGAACGTCCATCGTCCGAGCTCGGGCATCGAACGCGCCGTCCGGCGAGCCCGCGCGTGCGGCGCCGGCCCAGCTCGGGATCGGGGCGAATAAACGCGACGAGCGAGCGATCGCGGTGGCCTCCTCCAGCAGCTCCGGATTCCAGTCTAAAATAGTCGGGATTTCGCCGGCACGCCACCTAATCTCGACTATTTTCGATTGGCCCGAAACCCCTCGACGCCGCCGGCGGCCGGTTCGAGTACGCCGAACCCGCCGCCGAACCGTTCGGCGCTTCCGGCCCCGGCCTTCCGGGCGGTGCGACCAAAGTTGCCGGGCGCTCGTCGGGCTGCGCCGGCGACTCGCGCCCGCCGCCGGAAAGCGCCATCGGCCAGCGCGCCAGGCCCTCCAGCGCGGCGACCAGGAACGCTTTCATCCCCATCGTCCGCTCCGGCGCAACCGACGCTCGACGCTCCGGCGATAGAGCCGCGTCAGCCACGGGCGAATCCAGGGCCGGCCGACGAGCCAGGCCAGCGGCTTCAGGCGGGGAACCCGGTCCAGCAGCAGGATATACGCATCCAGCTCGGACCGGACGCGCCGGCGCTCGTCCAGGACGTGCAGCTCGGTCAACGCCCGGCGCGGATCGATGCCGAGCGCGCGCAGCCGCTCGTCCTGGCCGGTGATGTCGAACCAGCAGACCGATTCGCCGGCCCGCCCCGCCCACCGCTCGTAGCGCGCCCGGTCGCGGACGCAGCGCGGGCAGGCGCCGTCGTAAAACACGGTGATCTCGGGTTCGGGTTCGCCCATCGGTTGCCGCGCCTCGTCGCCCTCGCTCGCGAACGGAAGATCGCGATGCCGGAGGATTAGAGGCCGGCTCCCGGGCAAACGATCCCGGGGCCGGCGCCGATTTTCCGGCTCTCTTGACGCCCCCCGTCGCGCCGCGTTAAGTTGATTGGGTGCAAAATCAAAAGAAGGACGGGCCCCCCATGCCCGACGCCCCCGACCCCCCCAAGCGCCACGGCGGCCGGCGGCCCGGCGCCGGCCGGCGGTTCAAGTACGGCGAGCCCACCCGGCCCATCCGGGTCCCGCGCAGCCTCGCGCCGGCGGTGGAGCGCTGGCTGGCCGAGCGCGGCCCGGCCCCGGCGGTCGGGGAGGCCGTGTGCCGGCCGGACCCGGCAGCGCCGCCGCTGGCGCTGGTCGCTGTACGGCGCCCGGGTGCCGGCCGGCTTTCCCTCCCCGGCCGAGGACCACGTCGAGGGCCGGCTCGACCTCAACGAGCATTTGATCCGCCATCCGGCCGCGACCTTCTTCGTCCGGGCCAGCGGCGACTCGATGCTGGGGGCCGGCATCCATCCGGGCGACCTGCTGGTGGTGGACCGCTCGCTCGAACCGGCCCACGGCAAGGTGGTGATCGCCGTGGTGGACAACGAGCTGACCGTCAAGCGGCTGGAGGTCCGCGACGGCCGGGTGCGGCTGCTGGCCGAGAACGACCGCTATCCCGCCCATCGCGTGCGCCGAGGGCGCGGACCTCCGGATCTGGGGCGTGGTCACCAGTGTCGTCCATTCCCTCTAGGCCGCGCCCCGACCCGGACATCCCGGACATCCCGACACCCCGCCCGATCGCCCCGAGACGGCCGCCCGTCATCGCCCTGGTCGACGCCAACGACTTCTACGTTTCGTGCGAGCGCGCGTTCGCCCCGCGCCTGGAGGGGCAACCGGTCGTGGTGCTGTCCAACAACGACGGCCGCGTGGTGGCGCGCTCCGAGGAGGTCAAGGCGCTGGGGGTGGCGATGGGAGCCCCCGTCCACGAAATCCGCGAGCTGATCCTGCGGCATCGCGTGCGGGTGTTCTCGTCCAACTACGCCCTCTACGGCGACTTGAGCGCGCGGCTGATGGACGTGCTGGGCCGGTTCGCGCCGCGCGTGGAGGTCTACTCCATCGACGAGGCGTTCCTGGACCTGACGGGCTTCGGGGAAGCCGCGCTGCTGGAATATGCCCGGGAGATCGCCGAAACCGTCCGGCGCTGGCTGGGCCTGCCGGTGTCCGTCGGGATCGGGCCGACCAAGGTGCTGGCGAAAGTCGCCAACCGGATCGCCAAGAAACAAAAGGTGCCGGGCGGCGCGGTGGCGCTGCTGAACGCCGAGCGGCAGACCGAAGCGTTAGCCCGGCTGGATGTGGCCGATCTGTGGGGGATCGGCCCGCGCTGGGCGGCCAAGCTGCGAGCGCTGGGCATCGACACCGCCTTGCAATTGCGCGAGAGCGAGGCCCGACTGATTCGGGCGCAGTTCGGCGTCGTGGTGGAACGGCTGGTGCGCGAGTTGCGCGGCGTGTCGTGTCTGGCGCTGGAGGAGGTCGCGGCGGCGAAGCGGCAGATCGTCGCCTCGGGCTCGTTCGGGAAACCGGTCACCGCCCTGGAGGAGCTGAAGCGGGCCGTGGCCTTTCACGCGACGCGCGCGGCGGTCCGGCTGCGCCGGCAGGGCTCCGAGGCGCGGGGCCTCCAGGTGTTTATATCCACCAATCCCTTCGTGCCGGACGACCCGCAGCACCACGGCGCCTGCACGGTCGAGCTGCCCGCGCCGACCGCCGACACCCGGCGCGCTGATCGGCCGGGCGATGCGGGGGCTGTCCGCGATCTATCGCGAGGGCCACCGCTACAAGAAGGCCGGCGATCATGCTGCTTGTCGCTCTGACGCCCGCCGACCGCCGCCAGGGCGCGCTGTTCGATCCGGGCGACGGCGAGCGGTCCAGGGCGCTGATGGCCGCGCTGGACGCGGTCAACGCCCGGCTGGGCCGGGGGACGCTGCGCTTCGGGACGGAGGGTTTCGACCGGCCGTGGGCCATGCGCCAGGCGCACCGCTCGCCGGCCTACACCACGCGGTGGGCGGAAGTGCCGAGGGTGGGATGAGTCCGGGGCGGAAGGGCTCATGGACGCTCATGATCCAATACTGCGCTAAACTAACATGAATTCTGGCTATTATTCCTCACAAGTTAACAGCTTAAGCTGATTTTTCGACAAATTGAGCGAGGGTTTGCACGGTTGGTGCGTGTAGGCCACCAAGCGGCCAAGCTGTTGACCATGGCGTTAACCGGACTACGATGACGGGTATGCTCGATCTGCACGATGTTTTTCAGTTGATCGTTGATGGTTTCAATAATCGCCCGTTTGCGCAACAACAGCTTGTCGGCCAACGGCAGCAGCTTGTTGTGCATGCTCTTGCGGAGCTTGGTGATCAACTGCGAGCCCCGATTCCATAACACCTTGAAAAGCCGTTGGGAAATGTAGCCTCGATCCCCAACCGGTTCGCCTGTCAGCCCTTGGGTCAGCTCGTCGGCCGGCCGGCGGTCCTCGACGTTGCCGGGGGTGATCTGGAAAGCCAGGAGTTCGCCCCGGTCGTTGACCACGAGATGGAGTTTGAAGCCGTAGAACCAGCCCATCGAGGTTTTACCTCGGCGGGCGATGTGCTTGAACGCTTTATGGCTGTGAATGCGGCGGTCGTGGCAGACCACCAGGGAGATCGAGTCGATGAAGGCGATCCCGGTGTCCTCGCCCCGCCGGGGGCCGTGCCGACCCAGCTGCAACGGGTAAAACGCCTTGAAGTCGCGGTGCCGGGACTGGTGGAGCCAAATCAGGGTCGTCATGATTTCGGTTGGCCGAACAGCGGGAACACCGTGACACCGCGAGCGCGATTTGGCGTTTCAGGGGCGCTTATCCTCTACCCGCCAACCGGCGAAGGCGCTTCCGGACCGTCGTGGTCGGGGGCGATCCGAGGCACGATGAGAGTGAACGTGACGCCGGCCCCGGGCGAGCTATCTGCCCGGATGGTGCCGCCCAGCGCGCCCGTCACCAGGTTGTAGACGATGTACAGCCCCAGCCCGCTGCCGCCCTGGCCCAGCCGGGTGGTGAAAAACGGCTCGAAGACGCGTTTAAGTATCGTTTCCGGGATACCGACCCCGTCGTCGGCGTAGTCGATCTGGACGCGGTCGGAACCGAGCGGCGCGGCGTGGACGCGGATCAGCCCGGCCTCGGTCCCGGCGAAGCCGTGCACCAGGGAGTTGCTGACCAGGTTGGCGATGATCTGCTCCAGGGGGCCGGGGTAGCTGTCCAGCTCCAGATCGGCGGGGATGTCCAGCTCGATGCGATGGGCGGTGCGCTTGAACTGGGGTCGCAGGGTGACCAGCAATTCCTCGACGGTCTGGCGCAGATCGAAGCGGCGGCGGCGGGCGCTGGCCTGGTCCACCGCCACCTGCTTGAAGTGGGCGATCAGGTCGGCGGCGCGGGCGGTGTTGCGCTCCAGCAGTTCCACGGCTTCCGTGCCACGGCCGAGAAACGCGTCCACTTGGGAGCGGCGCAGGGCGCCGGACTCGACGGCGACGGCGAACTCGCCCAACACCTCGCCCAAGCTGCTGGCGATCACCCGGGCGTTGCCCAGCGGCGTGTTGAGCTCGTGGGCGACCCCGGCGACCAGATGGCCCAAAGCGGCCAGCTTCTCGGCCTGCACCAGTTGGGTCATGGCTTGGCGCAATTCGGCGGTGCGCTCGGCCACCAGCTCCTCCAGGTGCTCCCGGTATCGTTGCAGTTCCTCCTCAGCCCGCTTGCGCTCGGTGGTGTCGAAGAAGATGCCGCTCCAGAGGATGCTGCCGTCGGCCTGTCGCTCGGGCCTGGAGATGCCCTGGTGCCAGACGATGTCCCCGCGCGCCGAGCGCAAGCGGTATTCATAGCGCCAGGGTTCGAGGGTCCGCGCCGAACGGGCCACCGATTCCTCGAAGCCGAGCCGGTCTTCGGGAAGAATCAGGTCGAGCAGCGGCGCGGCGCTCTCCCGCAGCGCCTCCGGCGGTACGCCGAACATCTCCCAACACCAGGCGCTGGCGTAAGGGAAGCAGCTTGTACCGTCCGGACGCAGCAGGAACTGGTAGATCATGGCCGGCGCGTCCGCCGTCATCTTCGCAAGCAAGGCCTCGCTGGCCCGCAAGGCTTCATCGGCCCGCTTGCTTTGAGTGATGTCCTGGATCGTGCCGATCATCTTGATCGGGGCGCCGCTTTCGTCGAATTCGAGTTCGCCCAAGCCATGGACCCAACGCTCCTGGCCGTCATCGTGTCGGACGATGCGATATTGCTTGTCGAATTTGCTGTGCTTGGCCAGGACGTGCTCGGTCAAGTGTTGGCGCATTTCTTCCTTGTGGTCCGGATGAACCAGCTCGATCCATCCGCTCGTGGTTTTCGGGAAGGCGCCGTCGATCCCGAATATCTGGTCCAGCTTCTCGGAGCTGATCCAGGTGCCCGTCCGGGCATCGAAATAGTAGGAGCCCAGGTCTCCCACCTCTTGGGACCTTCTGAGGAAAAATTCGCTTTCCGCGAGCGCCCGATTGGTCCGTTCGCGCTCTACCCGAGCGCGCAGCACGGCGATGCCGAACGCTAGATCGCTGGCGAGTTCGCTCAAGAGGTCGATTTCCTCGGCGTCGAACGAATCCGGCGCCGACGAGTAAATGCCCAAGGCCCCGAAGATCTGGTCGCTGGCCACCAACGGCAGAGCGCACACGGCCGCATAGCCGCGCTGGGCCGCTTCCGCCCGCCAAGGCGCGAACCGCGAGTCGCTGGCAATGTGCCGAACGAGGCAGGGGCGCTCGGTGCGAATGGCAGTGCTCATAGGCCCAATACCGCGTTCGTCGTCCGCCCAGGTGATGTTTAGGTTTTGCAGATAGCCCTCCTCGAATCCGGTATGCACCATCGGCCGTATCGTTTTGGACGCATCCTGTTCCGCGTAACCCACCCAGGCCATGCGGTAACCACCCTCCCGCACGGTGATCGCGCAAATCGCGGTCAGCAACTCCATTTCGTCGGTGATGTGAATCAGAGCCTGGTTGCAGTCGCTGAGCATCCGAAGCTGCCGGTTGCTGCGGCGGAGCGCTTCTTCCGCCCGCTTGCGGTCGGTGACATCGCGGACGAAGGCGAAATCGTATTCCTGGCCTTCGTATTCGATGTAGTTGGCCGTGATCTCCACGGGGAAAATCGTGCCATCTTTCCGCCGATGCCGGGTTTCGAAGCGGCGCTTTTTCAACTGCTGGGTTCGCTCCCAGTGCGACGACCACCTTTGCGGGGAAAAATCCGGGTCGATGTCCCAAACCGACATGGACAGCAGTTCGTCTCGCGCGTAGCCGAGGGAATCGCAAGCCTGCTCGTTGACGTTGATGAAGCGTCCGTCCGACATGATCCAGAACACGGCGTCCGAAGACCATAGGATGGAAAGCCGCGCGAGCTGTAGCTCTTTTTCCGCTCGCTTGCGCTCGGTGATGTCGATGACGATACCTTGGTAATGCGTGATTTCCCCCCGCAAGTTCCGTTCGACGACGGTACGGTCATCGATCCAGCGCACGGCGCCATCCTTGGCGACGACTCGATATTCCTGCTGGAATTGGTCCACGCCCCTCTCGGAATATCCCCGCAGCTCATGGCCGATTCGCTCTAAATCCTCGGGGTATACCAGCGAAGCGAAGCGAAACGATCCATCGAGCAATTCCTCGGGGGAATAACCGAGCTGTGTGACGTTGTGGGAGACGAAGGCCACCGGCCAACCGTCCTCGGCTTTCCAGCGGAACAGCATCGCGGGACTGTTTTCCACCACCAGGTTCGCTTGCCGCAGCGCCTCTTCGGCCCGCTGGCGCTCGGTGATGTCCACCGCCACGCCCATCACCTGGATAGCGGCCATCGCTCATCCCGTCACGGGATTGAAATAGATGTCGAAAAAGGTTTTGCCGATCTGCGCGGTAAACTGCGACGCTTCTCCGCCGATGGCGCGGCGGGCATAGTCGCAGATCTCGGGATAGTCGCGGTAAAGCTCGAATACGGACTGACCGACCGCCTCGCCGGGTGCCAGCCCGATGCCCGCCAACCCCTTGCCTTCGCTGAAGGTAAAAATACCGTGCTCGTCGAGCTGGAAGAGGACCACCGGGGCGTTGCCGATCACGGACCGAAAACGTGCCTCGCTGGTCGCCAAGTCCCGCTCGCGCTGGCGAATGGCGAGCGACATCCGGTCGAGATCGTCCGCCAGGCCGTTGAACTCCCGGATATCGGGAAATCGGCCACGGTTGGTCGTAGTCGCCTTCGGCGATGGCATGGGCTTGTTCGGCGTAGCGGCCGATGCGCCGCGCGAAGCCGCGAGCCAGCGCCCACGCGACGAGGATCGCCGACAGCAGGGCCACTAAAGCGCCGGCCGCCAGCACCCACAAGGTGGACAAAAACGGTCGGAACGCTTCGCTGCGGGGTTGCGCGACCAGCACGACCCAGCCGAGTTGCGGAACGCCGACCGAGGTGCCGACGAACGTCTCGCCGTCCAACTCGAAACTGCGGGTCGCAAACTGCCCCCGCAGGGCATCGCCGACGATGGGCAGGTGGCCGAGACCAAGCTGCTGGCCGCTCAGGGCGGCCCGGGAATGGGCGATGATCTGGCCCCGACGGTCGAGAATCATCGTCAACAGCCCCGATTCGGCGGTCGAACGACCGATGAATTCCGAAAGCCGGTCGATGGCGATCTCGCCGACGAGCGTGTGCTCGGCCACCGGAATCGCCAAGGTCACGGCGAGCCGGCCGGTCACGGCGGACAGAAAAGTTTCTGACCACATTTCCTTGTTGCGCTCGCGCACCTCGCGCAAGGCGGCCCATTTGGAAAGATCGAGCCCCAATAGGTCGTCCCGTTGGCCGCGTTGCGCGTGGGGCAGACCAACGGAATACACCGAATCGCCCGAATCGGTGATGTAAATCGCCGCGAACACGTCGCCCGTTCCGGCGTGCGCGTCCAGCGGACCGAACCAGGAAGATGGCGGTTGATCGCCTCGGTCGCGAAGGTCTTGCGCGATGGCGCGCAACTCGCGCCCCGCGCCGAGCAGGTGAATCTCGATTTGGCCGGCGATGGCGCGGGCCAGAGTCTGATGGCGGATTTCGAGGTCCGCGCGCAGTTGCGGCAGCAGCACCCCCAGGACGAGGGCGGCCACCACCGCCAGCGGCACCAATCCGGCCAGCGCGATTCTCGGCGCCAGCCACAGTCGAAGAGGGCGAGCGGAGAACATGGCTTTACTCGACCATCACGAATTGGCCGTCGCGGACGACCGTGATGTGCAGGCTCCGCTTCATCTCGCCGAACTCGTTAAACAGGATCGGTTCCTGGACGCCCTCGAAGCGGCGCATCGCCAGCACGGTTTCCTTGACGCTCCGCCCCGCCTGGCGCTGGGCGAGCGCGTCGAGCACCACGTTGGCGGCGTCGAAGGCGAGGACGCCACCGAAACCGGGTTCGCGGTGAAACCGGTCGCGGTAGGCCTGGTAAAAGGCCCGGTAGCGCGGCTCTGCGCTGTTGCGGTCGAAGTTTTGCGCCACGATCACGCCCTCCACCGCCTTGCCGCCGAGTTCGATCAGTCTTTCCGTCGCTGCCCACTCCGACGTGATGATGGGCGCGCGGCGATCCAGCTTGCGGATTTGCTGGCACAGCAGCGCCGTATCGACCGAATTGGCGACGATCAACACGCCATCGGCCGGCGCCGCCAACAGGTCTTGCGCCAGTTGCAGGAAAGCCGTTTCGCCACCCGACTCGAAACCGAGAGCCTTGACGACTTCGCCACCGCCCTGGACGTAGGTGGCGCGGAAGCTGTTGAGCCAGCTTTCCGTGTAGGATTTGTTGCGCAGGTCGTAGGCTGCCGCCAACCGTCGCAGGGATGACTCGTTCAAGTGGTAGCGTGCGGCTCGCGTCGCGTTATCCAGAGTGGAATTGACTACACGGAAGAAGTAGTCGTCCCGACCCGTGAGGTCGTCGGTCGAGGTGGTGGGGCTCATCAACAAAACCTTGGCCTCGTCGGCGATGGGCACCACGGCGATCGCCATCGCGCTGGTCATGGGACCGACGATGGCGACGACGCCTCGATCGATCAGTTCCCGTACCCCGCGCTGAGCGATCTCCGGTTTCTGCTCGTCGTCCCGGATCAGGAGTTCCACCTTGCGCCCGGCCACCCCGCCCGCCCGATTGCGGAGTTCGACGGCCAGCAGCACGGCGTCGCGCCCGGCGATGCCGAGATCGGCCACCCGCCCGGAGGTGCCGCCCACGAAGCCGATGCGGATCGGCTCCGGCGGCTGGCAACCGAGCAATGCGGCGATGCCCAGGACGATGATCGCCCAGGCCCGAATCAGCGTGCCCGCTCGCGGAGCGGATCGGCGTCGCACGACCTTGCGGTCCAGTTTGACGCTCGGAGTCCAATTTGTGGTTCTCGGGGTCATCATGTTGTTTGGCCGGTCGAGATCTGCTCGAAGTTCGGTAGCTTTCGGCAGTTGCCGAGCAGCGCGGCGAGCTGTTCGGCGGGGCGCGGCGGGCCGAACAGATCGCCTTGCATTTCGTCGCACCGCAGCGATCGCAAGACAGCCAACTGCGCGGCGGTCTCGACGCCATCGGCGATCACGCCCAGCCGCAAGCTGCGCGCCATGGCGATGATCGCCGCCGCGATGGGCTGCTCGCCGGTTTCCGCCTCGATGTCGCGCACGAAGGATCGGTCGATCTTGATCCGATCGAGACGGATCCGGCGCAAGTAGCCGGGGTCGGCATGACCGGCGCCAAAATCGCTGATCGCCAGACGGACGCCCAGCCGCCTCAAAGCGCCGAGGACATCGATAACGCCTTCCTGCATGATCAGGCTTTCGGCGATCTCCAGCTCCAGAAAATCCGGTCGCAACCCGGTTTCTCCGAGAATTCGGGCGACCATCGGAGCGAGATCGCGCTGGGGGCACTGGCGCGAGGGCAGGTTGACCGCCACGCGCAACGACGGCAAGCCGAGGTCTCGCCAGATGCGGACCTGGGTGCAGGCGACCCGAATCATCCACTCTACGAGGGGGCCGATCAGGCCGACCCGCTCGGCCAGCGGGACGAACTCGGCAGGCGCAATGTCCCCCAGGACCGGATGTCGCCAGCGCGACAAGGCCTCGACCCCCACGATCCGGCCGCTGTCCCGCTCCGCTCGCGGCCGGTAATGCAGCGCCAGCTCCTGGCGGTCGAGCGACTCGCGCAGAGCGCTCGCCATTTCGGGGTTGCGGATGGCGCCGCCGCCCGTCAGCTTTCGCCGATCGGCATCGCTGTCCACCACCGCAATCAAAGATCGCTCGCGTGAGCACCGCATCAAGCCCACCTCTCGAAATCCGTGCTTCCCATCATCGATCCGGCCTTTGGGCCTCGACTCGGAAATCGATACTAAAGCGGGTTTGTAAGGGGTTGATCATTAAATTGTAAATAAATGTAACCGAACCCTGCGGGGAACCCCGCGCGACCCGACATTTCCCCATCTTCTCCGGCGGACCGCATTTCGCCTCTGCGGGATCGTTTCTGGTGCGTTTGCGGCCCGGGAAGATGGTTGCGCCAGCCACATGACGCCGATTCCCCCACGAACGATATTTCGGGTAATTTCGTCTGCGGCCTGGCTCGTGAACTTGCCGCCACCAGAACACCGGGGCGCTCAGTCGGCGTTGCCGCCGTGCCGGGCCGCGCGGCCGTCGCTCGCCGTCACGCGATTGCGCCCGTCCGCCTTGGAGCGGTAGAGCGCGTCGTCGGCCTGTTTCAGCAAAGCCTCTGGCCGGACATCTTCTTGCCCTGACGTGCTGGATGCGCCGAGACTGATCGTTACGTTGAGGCTTTTGGGGGGATCGTCCTCGATCGCGACCGGAAACGCCGCGATGGCCCGGCGGAAGCGTTCGGCCGCTTTCGCGACCTCTGCCGCGCCACAGGGATAGAGCACGAAAAGAAATTCCTCGCCGCCGTAGCGCCCCACGCTGTCGCCCGAGAGCGCCTGCGCCCGCAAACGGCCGGATACCGCGCGCAGCACTGCGTCGCCGGCCAAATGGCCGTAACTGTCGTTGATCGCTTTGAAGAAGTCGATATCGGCCAGGATCACGCCCAGCGGCTTGCCGAAGCGTTTGGACAGCGCGAGCTGATTACCGAGTTGCTCGATGATGGCGCCTCGGTTGAGCAGGCCGGTCAACGCGTCCCGCGTGGCTTTGTCGATCAGGGCTTCGGTGGCTTGCCGGCGCAGCAGGATGTCGGAGATGCGATCCGCGAAGTAGCTGCCGAAGATGCGAACGAATTTCTTGTCCAGCTCGCTGAACGGTTGATGGCGTGCCGCCACGCTCAGCACACCGATGCAGCGGCCCGCGCGCGCGAACGGCAGCACCTCGATTTCGGTGATGGCTTTGCCGATCAGATGTTCGGGAGGCGCTGGCCCTTCCCAAGGATCGGCCATCCGAATCAGGCGCGGAATCCGCAGCTTCCGGTGATGCTCGTCCCAGGGCGACAGCGCCGGCACATCGGCGACACGCGCCTCGCCCCGAAAGCCGTCGATGACCTGGAAGCCACCGTCATCCGGCACCGACAAGCGCCAGTTGGTCGCATTGGCGAAGTACTTCCACCGCGTGGCGATGCGCCACGCGATCACTTCGATATCGTCGAGCGTCTGGATGTCGTCGAGCAATGCGAACAGCGCTTCGTATCGCACCAGTTGCTGGGCGAGGTGCTCGGCCCGCTGCGATTCGAGCGTCATATCGGATGGGGGAGCGCCGACCGGAACCGGGCTAGAGGATGGCGCGATATTGCGGGTCCAGGTCGATCCGCAGCGAACTGGTGTAGACGTTGAACATGCTGGCCATGTCGATCACCGCGATGATTTCGTAGATCTCTTCCTTGCTGAAGCCTTCATCCATCAGTTCCTCGAAATCGTCGTCGGTGACCCCGTTGGCGTCTTCGACGACCTTGATCGCGAAGTTGACGACGGCCTGGTAGTAAGCGGGTAAATCCTTGGCGGTGTTGGACTTCGCGACGGATTGCAAATCTTGAAACTCAAGAGTCTTGTCCAGGCTCAGCACGTTTTGGGCGTGGCAGGCGGAGCAATATCGCGCGCCGTGCTTGGCGGAAACGACGAAAACGATCATTTCTTTCAGCGGTAGGGTCAGATTGCCGCTAAACAGGGTGCCCTTGGCCCGCTCCCAATAGGCGCGCGTCAGCGCCGCGCTGTGCCCTAGACTCTTGAGCCAAACCGGCACCTCGGTGGCTCCGGTGGTGCGCATAAAATCGTCGTACACCTCCCGCGTCGCGGGGGAGGCATCTCGGTATTCGGTGAGAGCGTAGCGTTGCATTTCCGTGTCTCTGTTTCGTGGGGTTTCGACTGCAATCGACTGGCCGGAGCCCCTATTATCTGCCGAACTAACATGATTTCACGAGTCGATGGATCGTCCGGCCAGATGACCGACAACCGTCCGAGCCAGCGCCAGGAGGTGCCCGAAACGAATCGCACTCGGAGGTCGGCATGACGTCGTTGCCCTCGAAGGCGAGGGACGCGAGCGCCCGTCGCCGAGCGCCGGCTTTAGTCTAGCCCGGTTTTGTGAGGCGACGATCAACCGAACGTAAAGTTTTGTAACTGCGGCTCGGGTTTCCGCATCGGCGAGCGACCGCTATTGACCGGGAGCAACATCGCCGGCCTCTCGGCCGGCGCGCTCGCCGAGCAACTGTCGGATCTGGTGCGCCAACTGCTCTTTGGAGTAGGGTTTGCGCAGCACGGGGAGCGGCGGCGCATCGCCGGTCGGCGCGTCGGAAGCCCGCTCGTGGTGGCCGGTCGCCAGCAGGCATTTCGCCTCGGGGCGGTGCGCCGCGATCCAGCTCGCCAGACCGAAACCGTCCAGATCGCCCGGCATGACGATGTCGCTGAACACCATTTGAATGTCGGGTTCGGTTTCCAAAATCGCGATCGCCTCCTCGGCGTCGGCGGCCTCCAGCACCGGATAACCGAGATCGCGCAGGTGACGGCAAGCCAGCCGCCGCACTCGGGCTTCATCCTCGACCACCAGGATGACCGCCGCGGGCTCGCGGCCGGGGCGATGGGCGGGGGCAAGGGCGGTGGCCGGTGGTTTTCCCGCGCCGTCCGCTCGGTGGACGGCGCCAAGGCGCGGAGGAACAGGCGGACCGTCGTGCCTTGACCCGGTTGACTGTCGATGGCGATCCCGCCGCCGGATTGGGCGGCGAAGCCGTGCACGGTGGCCAAACCCAGGCCGGTCCCCTTGCCGAAGGGCTTGGTGGTGAAAAAGGGCTCGCAGGCGCGCGCCAGGGTGTCGGCGTCCATGCCGACGCCCGAATCGCTCACCGTCACGGCCACGTACCGGCCCGGGGTCAGATCGACATCCCCCGATGGCGTGCCGGGCGGGATGTCGGCGCGTCGCGGCGCGCACGATGATCGTTCCGCCCTCCGGCATGGCGTCCTGCGCGTTGAAGATCAGGTTCAGGAGCGCCGCCTGCAATTGCCCGGCATCGGTCATGGCGTCCGGAACTGCGGGGTCGATCTCCACGCGCAGGCGGGTGGTTGGCACCAGCACGCGGTCCAATAATCGTTCCAGGGCCTGCACGAGCCTGTTCACCCGAGTGCGCTGCAGCCGCAAGGGTTGCTGCCGGGAGAACGCCAGCAGGCCGGCCGTCAGCTCGGCGCCCTGGCGTGCCGCCGACAAAGCGTCTTCGATGAACAGGGCGTGCTCGGGGTCCGTTCCCGCGTCTTCCCGCTCCCGAAGAATTTCGAGATTGCCCTTGATCACGGTCAGCAGGTTGTTGAAGTCGTGGGCGATCCCCCCGGTGAGCCGCCCGATGGCTTCCAGCTTCCGCGCCTGCGCCAGCTCCGCTTCCCGATCTTGCCGAGCCCGCATTTCCCGCTCCAGGCGCGTCAAGGTTTCCCGCAGCGCCGCCTCGGTCTGTTTTCGCTCCGTGATGTCGAAGATGGTGGATAGAAGGGTGTCTTGATCGCCGATCCGGATCGTTTCCGCCGACCACAGCGCTTCCCGGATGTCGCCGGCTTTGGGCCGGATACGCACGGGCGCTTCTCGGATAAACCCGCTCTCGCGGAGCTGCTCGATCAGCCGTTCGGGCGTTCCGGGGTCGACCCAGATGCGGAGTTCTGTCGCGTTGCGGCCGATGGTCTCCTCGCGGGTGTAGCCCAGCGACTTTTGCCACTGCTCGTTGACGTCGATGAACCGGCCGGTCTCGATTTCGGAGATAGCCATCGTCGTCGGATTGGAGTGAAAGGCCTTGGCGAAGCGTTCCTCGCTTTCTTGGAGTTGCTCGAGCAGCAGATGGCCGTAGAGAGCGTCGCTCACCCGCTGGGCGATGGCCTGGAACAGCCGCTGCTCCATGTCGGTCCAGCGCCGGTCGTAGGCGCACTGGTGGACGCCCAACACCCACGGCGGACCCAACTGCGGCCGAAGCGCGACCGTCATTTGGCTTTGGATGCCATAGCGGCGGGCGAGGTGCGACGCTTCGGGCGCACCGGCAAAGCCGGAAAGCGTCGGTCCATCGTGGCGCAATGTCCGTCGGAGATCGTGCCTGAAAGCGTCGTCCGGGACGATTGCAACGCGGTCCTGGGTGATTTCGGCGCCGGACGCGAACACGCCGGGCCATTCGGGCCGGGTCGCCTCGATCCGGATGTGGAAGGTAGCGGCATCGGGGTCGCAGGGATGAAGGAAAAAGGCGCGGTCGGCCTGGAAAATCTCCAGAAGCGCGGCGGCCAACTCGGCCAGGAGACCGGCGCCTCGTTCCGGTCGTGTGAGGATGCGCGATATGCGGTCCAGGTTCTCCAAATACCGCGCGTTGTCGCGCAGGATCCGGTCGGACTCGGCATGTTGTAGCGTGTGCGCGAGGATTTCCGCCACCATGCGCAACAACCGAATTTCTTCCTCCGGCCACCTTCGTTCGGCGGTCACGGCGTCGACGCCGAGGAAGCCGCGCAGGGTTCCGCCCCAGCTCATGGGGACGCAGAGCAGCGAGCGCACGTCGCCCGCGAGCAAGATCGCCTTGAAGGCGGCGCCGTCCGGCAACGCGACGGTTTGCACGGAAACCGCCTCGCCGCTTCGCAGCCAGTCGTAGAACGGCTCATAGTCCGCGAGCGGCAGGTTTTGCGCATCCTGGGCTTGGGGATGGATGCCCTGAGCGCACCATTCGTGGGTGTTGCTCATGGTCAGGCCATCCGGCGCGATCATGAAAAGATAGCTGCGGTCGGCCCGGGTCAGGCGGCCGATGCGCTCCAATATCCAGTTGACGCGGGTATCAAAATTTTCCCGGCCGGGCTCGATCATCAGCGCCGAGATTTCGGCTATCGCCTGTTCCAGCTCCAGGTGATAGCGCAACCGGGTTTCGGCGGCCTTGCGGTCGGTGACGTCGAGATGATACGAGCCGACGTGCGTGATGCGGCCGTCGGCGTCCCTGATAGGAAAGGTCGTCGAATCCAAATCCAAATAAAACGCCGATCGCGATTGGGCCGGGAATTGCGCGCGTACCGGGTCGTAGCGGCTTTGAAACCGAACCGTTTCCCCGGCTCGGAATACCCGTTCGAGCAGCGGCAAATAGCCCAGCACCCGCAATTGTTCGTCCCGGAACAGGTTGTACCGGCTCAGCGCCTCCTCGTCGGTGACCCGAAACAGGTCGCGGGTCGCCCGGTTTAAGCGAACGATCGCTCCCGCCGTGTCGTAGACCACGATCGGGAGCGGGCTCTGCGCGATGATGCTGTCCAGAAACGCCTCGGACGCCCGCAGCGCCGCTTCCGCCCGTTTGCGTTCCGTGTTGTCGTAGATGAGCGACAACAACACCGCTCGCTCGCCGATCCGAATGCGCTCCGCCGAAAACAGCACCTCGCGAATTTGGCCCGCCTTGGTCCGAAAGCGCGCGGGGGCTTCTCGAACGAACCCGTCCGCGCGGAGTCGCGCGATCAACTGCTCGCGCGTTCCCGGATCGGCCCAGACGCCGAGTTCGGTGGAGGTGCGGCCGATCATCTCCTCCTGCGTGCGGTTCAGCATGGCCAGCACTTGCTGGTTCACGTCGAGGAAACGGCCGGTTTCGATTTCGGAGAGGGCCATCGGCGCCGGGCTGGCGCGGAACGCTTTGGTGAAGCGCTCCTCGCTTTCGAGCAGCACGGCTTCCGCGCGTTTGCGCTCGGTGATGTCCAGATGGGTGCCGATCATGCGCAAAGGCCGACCGGTGGCGTCCCGCCGCACGACCTTGCCGGCGGACAGCACCCAGAGCCAATCGCCGGAGCGGGCGCGCAGGCGAAACTCGGCCCGGTAGTCGGATCGCTCGCCGGTCACGCAATCCTCGAACAGCCGCGAGATTCGCTCCCGGTCTTCCGGGTGCAGCCAGCTCGCCCACGTCGCCGGCGTCAGCTCCAGCTCGGACGGTTCGTGGCCCAGCATCCGGGCGTATTCGTCGCTGAAAACCGTCCGGCCGGTGGCGATGTCCAGGTCGTACAGCCCTTGGCCGGAAACCGCCAAGGCGAGAGCCAGCCGCTCCTCGCTCTCGCGCAGGGCGGTCTCGGTTTGCCGTTGCGGGGTGATCGCGCGGACCAGGGCGCAATTGTATTCGCGGCCGGCCAGCTCGACGTGGTGGGCCGTCACCTCGACCGGCACCGGCGAGCCGTCCCGGCGGCGGTGGGCGGTCCGGAAATGGAGCATTTTGGCTTGACGCAATTCCCGCCAATGGTCGGGCCAGCGGTCGGCGGGGAACTCGGGATCGACATCCCGCACCGACAGGGTCAGCAGCGTCTCCCGGTCGTAGCCGAGCGCGCGGCACGCCCCGTCGCTGGCGTCGAGAATCCGACCTTCCGGATCGATCCAGAAGATGGTGTTTGTGATCGGGTCGGCGGAGAGCGGGTTCGATAAGGGAGTCATCGCGCGGCTTCATGGGGAGTGGCTGAGGCCGGCCCAAACACCGTTCGGTCTGCCGGGCCTCGCGCCACCCGCTGTCGGTGGGGTTCCAGGTCTGCTCGGTTGACGGTGACGCAATTTTAAGCCACCGTAATGATGCTATTTTGAGGCACTTGCTTTAAACTTTCAAAAATTCCTTCAGGACATCCCCCTCCGGTGCCACCGAAACGGAGCGCCGCCGCCAGATCCCCCGACCGGTCGCCGGCAGCGCCTGAAACGCGAGGTGATTGAAGAGGCCATGAGCGATACCGACTCGGTTCTGGTCATCGATGACGACCCGCGAATACTGCGGTTGGTCGGCCATTACTTGCAACGCGAAGGCTACGCGGTCCGCACGGCCACTCGCGCGAGCGAAGCGCGGGAGCAGCTCTCTCGCCTGCCGCCGGACCTGATTGTCCTGGATGTCGGATTGCCCGGCGAGGACGGCTTCGCTCTCGCCCGCGAAATCCGGTCTCGATCCGCCATCCCCATCATCATGCTGACAGGTCGGGCCGAAACGGTGGATAAAGTGGTGGGGCTGGAGTTGGGGGCGGATGATTACATCACCAAGCCCTTCGAGGAACGGGAGCTGCTGGCGCGGATCCGCAGCCTCCTGCGGCGTTACCGGACACCCCGCCAAGCATCCTCGGAACCCGGCGGAGTCGCCCGATTCGGCGAGGGCTGGCGGCTCGATCTGGCCCGTCACGAGCTGTGCTCGCCGGCCGGCGAGAGCGTGTTCCTGACCGGCCACGAATTTCGCCTGCTGGAAACGTTCGTTCTGCACCCCCACCGCGTCCTGTCCCGCGACGCGCTGATGGACCGGATCGCCGGCCGCGACTGGAACCCCCTGGATCGCAGCATCGACGTGCTGATCGCCAAACTGCGCAAAAAGATCGAGCCCGACCCCGCGCGGCCCACCCTGATCAAGGCCGTCCGGGGAGAGGGTTACAAATTCACCGCTCCCGTGTCGATCGACTGACCGACACCGACTCGCTTGGCGCTGGCTCTTCCCCGTTCGAGGGGAACGGCTCGATTCTTTCCGATCCTTCCGGCGCGACGCTTCGCCTCTTTCGACCCCGAGTCGGAGAGCGCCTCCTCCGGCCGGTTTACAAAAAATTACATTGGTTCAATCCTGGAGTTACAAATTCCGCTCACATTGGGGTTGAGGCTGGTTTGATCGCCGGCCCGGAGGGGTTGCTCGGCCGCGAGCGCGGCGGTCGCCACAATCGCGCGCTTCTTATCGGGG
>JBAOII010000033.1:0-127766 GCA_037045685.1 Candidatus Competibacter sp.
CATCGAAGTCATCGCTCAATCCAGAAACCGCCTGCCCCATATCGACGACCGTACTAACCGCTGACGCCAAGTGTAGATCGCCGCTGGACCGATTGACGAACCATGTGCCTGCCGCATTCGTCGCATTCTTTAGTGACTGTTCCGGTCGCGCCGTCCCGGCTCTGGATCGGTTTATTGGTCAAGTTGTTGGCGACCAGCACATTTCGCGTCGAGGTAAAGCGATACTCGATTGCCCACGGAAAACTGTTTTCCATGAAAATCGTATTGTTATACACTTGGGTATTGGGACTTTCCGATCAAGGCGATGCCGGTATCTGCATAAGACCCCTTGCATTAGCGGCGTGGTAGATCATATTGTTGCGGATGATCCCACCCATTGTTGGGGCGAGCTGTCCAATCCAAAGCCGATACCCCGGTCGCAGTTGACGATCAGATTTTTCTCCACCGTGTTGTTGGCGGAGCCGCTCCAAAAATGGACGGCGAACTCGGCTACGGAGCCGTTCGGGCTGATGATGTTCTGAAACGTATTGTTTCGCACCACCCAGTTCTTGGCCCCGTGCGCATCGATACCGCCGATATAATACTGTGGCCCAATCCCGGCGCTATACTCAAAAATGACAATTTTCCACCAAGCCCATTATCCGACGTAACGCTGGGATTCGCCGTATCCACGGTCACTTTTAACATCTGCTCGTAGGCATCGCGCAAAATGCAGTTCTTGATCACCGGCGCATCCGCGTTGGTCTCGCCCGCGATCTGGATCAGATGCCACTTGCTCTTTTGCAGGGTGACATCGCTTAACTGAAAATTGCTCGCCGCGACCCGAATCACGTTGCCCACTTTCGCGCTGCCGCTCATCGCATCGCCCTGGATAATCACCTTAGTCCGGTCGCCCGACTGGCCGACGATGGCGACGTTTGGCGCGTTGACGTACAGCGTATCGCTCAAAGTATAGGTGCCATCCCGCATCGCAATTGTCGTATTCCCGCCCAAGCTGTTGGCCGTCGCGACGGCGTTTTGCAGCTCGTCCACGGTGCCGACGGTGATCGTTCCGCCGTGGGCCGTGCCACTCAGCCCGGCCAGAACGCCGAGATACAATAAAGAAACCGGTTTCATATTCATCAGCTTTCTCCGAACCAGGGTCCGCCGATCGGCGGACCCCTGTAGTTTTACCGCCAGCCGTTTAGTACCCCGCCCCATACCCCGACAGCGGGCCGTTGGCGGAGATCGTACCGGTTGACCAAGTGCTCGGCAAACTGGTCAGCGCGGTGCTCTGTGCTCGTCTCGCTGGGCTGCGCGATGCTGCCCACCTTATCACGGAACTTGAGCGCGCCGCTCGTGCTGAGAATCGCGACCCAATACTTCGTGCCGGCGGTGACCTTGGTCGCGGGCATCGAGAACCGTGTTCCAGCTTCCCGCCTTGGGCGAACTCAAGGTTCCCGTGGCGAGCAGAGTGCCCGGGCGGCCGTTGCTGTCCGCGTAGAGGCCCACGATCAGCTTGGTGGAAGCCGAACCGGTATCCACGTACACGGGGAGGCTGGTGATCTGGCCGGTGACCGAAGCCGTGGTTTGGAAGGCCGCAGCCGTACCCTGCGGGAGGGAATCGGACACCGATCCGATCGTCTGACTCACCCAGCAACAGCTTGGGAGGCGAGGACTTGGCGACCGCGGTGTTCATATCGGTCGCGATTTCGGTCACGCTCAAGGCGCGGTTGTAGATGCGGACCTCGTCGATGCGGCCCTGGAAAGTACCGCCCCAGGTCGCTGGTGCCGCCGATCTAGGACTCTGCCGGTGGCTACTCATCGGACCCCGGTATAGCGGCTTGCTGGCGATTCTGAGCGCGCCGTTGACGTAGAGCGCGTCGATTGCTGGTCCATCGATAGGTGACCGCGATATGGGTCCAGGCGTTGAGGGGCGGCAGCATAGGAGCCACGTGCGCGATCGTGCCGTCACTGGATCGATAGACTCGCTCCGGTAGCTTGGCGTGTCAGGCCGATGTTGAGCGCATAGAGGATAGGTGAGATCGGATGTTCGCGTTCCTTTGACGAGCACCGTGCGCCATACCGCTGCATCGCTGGTCGGATACACCCACGCTTCCAGCGTCATGCCGGTGGTCAGGTCCAGAGAAGCCGAGTCGTTGACCGTGCACCCGGTCGTCGACGCCGTCGAAGGAGAGCGCTTTGCCGAATTTGCCCGACGTGGTCCGCGTGGCGCCGGAAATGGTGCCATGATTGCCCTTGCCGGAGGCATCGACCACGGTCGTCGCCGCTCGCTTCCTCGAAATTGTAGGCCGCGACCAAGCCGCGCCGGTGCTCGCGCTCGCCGCCGACACGGTGATGGTTTGGGTCTTGGTGCTGGGCGTCGTGCCGCTGGAGCCGGTGGCGGTCAGGGTCACGGTGTAGGTGCCGGCGGTTTTATAGGTGTGGGCCGGCGGATTTTGCACGTTGCTGGTGGTGCCGTCGCCGAAGTTCCAGCGACCAGCCGGTGACGGCGTGCCGGTCGAAGTGTCGCTGAAGGTGGCCAGCAGCGGCGCGGCGTCCGCTCGTCGGGCTGGCGGTGAAGCCGGCGACCGGGCGTCGGTGGCGGTCGCCGAAATGGTCTTGGTCGTGGTGCTGCTGCCGCCCGCGTTGCTGACGGTCAGCTTCACGGTGTAGGTGCCGGCCGAGTTGTAGGTTTTCGCGACGCTCTGCGAGCGGTGCTGGTGGTGCCGTCGCCGAAATCCCAGGTGCGATTGGTCGAAACGGTGCCGGTCGAGGTGTCAGGTCAAGGTCACCAGCAGCGGCGCGGTCCCGGAAGTCGGGGTGGCGCTGAAACTGGCGACGGGCGCGGCTACGGTGGGGGCTGTCACCGAAATGGTCTTGGTGGCGGTGGTGCTGCCGCCCGCGTTGGTGACGGTCAGCTTGACGGTGTAGGTGCCGGCCGCGCTGTAGGTTTTCGCGACGCTCTGGGCGGTGCTGGTGGTGCCGTCGCCCAAATCCCACGCGCGACTGGTGATCGTGCCGGTCGAGGTGTCGGCCAAATTGACCGTCACCGGCGCGGTGCCGGAGGTTTTGTCGGCGCTGAAGCTGGCGACCGGGGCGGCGACAGTCAGGGGTTTGCTCACCTCGTTGGAAAAGCCGCTTTCGTTGCCGGCGCTGTCGTAAGCCTTGACCGCGAAATAATAGGTCGATCCGTCGGCCAAGCTGGCCACCGTGGCGGTGGTCGAATTGCCCGACGTTCATATTGGAGGAGTAGCTGCCGCTGGCGGTTCCGTAGTACACCTTATAGCCGCTCACCGGACCGGAGCTGGCGTTCCAGGCCAAACTGACCTGCCCAGCAAAAACGTTCGTCGAGAAAAAAACCAACAAAACACTCAACCATCCCAGCGCGCGCCAGATCGGGTTAAGCAGTGTCGAAGTCGAAGCTGTGGTAGACATTATTTTGATCCTCAAGGTTGTTGCCACGCGAACGTGACAAAACCAAGAGGTCATGTCTCTACAGCATTGATTGCTGCGTTCGCCCGGCGACTCTGCGACCTTGCCCCGAATGATCGAGGGTTAGGCCAGTAGTTTTGCGTCCCTACCTTTCGGTAGGTTTGCCTTTATCAAGCGGGTACTAATATAGACTCGTTGAAGGTTGTCGTCAACAGTTATTTGCCACCTGTAAGAAAAAAATTGCTGATTATTGGCAATAATCGTGTGGGAAAGGCCAGATTGAACTGATGTCGGATTTGCCGGGGCATAAACTGTTCGCGATGCGAAATTATCCGAGAAGTGCTTATTTTATTGGATGGTTTTTCCCCGAGTACCCAGCCGAAGCGCGGCCTCGATTCCAGTGCCGGCCCGCGCTGGGTCGCCTGGAAATGCTGCCAAACCGCCAGGCTCCCGCCGATGACCAGCGCCGCCAGCAGGATGGCGAGCGCGATCTTCCACCCGCTGTAGGGCCGCTCGCCCTGCACCTCTCCCGTGCGGCCGTTGACCACGAAGCGATAGGTTTTGTCGCGGAAGCGGAAGGCCGACATCCACACCGGTAGCAGAACATGCTTGAACCGGATCTCGCCGTAGCGCGTGTCCAGGGCGTGTATGCGCTGGCGATCCCCGCCGATGTCCAGCTCGACATCGCGGCGGATGACCGGCGCCATCCGTTCCCGGGCGCGCTCGAAGCCGTCCTCCAATCCCACCTGATACATCTCGCTCTGGAAACCGCTCAGGTATTCCTCCCGATAGAGCGTCAGATTCGCCAAATCCCAAGGCTCCAGGTTTTCGGTCACCGCTTGCGGTAGCGAGCGGCTGGCCAGCACCAGCACATCGTCGAAGAACCGCGAGACCGCGCCCGCCGCCGGCGTCCAGCGGGTCTTGGTGACGATGCGAACCCGCTCCACTTCCTGGCCGTTTTCGATCGCTCGGTAGGCTTCCTGGACCTGATAGTCGTCGCCCCGCTCGCCCTGATAGCGGGTGGCGGTATCCGCGTCATAGGTCCAGTACGGCACGTACATGCCGGACAGGCGCGCATCGTTGCGGGCGTAATCCTTGAGTCCGCCGGGCGCGAACCACAAGCCGCCCAGCCATCGCTGAAAGGTGGCGCGAGCTGGGTCGCGGCCGATCTTGAAGGGCAGCAGCGCCTGAACCTGCAATTGGCGGTGCTGCTCGGTTTTCGCCACCACCGGCGAGCCGCAGAACGGGCACTGGCCGGCGTGAGTGGCGGGGTCGAAGCTATAGGATGCGCCGCAGGAATCGCAATGGATCGCGATGTTTTCGCGAAGCGGCGCGCTGGTCGCCAAGGCGCGCAGCGTTTCCCGAAAATCCTGTTCCCGGATCGGCGCGGCGGAACCGGCAATCCGGTTTTCGTGGCCGCAGTGACCGCAACGCAGCACGTCGGTGCCGGGGGCGTATGCCAGCGAAGCGCCGCACTGTTCACAGGGAAAACGGCGGGGTTCAGGGTTGCTGGCGGGAGAGGGCATTCCGGGTTCTTGCCGCATGGCGAGGGGCTCCTTCAAAAGGGTTTTCAGGAGTCTAGCAGGCTCCATGACCCGTTCCCCAGTACCGATATGCGTAGTGTTGATCCGCAATGCTCGCATTGTTTCACACCCTCTTTAGCGGTCTCGCCTGCCCGAGCGCTACAGGCCCTCAGGGCTCTCAGGACAGTCAGTGCCACTTATCGAAATAATAATGCGAGAACATGGAAGCACAGAAAAAAAAACAAATGCAACCATTTAATTTGAAAAGTAATATTAATTACATTCGTAGAATGCTCGTTATTGAGCATCGAAATATTTATAAATACTTATTAAATATCAATAAGATAATAACTACTCGAATGATTAAGACATAAATCAAAATATTTTCTTATAATACAAATAGATAAAATTATTATTTAGTTTTAATGATAAATTTGTTTTGTCATATTTTAGGTACATGGCTCGCTGTCCTCGGGAAACTACCGAATATTGTTTGCCCTGAATAGCTTTGCGCGGGAGTTGGTTCAACGGTGGCTCGACAGGGTTTCTCCCCCGTGCACGCTGCGACCAACCGGACTTGATATCGGCTCTCTTCTCTGCGGGAGGAGAAGTTGAGTCCCTCGAAGCGCGTCGCCCCTTCGGGAAAAGGACCGCCGAGTCCGGCGTACCCGCTAAGGCCGACACTCCCGCGCGCCGACACGCCGATAATCCATGACAAGGCTTTTTGTGCATTGCACAATCGGTTTGCTATAATCAAAAAAGCCAACCAACAAGCCTATAATCATGTATATCGTGGACGATCCAACCTTGGCGCTCATCACTCGTTTCGTGGGGGACGCTTCGAATCTGAACTTGTCGGACGAGGACTTTCTGTTCGAGCAGATCGCGGCCATCGAGCGGCATGTCGCGCAATTTCCCGACGATGAGCGGCAGGCGCGGGCGCTGGAGTGGATCGAGGCCCACGCCCAGCATTACCGCCGGCAATGGCAGAAACAGGCGGCCGTCGGGGTGTTGGCCGGTGCGCGCTGCCCCGATTGTCCGCTGGACGGCGGCGCTCGGACCGCGCCGTGCCCGATCCATAAAAAATGGTTGGAGCTGTTGCGCCGCTATGCCGCCGCCGAACTGTCGGCGCGGGAATACGTCGAGGATACCCTGAAGTTGTTGGGCACGCGAAAGGATCGATTGCGGGTGGGGCAAGCCCGCTCGCCGGCTGCCGGACGGGCGTTGCGTGCCCGCTCCCGGCTGAGCGAAGGCGGCCGGACGCCCCTTCGCCTCTCGGCTTCGGGGTGGAAGCTCGAACGAGCGATGCCGCCGACAGGCCCTCGGTCTGATCGGCCGACCGCGCCGATTCTTGTCGCCGGAGAAACCGAACGACCCGGCCGGATAAACGTTCCCCCGATTCGGCGCCGCGACCGGATCGATGCGGTTAAGCTCCCGGGCTGTTTCGGAGTTAAGATGCGCGCCATAATTACTGACGAGCGGCCACCGTGTCTCGTCGCTTCCGAAGACTTCCCGCAGCGGGGGGCGCGGCCATCTCGCGCGCCGTTGGCTGTGCCGTAGAGCTTGTCCCAATGCAAGACCACGATGATCAGCAAGAGATCGAGATCGCCAGCCCGATCTGCTATGTCGGCGTCGGCGCCTCGGCCGGCGGCCTGGAAGCCCTGGAGTCGTTTTTCTCGCAAATGACCGCCGACAGCGGCATGGCGTTCATCGTCATCCAACACCTTTCTCCCGACTACAAGAGCATGATGGTCGAGCTGCTCTCCAAGCGGACCGCCATGCCGGTGCGGCGGGCCGAGGAGGGGATGCGGGTCGAAGCCAACTCGGTCTACCTGATACCGCCCAAGAAAATTCTGTCCATCTTCCACGGCAAGCTGCTGCTCAGCGAATCGGATCATATCCGGGGGCTGAATCTGCCCATCGACGTGTTCCTGCGCTCGCTGGCCGACGATCAGGCCGAAAAGGCCATCGGCATCATCCTGTCCGGCACCGGCAGCGACGGCGTGCGCGGCATCCGGGCGATCAAGGAGGCGGGCGGGATCGTGATGGTGCAGAGCGAGGAATCGGCCCGCTTCGACGGGATGCCGCGAGCGGCCATTTCCACGGGGCTGGCCGATTTCGTCCTGCCGCCCGACGAAATGCCGCAGCGGCTGCTGTCGTTCGTCCGCCAGCCCTATCCGCCCAAGCCGGATCAGCCGCAAGCCCTGTTGCCCGACGAGGATGGGCTGACCCGCATCTTCGCCCTGTTGCGCGAGCGCACCCGGGTCGATTTCACCCACTACAAGCCCAGCACCGTGGTCCGGCGCATCGAGCGGCGCATGACCATGAACCAGCTCCACGACCTGCGCGATTACGTCAAATTCATGGAGAGCTACGCCGGCGAGGTGATCGCGCTCTATCGGGAACTGCTGATCGGGGTCACCAATTTTTTTCGCGACCGCGAGGTGTTCGACGAGCTGGAGATCAACCACCTGCCGCGCTTGTTCGAGCGGGTGGAAAGCCGGGAGGTCCGGTTTTGGGTGGCCGGCTGCTCGACGGGCGAGGAGGCGTACACCCTGGCCATGCTGAGCCGCGAGGTTCTGGAGCGGCTGGGCAAGCGGATCGACGTCAAGATTTTCGCCACCGACCTGGATCGCGACGCCATCCTGCGCGCCAGCGGGGGCGTTTATCCCGAAAGCATCGTCGCGGATTTGCCGCCCGGCTATCTGACCAAGTATTTCCATCGCCGGGAAGATCACCACTATCAGGTGGATCGCTCCCTGCGCGAAATGGTGGTGTTCGCCCAGCACAATCTGATCAAGGACCCGCCCTTCACCAAAATCGAGCTGGTCAGCTGCCGCAACCTGCTCATCTACCTGCAGCCGATCTTGCAGCGCAAGGCCCTGGAGCTGATCAATTTTTCGCTCAACCCCCAAGGTGTCCTGCTGCTGGGCAGCAGCGAGACCACCGGCGACTTGGCCGATTTGTTCGAGACCCTGCACCAGAAATACAAGATCTACGTTTCCCGGGGCAAGCGCCACCCCACCGGCAACAGCCTGGAATTTTCGGCGCTCCCCGACGTGCGGCCGAGGCAAAATCGCCCCCGCTTGCCGGGCGGTCCCTTTCCGCTGCGCGGCTCTCAGGAAGAGCGTCTGTTCGACCGCCTCCTGCAAGCGCTGGCCCACGACTACGTGCCGTTGGCGGTGGTGGTGAACGAGCAGATGGAAGCCTTGCACATCCTGGGCGACCCGGACGGCTACTTCCGGTTGCAGTCGGGGAAAATCCTGAACGACATCACCAAGATCGCCGTGCCGGATCTGGCCATCCCGCTGGCCACCGGCTTGCAGCGGGTGTTCAAGACCGGCGAAGAGCTGAACTACGCCGGCATCCGGGTGAAGTGGCGCGACGAATCCCGAACCGTGCAAGTCCGCATCCGACCGCTGCCCGGCAAGAAGGGCCAGGAACCCTTGGCCTTGGTCTTCGTCGAGCAAGCCGCCTCGCGTCCGGCGGAGCCGGCCGCGTCCGGCGGGGCGCAGGTTTACGACGCCGGTCAGGAAGCCGAACAGCGGATCCAGGATCTGGAGCAGGAACTCCAGTTTTCGCGCGAAAACCTGCAAGCCACCATCGAGGAGCTGGAAACGTCCAACGAGGAGCTGCAAGCCACCAACGAGGAGCTGCTCGCCAGCAACGAGGAGCTGCAAAGCACCAACGAGGAACTGCAATCGGTCAACGAGGAACTGCAATCGGTCAACGAGGAGCTGCACACCGTCAATGCAGAAAACCAAAGTAAAATTATCGAGTTGATCGAGCTGAACAACGATCTGGACAACCTGATCACCTGCACCCGGATCGCCACTTTGTTTCTCGACGAGAACATGGTCATCCGCCGGTTCACCCCGGAGATCAAGCGCATCTTCAGGGTTCTGGACAGCGACGTCGGTCGCCCGGTGAGCCATTTGATCCATACGCTGGCGGATGTGGACCCCTACGAGCTCATCCAGACGGTGGTCGCCAGCGCCACGGAGCTGGAGCGGGAGGTCCGCACCCAGGATGGCGCCTGGTTCCTGATGCGCGTTTTGCCCTACCACATCGGCGCGGAAACCGTGTCCGGCGTGGTGCTGACCTTTACCGACATCGGCCTGTTCAAGACCGTCCGGGAGGCGTTGTCGGACCGCGAAACCCGGCTTTCCAGCCTGTATCGCGCCGTCCCGGTCGGGATCGGACGGGTCGCCAGCCGGATGTTCCTGGAAGTCAACGACCCTCTTTGCGAGATGCTGGGCTATGCTCGCGAGGAGCTGGTCGGCCAGAGTTCCCGCATGCTGTATCTGTCCCAGGAAGATTTCGAGTCGGCGGGCCAGGACTTGTACGAACAGATCCGCAGCCAGGGCGTGGGCACGGTGGAAACGCGCTGGCGGTGCAAGGACGGCACGATTTTGCCGGTCTTGATCAACGGCTCGTCGCTGAATCCCGAGAGCCCGGACGACGGGGCCACCTTTACCGCCTTCGATCTGCGTCGCGGATTTCGGCTGGACTGATTGTTCAATTCAATGATTTGCGCGGGTATGAAATGAGCGAACACGAACGGGACGAAGCCAAAAGCCTCCGCGAGAAAGCCGAGGCCAGCGCGGCGCGGCGCGGTTTGGAGGCGCCGAAGCTGTCGAGCGAGCAAACCGGCAAGCTGGTGCACGAACTCCAGGTCCACCAGATCGAGCTGGAGATTCAAAACGAAGAGTTGCGCCGGGTCATGGAGGAGCTGGAGCAATCCCGCAACCAGTTTTCCCTGCTGTTCCATCAGGCGCCGATCGGCTATCTGGTGTTGAACGATGTCGGCCTGATCCACGAAGTCAACGAAACCTTTTGCCGGATGGTGAGCGGCAAGCGGGAACGGCTCATCGGCAGCCCGTTTTCGGAGTGCATGGAAGGCGATGATCGCGGGGTGTTTTTGGCGCGCTACCGGGCGTTTTTCAGCAACCCGGCCGGGAAAAGCCTGGAAGCGCTGATTTTGCGGGCGGAGGGCCCGGCGTTTTACGCCCACATGGAAGGCGCCATCATCAACACCTCCCTGGGGCGTCAGCACGCCAACAGCATGCCCCTGCTGTTTCTGGCGGTCACCGACATCACGGAACGGAAGTGGGCGGAGGAAAAGCGCTTGCAGCTGGAGCGCCAGATGCAGCAGACCCAGAAGCTGGAGAGCTTGGGCGTGCTGGCCGGCGGCATCGCGCACGATTTCAACAATCTCCTGACGGTCATTCTGGGAAACGCCAGCCTGGCCCTGGACGAGCTGCCGCCGATCACCCCGGCCCGCGATAGCCTCATTTCGATCGAGGAGACCTCGCTGCGCGCCGCCGAACTCTGCCGGCAAATGCTGGCGTATTCGGGCAAGGGCCAGTGCGTCATCGAAAACATCCGGCCGGGGGATCTGATCGGCGAAATGGTCTCGCTGCTCAAGGCGTCGATCAGCAAAAAGGCCATTTTCAACCTGAATCTGAAAGACTCGCTGCCGCCCCTGCGCGGCGACCCCAGCCAAATTCGCCAGGTCATCATGAATCTGGTGATCAACGCCTCGGAAGCCCTCGGCGAGTACAGCGGCGCGATCACGATCTCGACCGGGGTCATGGAGTGTTCGCGCGAGTATTTGTCCGAGGCGTTTCTGGACGAGAGCTTGGCCGAAGGGTCTTACGTGTGGCTGGAGGTGTCGGACACCGGCTGCGGCATGGATCAGGAAATTCAGCGGCGCATTTTCGAGCCGTTTTTCACCACCAAATTCACCGGGCGGGGACTCGGGTTGTCGGCCGTGCTCGGCATCGTGCGCGGGCACAAGGGCGCGCTCAAGGTTTACAGCGAGCCGGGGCGGGGCACCAGCTTCAAAGTGCTGTTTCCCGCCGTGCTGGAGGAGCGGGTGCTGGCGGGCCGCAGCCAGGGCATGAAGTCGGGCGGCTGGAAGGGCGCGGGCACGATTTTGCTGGTGGACGACGAGGAATCGGTGCGGATCATGGGCACCCGGATGCTGGAGCGGATCGGCTTCGGGGTGTTGACCGCCGTGGACGGTCGCGAGGCCCTGGACATCTACCGGGAGCGCCACGACGAGATCGCGCTGGTCTTGCTGGACTTGACCATGCCCGATCTGGACGGGGAGGAAGCCTTCCGCGAGCTGCGCCGGATCGATCCCCGAGTGTGCGTGGTGATGTCGAGCGGCTACACCGAAAGCGAAATCGCGCCGCGGTTCGCGGGCAAGCGGCTGTCCGGTTTTCTGCAAAAGCCCTACACCCTCGACGCGCTCACCCAGTGCCTGCGCGGCGCCCTGGGCGCCAGCGCCCCGCTCGGCAGGCCGGCACCCGCCGACGATCGGCGGGAGTGAGGGCCGGCGGAGCGGGAAAACTGGCGATGGCCCCTCGAAAACGAACCCTCACCCCCGATCCCTCCGCCGAAAGGAGAGGGGGGTTCCAAAAACCCGCGCGGCGTCAAGTTGACTTCACTTGAGATGCGAGATCGATCACCATGCGGTTTCCCAGCGTCTTTGTTTCCCACGGTGCCCCGACCTTGGCCATCGAGGACGTTCCGGCCAGCCGGTTTCTGCGGGGATTCGGCCAGGAACTGGGCCGACCGAGCGCCATTCTGGTGGTTTCCGCGCATTGGGACACCGCCGCGCCGATGGTGACCACCGCGCCGCGCCTGGAGACGATTCACGACTTCGGTGGATTCGATCCGGCGCTTTACGCGATCCGCTACGCGCCGCCGGGCGCGGTCGAGGTGGCGGAGCGAGCGCGAGCGACGCTGAAAGCGGCGGGGTTCGTGGTGGTTGCCGATCCGGCGCGGGGGATCGATCACGGCGGCTGGGTGCCGCTGCTGTTGATGTATCCGGCGGCGGACATTCCGGTGTTGCAGTTGAGCGTTCAGTCCCGGCTGGAGGCCGGGCACCATTTCCGGCTGGGCCAGGCGTTGCGACCCTTGCGGGAAGCGGGGGTGCTGATCCTGGCTTCGGGCAGCGCCACGCACAATTTGCGGGAAGCGTTCCGCGCCGTTCCCGGCACGCCGACGCCGGAATGGGTCACCGAATTTGGCGAGTGGGTGGCCAAGGCGCTGGCCGAGCAGCGCATCGACGATCTGCTCGACTACGAGCGGCTGGGGCCGCACGCGCGCCGGAACCATCCCACGGTGGAGCATTTCGTGCCCTTGCTGGTGGCGCTGGGCGCGGGCACGCCGGGCGTCGCGCCGCGGCGGGCGCACGCCAGCACCACGCTCGCCGTGCTCGCCATGGATGCCTACGTGTTCGATTAGCGCGGCGGGCGCTTAAAGCCACCTTCGCCCCCATCCCCCGTCCGCTGGCCGGCGGGGAATTTCCACGCACCTCAAAACGGCACCAGCCATGAGCGCGACCGATTCGACTCCCAAACCCAAACCGTGGCAGCGCCTGCCGAAGCCATCGTTGCCCGGCGCTCCGGGGCGATGGGCGAAGTCGGTTCTGGGCGTCGGCCTGTTGCTGGTCCTGCCCGCGTTCGTCTGGTTGTTCTGCCGGATCGAGCCGGGTCCGGGCGAAATCGCCGTCCTGATCCACAAGACCGGCGACGATCTGCCATCGGGCGCCATCATCGCCTTGGAGCCCCGGCAAAAAGGCATTCAGTTCGAGGTGCTGCCGGAAGGGCGCTTTTTCCGCAACCCCTATTTCTGGGGCTGGGAAATCGCCAAGATCACGGATATTCCGGCCGGCAAGCTGGGGGTGCTGACGCGCTTGTACGGCAAGGATTTGCCGCCGGGCGAGATCGTCGCCGCCGGAGACTGCGCGCAAAGCGGTCCCGGCGACGCCAAGGGCATCATCGCCACCGTGCTGCGGCCGGGCAAATACCGCATCAATCCCGTATGCGTGCGGCATCCAGTTGTTCGACGCCCTTTCCATTCGTCCCGGCGCGGTGGGGGTGGTCACTTCGCTGGTGGGGAGGGATGTGCTGAACGGCAAGCTCCCGCCCGAGGCGCGCAACACCTACCTGGTCGGCGAGGGCATGAAAGGGGTCGTGCCGGGCGTGCTCGATCCCGGCACCTACTACCTGAATCCCTATCTCTACAACGTGGTCGAAGTGACCTTGCAGAGCCAGCGCTTCGTGCTGGGCGGCGAGGACGCCATCAATTTTTCGACCCTGGACGGCTTCAACGTCCAGATCGAGGGCACCATCGAGTTCGGCATCGAGCGCGACAAGGCGGCGCTGATCGCCCATCAGATCGGCGACATGGATGACGTGCTGAGAAAGCTGATCCTGCCGCGGGCGCGGGGTTTCAGCCGGATCGAGGGCAGCAAGCACCCCGCGATCAATTTCATCGTCGGCGAAACCCGCCAGCAATTTCAGGACAACCTGGAGCAACACCTGCGGAGCAATACCCGGAACTGGGGCGTGGCGATCAAGTCGGTGCTGATTCGCAACATCGCCGCGCCGGACGCCATCGCCAGCATCATCCGCGACCGCGAGGTGAGCGTGCAGAACGCCCGCAAGTTCGAGCAGCAGATCGAGCAGGCCCGCTCGCTGGCGGAACTGACCCGGCAGGAAATGCTGGCGCGGCAGAACCAGGAAAAAGTGGCGGCGGAAACCAGCCGCATCCAGGCGGTGATCCGGGCGCAGCAGGATTTGGCCGTCAAATTGACGGCGGCCAACCAGCAACTGGAAGTCGCCAAGCTGGAAAACCGGGCCGCCGCCGCTCAGGCCGAGGCGATTCTGGCCGGCGCGCAAGCCGACCGCGACGTGATCGCGCTGAACAACAAGGCGCAGGCCGATGTCCTGACCGCCCAGGTGCGGGCCTTCAAGTCCGGCATGAATCTGGCGCGGTATGCCTTCTATCAAAAACTGGGGCCGCGCATCGGCTCGCTGCTCGGCAGCGACGCGCCCGACAGTTTCGGCGGGCTGTTTCAACCCTATCTGCCCAGGGAGGCCAAGCCATGAACAGGCTAAAGGTCGCGGCCGGTCTGATCGCGGTGCTGGCGGGAAGCTGGCTGGTCTGGCAATGGGGTTTCTGCCGGTTCTACGTGGCGCCCGGCTATATGGCGATCGTTAACGCCAAGAGCGGCGAAGCGTTGGCGCCGGGGCAAATTCTGGCAAAGCCGGGGCAACAAGGCATTCAGGAGCAGGTGCTCGGCGAGGGCCGGCATTTTCTCAATCCCTGGCTGTACGAATACAAGATCGTGCCGATCATCGCCATTCCCCCCGGCAAAGTGGGGGTGGTCACCTCCAAGATCGGCGCCGAACTGCCGGCCGGCGAGTTCTTGGCGGAGCCGGGGCAGAAAGGCATCTGGCGCGGGTTGCTGGGACCGGGCAAGCATCGCCTGAACCCCTACGGCTATCAGATCGACATCGTGGACGCGATCAGCATTCCGGTGGGTTACGTCGGTGTGGTGACCAGTTTGTCCGGGAAGCAGACCACCCCGGACGCCTTCGCCGGACCCGGCGAAAAGGGCGTGCGGCGGGACATCTTGCAGCCGGGGCTGTATTACGTGAATCCCAAGGAACTGCAAGTCGATCTGCTGGAAATCGGCGTCAACCAGGTCTCCCTGCTCGGCAAGACCGGCGGCGAGGTCGTGACCAAGGGCAAAATGGCGTCGCAGAACGTGGCGATGGAAGGCTTGCAGAAGCGGGCGCTGGCCGAGCAAATGGGCAAACGGATGGATTATCTGACCCAGCAGCGGGCTCAGGAGCCGGCCGCCGATAAATCCCGGCTGGAGAGCAACCTGATGCGGAGCGCTCCCCAGGTCAAGCAGGCCGCGCCCGCCGCGCCCGCCGCGCCGAAACCGTTGCTGCCACCGGATGCCAGCAACGTGCTGAGCTTGAACCAGTTCGTCGAGTTTCCGTCCCGCGACGGTTTCGAGATCAGCCTGGACATGACGGTGGAATTCGAGTTTCTGCCGGAGCACATCGCCTGGATTTATCAGAGCTACGGCGATCTGCCGGCGGTGGTGGACAAGATCATCATGCCGCAGATTCTGTCGGTGTCGCGGCTGAAGGGGTCGGCCTACCGCGCCAAGGATTTCATCGTCGGCGAGGGGCGGGAAAAATTTCAGAACGATTTGACCGAGACGCTGGCCAAGACCATCGACGAGAAGCGCATCGTCGTCCACGATGCCTTGATTCGCCACGTCAACGTGCCCGATGAAATTCTCGACCCGATCCAGCAGGCCAGCATCGCCGTCGAGCAGGACTTGACCAACAAGGAGAAGCAGAACACCGCCCGCAAGCAGGCGGAACTCAATACGGAACAGGGCTTGGTCGAGCAGCGCCGCCAGCAGGTCGCCCAGGAAACCGAGAAGCTCAAGGCGGAGATTCTGGCCGATCAGGAAAAACAGGTGGCCCAACTTCGGGCGGAAGCGGTGCGGCAGGCCGCCGAGATCGAGCAGCAAACCGCGCTGGTCCGCGCCGACAAGACCCGCAAACTCGGTCAGGCGCAAGCCAATACCGTGGCGTGGGTGGAGGGCGAAAAAGCCAAGGGGTTCGAGCTGAAAGCGGCGGCGTTCGGCGATCCGGCGGCGTTCACCTTGTGGGAGTTCGCCAACAATCTGAACAGAGATATGCGGGTCAATATCCTGCACGCCGGCCCCGGCACGCTGTGGACGGATTTGGAAAAAGCGACCTTGGGCGAACTGGGCGGCGCGGCGGTATTGGAGAAGAAGCGGTAGGAGGCCGACCATCCGGACTGTAGTTTTTCAAGATCAGTAAGCTGTTAATTGGTTACGATGCGGATGCTCCAACCGGAACCGGCCCCTTGCACCAGCAATAACGGGGAGCATCAACGATGAAGAGTTATGAGGCCCCTTTGTTTTTATATGCAGCTTCGATCAAAACTGACCGATGAAGAAGCGATCATCTACCGGGAAAAGTGGGGGACACTCGCTTTTGTTGCCGCATTGGGCTTTGCCTGCGTAGCTTTCGCGATTGGGTTCTACTGGCTGAGCAGCGATCATGCCGGACCCTCAAAACCTTTTCTGATCGCGTTCTGCTCCATTTTCGGCATTGCTGGCCTCGCGCTCCTTATCCGTTTACCCATCCAAGCACGGCAGGTAATCGCCGACAACGGTGTGCGGATTGTGGTTGCAAACCGAACGGGAATCACCCTCAGACCGAATTTTGGAGCGGAGGAAAAGCATTATACTTGGTCCACCGTGGCGGAAGTGGTGCTGGCCGAGAAACTCAAAATTGTCGGATCCGACGAAACCACGTTTTTATGGCGATCTATTGTCGTGTTTCTGTCGCGGGAAACGCACAAATCCGCCACGTGGCTAGACCGGTTAACGTCGGGAGTGTCGATATCTGGCAAAGGACACCGATACCTTCTTGGCAGCTATCCGCGTAGTCAGGGTCAGGCCATCGAAAGCGCGATTCGCCAGTTCGCCCCCGGTTCGGTGCCCGTGCGTTTTGTGAGCAAAGCTGTCTTCGACACGAAAGTTTCCACCGACACCTATGCCGGGGCCTAGCCCTTTGATGGCGCGTCGAAAGGGTAAGTCCGACCCCGGCCTGTCCCAAAATCGGCTTTCATTCGGCCACGAACTTCAGCAGGCGTCCCCCGGCATAATCGGTCAGATACAGCTCCCCGACTTCGTCCTCGCCGAAGCTGGAAATCAAGCCCCCCGAAACCGGCAATTCCTCGTTGATCCAGTCGCCGCCCACCGAGCGGGCCGCCCAGATCCGCCCGCTGGCGAAATCGCCGTACACGTAGCGCCCGGCCAGTTCCGGCACGCCCGAACCGCGATAGACGTACCCGCCAGTGATCGATCGGCCGACGCCGTGATCGTATTCCAGCACCGGAGGCGTCAGCGTCCCGTCGTCGCAAGCGCTGGGCGGGTTGAAGCAATGCCGGCCCTCCATCCGCCGCCAGCCGTAATTTTGCCCGCCGGAACTGCCGGCCGGCTGAAAATTCACCTCCTCCCAATCCCCCTGTCCGACATCCGCGATATACAGATCTCCGGTTGATCGATCGAAGCTGAACCGCCACGGATTGCGCAGCCCCAGCGCCCAGATTTCGGGGCGAACGTCGGTTCGGCCGACGAAAGGATTGTCGGCCGGGATAGCGTAGGGCGACCGATTCACGTCGATCCGCAGCAGCTTGCCCAACAGGCTGCCCCCATCCTGCGCCCGATTCTCCGGGTCGCCGCCGCTGCCGCCGTCGCCCATGCCGATGTAAAGAAAACCGTCCGGCCCGAACTGCAACTGCCCGCCGTTGTGGTTGGCGTAGGGTTGCGGCACCGCCAGCACCCGACGCTCGCTGCGCGAGAGCGCGACGTTCGGATTTCGTCGCGCCGCACGAAACCGGGAAATGACGGTATCGCCCGCCAGATCGGTGTAGTTGGCGAAGAACAGGCGATTCCGGGCGAAATCGGGATGAAAGGCGATGCTCAGCAAACCGCGCTCGCCGCCGCTCCCGACCCGATCGCGAAGGTCCAGAAACGGTCTCGGCAACACGCGATCCCCGTCGAAAATCACCACCTGCCCGGCCTGCAAGGTGACGAACAATCGGCCGGAGCCGTCGCCGGCATGAGCGACCGCCACCGGCTGATTCAAACCGCTCGCCACTTCCCGCAGAGTCACCGCCGCCCCCGCGCACGACAGCCAACCCCACAATGCGAAAACGACACTCAGCAACCCGATCCACGACCCGCTCAAACCGTTCCGGTAGCGCATGACGGTATCTCGCAAATGACGATCACGTTCACCGTAGACCATTTTTTACCGCGTTTGATCGGCGGGAAAAGCAAGCGTCATGGGCGAATAGCAATTGAAGAAAATAGAAGTGTCTATTGTAATAAAAATTATTCATAACGTGTATTTATAATGCAACGATTATTAATTAATAGTCTATATTTATTGATAATTATTTGATTAATATAATGGAATAATTTACAATTTCATTAAGCGAAAAAATCTCTTTGATCAAAATGCTTCTGTGGCTTTAACGAAAAAAGTCACACATCAAAGCTCGGCCCTATGCCTTCGCGTTCCGCCGATGGGGGGTCGGTGATCGGCAATTCAAAAAAATCGCTTCAAAAACAATCATAAACGGAGATCTGATCATGAAAGTGACCAATATTAAGATAGGTGCACGGTTAGCGATCGGTTTCGGCGCCATGGCGATGATCGCCCTGCTGTTGGGTGGGTTGGCGGTGTTCGGGATTCGCACGCTGTCGGCCGACATGGAAAACGTCGGTGGAAACCGGGTTCCCGCGCTGCTGGCGCTGGGCCAACTCAACCGGTTGCGGATGGCGATCCGCGCGCAGACGCAGGCGGTTTTCAGCCAGGAAACGCAGACCGAGGCCGAGAAGGGATTGCGCGCCATCCAAGACGAACGCCGCAAGACATGGCCGAAAGTCGATCAGGCGTGGGAAGCGTTGGTGAAAATCCCGCGCACCAGCGAAAAAGGGCGGGCGCTCCAGCAACAGCTTCAAGACGAATACAAAGCGTGGCGGACGGTTTATGTCGAACTCGACAATTTGATCGAACAGCTCGCCGGTGCCGCCACCGATCCCGGCCGCAAGCAAGCGCTGTACGCTGATTATCGGCGAACGGTCGGCCAGATGGTTCCGATCTCCGACCGGATGGGCGCGACCTTCGATGCGATCACCGATAACAACTCCGCCCGAACGATTGCCATGGCCGAGGAAAGTCTCGTCTTGGGAGCGAGATTGAATTTATGGGCCATCACGGCCACGGGGGTGAGTGTCGTGCTTGCCGCGCTCTTCGGCTGGCTGATCACCCGGAGCGTGACGGTTCCTCTCCGGCGGGGCGGCGAGATTCTGGGCGTGTTGGCCCAAGGCGACATGAGCCGAGAGGTGCCCGCCGATCTGACGGCCCGCCGAGATGAGGTCGGCGATCTGGCCCGCGCCATGAACGCCATGTCCACCCAGTTGAAAAACATGGTGGGCCAAGTCACGCAAGCCACCTCGCAAGTCAGTTCGGCCGCCGCCGAGATCGCCCAGGGCAGCGCCGACCTGAGCGCAGCGGACCGAAGAGCAGGCCAGCGCCTTGGAGGAAACCGCCTCCTCGATGGAGGAACTCACCTCCACGGTCAAGCAGAGCGCCGAGCACGCCGGGCAGGCCAACCAGCTCGCCGGGGCCGCCCGCAACCAGGCCGAGCAGGGCGGGCAGGTGGTGGACCGGGCGATCGGCGCCATGAGCGCGATCAACCAGAGCAGCCGCAAGATCGCCGACATCATCGGGGTGATCGACGAGATCGCCTTCCAGACCAACCTGCTGGCGCTGAACGCCGCCGTCGAGGCCGCCCGCGCCGGCGAGCAGGGGCGGGGCTTCGCCGTGGTCGCCGGCGAGGTCCGGAAACTCGCCCAGCGCAGCGCCGACGCCGCCAAGGAGATCAAGGCGCTGATCACCGACAGCGTGGCCAAGGTCGAGGACGGCGGCAAGCTGGTGGACAACGCCGGGCAGACCCTCAAGGAGATCGTGACCTCGATCAAGAAGGTGAGCGACATCGTGGCCGAGATGGCCGCCGCCGCCCGCGAGCAGGCCACCGGCATCGAGCAGGTCAACAAAGCCATCCTGCAGATGGACCAGGTCACCCAGCAGAACGCCGCGCTGGTCGAGCAGACCGCCGCCGCCAGCCACTCGATGGGCGACCAGGCCCAGGAGCTGCAACGGCTGATGGGCTTTTTCAGGCTGGAGGAATCGGCCTCCGCGCCAAGGGAGGCGCAAGCGGTCCACCGGAAACCAGCCATGACACCGACCATGGGCGCGGCCAAAACGCAGCCCCCCTCGGTGTCGAAAAGCGCGCCACGGCCTCTGTCGCGCCCCGGCGCGAGCCACGGGCCACGCCCGGTGGCCAAGGCGGAAATTAAACCCTTTCCTGCGCGAAAACCGGATGCATCCCAGAAATCCCGCGCCGCCGTTACTGCCGCTGCGGATGAGTGGGAGGAGTTCTAGCGAATTGGGGTTCGAGCGGCGTCGTCCTGTAGCTGCTCGTGCGGGATGCGATTGGAAACACCCGACCCTCTGCCGCTCGCGGTAGAGGGTTTTTTTGTGACCCCCAAGCGATAAAAGCGGGTGAGCGGCAACGGCTGTCAAACATCTCCGCCCATCTTGGGATCAATGACCCCCGGCGATGTCCAACCGAAATCATTCACTGGAGCGGCGGTTGGCCGCGACTTTCGCCAGATCGAACAGGAGGAATCATGACCCCATCGCTTGCGACCGCGACCCAGGACAACACGGTCGAGCCCTGGCGTAAAAACTTGCGTCACGAGCTGGACGCCGAACTGACCGGCCCCCGTCCCGCCTGGTGGTGGACGGGCCGGCCGCCGCGAGACTGCCCCGGCCGGCAGCCGGACGGCGCGCTGACCTCGCTGCCGCTGCCGAATCTGGCGACCTGCACCCGCCAGCAGGTATCGGATTATTTCGACAATACCTGGACGCTGACCGAGACGCTGTTTGCCGGCCTCCGGGGCGAGGAAGCCTTTTACCGTCCGCCCTACCATCATTTGCGCCATCCGATGATTTTCTATTTCGGCCATCCCCCGGCGCTGTACGTCAACAAGCTGCGGCTGGCCGGCTTGATCGGAAAGCCGCTCAACCCTTATTTCGAGCAGTTGTTCGAAACCGGCGTGGACGAGATGCGCTGGGACGACATGTCCAAGAACGAAATGCTCTGGCCCAGCGTCCAGGAGGTCCACGCCTACCGCCAGCAGGTCTATCGCGCCGTCCGAGCGGTGATCGAAACCCATCCCGACCTGGCGACCGGCCACGCGCCCATCACCTGGCAACAGCCGTTGTGGGCGCTGTTCATGGGCTTCGAGCACGAGCGGATTCATCTGGAAACCTCCTCGGTGCTGATCCGCGAGCTGCCGCTGGCTCTGGTTCAGCGTCCCGCCGAATGGCCGAAGCTGCATCCGACCGCCGGGCGGGCGGCGACGAGCTTTCCGCCCCGCATCGGATGGGACTGTCCGACCAACGACTGGATCGACGTGCCGGGCCAGCCGGTGGCGCTCGGCAAGCCGTCCGACTGGCCTTCCTACGGCTGGGACAACGAATACGGCCGGCGCGAGACCGCCGTCCAGCCGTTCCGGGCCAGCCGCTATCCGGTCAGCAACGGCGAGTTTCACGCTTTCGTGGCCGCCGGCGGCTATCGCGAGCAACGCTACTGGTCGGAAACCGGCTGGGCGTGGCGCTCGTTCCGCAACCTCAAATGGCCGACGTTCTGGGTGCTGGACGGTCCCGCCGGCCTGCACCGCTACAAGCTGCGGACCCTGTTCGAGGTGATCGACATGCCTTGGGACTGGCCGGTCGAGGTCAATCACCACGAGGCCAAGGCGTATTGCGCGTGGCGCGCGGAGCAAGAGGGCGCGCCCTATCGGCTGCTCAGCGAGGTCGAGCATCAGGCGTTGCGCGACGCCCGGCAACGGGCGGCGGTATCCGCCGAGGTCGAGTCCGACCCGGTGATGCGGTTCGACGGCGCGACTCTGGCGCACGAATGCGGCTGGAATCTCAATCTCGCCTGGGGCTCCTCTAGGCCGGTCGATGCCGGCCAGCCCACCGAGGCCGGTTTTCATGACGTGTTCGGCAACGTCTGGCAGTGGCTGGAAGACCATTTCAACCCGCTGCCCGGCGCCAAGGTCCATCCGTATTACGACGATTTCAGCACGCCCTGCTACGACGGCCAGCACCAGATGATTCTGGGCGGCTCCTGGGCGTCCACCGGCGACGAGGCGAGCATCTGGTCGCGCTTTCACTTCCGCCCGCATTTTTTCCAGCACGCCGGCTTCCGGCTGGTTCGGAGCGACGGCGACGGCGGCGCGGCGCGGCTGGATCGGGCCGGGGCGTCGGGTCAGGTGTACGAAGACCCGCAGATCCTGAACGAGTACCTGCTGCTGCACTACGGCGCGGCCGACGACCAGATGCCCTACGCCTTCGGGCCGCGCGATGCGGTCGAATTCCCGGTGCGCTGCGCCCGCTGGCTGCTCGATGCCGCCCGCGACCACGGCATTCCGACCGACCGGGCGCTGGATGTGGGTTGCGCGGTGGGCCGGGCCAGCTTCGAATTGGCGCGCGGCTATCGGGAGGTGCTGGGCGTGGATCTCAGCCGCGCCTTTATCGACGCCGCCGACAGGTTGCGTCGCGATGGCGAACTGCGCTATTTCCGCAAGGACGAGGGCGAGCTGGGCGCGACGCTGAACGCGATGATCGACCCGGCCATCGACCGCGGCCGGGTCAGTTTCCGGCAAGCCGACGCCGGTTCGTTGCCGGCCGAGCTGGTGGGGTTCGACGCCGTGCTGCTGGCCAACCTGCTGTGCCGGCTGCCCAGTCCCAAGGCGTTGCTGGGGCGGCTCGGCGGGCCGCGCGGCTTGGTCAAGCCGGGCGGCTTGCTGGCGATTTTTTCGCCCTACAGTTGGCTGGAACAGTTCACGCCGCCGGAAGCTTGGCTGGGCGGCTACGAGCGGGATGGCAAGCCGGTCGGCGGCGCGGCGGCGCTCGGCGAATTCCTGGCCGCCGAAGGGTTCGATCTGTTGCGCGAGGCCGACATGCCGCTGATCATCCGCGAACATGCCCGCAAATATCAGTACATCGTGGCGCACGCCCTGTTGTGGCGGCGGGTTCGCGACGGCTGAACGCGCTCGGGAGAGCGTCCCCGGCGCCGAATCCCCGGTCGGTCAGCGGTTGACCGACGGGCGTTCGGCTCGGATAGGGCTCCGATGGGGCGGGGGCTTTACGCCGCGCCGGGCAGTTCCAGCACCGCGCCGGTTTCGGCGCCCTCGACGCTTTGCGACGTACAGTCGCGCGACCGCGGCGGCGGGTTGGCCGAGGCTCGGGTCCATATGCAGGGCTTGTAGCGTTTCCGTGACCCACGGCGGGCTGACCACGTTCACCCGAATCCCGCGCGGCGCTTCCAGCGCGGCGGCGCGAACGAAACCTTCCAGTCCGGCGTTCACCAGGCTGATGGCCGCGCTGCCGGGCATCGGCGACCGGGCCAGCACCCCGCTGGTCAGGGTGAACGAGCCGCCGTCCCGGATCTGGTAGAAGCCGATCCGCACCAGATTGACCTGACCCATCAGCTTGTTCGCCAAGCTGAATTGGAAGTCCTCGTCGCTCAAGCCGGCCAGCGGGCCGAAACGGGCCAGACCGGCGGCGCTGACCACCGCGTCCACCGGACCGGCGGCTTCGAACAGCGCCCGGATCGAATCCGGTTGGGCGAGATCGACGGTGAGAGGGGTGCTGCCGTGGCTGGCGGGAACGATCTCGTGGCGGGCCGCGAGGGCTTCCGCGACCGCCCGGCCGATGGTGCCGGTGGCGCCGATGAGGAGGATGCGCATGAGGGTGTTCTCCCGGAAGGTCGATGGTTGGCGGAACGGGGCGAATGGGCGAGCTTCCCGTGCTTAGACCGCGCTCCGCGCTCGGTTCACGCCCGTTGCAGCAACTCCAGCAATTCCTCCGCCGAAATCTTGCCGCTGGCGCCGGTGCCTTCCAGCAGGCGCTCGGCCAAATCCCGCTTCTGGTGGTGCAGGGCCACGATTTTCTCCTCGATGGTGTCCTGAGCCACCAGCCGGTAGATGGTCACCGGTCGCTGCTGGCCGATCCGGTGCGCCCGGTCGGAGGCCTGATCCTCCACCGCCGGATTCCACCACGGGTCCATGTGGATCACGTAATCGGCGGCGGTCAGATTCAATCCCAGCCCGCCGGCTTTCAGGCTGATCAGGAACACGTCGCCGCGCCCGGCTTGAAAGGCGTCCACCCGCTGCTTGCGCTCCGGCCCCGGCGTGCCGCCGTCCAGATATTGATAGGCGACGCCTTTCCGTTCCAGCGCGGCCCGGAGAATGGCGAGATGATCGACGAACTGGCTGAACACCAGCGCCTTGTGCCGGTTCTCCAACAGTTCGTCCAGGATGTCCTCGAACATGGACAGCTTGGCGCCGCCCAAAGCGGTGTCCGGCAGCACCAGGCTGGGATGGCAGCAAGCCCGGCGCAGCTTCATGATCTCGGCCAGAATTTGCAGCGGTTTCTGGCTCTCGTCCCCGTCCAGTTTGGCCAGCCGGGCCAGCGCCTGCTGGCGCAAGGCTTCGTACAGGGCCATTTCCTCCGCGCCCAACTCCACCCGTCGCAGAATCTCGGTGCGCGGCGGCAGCGCCTCCAGCACCTCCGATTTCAGCCGGCGCAGGATGAAGGGCTGGATCAATTTTCGGAGCCGGTGCCGCGCCCGCGCGTCCTGGTCGCGCTCGATGGGGGTCGCGAAACGCTGGTTAAAATGCTCCAGGGAACCCAGCAGGCCCGGATTGATGAAGCGGAACAGGTTCCACAGCTCGCCCAAATGGTTTTCGATGGGGGTGCCAGTCAGCATCATCTTGAAATCGCCCCGCAGCGTCAGGGCCGCCTGGGATCGCTTGGCGCCCGGATTCTTGATGGCTTGGGCCTCGTCGAGCACGAGGGTCCGCCACCGGACTTTCGCCAGCCGCTCCGCTTCCTGTTGCAGCAGGCCGTAGCTGCACACCAGCAGATCGAAGGCTCCCAGCCGCGCCAGGGCTTGCTCGCGATCGCCGCCGCCGAAAACGGTGGCGTTCAGGGTGGGCGCGAAGCGGCGGGTCTCGTCCAGCCAGTTCAGGCACACCGAGGTCGGCGCGACCACCAGGGTCGGGCCGTCCGGCGCCCGATTCAGGATCAGCGCCAGGGCTTGCACCGTCTTGCCGAGACCCATGTCGTCGGCCAGACAGGCGCCGACGCCCCAGTGAGCCAACCGGGCCAGCCATTGAAACCCTTCCGCCTGATAATCCCGCAGTTCGGCCTGCAAAGTGGAAGGTGCCGCCGCTTGCAGCGTCTCGGCCTCGCGCAGCCGTTGCAGGTGGGCTTTCCAGTCCGCGTCCCCTTTGACCGTCCGGGCGTCCGCCGCGAAAGTTTCCAGGGCCAGCGCCGCCAGCGGATGCAGGCGCACGCCCTTGGCGGTCGGCTCGCCCAGGCCGCCGACTTCCTCCAGCCGCTGGCGGAATTCCCGAGTCAGGGCCAGAAACCGACCCTCGCCCAGCGGCACGAACCGGCCTGGCGCTCGCTCGATCAGCTCCAGCAACCGGCGCAAATCCAGCACCAGATCATCTTCCAGCCGCAACTCGCCGCTGAACTCGAACCAGTCCCGCTGGCGCTTGATGTTCAGGCGCAGTTGGTCGAGGGAAGCTTGGCGGCCGACCTTGAAGCGTTCGCCTTCCGGCCATTCCAGCACGGCCTGATCGCCCAGCGCCTGCAGCTCCAGCAGCGCCTCCAGACACGTTTCGGGATCGGCCAGCAACCATTCCCCGCCGACGGTGGGCTGGCGGGACAAGGTCGGGACCGCCTTGATGACTTGGGTCGCCCGTTGCCGCTCCACTTTCAGATCGCGCCGGGTTTGCAGGCGCCGGCCGTCGATTTCGGCGATCACCCGCTCGCCGCCAACGCCGGGCCGATAATAGGGGCCGCCGCTCGCGAACGGTTTGACCAGCAGCTCGATTTTCAGCCCGTCACCGAACGGCAGCAGATGGATGTGCGGCTTGGGTTCGGCGGCGATTTCTTCCAGGTTCTCCACGCCGGCGCCGACGCTGGATTGGACGGTGACCAGATTCGACAGGCTGGCCACGGTTTCCAGCACCCGCGCCTCGGCCGCCGCCGGCACCAGCAAGCCTTCGCCGAGAATCGTCAGAATCCGCTGGTGCGCCTCGCCGAACACGATCACCTTGAGCCGGGTCGGCGTCTCCTTGAGCACTTTCAGGGTTTCGCCCGGCAGGGCCTTGGGGGACAGCTCCAGCCGCCACTGCGCGCCGTGCGGGACGATCAGCAGTTCCGGTTCGCCCCGGACCAGCTCCACCCGCGTTTCCGGCGCGTGCTCCCAAAACAGCAGGGGATGGCCGACCAGTTGCGGCAGCGCCTTTTGGGGATCGATGTCGTAGCTGGTCGCGCCGTAATAGCCCGAATAGCTGGGGCGCACGCCGGCGCAGGCCGCGACATCCTGAGGGGTGAGATAATCGAGCCGCTCGGCGCGGGAATACAAGCGCTTCAAGGCGATCGGCCGGCCGCGAGTCCACAGGCCCCGCGCGTCCCGCTTTTGCTCGCGGGGGATCAGCGCGCAATGACCGCTCTCGTGCCAGCGCAGCCACCAGACCAGGCGGGTTTGCGCCGCCGCCGCTGCCGGCGATTCCTGTCCGGTTTGGCTCAGATCGAGCAGGGCGCTCAGGGCGTGTTCCCAGGGTTCTTTTCGGCGGAATAGCTGGACGATGCCGCGGCCGCCGCCGGTTTCCTGTCCGGGCGGAGCGGTTTGGCCGTCTTGCCGGCTGCGCAGGCGTCGCGACAAGTCGGTCAGCTCGGCCTCGATCCAGCGATAGCCGGTTTTGCGGGCGAGGTTCAGCAGGATTTCGGCGGGCTCGCGCAGGGTCTGGGGTTCGGCGGCGTTCAGCCAGAACAGCGCCAGCAGTTGAAAAAAGCGGTCGGCGGCGGGGCGCGGGATCGAGACGGCCAGCGGAGTCGGTTCCTTGCGCGAGCCCTGCTGGATTTCGACCACTTCCAGCAGGCTGCGATAGACCAGGGCGAAAGGGTAATGCGCGTTTTTGTCGAGCGCGGGCGCCATCGCCTCCGCTGCCTGACGCAAGCGGGCGGCGGTGCCGCTGGCCAGCAGGGCCAGGACAAAAAAGACGCCGGCCAGATGATCGAAGAAAATCTTGCGCTTGCGGGTCCGTTGCCGCAGCAGTTTCAGCGCGGTTTCGTAGTGCTGGATGGCCTCCTCGTCGGCGCCTTCCAAAAACGCCAGCCAGCCGCGCAAGGCTCGGCCGTGGTCGGTGTCGTGCTCGCCGAGATACTGTTTGGCCCGCGCCAGATCCCCGCAGAGCAGATAATGTTCGGCCAGATAATAGCGGGCGATTTCGGCGCAACGGTTCTCGGCCGCCAAGGCTTCCGCCAGAGCCAGCGCCTCGGTGGCCGGCTCGAAATCGCGCAGGCCCGCCGTGAAGATGGTGGCCAGCGCCTCGCCCAGCAGTTCGTCCGGCAACGCCCGCAACCCTTCGGGATTGAAGGGATTGTTGAAGATGAGAAGCCACGGCGGATAGCGATGGTATTCGCCGGGGAACTGGCGGGCGCAAGTCTCCAGGATGCGTTGCGCCCGCCGGGTGTCGCGGCGGTGAAAGGCGATGCGCAGCTCGCGCAGGCATTGCCGGTAGGTATAGAAATAGGGGTAGTCGCTGTCCCAGCCGGGGATTTTGATGGTTTGTTGCACCGCCATCGCCAGGGCTTCGAAGCGGCCATCCAAGATCGCCTGACGGGCGGCTTCCTCCGCCAGCAAGGGATGGCAGCGGAACTGGTTGTTCGATTTGACGACGACCTTGGCATCCACCAGCCGGTTGAGCAGGGCGGTCAGCTTCGGTATCGTGAAGCCCTTGAGATCGAACGGCGGCAAGTCGCAACGCCGCGCGCAGTCCAGCAGCGGACTTTTCGTGACGCCATCGTAAATGACGGAGAGCAGTTGCAGGATCGCTTGTTCTGGCGGCGCCAGCGTTTCGTAGGCGTCGATCAAGTGCCGGCGATCATCGGTTGCGGCCATCGGGAACAAACCCCCGTATCGGAAAGTTGCAAATTATATCATCATCTTATAGCCATAAGGCACTTTAATAAACTCGATCATCGATCTTATTCGCGTTCCGCTACGCGCAACGCTCTCCGATGCATTGGCGATGATCGGGCGAGGCTGCCGATGCTTCCCGACTCCGGTTATCATGGGCGAATGCCCTCTCTCTCGCTGATCTGCTATCCCTCCGCGCCCGATACGAGCGTTCGCCGGATCGCGGTGCGGGTGCGCCGGATGCGCGGGGGAACGCTCGCCCTGGCTTACCGGATCGAGGGCGACGCGGAGCGCGTGCGCTGGCCGCCGCCGCGCCCGCCGCGCCGCGCCGACGAACTCTGGCGGCACACCTGCTGCGAGCTGTTTCTGGCGGAGCGCGGCCGAGCCGGCTACCACGAATTCAATTTCGCGCCATCGACCGAATGGGCGATTTATCGTTTCCAAGCCTATCGGGAGGGCATGGCGGTGGTGGAAAATGCGGGACGGTTGCGGGTCGCGTCGCGCGTCCGCGCGGATCGGCTCGAACTGACCGCCGCCATCGATCTCGGCGCGCTGTCGCCGCGCCTGACCGGCGTGGATTTGCGCTTGGCCGTGTCGGCGGTCATCGAGGCAGCGGACGGACGCTGCTCGTATTGGGCGCTCCGGCACCCGCCGGGCCGGCCCGATTTTCATCACCCGGACGGTTTCGCGCTCGCGCTCGACCGGATCGCCCCCGCTTCGGAGTTCCCGCGACAGCCGGATTAAACCCATAACCCAGCAGGACGAACCCCAAATGCAACCCGTACTGAAATCCGCCAAGCTGTCCAACGTCTGCTACGACATTCGCGGGCCGGTGCTGGCGCGCGCCAAGCAGATGGAAGAGGAAGGGCAGCGGATCACCAAGCTCAACATCGGCAACCCGGCGCCGTTCGGTTTCCTGGCGCCGGACGAACTGGTGCAGGACATGATCCACAACCTGCCGGATGCCTCCGGCTACTGCGACTCGAAAGGGCTGTTCGCCGCGCGCAAGGCGGTGATGCATTACACCCAGCAGAAGCGCATCCTCGGCGTGCAGGTCGAGGATATCTACATCGGCAACGGGGTGTCCGAGCTGATCGTGATGGTCTTGCAAGCGTTGCTGAACAACGGCGACGAGGTGCTGATCCCGGCCCCGGACTACCCGCTGTGGACGGCGGCGGTGAGCCTGTCGGGCGGGACGCCGCGCCACTACCTGTGCGACGAGCAGTCGGACTGGCTGCCGGATCTGGACGACATTCGCGGCAAGATCACCCCGAACACCCGCGCCATCGTCGTCATCAACCCGAACAACCCGACCGGCGCGCTGTATCCCGAGGCGGTGTTGCGGGAGATCGTGGAGATCGCCCGCCAGCACCAGCTGATCATCTACGCCGACGAGATTTACGACAAGGTGCTCTACGACGGCGCCCAGCACACTTCGATCGCCGCCCTGGCGGACGAGGTGTTGTGCATGACCTTCAACGGGCTATCGAAAAACTACCGGGCTTGCGGCTATCGCGCCGGCTGGGTGGTGGTATCTGGCGACAAGAGCCACGCGCAGGACTATATCGAAGGTCTCACCATCCTCGCCTCGATGCGGTTGTGCGCCAACGTGCCGGCGCAATACGCGATCCAGACCGCGCTCGGCGGCTATCAGAGCATCGACGATCTGGTGCTGCCCACCGGCCGCCTGGGCAAACAGCGCGATCTGGCGTTCGACCTGATCACGGCGATTCCCGGCGTCGGTTGCGTCAAGCCGCGAGCGGCGCTGTATCTGTTTCCCCGGCTCGATCCCAAACGCTATCCCATCGCCGACGACCAGCAGTTCGTGCTCGACCTTCTCCTGGAGGAAAAGGTGCTGCTGGTGCAGGGCAGCGGCTTCAACTGGCCGCATCCCGACCATCTGCGCATCGTGTTTCTGCCCCACGAGGACGATCTGAGCGATGCGATCGGGTGTTTTGCTCGCTTTTTGGAGCGTTACCGCAAGCGCCATGCCCTGTGACCTGCGACGGGTAGACCATCGCTCTCCACTCCCTCGCCCACTCGCGGCGAGGGAGGGAGGTGATGCCTCGCCTCGCCGCGCGATTGGAATCAGGGTGTCGCCTGAACCGGGCTCAGTTTCGCGCACTCCCGCCGAACCTTTTCGAGCATCCATTTCCAGACCTGGCCCGCTTCGTGTTTATCGGCATCGGGAGTGATGGTCGTCGGGCCGTCCGGCCACCCTTCGTCGATAAATTGTTTTCCGGCCGGCACCGACTGGCTGTCCCACGGCATTCCGCCGATGCCGCCGTGGGTGGCCAGGAAATAGTGCTCCGCATAGCCGGTCTTGGAAGAGTCTTCCCGAAGGTAGCCGCAATTGCCGAACGATTCTCTCGATTTCGCTTGCGGATGTCTCCTCGCATGATAAACCTGCCTGACATTGCCGCTGATCGGCCGACCGGGTGGATGAATCCATTTCTCGGGATTGAGCGGATAGCGAGGATCGAACGGCAGGGACCAGCGGCGAGGATCGTAGGGAATGCGAGGTAGACCGCCGACGGGAATGGATTTGTCGACCGCGTCGAACAAAAACATCGCGTCGACCGCGTGGCCGGCGTCTTTCAGCCAATACGCGACCTCGATCACGCCGGCCCCCCCGCGACTGTAGCCGGAGAGAAATAGCTTGGCTCCGGGATTTTCTTTCAGCTTGGCGATGACGTAGTTGTAAGCCTTCCAGGCCTGGATGTAAGTGTCGTTTCCGAACAGGCGCGGACCGCGATGATAGAATGCCTCGGGTATCCAGGCTTGCGAACCGCCAGCTCCCTCCCCGCGACTGAGCTTGCGAACGTGGCTGTTGGCGAAGGATCGCCTGTAATTCGAATTGAGCCAATCTCCGGTGCCGTCGATGCCCGCGAAAATAATCATGAAATAGCTCCTTTGGCATTGATCGTCGGAGAAGGATCGCGCCGATTTTTTCCCGCCCCATGTCGTATCGCGGTCAATTATCATGCCAAATGATTGTTTTAGTGCCGAATCTTTATTTCCAAAACCAAAATAATAACGCCCGTCGGCCAGATCGACTGGAATTGAGGAGCAGGTGCTCGTCCGGCGAAAGGATGATGAAAAAGAGGGCCGCAATCCGGTGAATCGCGGGGATCAGTTCATTTTGGTATCCGGCCAATCAAACTGGACCGGATCAGATTGGTCCATCGGGAACATCGCAACCCGATAATCGCGCTTGGGTGTCACAAGCCCTGAAAGTTCCGCAGACAAGGTCGGGTTTTCAGTTTTATCCGGTCCTGTTTGGCAGTTGGACAGCCTTTTTTCCGCCGATTGCCACCCGGCGGATCGGCCCGAAATTCAAAATTTGATTATCCCGATTATTTGAATAGATTAATTTTAATTTTCAACGTCATGGCAATATTAGCACAGGAATTGCTTTCAATGGCTTCAAATTTTTGGTTTGCTTTTTGGAGACCATCGGTATGGATCGACGGCGCCCCTACGACGAAAGCGACGTGAGAAGCATCCTCCGTGCGAGCGAATTCAGAATAAGCCGTACTGGAATGACCGGTCACACTGGCGAAAAGCATGTGCTAATCACCGGTGAAGGCATGTTGAAACGCGCGCAAGAAGCTTATGATCAGACCAGGGACGGTATGATCGTGAGGCCGACCACCGCCTTTTGCGATGAAGCGACCGCTGTCCGCGTGGTGACTGATGCACTAATCTCTCCGCCGGGCCAAGATGCGCTCGGGTATTTGGACGGATATGGCATACCGCTGGGTGCCCGCGTTTCGATCGAGGCGCGGGTCCAGCCCTTTCCGGCGCGCTTCGTTCCGCATCCAGATATTAAACGGACGATTACCATCGACGGGGTTTTCGTGTTGATCGAAAGCATATGGGAAGGCGAACAAAACTATAAAATCCACATCCATACTGGATTTCCGATCACGGCTTTCAGGCGAGGCCAACCCGCGTGGTGCGATCACCGCAATGTGTGGCATCCCTGACGGAGGTTTCCCGCGCCGAATTCCGCGCTGGACATCGCCAATCGCGAGGGGGCGGTAACGTCCGCTGGCCTCCTCGAATTCACTGATTTTTTTAAGGAGCGAACAACCATGAGCTGGTCCATCAATTTTCACGCCGACGAGGAACAAAAGGTCACGGTCGAGGCGGACTGGCAGGGTCCGGGCGATTATCGGCTCCGTCGGCTGGACGGCGAGACGACGCCGCTCGGGGCCTGCAACACCCCCGAAGAGATGCTGGAGGCCCTGCTGGATACCGACTGGGCGCCCGAACTGGAAGGGGCGCGGGTCGAGCCGGTATCGCCCTGAGCGAGACACTTCCCTTGGTCGGCGCGTTGCACTACGCTAAACCGGACGACACTCGACCAGGAATCCCCCATGACCCGCCCTATCAGCCGTTATCCCGTCCCCGCGCTCGACGATCTGCCCGAAGATGTCCGCAACCGCATTCTGGCGGTACAGGAACAAACCGGTTTCATTCCCAACGTCTTCCTGGGCTTGGCCCATCGACCCGACGAGTTTCGGGCCTTTTTCGCCTATCACGACGCCCTCATGGAGAAAGAGAGCGGCTTGACCAAGGCCGAGCGGGAAATGATCGTGGTGGCGACCTCGAACGCCAACCAGTGCCACTACTGCGTGATCGCGCACGGCGCCATCCTGCGGGTGCGCGCCAAGAATCCCCTGATCGCCGATCAGGTGGCCGTCAACTATCGCAAGGCCGATCTCACGCCGCGCCAAACGGCCCTGCTCGACTTCGCCCTGAAAGTTTCGGCAGAAGCCTACGCGGTCGGCGATAGCGACTTCGAGACGCTCCGCGCCCACGGCTTCACCGACGACGACATCTGGGATATCGGCGCCATCGCGGGATTTTTCGCCATGTCCAACCGGCTGGCGAACATGATGAGCCTGCGCCCCAACGATGAGTTCTATCTGCTCGGCCGAGTGCCGAAGCAAAAATGAGCGGCGATTAGCGATACCGTCGTTCGCCGTCGGCCGTCACGGTCGGTGGTCGGACGAGCCGGCGTGGAGCACGGTGCATGGAAACAGTCGATACCGTCGTGGTCGGCGCCGGGGTGGTCGGCCTAGCGGTGGCCCGAGAATTGGCCCACGCCGGTCGCGAGGTGCTGATCCTGGAAGCGCTGGAGCAATTCGGCACTCAAACCTCGGCGCATAACTCCGAAGTCATCCACGCCGGCCTCTACTACCCGCCGGGTTCGCTCAAGGCCGAGCTGTGCGTGCGAGGCAAGGCGCTGCTGTATCGCTACTGCGCCGAGCGCGGTATCGCCCATCGCCGGATCGGCAAGGTGCTGGTGGCCTGCGACGAAGCGGAATTGCCGGCGCTGGCCGGTTACGCCGAGCGGTCGGCGGCCAACGGCGTGCCGCTCCGGCCGCTCGCCGCCGCCGAAGTCCGCCGCCTGGAACCGGCGGTGCGGGCGGTCGCCGGGCTGTATTCGGAATCGACCGGCATCCTCGACAGCCACGGCTTGATGCTGGCGCTGTTGGGCGACGCCGAGCGGGCCGGCGCGACGCTGGTCACCCGCACCCCGGTGGTGGCCGGAGAGATCGGGCCGGATGGAATCGCGCTGAACACCGGCGGGGAAGAACCGTTCGCGCTGCGTTGCCGGTGGCTGGTCAATTCGGCCGGCTTGCACGCCCAGGACGTGGCCCGCTCCCTCGCCGGTTTTCCGGCCGAGCGGGTGCCGCCGACGTTTTACGCCAAGGGCCACTACTTCACGCTGAGCGGGCGGGCGCCGTTCGGACATCTGGTGTACCCGATGCCGGATCACGCCGGCTTGGGCATTCACGTCACGCTCGATCTCGGCGGCCAGTGCAAGTTCGGGCCGGACGTGACCGGCTGGCCGGCGACGCCGGACTATGCGTTCGAATCCGGCCTGGAGGAGAAGTTTTACCGGGCGATCCGACGCTACTACCCGGATTTGGCGGACGGCGCGCTGCAACCGGGCTACACCGGCATCCGGCCCAAGGTGACCGGTCCGACCGAAGCCGCCGGCGATTTCATCATCCAGGGGCCGGCCGTTCACGGCGTGGCGGGGCTGGTCAATCTGTTCGGGATCGAATCGCCGGGCTTGACGGCGGCGCTGGCCATCGCGGAACGAGTGAGGCGGGATTTGGAGGCCGGTTGAGCGCGAAGCCGAATTCAGCGCTCCGCTTCAACGCGCCAGTTCCCGCCGTTTGTCGGCAGGGGTGGGGTCGCGCCGGATCGTGCTGCCGCTGATGGGTCGCTTGCATCCAAACCGGGCTTTGGTTCGCAACAGGATTTTAGAAGGTCGCCCATTACCGCTTCGCGGCGGCGGCGCTGGCCGAACGCGGTTTTGTTGTGGTGGTGTCCGACTATCGCCTGTATCCGGAAGTCCGCTACCCGGACTTCCTGCGGGATTCGGCCGCCGCGTTCGTCACGGCCGACCACCCCGGCGGCCGTGACCGGTCGGAGCATGCCGAAATCCAGAGTTTTCCCCACCGCCATGATATTTGAGCAAGGGGATCTGCGGATGTTGGCTCGCCTTGTCAATGTGAGGAAAAAACGAGGAAGCGATCCATGACCCAAGAGGAAATCAACACCAAAGCGTTTCTGAAATTGATTCGCTACGCCGAGCATTATCGAGAGGATGACGAGGTTTATTATTTGCTGTATGGAGGAAAGGAAAAATTCACCGACACCAGCCAGCATCCCAACAAGTTAATCCGTGCTTGGGGGCGGAGTTCGACGGCGGCAGGCGCTTATCAAATTCTCAAAGCAACTTGGGATGAAGCCAAGAAAAAAGGGATCGTCTCCGACTTTACTCCCGCCTCCCAGGACAAAATCGCGCTCTGGAAAATTCAAACGCGAGGCGCGATGAATTTTGTCAAAACGGGAGATGTCGAAAAAGCCGTTGCGACGCTGAGAAACGAGTGGACTTCTCTGCCGGGAGCCAGCCAGTCAAAGATGAAAATGGACGAGGCGAAAGAGCGCTTCAACAAGTATGTCGCGGAGTACAGCGCGCCATGAACATCCATTCATTCTGGTGGTTATCTACCATTTTCTTTCTGATGCAAGCCACGTTCGCCGGAGCCGCCGATCTCACGACCACCCGAGATGGGCTGAAGTGCGGCGCTGCGGAAGTATCGGTGGAGACCGCTTGTCTGACGCTTCCTGAAGTTGAAACTCAATGTGTAAAGCAAAATATCCGGTTGGAAAACACCCAGAAAGGGATTTCCAAGAAACTGCCTCACGAAGGTAAATTGGTTGCCAAATCCTTTGCCAAGTCGAATCCGGTATTGGATGCTTTTGTCACGTCGTGGGCCTGCCTGAAATCGACATCGGGCAAATCTTACATTTTGTTGTTGTACACCTGCAGTTGGGGAGAGGAGAAATCGAGCTGCACCGGAAGCGCCAAGGAATGGGAGCGGATTTTCGATGCGACGGGCCGCCATGTCACGGCGGGATTCCGCAGGCAGGACCGACGCTATGACTCGCTCTACCAACGGCTCGGCTTGTCCGAAATCATGAAGCAGGGCGCCGACCTGCAGACGCTCCACCATTGAAGTCGCTTTTTTTGGGGATGGGTGGACCCCGGCGTTCGCGGCCCCGCAAGATGCCCTGCAACGGTTGACGTTCCGGGATAAACTTCCGGGACATCGACACCAATTCGGGGCCATCACGCCATGTTCCGCCACGTTTTAAGCCTGTTGCTGGTCTGTCTCGGGATGTTGGCCGGTGGCCTGCATGTCGGCGCATGGGCGGTGCCGCCTCAGTTCGACAAGCTGGAGCGGCCGGCCGGGGCGGTCGTGGTGCCGGAGCGGTTTTTGCGCCCGTGGGACGCGGTGACCGTTTTTTTCGAGCGGGACCAGGGTCCGGCGGCCGGCGGCGTCGAAGACGAGCCGCAGCGGGCGGTGCGCATGGAGCCGGCTTGGGCCGGGGAATGGCGCTGGCTGAACGGCCGCACCCTGCAATTTCGACCGGCGGAGCCGTGGCCGCCGCTGGCGCGTTTGGCGGTGGAGATCGACGGTCGGCGCCGGCAACTGCTCGCCCTGCTGCCGGCGCCGACGCGCAGCTCGCCCGCGCATCAAACGGATAATCTGCCGCAATTCGACCGGGTGACGCTGACCTTTCCGACCCCGGTGGACCCGGCGGCGCTGGCCCGGTTGCTGACCCTGGAAATCCGCCCCTTGCCGGCGGTGGGACCGGAAGGGTTGCGAGTGCTGAACGCCCAAGATTTCGAGATCAAGGTCGGAGAGCGCGCCGAGCGTTCGTCAGAGGCTAATTATATCATCATCTTGCGCGATCCAATCACCAGCAACCACCAGATCGACCTAAAATTGCGCCTGTCGGACAACCCCGACCTCGGCGACGAACTGCAAACCCTGTCGTTTCGCACCGCCGAGCCTTTCCGGGTCAATCATCTTGAATGCGGGCAGGTGGGAGAGTCGGATTATCGGCATCGCGATATTTACGTCACCGACAAACAGGTCAAAGATTTCGTTTACTGCAAGCGGGATTCCGGCTACGAAGAGGCCCAGAAAGCCGCACCAGCCCTGGTGCTGGCCTTCAATCACGATCTGGCGAAACCGGAAGGCGAGGACCGGGCGCTCTCGCCGCTGATCGCCCGCAACCTGCTGCATTTCACCCCGCCGGTCGAATCCCTCAAGGCGACCGTATCGGGTTCGTACCTGATCGTGAGCGGCCGTTTCGCCAGCGACCAGCTTTACACCCTGCGGCTGGCGCCCGCCGATCTGCGCGACCGCCACGGCAATGTGCTGGCGCTGAAGGGGAGCGAGGAATTCCGCTTGGCGTTCGCCCCGGAACGGCCCGCCCTGCAATGGGACGCCGCACAAGGGATCGTCGAGCGGCTCGGCCCGCAAATGATTCCCCTGCGGGGGCGGGGCTTTTCCCGGGTCGATCTGCGCATCCACGCCATCGACCCGGCGAGCCGCGATTTCTGGCCGTTCCCCGACCAGCCGGTGATGGTGGACGACAACCAGGAACCACCCTTGCCCGGCACCGAGCCGCAACCGCACCGGGAAGGCCGGGACATCGCCGCAGAAGAAATCGCCAAGCGCTTGAAGGCGCTGGGCTCGCCGGCGTTTTCGGACGTGGTGAGCCTGCCGCTGACGAAAGGCGGCACGCCGGCCAAATTCGGCCTGGACCTGAAACCCCATCTCGCCCGCATCGCCGGCCAGGACCGGCCGGGCACCTACCTGGTCGGCCTGCGTCCGCTGGACAGCACCAGCCAGCGCGCCTGGATTCGCGTCCAGGTCACCGATCTGGCGCTGACCGCCGTGGAGGAACGGGAACAGGTGCATTTTTTCGTGACTTCGCTGGCCACGGCCCAGCCGGTGTCGGGCGCGGAGATCGAGCTCGACGGTGTGGATACCAAGGGCAATTGGTGCAAAACCCAACGCGCCGTCACCGATGGGCAAGGCCATTTTGCTTGGCAGGCGCCGGGCCATGACCGTTGCAGCCTGCGGCGGGCGAGCGTGCGGAAAGGCGAGGACGTGCTGGTGCTCGACCCGAACCGGCCGCTGCCGCGCTACGCCAAGGAACGGTGGAGCACGCCCCAGGATAGCGAGGAAAATTACGACTGGCTGAACTGGACGACCGCCGATTTGAGCGAGCGGCGGGAGTCGTCGCGACTGCTGTGCCACCTGTTCACCGAACGGCCGATCTACCGTCCCGAAGAGCCGGTCCACATCAAGGGCATGGTCCGGGATTACCTGAAAGGGCAACTGCGCTTCGGCAAGGGCGGCGGCACGCTGGTGGTGCGGGGCCCGAACGATCGGGAATGGCGCTATCCGGTCAAGCTGGACGAGTACGGCGGTTTTTATCACCGCTTCGGCGAGGAAACGCCGGCCACCGGCGATTACCGCATCCATTTCGAGACCGAAGGAAATTCGGGCCAAGCGGGAACCCCCGCAGCCGATAACGGCGAAGACGGCGCCGACCAAACCGCCGATAGCGAGGAAGAGGGCGCCGCCAGCGACGAGGAAGAGAACGACGAGGCGGCCGATAACACCGCTTGCGGCGAAGTGACGTTCAAGAAGGACGCCTATCGCCTGCCGACGTTCGAGGTGCTGTTGAACGCGCCGCGCCAGGTCAGCTTGGAGGAACCGTTCACCGCCCAGTTGGTTGCGCGCTATTTCGCCGGCGGTCTGGTGGCCGACCGGCCCTTGCAATGGCGGGTCGCGCAGTTCCCGCACGCCTGGACGCCGCCCCGACGCGAGGGTTTTTTCTTCTCCAGCGACGCCCGGTTCTCGGCCGACAAGGATTTTCGCGCCACCCCGACGCTGCAACGGCAAGGCCAAACCGACGGCCAAGGCGGCGCGACTCTGACGCTCGACCCGACGGTGGAACCGACCGCCCAGCCGCGCCGCTATCTGATCGAGGCCACGGTCACCGGCCCCGACGAGATGCAGGCGCGCTACACCTTGCCGGTGGTGGCGCTGCCGCCGTTCGTGCTGGGCGTGAAGCTGCCGCGCTATTTCGCGGAAGCCGACGCCGTGGAGCCGGAAATTCTGGTGGCCGACCCGGACGGCAAGCCGCTGGCCGGCCGGGCGGTGACGGTGCGGCTGATCAAGCGCAACTGGAATTCCATTCTCCAGGCCAGCGATTTCTCGCAGGGTGCGGCCAAGTACGTCACCGAGGTGGTGGACGAAACCGTCAGCGAAACCGCGCTCACCAGCGCCGGCGAGATCCAGAAGCTCCGCTTGCCGTTGGGGGAAGCCGGCGTCTACGTGGTGCAGCTCGAAGCCGCCGACCGGCTGGGCCGCACCCAAAAAGTGAGCGTCGATTTCTTCGTGGAAGGCAAAACGCCGGTGACCTGGTCGCAGCCGCCGACCCAGACCGTCACGGTGACGGCGGACAAGGACGCCTACAGCCCCGGCGAGACCGCGAACCTGGTGGTGCAGAGCCCGTTCCAGACCGGGCGAGTCCTGGCGGTGGTGGAGGAGCCGGAAGGGCCGTTCCGCTACGAGTGGGCCGACGTGACGAACGGTTACGGTCGATTCCCGCTGGCGGTGCGCAAGCAGCAGTCGCCCAAGGTGCCGGTGCATTTCCTGCTGATGCGCGGCCGGCTGGCCGGGGAGGCGCTGGCTCCGACCGCGCCGTTCGATCTGGGCAAACCGGCGACCTTGGCGGCGACCCACTGGATCAAGGTCAACCCGGTCAAAAACACGCTGGCGGTCAAACTGGAAGCGCCGGCCAAAGCCCGGCCCGGCGACGAGATCGAAGTGCTGTTGAAGCTGGCCGACGACGAGGGCAAGCCGGTCGCGGGCGAGGCGACCTTCTGGATGGTGGATCAGGCCATCTTCGCCTTGGCCAAGGAGCAGCCGCTCGATCCCTTGCCCCATTTCATCGCGGCGCGGCGCGGCCGGCTGGTCGCCCACGACAGCCGCAACCTCGCTTTCGGCATCCTCCCGCTCAAGGAAATGCCGGGCGGCGACGGCGAAAAAGAGAACGGGGATGATTGGGGGCTGGACAACGTGTCGGTGCGGAAGAATTTCACGCCGGTACCGGTGTTTCTGCCCAAGGTCGCCGTCGGCGCGGACGGCTTGGCACGCATCAAAGTCAAGCTGCCCGATTCGCTGACGGTGTTCAAACTGCGGGCGAAAGCGGTCGGCGGCCCCGACCGTTTCGGCTTCGCCACGGGCGAGCTTCAAATCCGGCAACCGGTTTTGGCCCAGCCGGTTTTGCCGCGCTTCGTGCGGCCCGGCGACCGCTTCGACGCCGGTCTGATCGGCCGGGTGGTGGAGGGTATCGGCGGAGACGGCAAAGCCGGCGTGAAACTCGATGGACTGCGCCTGGAAGGGGCGAACGAACAGCGTTTTGCCTGGGCGGACCAGAAACCGCAAAACCTGAATTTCGCGGTCGCGGTCCCCGATCCCGGCCTGCGCGCGGACGGCGGTTTGCAGCGGGAGCGGGTGCGGGTGCTGCTGACGCTGGAACGGCTAGCCGATCAGTCCCGCGACGCGGTGGAGGTCAGCTTGCCGATCTGGCCGGATCGCCGGCCGGTACGGCGGGCGCAACTCACGGATTTGGCGCCCGGCGCGACCCTGGAATTGCCGTTGCCGCCGGAACCGATCCGGCCCGGCACTTTCCGCCGCTCGCTGGCCGTCAGCACCGATCCCGGCTTGGCCCGGCTGATCGCCGGTCTGGACGTGCTGCTGGCCTTCCCCTACGGCTGCACCGAGCAGCGGTTGAGCCAAGCGTGGGTGTTGCTGGCCTTGCGGGACTGGAGCGGCTTGCTGCCCGGCGGCGACAGCGTGGCGCAACGGGCGAGCGCGGCGGTGCGGGCGATGGCGCAACTGATCGCCGAATCCATCGACGATCAGGGCTTGGTGGCGTTTTGGCCGAAGAACCGGGGCTACGTCGCGTTGACAGCCTGGTCGCTACAATTCTTGACGGAGGCGAAAAAGCGGGGCGAGCCGGTCGATGACAAGCTGCTGGAGCGGCTGACCCGGACCCTGCAACAGGCGTTGCGCTCCGATTATCCCCGGCTGCTGAGCGGTTCGGAATATCTGGAGCGGTCGATGGCGCTGGAGGCTCTGGCCGGTGCGGGCGCGGCCGACGCGGCATATCTGGCCGAACTGGCGCGGCAGGCCCAATTCATGGCGCCGGAAGCGGCGGCGCGGATCGCGGTCGCGCTGGCCCAGGCCAAGCCGGCCGACCCGCAAACCTTGACCCGGCTGACCACCCAGTTGTGGGAGGCGGTGGAAACGCGCAGCTTCCAGGGCCGCACGGTGTATGCCGGGCTGCGCGACGGCGCTTGGGGCAGCCCGCTGATTTTGCCGTCGGAGGCGCGGACCCTGGCGACGATCACGCACGCGGTCGCCGCCGCCGATCCGGGCGAACCGCGCCTGACCCTGCTCACCGACGCGCTGATTCGCCTGGGCCAGCAGGACGGTTGGGGTTCGACCCAAGCCGACCAGCAGGCGATTCGGGCTTTGTTCGCCTATCAGGCCAATCCCGCTCCCGTGCGCGGGCGGTTCGCCCTACGCACGGGTCAGGACGGGAAGCCGGAGACGGTCGAAGTGGATCGGTTCGCGCGCCGGAGCAGCGACGCGGCGGCCCCTTGGTCTATCGTCGCCGACGCGGCCTCGGCGCCTTTGGTGGTGAGCGACAGCGTGAATTATCTACCGGCGGCGCCGGGCAGCACGGCCAAGGCGGAGGCGGCCGGGTTCGTGATCGGCCGCGAGGGTTTCCTCGTGCCGGCTCAGACGGATAAACCGTTGGAGCGACTGGTGCCGACAGGCGCGGAACCGGCAGTCGCGCTGACCGTGGGGCAAGTGGTCGAGGATCGCGTGGAGGTGGTGAATCCCGAATTGCGCCATCACGTCATCATCGAAGTCCCCTTGGCTGCGGGCATGGAACCGCTGAACGCCCGGCTCGCCAACGCGCCCGCCGAGGCGAAGCCGAGCCAGCCCGACACCGTCGACGGCCAGCTATCAGGCGCGGTTGGACGACCGCATGGTGTACGTGTTCGACGAGTTGCCGGCGGGGAATTATCGCTTTTACTTCCGCAGCCGAGCGACGATTCCGGGGAGCTTCACCCAGCCGCCCAGCACTGCCGAGATGATGTACCGGCGGACGGTGAGCGGCAGCAGCGCCGGGGCTCAGATCGTCGTCGGCCGTTAGCGAGAGGCGATCATTCGCATCCGGTCACCAGGATCGCGCGGAAGTGGTTGACGTTGGTCAGGGGCGTTCCGGTGATCGCCGGACCGCCCAGCGCCTGGAAAAAGCCGTGGCCGTCGTTCACGACAGTGGACCCCTGGGCGGTTCCGGCAGGTGGGGCGGCACGCACCGCGCCGGTTGCGCCGCCGCAATGGCGACATCGAACCTGCCGTGCAGGAGATCGCGCGCTCGATCACCGCGCAGGACTGGCTCGCGGTGGGTCATGCTCAATCGGCGTATCGGGCGGCAATCTCTTGAAACAGGGTCTCGGCCTCATCGAACGCCGCCACCACGTCGGGATCGAAATGAGCGCCGGCCCCCTCGCGGATGATGCGCGCCGCTTTGTCGTGAGGAAACGCCGGCTTGTAGACGCGCTTCGAAATGAGGGCATCGTAGACGTCCGCCACCGCCATCAGTCGCGCCGAGACGGGAATCGCCTCGCCCTTCAGCCCTTGGGGATAACCCGAGCCGTCCCATTTTTCCTGATGGCCGTAAGCGATCTCGCGGGCGAACCGCAGAAAGGAACCGCTCTCGCCGACCAAACCGGACTTGGCCAAGGTTTTCTCCGCCGCGAGGATCACGTCCCGTCCGTAGACGGTGTGCAGTTTCATCAATTCGAATTCTTCGTCGGTCAGTTTGCCCGGCTTGAGCAAAATGTGATCGGGCACGCCGACTTTACCGATATCGTGCAGCGGCGCCGACTTGAACAGCAGATAAATGGAATGGTCGTCGAGGTGTTGCCGGAATCGAGGATGATCGCGCAATCGCTCGGCCAGGATGCGGACGTAGTGCTGGGTGCGGTGGATGTGGTTGCCCGTTTCGGGGTCGCGGGTCTCGGCCAGGGCGGCCATGCTGAAGATGGTGGCATCCTGCATCAGCGCCAGTTCGCGCGTCCGCTCGATGACCTGACGTTCGAGGCCATCGGCGCGCTCTTCGAGCAAGGCGCGGGCTTGCTGGTTCTCCAGATGGGTTTGGACTCGCGCCTTCACCACCACCGGCGAGATGGGCTTGGTGATGTAGTCCACTGCCCCCAGTTCAAAACCCTTGGCCTCATTGCCGGAGTCGGTGATGGCCGTGACGAAAATCACCGGAATCCGTTGTGTCGTCGGATCGGCTTTCAAGCGGCGACACACTTCGTAGCCATCCATTTCGGGCATCATGATATCGAGGAGAACGAGGTCCGGTCGCGGATCGCCGGCCGCTCGCTTGAGCGCCTGCTCGCCGTTCTTGGCCACCAGGGTACGGTAATTCTCCTTCAACAGATCCACCAGGAGATTGATGTTGAAGCGCTCGTCGTCGACGATCAGCACGCATGGCTGAACTGGAGTCGTGTTCATGCGTCCTCGGCAGAAAGTTGCAAACCCGCTTGTAGCGCAGCCAAGCTGGCTTGCGCGTCATCGAAGTTATAATCGTCTACCTGTTCGCGCAGCTTGAGAAACAACGCGCGCGCGGGTCCTCGGGCAAACGCATCGCCGAGCCCGGGCAGCAAATCGGCCGCGCTGGCGTCACCTTGGGCGAGCAGCGTCGCCAAAGTTTGCAAACTGGTTGCCAGTTGGGCTTGGTCGGTTGCGGGCGTGGCGCATTGGGCGGCGGCAGAGGTAGCGGCGGCCGCGCCGAAATCGCGGATGGCGCCGAATACCGGGGCGAGGCTGTCATCGAGGGCAGCCACCAATAACGCGGCGTCTTCGTCGTCGCCACCGTGGGCGCGGAAAAAATCCTGCAACCGGTTTGCCGCCGTCGCCACCGTGGTCGCGCCGATCGTGCCAGCGATACCGCTGATGGTGTGCGCCAACCGCGTCGCCGCGGCGCGGTCGCCGGCCGCCAGACAGGCGCGCAGTTTTTCGACCACCGTGGCGTGATCGGCTGCAAACTCGCGCAGTAACCGGCTCAGCAGCGACAGGTTGCCCCCCGCCCGGTCGAGGGCGAAATCGAGATCGAGAGCGCCGGCGAGGATCGAGAAATTTCCCGCCGCCGCCGGCTCTTCCGGCTCCGCCACGCCGCCGTCGTCCGAAACGGGATGGTGCGGCAACCAGCGCAGCAGCACGTCGGCCAGTTGCTCCACCATGATCGGCTTGGAAAGGTAGTCGTTCATCCCTGTGGCCAGACACTGCTCCCGGTCGCCCGACATGGCGTGCGCTGTCATGGCGACGATGGGCAGCTCGGCGAAACGCTGGTCCGCGCGAAGCGCGCGCGTCGCTTCGTAACCGTCCATCTCGGGCATCTGCATGTCCATCAGCACCAGATCGAACTTGTCGTCGAGCACCGCGTCGACCGCCTGGCGTCCGGTTGCGGCCAGCACGACCCGCATGCCCCAGCCAGATAATAGTTTTTTTGCGATCATCTGATTGATTTTATTGTCCTCGGCCAACAGGATGCGCGCACCGGCGACCGTGGCGACCCGCGCCCGCAGATCGCTGCGGTCACGCCGCCGCGCGACCGTGGAACCGCCGAAGACATCGATGATCGCGCCGAACAACCGCGATGGGGTCACCGGTTTCGCCAACACGGCGGTGATCGGCAAGTCCTTCTGGCGAGCCGTCAGCTCGTCGGCATCGTGGGCCGTGGCCAACAAAATGAGCGGCGCTGGCATCCACCGGCCAACGATGCGTCGACAAAGCTCGATCCCGTCCATTCCCGGCATCACCCAATCGATCATCAACAAATCGTAGGGCTGGCCTTGATTTTCTGCCGTCTCGATGACCGCCAAGGCTGCGGGGCCGGAGCGCGCACCGTGTGCGACCATGCCAAATTGCTCCAGCATTTTGGAGAAATTCTCGATGGCCACCGGATTGTCGTCGACCACCAAAACCCGCTTGCCCTTTAGCCCGGCCGCACCGTCGCGGCGAATCCGGGGATCATCCGCCTCGCGGTAGCCGAGACGCACGTCGAAACTGAAGGTGGTACCGACGTTCGGCCGACTCTGCACCGCGATGCGTCCTCCCATCATTTCCACCAGCTGGCGGCTGATGGTCAGTCCCAAACCGGTTCCGCCGTATTTTCGGGTCGTCGCGGCATCAGCCTGGAAGAAGTTCTCGAAAACGTGGCGCAATTGGGCTTCGGTCATGCCGATGCCGGTATCGCGAACCGAAAGCACCAGGGTCAGGTGGTCCTGGTCGCGGCGCTCGGCTTCGACCGATACCACGATCTCGCCCTGGTGCGTGAATTTTACGGCGTTGCCGATCAGATTCGTGAGCACCTGACCGAGGCGCAGCGGATCGCCGACCAGAACCGAGGGGATGTCCGGCGCGATGCGCAACAGAAATTCCAGGCCCTTGCTGTGCGCCGCGTCGGCCGTGACCGTGACGACCTCGGTCAATACTTCTTCAAAGTTGAAGTCGGTGGATTCGATGACCACTTTCCCGGCTTCGATCTTCGAAAAATCGAGGATGTCGTTAATGATGCGGAGCAGGGCCTTCGCCGAGCTATCGATCTTGGATAAATAATCGTGCTGCTTGTCGGTCAAGCCGGTTTGCAACGTCAGGTGGCTAAGGCCGATAATGGCGTTCATCGGAGTGCGAACCTCATGGCTCATGTTGGCCAAAAAATCGGATTTGGATCGATTGACCTGTTCGACGTGCGCCAAGCTGGTTTGCAATTCGACGGCCAACGCCTCCATCTGCGCGCTTTTTTTGCGCAAGGCGTCCTCTACCTCAGCGCGTTTGCGAATTTCTTCCGACAACTCCAGGTTGATGGATTGCAGTTCGCTTCTCCGGCGATCCGTTTCGACAAAGCTGGCGCGCAGCTCCACGTTCCGTCTCCGCATCCGCTCTAACAGCAGCATCCCGATCACGATGAGGATCGGAAAAAATCCGGCAATAATCAGGAATGATCGCGATGTAATATGGCCATAAGCGGCTTTTTCAGTCAGGATCGTGACAAGATTTAATGGTGCCCCAGCAACTGGTGTTAGGATAGCCAGCATCGTTGTTCCGGTCTCGCCTTTTTCACTTCCGCCTTTTCTGGCCAGCGTGATCGACTGCAGCCGGTTATCGGGCAAATGCGCGAGATTTTTCGCCACTTCGTTAGCCAACTCAGGCCAATCATTCGGAGAATAGATTTCCTGTCCATTGGTCGTAATTAACAACTCCCAATATTGTGTGTTGGCTCCGGATTTGACGAGATAGCGTGAGAGATATCCGATATCGATCCATGCCACGACGGAACCGGATCGGAAGTTTTTATGAATAACTGGAGCGGCAACGATCAGCATCTTCAAATCCGGCTCGATCAATAATTGCGGTTCTTCGTTGGCTTTAATCGCATCCAGATACATTAACGGTCTAGAACCAGTATCGACCAATGCTTGATTGTGCTCGTCAAGAAAAGCAATACGTGAATAAATGTGTTCCTTGGCGACCGATTTTTGTGCGTTCAGGCGCTGAGAGGCATTTTCGAACGCGTCGAGCTTGCTTGCCGATTTCTGCGCCATCAACTCTCGAAAGGCATAATCGATGGCATCCAGATTGGAATTGAGGCCGTATTTTAACGACATTCCGAGCGCTTTGTTGTCCAAAAATGCGACGATTTCGTGCGATTTTGCCATGCCTGCGATGTCGTTGCGGCGATCGGCGATAAAATCGCCGATCGCCGCCGCCCGCCGGATGCTATCCGTCGCGAGGCGGATTGCCGCTTCCGTTTGCAACTGGGTTTGCGCGGTGAAACTGTTCCACAGCAACACGGCCGAGTAGCCGCAAAACAGAACGGTCAGCAGCAACCATCGGCGCAGGGCAAAGATATTCACGGCCACCCTTCGGCGCAGTTCGGGGCCAACTGCTGCTCCCGTCAACGAGCGATAGTGCGGTCGACAACGTCCTGCGCCACCTCGAAATCGCTTATTTCATCGCCGCAAAAAACTCCGGGAAATAGCGTTTCACCGTGGGGTAATACTTTTTGACCAGAGCATCGTAAGTCCCGTCCGCCTTGATCTTTTTCAGGTACTCGTCGAACGCTTTGCGCAATTCCGGGGAAGATTTTCGAAATGCGGCGGCCAACTGCTGCTCTTTCGATATTGGCCCCAGCACTTTAATCTTGCCGGACCACTTTTGAAGATCGAGCATGGCATCGGGAACGTCCAACAACGTCAACTCGGCATCGCCGTTGAGGAGCGCGGGCACCATTTCGTTGAGATTGGTATTCTTGGTATAAGCGCGCAGGTCAATCCCTTTCCCTTTTAGCCCATAGTTTGCGGGATCGAGACAGGTTCCCTCCATGATCAGAAGACTGTTGTTTGCAATTAAGCTTTTAGTCTCTTCGATATCCCGATCAAGGTCGGCGTTACCCTTGATCGGTTTGAAGGCGGAATCCGCGCGAGCGACTAGCCAGATTTGCGAAGGAAATGTGGGCACCGAATAATCGACTACTTTTTCTCGCCACGGCAGAACGGTAAAACCGGTGGCGATGATATCACCTTTGATCGGAAAATCGCCTTGCAAAGCCACTTCATTGTTGCTGCGAACGACATTTTTTCCGAGCAGATCCTTCATGACATTAGCGAAATCCGTTAATACGAAACGGTAATTAACGCCCAGGTATTTTGCGAAACCCTGTACGATCTCGACGTCCAATCCATCGCCGGCGCCTGTAACAAAGTTTGCGTATCGGATACCCAAATGTCTCAATTCGCCTCGCTCCTTGATTTCCTTGAGATCGTCCGACCAGCCAACCGACGCGATAGCGCACGATATCGCGAAAAATAATATTTTCACCAACCGGAATGCTTTCATTATCGGTACTCCATGATTGAACCGTTGCCTAAAGAAAAAATGAGTTGGATTTTGCCAATCACGTTTGACTCTGCAAATCCAGTCCCCCAGCACGCGCTCGGTGTTCGACAGGTCGCCGATGACGCGCCGCAAGGGAAGCAGTAGTTTCTTGATCGGCGTCGGTACGGCGATGATCTATTCACCTTCCGTCAATCGCGGTTGTTTGTGGTGAAGGTCGATCACTTCCGGTTCGTAGCGCCCTTTCGGGCGTTTTTCGCGAACCTGCCCGAGATTCGGGATGGCGCGGATGGAGTTTGGCGCGGTTCCAGCGTGACCGTCCGCACCTCAAGCCCCAAAATTATTACAAGTGTACATTTTATTAGAGGATTAGAAAAGAGTCAGCGAGGCAGAAAATTTAGAGCCCTGTCGGCCTCGGGGGCACGTCACGTCTTGAGGTGATCGCAATGGCTTTTGGCCATTGTGGCGGGTACGAGATGGAGATTGCCGTTACGTACTCCGATTTCGGCAACGGTCGTTTCGGCTAAATCGTTGTGGGCGTGTGGGTTTAGGTGAGCCACCGCGCGAACTCGCGCCGGCGATGGTTGTAGACATGGCAAAGGCGAGCGACGGTGTACTCGGCCCAGTTTTCCTCCAACCGGTCTTGCTCCATGCGCTGGTGCGACAGATCGCGAATGGTTTCGGAGCGATTTTCGTAGCCTTTGCGCTCGATGTAAGGATCGAAATTCCTCCAACAGGTTTGTCGCCCAGAGAGATGGTTACTCGACTCATGGAGCTTCCTCGCTTTGCGAAGGATTTCTTTTGGCATGGCGGCCATCGACGGGTGTGATTCAAAGTGATGTAAACCCCATAATACCGCATCCGAGGAGGAGCCCCCCATGCTTGCCACCGGCCGCGATCCGATGTTGTTGGAGCGCCTGACTCGTCATCCACACTTGCGGGCTTGGCTGGGATCGAAGCAGTAGAGTCGCTGTGGCGGACCGGTACGGATGTCGAGCGGCCGTTCGGCGCCTCGGCGGGAGTCCGTTGCCGGAGGTAGTTCGCTGCCGCTGCAACGGGCAATGACGGATTTTGGGGCGGATGCCGCGTTTGGGCGAGTGCCGGTCAGGTTAAAGGAACACTACGACAGCTTCTGAATCACACCCCTTGATTCACTAATAGTACAAACCCCAAGTTTTTACGGCAGGTTACTTTCGCGTTGAAGGTATCAGTTAGCTGGTTACAGAATGAGACCAACCATCGCTGGCGCTCATCGTGGCTGAAGGCGTTGACCGGCATGTTCCTGCTTTCGGCATTCGCGCTGTACAGCTTTGCGGTCGCCGACCGGATCGGCTTGGAAGCCCCGCCACCGACCCCGATCCTGCTCGACCGGCAAGGCTATTTTCTGGCCCAGTTCGGTGCGGATTTTACCGGCCCAAACGGCGCCCGCCGCACCGAGTACGGCTATTGGCCGCTGGAGGTGTTGCCAGAACGGGTGGTGGCGGCGACGCTGGCGCTGGAGGACAGGCGGTTTTGGGATCATCCCGGCGTGGACGGGCTGGCAGTCTTGCGCGCCGCGTGGCAGGCGGCGCGCAGCGGCCGGGCACGGTCGGGCGCGTCCACCGTCGCCATGCAGGTGGCGCGGATGCAGCATCCCGCACCGCGCACTCTGTGGAACAAGCTGGTCGAGGCGGGCGCCGCGCTCCTGCTGACCCAACGCCACGGCCGGGATGCCGTGTTGCGGCACTACTTGCGGATCGCGCCCTACGGCAACGGCAGCCACGGCATCGCCCACGCCGCCCGCTGGTATTTCGACAAGCCGGCGGGCGACCTGAGTTGGGCCGAAATCGCGTTTCTGACCGCGATCCCGCAAGCGCCCGGCCGGATGAATCCCTATCGGATCGAAGGGCGTCGCGCCATCGTCCGGCGCGGAACACGGCTGTTGGGGCTGCTCGCCGAGCGCGGCGTCATCGGTGCCGAGGAGCGGCGGTTGGCGGAAGCGCAACTGCAAACGCTGCGACCGCTGGAACGCCGCGAGCGACCGCCGTATCTGCACGCGATCCTCCATGTCGGGCGCTTGCTCAATCGGAACGGTTCACCGCCCAGCCGGGAGCCGATCCTGCGCGCCACGCTCGACTTGGAGTTGCAGCGGGAAATCGCCCGCTCGCTCGAATCGGCGTGGCCGGAATGGCGGGAAGCGGGCGCGGAACAGGCGGCGGTGCTGGTGGTGGAGCGAGCCGGGTTCGCGGTGCGGGCCGCGCTCGGTTCGCTCGATTATTTTCGTTCGCCGGCGGGAGCGCTGGATTTCATCCGCACGCCGCGCTCGCCGGGCAGCACGCTAAAGCCGTTTCTCTACGCGCTGGCTCTGGAGCGGGGTACGGTGACGCCCGCGACTTGGTTGCCGGACGCGCCGGAAGGGGCGGCGGGGATCGGCAACGCCGACGGGCGGTTTCTGGGGCCGCTGCTGCCCCGGCAGGCGCTGGCCAATTCCCGCAACGTGCCGGCGATCCATCTGTTGCGGCGGGTTGGATTGGACCCGTTTTTCCGGTTGCTGGGCGAGCTGGAGTTGCTGCCCGAACCGCGTCGCCACGATCCCGATCCGTTCGGGTTGGCGCTGGTGCTCGGCGGCTTGCCGACCACGCTGGAACGGCTGGCGCAGGCGTATGGCGCGCTGGCCGACGACGGCCGCCTGCCGGCGTTGCGCTGGTACGAGGGGCAACCGCTGCCGGCGCCGCGCCCGGTGCTGTCGGCCAGCGCGGCGCGGCAGGTGACGCAGTTTCTGGCCGACCCGCTGGCGCGCTTGCCCAGCTTTCCGCGCCACGGGCCGACCGATTATCCGTTTCCGGTCGCGCTCAAGACCGGTACCTCGCAAGGCTATCGGGATGCCTGGATCGTGGCGTATTCGGCCGATTATCTGGTCGCGGTCTGGGTCGGGCGCAGCGATGTCAACCCGATGCGCGGCCTGACCGGAGGACGCGCTCCGGCGGCGCTGGCCCGCGCCATCCTGTCGCATCTGCACCGGAGCCGGCCGGGCGATCTGCGCGAGGGGGAGTTTCCGCCGCCGGACGGCTATTTGCCGGTGGAAATTTGCCTGCACTCCGCCCGGCCGCCGAACCGCTGCGCGCAAACCTTGCGCGAGTGGGTGCCTCCGGGTTTGCTGGCCGATCTGCCCTCGCCCTCAGCCCCTCTCCTGCGGGGAGAGGGGAGCAAAATCCCCGGCGGAGAGGAGAGCGGAGGGGCAAGGGGTTTAGGCGACGAGACGCCGGTCGAAATCGCCATCGTCGCGCCGGAGCAAAACGCCCGGCTTTGGCGCAATCTCGAAGCCCCGGCGGCCGTCAATCGCCTCGCCCTGAAGGCGACCGCCAAGGGGCCGGTTTCGCAAATCGTCTGGTATGTGGACGACCAGCCTTTCGGGGTGGCGGACGCGGACAAGCCGCTGTATTGGCCGCTGCAAAAAGGCGCGCACCGGTTTCAGGCGCGATTGCCGTACCGCGAGGAGCGGTCGCGCCCGGTGCGGGTGGTGGTGGAGTGAGGGAATTGCCTGCGTTTCGATTTTTGACCCTCTCCGCATCCAAAGGACGGTGTTTCGCGCATGGGTAGGCAAGAAGTTGCGGGCGAGGCCTCGTGGCTTCCAAACGCAATTCGTTCGGGTAACAGGCGTTACCGATTCCCGATCTTGCCACCCAGAGGAAAAACCGATATGACGTTCAAACAAACCGTTACGCTTTTGTTCGCTTTGGTCGCCGCAGCGTTTGCGACCGCCAGCAGCGCCAAGACCGACGACGATCATGATCGAAAATCGCAGTGCACCAATGCCAGCTTGCGCGGAACCTACGGGTTCGTGGCGCGCGGGACGACCCTGGCCGGTTCGCCGCTGCCCGCCGCGCTTCAGGGTCCGTTCGCCAGCGGCGGGGTTTCGACGTTCGACGGTCAAGGCAACGTTTTCCTGACCTCCACCAGCAGCTTTAACGGCGTCATTCAGCCCGTCGAGGTGCGGGGTACTTATCAGGTCAACAGCGATTGCAGCTACACCTCGCAGGTCGAAAATGGCATCGCGTTCCGCGCCGTGATCGTCGACGGGGGACGGGAATTGCTGATCTTGCAAACCACGCCAGCGGTCGTGATTTCGGGGACTGCCATCCAGCGGTCGCCCCGTTGCGAGAACAAACCCTTTCAAGGTATCTACGGGTTTGCCGCCGAAGGCGCCGCCGGGCCGCCGACCATCCCCGCCAAATTGGCCGGCCCGCTTGCGGGAGTCGGAACGGTGGCCTTCGAGCGGGATGGCACCTTCGTGCTCGTCGCCACGCGCAGCGTCAACGGCGCCATCGATCCCGAGCCTTTGGCGCTGACGGGCGTCTACTCCATGAATTCGGATTGTACCTTTGGCATGATCTTCGATGTCGGTTTTACGTTCGATGCGGTTATCGTCAACGGCGGCAAAGAAATCTTGTTTGTCGAGACCGATCCCGGGACCGCCTTGATCGTGAAAGCAAAGAAAATTTGATCGGTTCATCAGATAATCCTCGCAATCAAATTCAAAGGACAAACCGATCATGAGCCAATCCACCACCATCCATGTTGTCGCCCGCATCGTCGCCAAGCCGGAGGCGGTGACGCAGTTGCAAGCCGTGCTGGCGGCGCTGCTGGAACCGACTCGCCAAGAGGCGGGTTGCCATCGCTATACGCTGCTCCAAAATCGGCAAGACCCGACCGATTTCACTTTCGTGGAAGAATGGGCCAGCGACACCGCTATCGACGCCCACATGAAGACTCGCCCACATTCAGGCGGCCTTCGCTCGGGTAGAGGGTTTGTTGGCCGCAGAGCCGGATATTCGACAGTACGAAGTGGTCGGGTAGTTGCCGCGAATATCCTGGCTGGCTGAGAACCGCGTCGTTTTCGATTCGATGCGGTTTTTTTGTTTGTCGCGCCCGCATCGATAAGCCTGACATCGAAGATAAATTAACGTAAAATAGCGCTTATTTTTTAATAAATAATTCAATAAGTTAAAATTTTACTGTGGGACTTGCCACGGGTTGGCGAGCCAATACAGAACAACCATGAGAATGCTCAGCCTCATTTTGTGGGTTCCTTTTTTCGGGGCGATACTGGTCGCCCTGTTGCCGGCGGCCCAGCCTCGGCTGATTCGGGGAGTGGCGCTGTTTCACGCCGGTCTGGCCCTGATCCTGTCGTGGAGCCTGCTCGTCCCGTTCGACCGAAGCACGGCGGCGCTCCAGTTCGTCGAGCAAGTGGTCTGGAGTTCCACCATCGGGGTGTCCTACGCGCTGGGCGTCGATGGGCTGTCGCTGCCGATGGTGCTGCTCGGCACCTCGCTGGCCGCCGTGGCGTTGCTGGCGTCGGATCGGGTCGCGGTCGGCGCGAAGGGCTATCACGCTTGGTTGCTGGTGCTGGAGTTCGCCATGCTGGGCGTGTTCATGGCCCAGGACTGGTCGCTGTTCTTCATGTTCTGGGAATTGACGCTGATCCCGCTGTTTTTCCTGATCGACCTGTGGGGCGGGAAAAAGCGGCACGCGGCCAGCCTCAGTTTCGTGCTGTACACCATGGGCGGCTCGATCTTCATTTTGATCGCCGTGATCATGGCCTATCGGCTCACGCCGGAGCATTCCTTCGCCATGGCCGCCATCGCCGAGGCGGCGGCGACGCTGCCCCGCGACGAGCAGGTGTGGCTGCTGCTGGCCTTTCTGGTCGGTTTCGGGGTGAAAATTCCCATTTTTCCGCTGCACGGCTGGCTGCCGCTGGCCCACGTCGAGGCGCCCAGCCCGGTCAGCGTGCTGCTGTCCGGCGTGCTGCTCAAGATGGGCGCCTACGGCCTGTTGCGGGTGGTCGGGATCCTGCCGGAGGCGACCCTGCTGTTGCAGCCGCTGCTGGTCGGTATCGCCCTGGTCAGCATCCTGTACGGGGGACTCCTGGCTTGGCGGCAAACCGATCTCAAGGCGATGATCGCCTATTCCTCGGTCAGCCACATGGGCGTGGTGCTGCTCGGCATCGCCACCCTCAACGAGGTCGGCCTGCTGGGCGCCGTCATGCAGATGGTCGCGCACGGTCTGATCGCCGGGGCGCTGTTTTTGCTGATCGGCCTGCTGTACGAGCGGACCCACACCCGCGAGTTGGCCGATTACGGGTCGCTGGTGCGGGTGACGCCCCGCTTCGCGTTCCTGATCACCTTGGCCTTGCTGGCGGGGATGGGGATGCCGGGTTTGGCCGGCTTCGTGGCCGAACTGCACGTCCTGCTCGGCGGTTTCGCCCGATGGGGCTGGCTGATGGTGCTGGCGAGCCTGGGCGTACTGATGAGCGCGGCCTACGCGGTTCGGACCATCGGCGGCCTGTTCGCCGGCCCGGTTCGACCAGAGCTGGCGCAACTCCAGGATCTGCGACCGCTGGAGCTGGCGGCGGCGGTTCCGCTGGTGGCGGGCTTGCTGGCTCTGGGGTTGAAGCCGGCGCCGGTCATCGCCCTGGCGAGCGCCAAGGTCGCGGAATTGGCCGCGATCTTCACCCGACTGCCGTAGGGAGGATGCCATGTCCGCGAAGACTACGCCGGATTCGCCGGCCAGCGTGTCTCATCCGCCGACGCTCGGGCCGCGCCAGCTCGTCGAACGGGCGATAGCGCATTTGGACCATGTCTTGCCCGCGCAGGCGCCGATCCTGAATTTCGTCCACCACAACACCCTGCACGGCTACCAGCACCTGCCGTTCGAGGAGGCGTTGGCCGCCGCCGAGCGCCTCACCGGGATTCACGCCTATCTGCCGGAGACAGAATTTCGCGCGCTGTTCCGGGCGGGGCGGATCGTCGATGCCGATCTGGATGCCGCGTTCGCCCGGCGTCCGACGCTCGGGACCGACGCGGTACTGGCGCGGGTGGGAGATCGGGACATCCAGCGGGGCGAGGTGTTGCGGATTTCGCTGATCCACGGGGTGGACGCGCTGTCCCTGAACGAGCTGGTCTGGCGGATGGAGGAGCTGGACGTTACCCGCCGCTTCGAGGCGGACGTGCCGGAGCGTTCGCGCCAGCGCTTGCTGGAAGCGGCCCGGCGAGACGGCGCGACCGACGCCGGAGCGGCGCTGGAGGATTTGTGGCGAGCCTGTCTGGAGGGTTTCCGGTTGCCGGCGTTCAACCTCCACCCGGAAGAGTTGGTGGATTTGCAACTGACCTTGGCGAAGTCCCTGCTGGTGCGGTTCCGGGAAAACGGTGAGGCGGATGACGAGGGTCCCATCGTCCACAAGCGGATGCAGGCGGAAGCTTCGGCGCTGCTCGACCGGCTGTTCGGCGACATGGGCGAAGGCGGCACGCTGCGCGGCCTGCTGCGGGCCTTGACCGGCCGGGACGTGTTCGACGCCGTTCGTCCGGCCCTGATCCGCCTGTCCGCCGCCCACCTCGACGAGGGCTTGGCGGCTTGGCCCCTGCCGGATCGAGCGGAGGGGTTGTACGCGGCTTGGCGCCGCTTGGCGGAACGCGATCCCGCCTGGACCTTCACCGGGCTGGCGGGTTGGCGGGACACGCTGGCCCGGCAGCCGGACGATCCGGTCGATACGGTGGTCGCCGAGCTGCGGCGGCTGGGCCTCGCCGAAGCGCGTTGGGAGGGATATCTAGCGCGCTTGGCGTTGGAACTCCCCGGCTGGTCGGGGATGATGAACTGGCGGCAACAGCACCCCGACTACCCGGCCAATCGGGAGAATCGGGTCGCGCTGGTGGATTATCTGGCGGTGCGGTTGTGCCTCGATAGTCTGTGGATCGAGCGCCAGTGTCGGGACACCTGGGGGGTGGAAGGCACGCTGCCGGCGCTGTGGGACTATCTGACCGCGCGACCGGCGGAGGCGCTGGTGCGGCACGCCCTTTACGGCGGGCTGTTGCCGGAATATCTGGCCGACCGGGCGCGGGAGCTGGCGGAAGGGCGGGCGCCGCTCGCCGCCTGGGACACCTTGGCCGACAGGGTTTGGACCTGGTTGCACAGCCCGGTGGCGGCGCGTCCGGACACGCATACAGTCCACGGCAGCGCGTGGCGGCTGTTCCGGCTGGCCCAGCATCTCGGGCTCTCCGGCGGCGAGCTGCGCGCCCTGTCCGTGGCCGATCTGGAACGCTTGCTGGAACCGCTGGACGCCTTGCCCGCCACCACGCGGGGCGCGCTGTGGCAGTCCGCCTACGAGCACCATTACCGGGACGCGCTGATCAATGCCTTGGCCAACAATCGCGGGCGCTGGAGCGGACGCGAGCAACGGCCCCAGGCTCAGATCGTCTTCTGCATCGACGACCGGGAGGAAGGCATCCGCCGCCATCTGGAGGAGTTGAACCCCCAGATCGAGACGCTGGGCGCGGCCGGCTTCTTCGGGGTGGCGATGAACTGGCGGGGATTGGACGACCGCGAGGTCACACCGCTCTGCCCGGTGGTGGTCACGCCGGCGCATGAAATCCGCGAAATCGGGCGGCCCGGCGCGGAAGCCGAACTGGCGCTGCACGACCGGCGCCGCGACCGGCGCGGCCGGCTGCGGGCGCTCTATCACGGCATCCGGCGCAACCTGCTGTCGTCGGCGGTGCTGATCGACGCCCTGGCGCCGGCGGTGCTGCCGGCGCTGGCCGGCAAGCTGTTCGCGCCCCGCCAACAGGGCCGACTGGCCGAGGCGTTCGGCGCCCGCTGGGTGCCGGACGCGCCGACTCAGGTCGCGGCGACGACGGCGGAACCCGACGCGCCGGCCACGCCGGAACGCCCGCGCCTGGGCTTCACCGATGTCGAGCAGGCCGACCGGGTGGCGGCCTTGCTGCGCAATATCGGCCTCACCGCGCAATTCGCGCCGGTGGTGGTGCTGATGGGCCACGGCTCGATGAGCCAGAACAACCCGCATCTGGGCGCTTACGACTGCGGAGCTTGCGGCGGACGGCACGGCGGGCCGAACGCGAGAACATTCGCCGCGATGGCGAACCGTCCGGCGGTGCGGGCGCTGCTGGTCGAGCGCAGCATTGAAATTCCGGCGGACACCTGGTTCGTCGGCGCCGAGCACAACACCTGCGACGAGCGCATCACCTTCTACGACCGAGGCGATTTGCCCGAGGAGGCGGAGCGGGCGCTGCGGGAGCTGCAACGGGATCTGGATCGGGCGTGCGCGCTGTCGGCGCAGGAGCGTTGCCGGCGCTTCGCTTCCGCGCCGCGCGACCCCGCGCCGGATCGGGCGCTGCGCCACGTCGTCGGGCGGTCGCGGGATTTCAGCCAAGCGCGGCCGGAACTCGGCCACGCCACCAACGCCGCCGCTCTGGTCGGCCGCCGCTCGATGAGCCAAGGTGTGTTCCTGGACCGGCGGGCGTTCCTGATCTCCTACGATCCGACTCAAGACCCCGGCGGCACGGTGCTGGAAAACATCCTGCTGGCGGTGGGACCGGTGGGCGCCGGCATCAACCTGGAATACTACTTTTCCACCGTCAACAACGAGCGGCTGGGTTGCGGCACCAAGACGCCGCACAACGTCACCGGGCTGTTCGCGGTGATGGAGGGCGCCAGCAGCGATCTGCGCACCGGCTTGCCGAGGCAGATGATCGAGATTCACGAGCCGGTGCGGCTCCAGATCGTGGTCGAGGCTCGCACCGAGGTGCTGGCCGCGATTTATGGCCGTCAGGCCGGCCTGCGCGAGCTGATCGGCAACGAGTGGGTGCATGTCATCGCCAAGGACCCGGATACCGGAGAGTTTTCGATTTTCGATCCGGCGCGCGGGTTCGTGCCGTGGGCCGGCCCGGTTCGGCCGCTGCCGGTGCGCGCCCGTTCGGGCGACTGGTATCGGGGCCAGACCGAGCCGCTGCCGCCGGCGCTGATCGGCGATGAGAAAAACTGATCGGCAGCCGGTCGATTGCGATAGTCCCAGAACGGGACTATGATACGCTTTCATGAAAATCATCGCAGTCAAAGCGCTTCGCGAGTTTTGGGAAAAATTCCCGGATGCTGAGCAGCCTTTGAAGGCTTGGATCGACGAAGTCAGAAAAGCCCTCTGGACGCAGCCAGCCGACATCAAAAACAACTACCGAAACGCCAGCATCCTGAAAAACCGGCGAGTGGTTTTCAATATCAAGGGCAACGCCTATCGCTTGGTGGTGTCGGTCGCTTACCGGTTCGGCGCGGTCTACATCAAGTTCATCGGCACGCACGAGCAGTATGACGTGATCGATGCCGAAACCGTTGATTGGGAGTATTGAGCGTGGAAATCCGTCCCATTCATACCGAAGCAGATTATCGGGCCGCGTTGCGCGAGGTTTCGGCGCTCTTTGATCGGGAGCCGGAACCGGGTTCGCCGGAAGGCGACCGCTTCGAGATACTTCTGACGTTGTTGGAGGCCTATGAGGCTCGGCATTTTCCGGTCGATCTTCCCGATCCGGTTGCAGCCATTCAGTTCCGCATGGAGCAGGCCGGGCTGACCCCCAAAGATTTGCAGCCGATGATCGGCCGCATGAATCGGGTCTACGAGGTGCTGAATCGGAAACGTCCCCTGACGATCCGGATGATCTGGAAGTTGCATCGTGGCTTGGGTATTCCCGCCGAGAGCCTGATTCGCCCTCCAGAAAGCCGTTCGAAGAAAACTGGAACCGAACGATAAAGGAGTCCGACCATGCCTGAGTGGCTTGTCGGCTTGGTCGCGGCCCTGCCGCTCGCCGCCGCGCTGTGGATCGGCGCGGCCATTCTGTTCGGGCGGGCCAGCGGCGAGGCGCACGAGCGGCGCACCGGCCGAATCGCGCTGACGGCTTGCGGTGCTTCGTTCGCGGCGGCGCTGGCGCTGGCGGTCGCCCGGATCGCCGGATCGCTGCCGGATCGGGTGGTGCTCGGCCGCTGGCTGACCAGCGGTGACTACCGGGTGGATCTGGTTTTTGCCACCGACGGCTTGAGCCTGACCTTGGCGGTTTTGGCGTCCCTGCTCTGCCTGTTCGTGGCGCGCTTCGCGGTGAACTACATGCACCGGGAGGCGGGGTTTCATCGGCTGTTCATGGTGCTGAGCCTGTTCGCGGCGGCGATGGCGCTGCTGGTCACGGGCGGCAACGCGGTCTTGACCTTCGTCGGTTGGGAAGTCGCCGGGCTGTGCTCTTACCTGCTGATCTCGTTTTTCCGGGATCGACCGGTCGCGGCCGGCAACGCCACGCGGGTGTTCGTGACCAACCGGGTCGGCGATGCCGGGTTCCTGTTGGGCATCGCGCTGTCATTCTATTGGCTGGGCGGCGCGGATTGGGAAACGATAACCGCCGGCGTGGCGGGTTTGAGTTCGAGGCAGGCGGGAATCCTGGCCGGGTGTTTTCTGCTGGCGGCCATCGCCAAATCGGCCCAAGTGCCGCTGGCGCCGTGGCTGGCGCGGGCCATGGAGGGACCGACCCCGTCCAGCGCCCTGTTTTACGGTGCGGTGATGGTTCACGCCGGCGTGTATCTGGTGCTGCGGCTGGAACCGCTGTTCGAGCAGTCGGCGTCGGCGATGGCGGCGATGGCGGCGGTCGGGCTGGCGACCGCGCTGTACGGGTTCGTGGCCGGGCTGGCGCAGACCGACATCAAGAGCGCCCTGATTTTTTCGACCTCGGGGCAGGTCGGCTTGATGTTCCTGGCCTGCGGCTTGGGGTTCTGGCGGTTGGCGCTGGTGCATCTGTGCTGTCACGCGATCTTTCGCGGCTACCAGTTCCTCAGCGCGCCTTCCATCCTGTATCAGCTTCAGGGCGAGCGGACCCGGCCGGTGCCGGAGTGGCTGGCGCGGCGGCGGCGGGTTTACGCGGCGGCGCTACAGCGGTTCTGGCTGGACGATTTGGCGAACTGGAGCGTGGTCGGGCCGGTGCAATGGCTGGCGCGGCAGTCGAACCGCTTCGACGTCGCCGTGGTGGATCGGGCGACGGGTTTGCCGGCCCCCACGGTGCAAGCCCTGTCGTCGCTGGCCCAGTGGGAGGAGCGCCAGCTCGGCGCCGGGCGATTGCTGGAGCGCGCGCCCGACGCGCGGGACCAGGGGCAAGGGATCGTGGGCCGCGTCGCCGAGTGGACGGCGGGGGCCTTCCACCGGTTCGAGGAGCGAATGGTGTTCCGGGCGGTCGGGCAGGGGATCGTCTCGATCAGCCACCGGCTGGGACACGGCCTGAGCCGGGTGGAGCGCTCGCTGCGACGGTCGTGGTCCTGGGCGGCGACGATGGTGGCGGTGCTGGCGACGGTCGTCGCGGTCGGCGAGATGTTGAGCCGGGACGGGAACTCGGGTTTCCCGTGGTTGAGCGCCCTGCTGGCGGTTCCGCTGTTCGGCATCATCGCGGATTTTCGCGCCCGCCAAGCCCGGACCGCATTCGCGCTGGGCCTGACGGTGGCGAGCGTGGAACTGGCGCTGGCGCTGCAAGTGGTGGCCCGGTTTCAGCCGCACGCGCCGGGGATGCAGTTCGTGGAACGGGTCGAAATCCTGCCTTGGCTGAATTACCACGTCGGCATCGACGGGATCGGCGTGCTGTTTCTGCCGCTGACGGCATTGCTGACCCTGTTCGTCATGCTGTACGCGCAGCCGCACCGCTGGGAGCGGCCGGGCGCGTTCGTGGCGAACATCCTCGGGCTGGAACTGGCGCTGATGGGAATGTTCACCGCGCTGAATCTGTTGCAGTTCTGGCTGTTCGCGCTGGCCGAGGTGATGCCGGCCGCGCTGCTGATCCGGCGCTGGGGCACCAGTCCGGCGCGCGGCCGGGCCACCGTGCAGTATGTTCGGGCCATGCTGGGCGGCTTGACGGCGCTGCTGGCGGGAATTCTGCTGCTGGGCTGGCACCACGCCGCTGCGGCTGGCGCCTGGTCCTTCGATCTGGCCGCTCTGGTCGAGACGCCGGTTCCGGCGGGACAGCAATCGCTGATCTTTGTCTTGTTGTTCGGCGGGCTGGCGGTGCGGCTGGGGCTGTTTCCCTTCCACGCCTGGCTGCCCATCGTGGCCAAGCACGGCACGGTCGCGGTGGGGATGGTGCTGCTGGTGGGGGTGAAGGTCGGCGTTTACGCGCTGTTGCGCTTCGTCCTGCCGCTGCTGCCCGCCGCCGCCCAGCAGTGGGACGGCTGGGTGGTGGCGCTGGGTTTGGCGGGCATGGTGTACGGCGCGCTGCTCGCCGTGTTGCAGATCGATCTGCGCCGGTTGCTGGCGTTCGCCGTGATCAGCCATACCGGCGTGCTGATGGCGGGGCTGTTTTCGCTGAATGCGGTCGGGTTGAAGGGCGGCTTGCTGCTGAGCCTGAACCTGGGTTTGGCGGCGGCCGGTTTGTTCGTTGCCGCCGGGCTGCTGAACCGCCGCCTGAACACCACGCGATTCCACCGTTTGGGCGGGCTGTTCGATTCGCTGCCCTTGCTCGGCTTGACCTTCTTGGTGGTGGTGCTGGGCAGCATCGCCATGCCCGGCACACCGGGGTTCGAGGCGGCGCATCTGGCGCTGGAGGGGACGTTGGAGGCTTATGGCTGGGGCGTCGCGACGGTGGCCGCTTCCGGCAACGTGCTGGCCGCCGGTTATCTGCTGTGGGCCTATCAGCGGATTTTCCTCGCCCGCAACCCCAGGGTTGCACCGCGCCCGCTGACCGATTTGCGCAACCGGGAGCTGATCATGGCCGGCCTGCTGTGCCTGGTGATGATCGGGGTGGGCCTGTACGCCGATCCGTGGATCAAGATGATCGGAGAAGCGGTCGAGAATGTGGCCCACAACATCCATCTTCATCAGAGCGGGTTCGAGCGATGACCGAAACTTCCCAGTCACCGGCCGTCGTCCTGATGGTGGACGACACCCCGGCCAATCTCGGCGTTCTGTACGAGCTGCTGAGCGAGGCCAGCTACGACGTGCTGGTCGCCGAAGACGGCGAGAGCGCGCTGGAACGGGCAGCTTACGCCCGGCCCGATCTCATTTTGCTGGACGTGATGATGCCGGGCATCGACGGCTTCGAAGCCTGCCGGCGCCTCAAGGAACGGCCGGACACGCGGGATATTCCCGTCATCTTCATGAGCGCCCTGAGCGACACCGTGGACAAGGTCAAGGGCTTGCGGCTGGGCGCGGTGGATTACGTGACCAAACCCTTCCAGCACGAGGAAGTGCTGGCCCGCGTCCACACCCATCTCACGCTGCAACGGCTCAAGCGCGAGCTGGCCGAGCGCGAGGCGCGGCTGACCGCCATCGTGACCGGCGCGATGGACGTGATCGTGGCTTTCGGCGCCGATGGCCGAATCACGCTGTTCAACCCCGCCGCCGAGTGCGTGTTTGGCTGCGCCGCCGCCGAGGTGCTGGGCCAGCCGCTGGATTCCTTGCTGTCGGAGCCGCTGCGGCAGGTCGTCCGGGAGTACCAGCGGCGGGACGAACCCACGTTGTGGGTGCCGGAAGGCTTGCACGCACTGCGGACCGGCGGCGAGCCGTTTCCGGTCGAGGCGACGCTGTCGCGGGCGACGGTCGCCGAGCAACCTTTGTACACGATGATTCTCCGCGACATCGCGGCCCGCAAGCAGGCCGAAGCGGAGTTCAACCGCTTGCATGGCTTGAACCTGTATCTGCGGGACGAGATCCAGGCCGAACACGATTTCGAGGAAATGGTCGGCGCTTCGGCGGCGTTGCGCGCCGTGCTCCGGGAAGTGGAGACCGTGGCGAGCACTCAAGCCACCGTGCTGGTGACCGGCGAAACCGGCACCGGCAAAGAGCTGATCGCGCGGGCGCTCCACAACCGCAGCGCGCGTCAGGCCAAGCCGCTGATCAAGCTGAATTGCGCGACGATCCCGGCGAATCTGGCCGAAAGCGAGCTGTTCGGCCACGAGAAAGGCGCGTTCACCGGGGCGCTGGCGCGCAAGCTCGGCCGCTTCGAGCTGGCCAACGGCGGCACGCTGTTTCTCGACGAGGTGGGCGAATTGCCGCTCGATCTGCAAGCCAAACTGTTGCGGGTGTTGCAGGAAGGCGAGTTCGAGCGGGTCGGGGGGTCGCAGACGCTCAAGACCGATGTGCGGGTGATCGCCGCGACTAATCGAGATTTGGAGCAGCGCTGCCGGGAAGGGCAGTTCCGTCCCGATCTGTATTACCGGTTAAACGTGTTTCCCATCCAGTCGCCGGCGCTGCGGGATCGGCGCGAGGACATTCCGCTGCTGGTGCGCCACTTCGTGCAGAAATACGCGGCCAGCCTGGGCAAGACCATCGAAACGGTGCCGCTGGCGACGCTGGCGCGGCTGCAAGCCTATTCCTGGCCGGGCAACGTGCGGGAGTTGCAGCACGTCATCGAGCGAGCGGTGATCGTGAGCCGGGGCGCGACGCTGGAGTTCGGCGACTGGCTGCGGGAACCGACCGCCGAAACCGGTGCCGGCAAGGCGTCGGTCACGACCCTGGAGGAGATGGAGCGCGAGCACATTCTCAAGACGCTGGAGATCGCCGGCTGGCGGGTCAGTGGCGAAAACGGCGCCGCGCGCTTGCTGGGGTTGAAAGCGACCACGCTGGAGGCGCGGATGAAGAAGCTCGGCATCGAGCGGAAGCGCGGCGGTTCGGAAGGTTGAAAGCGGGACTTTGGGTTACCCGCTTCGCGTTGCGCGATAAGCGACCGCGAAAGCGGCTCCGAGAGCGAGATCGATCAAACTGGCGGCCAGAAAAAAACCGGGCCGGAGCGCATGGTCGCTCTACGAACGGCCCGGTAAGCGGGGACTACGCATGGCGTAGCCTGATGGGTTGACCGGTCAACGGTCGGGAGTTGCGGTGCGCTTGCTCGCCCTGGAACCGGCCCCGCCGAGGGTGCAGATGGAGAAACGCGGCATTGGGCAGAAGCGCGATGGTCCCAAGTGATCGCTTCATAGCGTCTACAGCATCTGATCGAAGGTACCCGGAACCACCTGTCAAACTCAACTCAGAGCGGGTGAAGCGTTAAGACTTCACCAGGGCCGGCCAGCCACAAAGCCGTGGTAGTTCTGAAGGAAATCGCTCAGGGCTAGCGGGACGTTTGGATCTTGAGGAACGGTTCGCTTTCCGTCGCCCCATGTGTAGATCTTGAGGCTTACGCTTTTATCATTGGCAATTTGTACTTTGTCGGTCAAGACCACCCAATGCCGGTCGCCAATGCCGGAATCCTTGGATTGGGTCGCCTTGTACAGCATGCCCGCATCGATAAAGAGGAGCGTTAAATAGCCAGCTGCGTACAAGCGGCTTGCCTCCCGGAGGTTATTTTCGCCCTTGTCGCGAATCAAATTGGTTTCCTGGCGCACATCGCTGTAGCCGGCAAGTTCGAGCCAATCGGAAATCTTGCCCGGCTCCGTCGCGGCCGTAAGATCATCGCTCGGGCTCCAGTAAGCTGTGTAGTAGTTCTCTGACGAGCGGAGGCTCCCCAGAGTCATCCAGTCGGCCTGATCGATTTTGCCACTGACGTCGACGGCCTTCATGTATGGATGAGGTTCGATCCGTTTCCCGCCTAGAACCGCCTTGCCCAACTCAAAAAGCTCGATCGCGAACTGTGCGTATTCAACAGGCTGATCTTTGGCAAGTCCGAAAAAGACCGCCGCCGGTCCGCAAAGGCTGGTATCATTCTGATTGATGGCACCGGGGTTCGCGATGCGCATGAGAAGGCTGGCACCGACCTGGTAGCGGTCGAGATAGCGCCAATGGGAGTTATTTTCACCCTCCATGAACTTGCAGACGACCTCGGCGGCTCTCTTCTGGGCGTCGCTTCGGAGTTCGAGAGGTTTTCCCTGATCGGCCCCGAAGTCGAGCGTAGTTGCTAGACTATTGAGGAGTCTAGCCGAGCGGATCTCGAGGGTCACCGACCTTTGTGCGACCGCGCGGAGGTCGTCGATCTCCTCCTGGGTAATGTACCCGTCGCTGAGGGTGCTTCTGACGATGTTGATCGCGTCGGCGTGACTAAGCTTTGTGTCCGCTACCCCTACTTTGAGGGCTTGCCTCACCGACTGGGTGGTCAGCACATCCCACTTGTTTGGCTTACGCGCTGGCGGCGGTCGGTTGGCGAGCGCTTCGAGCTTGGCTAGAACCGCGCCCCCAGGATCGACGAACCCCTTCGCCTTTCCGGGAAAGTGTTTCTTCTCAAATGCCAGGATCGCTTGATAGAGCGCTTTGCTGGCGTAACCCGCCACTATGCGCCCGCCCAAGCTTCCGGCAGTTCCTCCATCTGTCGCCGGAATCCGGTTCAGCAGATCGATGACGGTCTGCTGGTCCGACTTCCAGTTCTGGCACTGACGGCCATCGCTTGCGTGCCGTCCGACGCGTCCCTTTAGTGGCATGAGTTCCTCCAAAAATTGGTTGTAGTAATTGCTATCACTTGGCTTGGACTAGGCATAAGATTAAACGGATTAGCAATTAGCATTGCGGTTCTCCTTCGATTCAATTGATCGCTTATCAGGGATTTGGCATACGTTGACAGGTAATATATTCCTTGCATTAGCAAGCGACTTGCCAAATACGGCAGGATATCTAAAGCAATTAATATGTGATTGATTTTAAATCTTTAATTTGTAAAAAGATCGTTGCTGAAATGAAGCGGAGACGAGAAACACAAGCTGGAATTCCCAACATATTGGGAAAAGCCTAATTTGTTGGGAGTCTCTCGGATGGACTGAAAAGGGGATTTGCGTATCTGAAGGACGGTAGGCGAGTCACTCAAACCGGCGTTCGGTTCGAGTTTCCCGAGCTATCGGTCAAGGCCGAATCCGGGGATCGCTCAACAGCCGCATGATTTGGTTGACTTGAAAAGACTGGGCCAGAACGCGGAGTTCCTCCAAGAACGGCCGGTAATCGGCGTCGCACTGCTCCAGCTCATCGGCCTGAGCCAGCAGGTTCTTGATGTCGCCACGCTGAGCCAATTCTCGCAGCGCGGCGATTTTCGCGGCAGGCGGCAAAAACCATTGCTCTAGCGCGGGAACAGGCATTGCGTCTCGCGTGACCGACTGCGCCGCTTGACGGGCCACGAACGCTTCCACGTCCGGCGTTTCGAGCTTGGAAAGATCGAGGAGATGGTTGATGAGCCGAGACAAGCGTTCGCCGGACTGCTGGACCGTTTCGAGGCCGGCGCGCTGTTTGGCGGTCAATCCGGGGTCGCGCAACAAATTCTGCGCGTAGCCTAGAATGCTGTTGAGCGGGGTGCGCAACTCGTGGCTCATGTTGGCCATGAACGCACTCTTGGCCCGGTTGGCGAGTTCCACTTCCACCTTGGCCGCTTGCAGCGCGTCTTGAACCCGCTGGCGCACCGCCATTTCCAGCCGCAGCTCCCGGTTGGCGGTCTCCAGCTCTTCGGTCCGCTCCTCGACCCGGCGTTCGAGGTCGGCGTTGAGGTTCTGGATGGTGCGCAAATATGCGCGATTGTCCCGAAAGGTGGTCGTGACCACGTCGAACCAGGGTTGCCATGGCGCGGGAACGGCGGGCGGCGCGGACGGCGGGTCGCCGGCCGCTTCATCGCGCAGATAATCGACCAGCGCCAAGGCCGGCTTGATGAAGCGTCGGCGCAGCAGAACGTGGATGGCAACCAGCGTCAGAGCCAGACCGGCCAGCACGATCAGGGCGGGATAAAGGCGCGGCAATAGGCGGGCGGTGATCGCGGTGGACGGGATGGCGTGCAAGAGATACCAGGGCGCCGACTTGATGCGCTGCGCGTGAACGTACTGGTCGGCGATGCGCCGAAACTCGTCGGAGGGTTGCAACAACCGATCGACGGGCACGGATCGCAGCGATTCGGGCAGAACATCCGCCAAGGTTCTGACCCGTTGGTCGGTGGCGGTGTAAGGGTGATCGGGATCGGCCAGCACTTGGCCGGTTTCGTTGACGATCCAGACCGGACCCCAACGTTCGGTGAAGGCTTGCAACAGCTCGGTGAGAAAACCCAGCAGCACGTCGGTGCCCACCATGCCCACGTAGCGGCCTTCCCGGTACACCGGTGCGCCGTGCGAGACCATCAAGCCGGCGCCAGCGGTATCCAGGTAGGCTTCCGTCCAATAGCTGCGCCCGTCCGGATTGCGTTCCGGGGTCGCCAGCCGGTACACGTCAAACCCGAACCAGTACGCGAGCACGCTCTCCATCGTGGCGGCGTTCGCGGATTTGACGTTCACGGTGTTGTCTTGCCAGGGAAAGGCCGTGACGAAGTCTTCGTTCCCGGAAAAGTAATAGCTCCAGCGAAAGAAAGGGGTGGCCGCATGGGCCGAGCGCTGGAGAGGGAACAGGGAAAACGCCATGTCCAGTTCGACCCAGCGCTCGTCGTTTCCCTGCAAAAGTTCGATCCGGCCCATGATGGTGCCGGTCAACTCCTTGAAAGGGGTCTGTTGCGCCGGATTCAGGCTGAGGCTCGCGATGACGCCGCCCTCCACTTCGATCTGGCTCGGCACCAGCCAGGATCGCCACTCGCTGGGGTGGCGCTCGGAAGCGGTGGCGAGATAATCCTCGGCTTGGCGCCGCATGGCGCCGACGTGCAAGTTGGCGATTTTGACGAAGGCGTTCAACATCACGCGCTGCTCGGTGGCGATGTTGTAAAGTCGGCCGAGTTCGGTTTCCCGCTGCTTGAAGAATTGTTGCGCGGCCAGCGCGGCGATGATGAGGGTCAGAGGCACCGCGCTCCAGGCGATCAGCCGGTTGTAATGTCGCGCCAGGCGCTTTCGTCGAGCCGTGGCTTCGTTCATGGCGGCGAACTCGCGCCGGCCAGCAGCTCGTTGATCTTCTTGATCTGGAAACGCTCGGCCAGCCCGCGCAACTGCGCCGCGAAGGGCCGATAGCTATAGTCGGACTGCTCCAACCGCTCGATCCGCGCCAGCAGGTTCCGCAGATCGCCGCGCTGGGCCAAATCTCGCAAGATCGCCAGTTCGGCGCCGGGCGGAACGACGATTCCCCCGTCCAGCGTCTCGCCAAATGCCGGCGAACCGGCGTCGCTGGCGTAGACCAGCTCCAAGCCCAATCGATCTCGCAGCAGCTCCAGCAGTTCCTCTTGCCGGAACGGCTTGGGCAGGAAAGCATCCGCGCCGGCAGCCAGATATTGCTCGCGGTGATGGCCGTAGGCGCTGGCCGATACGGCGATCACGATCACGTCGCGCAACGCCTCGGACTGGCGCAGCCGGCGGGTGGCTTCCAGACCGTCCAACACCGGCATCCGCATGTCCATCAGCACCGCGTGCGGCCGGAACCGGGCCGCCACGTCCAGCGCCTCCTGGCCGTTGCCGGCTTCGGCGATCTCGAAACCGAGCGGGGCCAGCATGTCCACCAAAACGGCGCGATTCTCGCGCTTGTCGTCGGCGATCAATAACCGGCGACTCGACCCGCGATAGCCGATGACCGGCGCGGTCGGCGCGGTCGGCGCCCGTTCCGGCGCATCGGTCGCCGGCAAGGGCAGCGCGAACCAGAACCGGCTGCCCCGGCCGAAGGCGCTTTCGACGCGGAGTTCGCCGCCCAGCAGTTCGACCAGCCGGCGGCTGATGACCAAGCCCAGGCCGGCACCTTCCGTGGCTTGATCGGGGTCGTCCATCCGCCGGAACGGCTGAAACAATTGGCCCAGATCCTCTTCCCGGATGCCGCGGCCGGTATCCGCCACGGCGAAACGAATCCGCTCGCCGTCCCGGTCGATGGCGAACCCCACCTCGCCGGCGTCGGTGAACTTGATGGCGTTGCCGATCAGGTTGAACAGAATTTGCCGCAGCTTGCGTTCGTCGCCCTGGACGCGAATCGGCAGGCGAGGGTCGACGTCCATCCGGAAGCGCAGGTTTTTCTGTTTGGCCCGGACCGCGAAGGCGTCGGCGATGCTTTGCAGAAAATCCATCAGATCGAACGGCTGAACGTGGGTTTCCAGCTTGTCCGATTCGATCTTGGCCAAATCCAGAATATCGTTGATCAGGCCGAGCAGATGATCGCCGGATTGCTGGATGACGGCGATCCCGTCGCGGGCTTTGTCCGGCAACGCGGCATCGCGCAACAGAATTTGGGCGTAACCCAGGATGGCGTTCAGGGGCGTGCGCAGCTCGTGGCTGATGTCGGCGAGAAACTGGCTCTTGGCCCGATTGGCTTTGTCCGCTTCTTCCTTGGCTTCGTGCAGCGCCTCCTCGACCCGCTTGCGGTCGCTGATGTCTTTCATGGCGCCGAGCATCCGCTGGGGCCGGCCGGCGGGGTCGGTCAAAAAAACCCCTTCATCCTCCATGCACATGTAGCGGCCATCCGCCCGCCGGAACCAGTACTCGGCCTGATATTTGCCCGATTCCGCCCGCGCTTGTCGCAGGGTTCGCAGGGTTTGCTCGCGATCTCCCGGATGAATCCGCTCTTCCCAAGCCCGGATACCGCCCCGCGTGAAGTCCTCCGGGCTGTAGCCGGTGACTTGGGCGATGGGGCCGGCCCAATCGATCCGACCGCTGGCGAGGTCGTAGTCGTACACCAGATGGCCGGCCTGTTCCGCCAGCACCCGATAGCGGGTTTCGCTGGCCTGCAACGCCTGATAGACCTGGATGCGGCCGGTGGTTTCGTGCTGGAGGTCCCGGTCGCGCTGGCGGATTTCCTCGGCGACCGCCTGCGCGGTGGCGGCGAAGGCGACCGCCAGCTTGCCGATCTCGTCCCGGCGGGCGGGGTCCAGCGGAAACAGCATCGGCCCTTTGCCGATCTGCCGCACCGCCACCAGCAGTTGGCGGAGCGGGGCGGCGATCTGCCGCTGCAACAGCAAGGCCAGCGCGCCCAGCACCAAGGCCAGCGAGGCGAAGCCGGTCCACAGCACCCATTGCGCGGCTTTGAACGCTTCCGCCCGGATCGAGCCGCCCGGCAAGGTGGCGGCCAAGAACCAGTTCGGCCCTTGCAGCCGGCGGATGGCGTAGTGCAGATCGACCTGCGAGTCGTAACCGTGGCGCGGCAGATCGGTCGCTTGCGTGGCCAGCGCCAGCAGAGCGCGCAAGCGCGCATCACCGGTTTGCGCGATGAAGAAATTGCCCCGGTATTCGGCGATCCTGCTTTGGTAGGTCCGATCCGCGATCAGGCGACCATCGTCGCGAAAAACGGAATGCGCGGCGCCCGGGATGTCGGGGTGCAGGGTGTCGGCGTCCAGATCGCCGAGCAAGGTGTCGCTGGCGACGGTGGCGACATGGGCGCCCTCGAAATCGATGGGAGTCACCGCCGGCACCAGTAGTTGCGGGTAGGCGGGGGTATATTCCGGTCCGGCCCAGACCGTTTCCCGGCGGGGATTGCGGGCCGGAGTCGCGATCGAGACCGCTTCCAGCTCACGCAAGGGCCAATCCGGCGGCATATCGGCGGCCCACTCCACATGACCGGAGCGCGCCGGATCGTCGAAACCCATGTTGGCGGCTTCGGTGGCGTCGAGAAAATACAGGTTGATGAACCGGGTCGTGACCAGCTTGGCGTACTTTTCCGACAGATCGAAATACAGTATCCAGCGGCGCTTGAATTCCGGGCCGGGCCGCACCTCCCGGTGAATCCAGCCGGTCGAGTAGCGGACCACGTCGGCGTATTCGGGCCGATTGCGGATGGCGCCGTCGGGGTAGCGCATCATCAGCTTGTCGAAGCGCTGTTCGGCATCGGGGGAGGATTCCCGGTAGCGGCGGAGAAAATCCTGCTTGATGACCTCGTGGAACTCTCGCGCCAGCGCGAAGCGCGTCTCCTGCGACCTCGCGCGCTGGGCCGCGCTGTCGCGCAACTGGCGGATCGAGCGCTGCTCGATTTCGAGAAAGATCGCGCGATAGCTGGCACCGCCGACCGCGGCGATGATCAGGGCGGCGCCGAGCCCGAACGCGAGCAGCGCTTTGCCCGCCAGGCTTTGCCGATAGGATTTGATACGCATGGCGATAAGGTCGGGCCAACGCGGTTGGAGCCCTCGCGGTTGTCGGTTTGTTGCTAGGGGTCGGGACAACTATAGCCGATCCGATGGCGATTCGCCGCCGCCGACTTCCGCATCCGGTTTATCGGTCGATCACCAATAGCGCCCTCTCCATCTCGCTCGAACCAGATTTTCTCCCAAATCGCGGTCCACTTGTTGGCCGGAGGCCGTATTTGCCTTAGATTCAATCTAATTCAATCGATCCCAAAATACTGGGTTATTCCCAATATTTTGGGAATGCCGGCTTTCACCATCCCCGATCAATTCGGGTTTTGAAATAAATACTTCTCTATAAACATATATAAAACAAATTGTTGTAATTTATATTGGCCGTCTTGTCGAATTTGGCAAAACGTTTGCTCATATCAAAATGAATGAATTGCGATAGCGGTTCTAGCGAATTACCAGCAGCAATTCATCAACAATGATTGGGTAAACTTCTAAATCGACTTTACGAGGATACGAAGATGGCTGATGCTTATTTGCAAATCGGCAAGAAAGGCGAAGTGAACGGCGAGTGCAAAGACGCCGAATTCGCGAACTGGATCGAAGTGTTGAGCTGGTCCTGGGGCGCGCGCCAACTGGGCACGGCCAGTCATGGGATCGGTCTGGGCGCCAGCAAGGTGAGCCTGAACGACTTCAGCTTCACCATGCATTTCTGCGCCGCGTCACCCCAACTGCTGTTGTCCTGCTGCACCGGCCACCACTACCCGGAAGCGATTCTGGTGATGCGCAAGCCCACCGGCAAGGACGGCGGGCAGAAGAAGTTCCTGGAGTTCACCTTCAAGGACGTGCTGGTCAGCAGCTACCAGACCGGCGGCGCCGGCGAGGATCTCCCGGTCGAGAGCCTGTCGCTGAACTTCACCTCCGTCCAGCAGGAATACTTCACCCAAGACGAGAAGGGCGTGCTGAAGTCCGCCGGCAAGTCTGGCTGGGATGTCAAGACCAACCAGAAGATGTGATCGGCGGCGGCGCGGGCCAGCCGGGGCGATGTCGCGCCCGAAGAGCACGGTGTGGGCGTTCCGCTCCAGCGCGCTCGCCGAGCCCGCGCGTTGGAGCGGCTGACCCGCTTCAATCCGCTTCGGTGGGTTCCAGACAAGGAGATCGAGACGATGAGCAACACTGTTTGCGAGAAATATGAAATGATTGCGCCAGCGAATGGCTTGAGGGGACCCGATCCCGAACGTCGGATCGGGATCGGGTGGATCGGTCTGATCGGCGGTATGCTGGCCTTGACGCTCGCGGCGATAGGGCTCGGGACAGGCTCGGCAGTTTACTCGGCCAGCAACGCGGAATGGCTTCGCTCCGCCGTGTTCGGGGCGTTCACGCTGGTAAACGCCCTGCGGATTTTGGCGTATGTCCCGCAAATGCTGGCGGCGGCCAGAGATACCAACGGCGCGGCCGGAGTGTCTTGCGCGACTTGGAGCCTGTTTCTGGTGTCGCACCTGACCACCATCGCCTACGCCATGGTGTATCTTCGCGATGGGGCCATGGCTTTGATATTCTGCGGCAACGCCTTGGCTTGTCTGGCGGTTATCGCCATCACCTCGGTCAAGCGCAAGCGGCATGCGGCTCGTTTGCTGCAAAGGTTGTGAGCCGCCGCCACACGCAGGCAAGGGCTTGAAACAATGAATGTTATGGGTCTTGGCGATTTTCGGCGGCGCGGGGCGATGGAGGCGAACCGCGCTTTTGCCGCCCGCTCACCTCACGCGCCGCCGCCGCGATAGGTCTCGCATGACCGAGCCGGGATACATTCACAGCTTTTCAAAAAAAGAACAGGATCGACTTTTAAAGCAAGCGCTATTTCTCGAACCGTATTTTTATCCGAAAATCGAGCTATCCGATTGCCGGCGCTTGCTGGAAATCGGCTGTGGAGTCGGCGCGCAAATTGCCATAATCGCGAGGAGATTCCCCGGTTTAACCATCGATGGCATCGACCTGATGGAGTCGCAGATCGGTCGCGCAAGTCGTGTTCTGGCGGATTTGATAAGAAGCGAAAGTGTGAATCTGGCAATCGCTTCCGGCGATGCACTACCATTTCCCGACGATTATTATGATGGCGCCTGTATTTTTTGTGTGTTGGAACATATCGCAAATCCGCTTGCCGTTTTATATGAAACTCGCCGAGTATTAAAACCCGAAGGGGTGCTATATTGCACGGAAGTATTTAACTCCGGCCTTTATATTGATCCGAAATGTCCGGCAATAAGCGAATATTGGGCGGCATTCAACCAATATCAGCTCGATATGGGCGGCGATCCCGATATCGGGATGAAGCTGGTCAATTTGGCTTTGGCGGCGGGTTTCAAGCAGATCGACTTTCGAGACGTGTCGGCCGTGCTCGACGGGAGAATGGCGCTGGAAGCGAAGCGAGTCGAGTTCATCGGCTATTGGCGGTCGCTTTTCCTCAGCGCCTCGGAAAGCTTGATCGCCGAGGGTCGAGTCGCGGCGGCGACCGCAGCGAAGCTGCGTCGGGAGTTCGACGATCTGATCGCCAACAGAAATGCGGTTTTCATGTATCAAGGAAAACAGATCAAATGCCGCAAACGAGCGGCCGGCGTTTCTGGAGCGATTCGGCACTGAGACGCGGCGCGAAGCGGCACCTGTAACACGCCCGTTGGCCGAACGGGTTTCGCTGTCCTCGCTGCGGTCGGGCGGCCCATTACGTCTTGCGTGGCGGCGGGCGTAAGACCTTTCAGTGCCAGACCTGTCGCGCGTAAACTTCCCGAATCGCGGGGGCGCTGCTCCAATCCCGAGCCAAGCGACGCTTACGCTCGGCGCGGGATTTCGGCGCGATCCCAGGGCGATCATCGCGGGTTTGAGTTGCGGCAAGAAAGAGATTGCCCGCGCCAGAGAGATCAATGGCATGGGCCATTTTTGGGAATTCTGTATCCATTCGCCAGAGCATTTGCATTTATACTGTCTATTATAGCCAGCCACCGCTGGCGGTAAGGACCGGAAAAGCCATGCGCATCCTCCTCGTTGATGATCACACCTTATTCCGCGAAGCCTTATTGCACGTGCTCCGGCAGTTCGATAGCGCGGCCGTGGTGATCGAGGCCGCGACCGCCAGGGAAGCCATCCGCTTGGCCGCCCATTATCACGATCTGGATCTGATTCTGCTGGATTTGACTTTGCCCGGCTTTAACGGTTTGTCCGCCCTGCCCGAACTGCACGAGCTCAGGCCGACGGTGCCCCTGGTCATCTTGTCCGCCTCGGAGGATGCCGCCGATGTCCGGCAGGCCTTGGCGGCGGGCGCGATGGGCTACGTCCCGAAATCGTCCAACAGCCGCGAGATGATCACCGCCTTGCGCCTGGTGTTGGCCGGCGAGGTGTACGTCGCGCCCGCCATGCTGGCGGCTTTGGAGAGCCTGGAGGCGACTTCGGCTCAGGCTGCCGGGGCGGTTGGGGAGGAGGACAGCGTCGATGGACTGACTCCCCGGCAGTTAGAAGTGCTGCGCCTGATGGCGCAAGGTTTGTCCAACAAGGGTATCTGCAAGCGCCTGAACGTGGCGGAAGGCACGGTGAAACTGCACGTCACCGCCGTCCTGCGGGCGCTGGATGCCGGCAACCGCACCCAGGCGGTGATCGAAGCGACGCGCCGGGGCCTGCTACCCGCGCCGGATAAGGGGAGCTAGTCCAGCGGCTCGCGCTCGCGCTCGCGCAAATGGAGCAGATGATGCAAGGCGCTGCGCAATTTGGCGGGCTGCACGGGTTTGTGCAACAGCGGGTAACCGCTGGCCTCGGCTTCGCGCAAGTGATCGGGAGCGGTGTCGCCGGTGATCACCAGGGCCGGCACATAACGGCGCAGCACCTTGTGCAGAATCGCCACGGCCTCCAGACCGGAGTACCGGCCCTGCAAACGATAATCCACGATCAGCAGCTCGGGAGGCGGGACGTGCGCTTGGAGCTGTTCCCGCGCTTCATCCAGCGAACCGGCCTTGATGACGGCGCAGCCCCATCGCTCCAACAGGCCATCCATGGCGGCCAATACGGCTTTGTCATCATCCAGCACCAGCACCCGGTGGCCGCGCAGCGTCATGGCCGGAGCCGCGGTCGCCGGGGACGGAGAATGGCGGGACGAGTCCTGATAGAGCGGCATGGAAATCGAGAAACAGGAACCGTGCCCCGAGCGGGAGCGGACCGAAATCTCGTGCCCCAGCAAAGCGGCTAACCGTTTGACGATGGCCAAGCCCAAGCCCAACCCCTGGTGCCGATCCCGCTCCGGATTGCCCAACTGATGAAACTCTAAAAAAATGTTGTCCAGTTGCTCTTCGGGAATGCCGGGGCCGGTGTCGTGCACCTCGACGCGCAGCATGCCACCCCGGCAACGAGCGCCCACCAGCACGCGGCCGTTGCGAGTGTAGCGGAGCGCGTTGGAAATCAGGTTTCTCAATATGCGCTCCAGCATGGTCGGGTCGCTGCGCACGATCGCTCGGCTGGGGCGCATCCGCAGCGCATTACCGCATGTGCGGTCAGGGGATTGGCGTTCGGTTTCCAGCCGCTGAAACCGCCTCCGCTCCCGCAAGTTGCCGTATAGATTGATTCCGTGCGACTGATATTCGGTTTCCAGCCGCTTGAACAGATCGGCCACGACCACGGGGCCTATATTGGGGCGGACCACGCCGGCATCCAGCTTGGAGATGTCCAGCAAGGCGCTCAACATACCGTCGATGGCCTGGATGGAGTCCTCGATCTGCTTGATCAGGGGCTCGGTTTCGGTATCGCGCACCCGATCTACCAGATTGGCGAAAAACAGGCCCAGAGCATGGATGGGTTGGCGCAAATCATGGCTGGCGGTGGCGAGGAACCGGGTTTTCGCCGCGTTGGCCCGCTCCGCTTCCTGGCGGGCCGCATCCAGCGCTTTTTCCCGATGTTTGAGTTCGCTGATATCGGAGCAGGTCAGTACCCGGCTACCGTCCGGGATGGTGATTTGCAGGATTTCGATGATGGCGCCGTCCGCGCGCCAATGCTCGACCGGTTCTTCGTCCAGGATCTCCACCGGCGGATCGGCGGCGCGCAGGATCGTGTCGAGGTGCTGGCCGCGTTTGATCGGGTGACGACCCAGGCCGAGCAAATCCAGGAAGCGCTGATTCCACATCCGCAATCGGCTTTCCCGGTCGATCAGGCTGATCCCCTGCTGGATGTGTTGCAAAGTGGTTTCCAGCAGTGCCGATTGCTCGTCCGTCTCCCGTCGTAGGGCGGTGTTTTCGAACCGAAGCCGCAGGGAATGGGCGAGGGTCGCGTAAACGTTCCTGGCATAAAACAAGCTGGCCACCAAGTTCAAGCAGACCAACAAGGCGATCTCCGCGCCCACGGTTCCTCCGCGCATGAGCGATACGGTGATCAGCGACAGCAATACCAGAACCGAGGCGAAATAGGCCGGCGGATAGGACACCACGGCCATCAGCGCCTGAGCGTTTAGCCCGACCAGGGCGATCGTGATGATAATCAAGGTCTCGGGCTGTCCGGCATCCAAAAACAGGATCGGTACCGTCGCCCAAACCGAGCCGAAGACCCACGCGAGCGCGGTCATTGCCGTTCCCCAATTACGCGCAGACGCTAGAGCGGGTTGGCGCCGCCGATAGGCGCGCATCAGAAACCAGCGAGCCACCGTCAAGGTATAGAGAGCGATCAGCCAAGCCAGGAGGCTATCGTGTGGCGCCTTGGTCCATAGCATGAAAACCAGAACGGTGCTGGTGACGGTATGAACCACGATAGCGATGGGGACCGACCGGAACAGGGTATCGATCAGTTCCGCTTGAATTTCGGCGTGGGTGACCGAAGCGTTCGAGCGCATTGGGCGGATAAGTCCGGCAGGGCCATAAATCCAAGCCATGGAGAGTCCGATTACGAGGTCTCGGTAACGTGAAATAGCGTTACGGTTATCGGGCGGTACCGTCGCTGGAGGGATAAGACCGACGATCCGGGTCGGGCCGGGTCGGGCGCTCCCCTCCCGGGTCCCGCTCGGGCCGCTCGGGTCGGGTCGGGCGCTCCCCTCCCGGGTCCCGGTCATGATGACGGTGAGCGTCAAAGCGATAAATGAAAGGGGGAGGGCGGCCGTCATCTTCGGGCGCTCGCGCCGGCATGTTGCCAATCAGCCGATCAATTTGACCGATCCAACGCCGCATATCGGATAACTCTTCCGGCGACGCCGGCATCGTCTCCGCATAGCGCGAGTCGCGCGTCACGTTTGTTCTGTTTGCCGCAATCGACAAAGATCTCCAGGCATTTTCCCTGGAGGCCACGCGGACGCGCCCTTCCAGAACCGTGCAGCGCGTGTCGCCACCGGGCGAAATCGCCATCACCCACTCGGTTCCTTCCGCGCCGGCGGTGACAAATTCGGTGTCCACCTGAAACGCGCCCCTGACCCTGACGAACAGCTCGCCGACAAACGCGAAAATCGAGCCGATTCGAATGCGGCTATCGGATCGCACGTACAACTGCGTTCCGTTGGGAAAACGGATGGCGACCGCCACGTTTGGTCCGGTCCTGATCAGATCGCCTTTTTGCAAAGGCATGTCTGGCGTGGCATCCAGGAGGACGCCTTCGCGCCTGATCCGCACCCGCCGCCATTCCCGCGCGGCGGCGATCCGATAGTGTGCGGCGCCCGATGATCGATCTTCCACCAGGATCTCTTCGAGAATCGGCAGCGCCCGCTCTCGTCCGGCGGCGGGAGCGATCCACCCGACGTACCCGATGAAGAGCAGCACAAAAAAAGCGGACATCCGAGTCTGAAAGCGATTGCCGGCGGTTTTAAATGGCCGATAACGATTCAGGGCGTTCACGCGAACCACCTCCTTTTTACCGTCGCGACGGTCCAATACGACAAGCCGAACGCAAGCAGATGATAGACGGTATTCACGATGACAAGATAAGCGTGAAAAACGTAGCTGGAGATAACAAAATACAGCAGAAACGTCGCCCCCAACAGCCCGATCCGAAACAGCTTGGACCAATAAAATGTACCGATTTTAATAAAGCCGCCCAACAGCCCCAAGCCAACCATGAGGATCAATTCGGGCCAATAGTCCAGCGTTCGGATTGTCCGACCGTCCAGTAGCGACCGGATAATCGCCGAGTGCAATTCGACGCCGTAGCGCTCTTCTCTGGTCATGCCATGGCGAACGGGAAACAGATCGTCCTTCCGCTCGATGCCGACCAGCACGATTTTGTCCCTGAAGCGGCTGAAATCGTCGTCGCGACGCTCTTTCACGATGGATTGATACGGCGCTTTTGATCCGGTGGCATCTGGCTCGGCGAGCCACGAGGGGTCGATGATGATGCTGGCCGCAGTGTCGCGCTTGTCGATGGCGGGGCAACCCGGTTGCGCCCACTTCACTTCATCGGTTTCGGAAACGGCCACTTTAGCGACGCTTTGTCGGGTGGTCTGGTCGAGAAAATCGATCCTCCGAACCTTTTGATCGATCGCCAGCTCGCGCCCCAGAAAGGCGGTGGCGCTTTCGAGCGCCAGAGAATGCAGGAAGGATCGCTGGTCTTCCTTGCGCACCACCAGAGGCGCCAGTTGCGCCGAACCCCATTTTTTACCGATGCAAAGCAGGCCGGGTTTGGCGCCGGCATCTCTCAAAGGCCGCACGATCTTGGGTTGGTCCCCGAGGAGGCCGCGATAGCCGACCACGACCGTGGTACCGCGCTCGCTCGCGCGCTCGATGGCGCCGGCGAACGCCGCGTCGAACGGGGTCGGGTCCTCGAAAAACAGATCGAACGCGATGACTTTCGCGCTCGCTCGCGAAAGCTTGTCGATCAGCGTCGCGTGCTCGCGGCGCCAGTCCTTGCCGAACGGTTTACCGAGTTCCCGCTCGGTTTGCTCGTCGATCGCGACCACGATGACTCGCTCGTCCGCGCGTCGTTCGGAGAAGAGTCCCGCCAACCCCACCGCATAGCTTTCGATTCTGACCGCCGGCGGGAGGAAATCGAACAGCCGGAGCCACGACAAGAAGAAAACGAACAGCGAAGCGCCAGTCGCGACCGAAAACGCGATCCGTCTCAAGCCGAGCGCTCGATTGAGCCGACTCAGCTCTCTGCTATTTTGGTCGAGGCTGTCCTTGATCGAGGGGTCGGAGGCTTCGCGGTATTGCCGCTCCAAGGTTTCGATGTTTTGCCGATACGTCCGCTCGGCGGCCTGGCACCGACGGTAATCGCCGTTGGCGATGGGCAGGTCCTTTGCCAAGTTGCCGGTGACGATGTTGAACAAAAGCCCTTCGCTGGCGCGCATGAACAGCACGGGGGCGCCGATGTCGCGCTCTCCGGCAAATTCGCCCAGCAGCCGGTTGCGCGCGTGGCTGACCGCGAATTCCACCCGGCCACGGGCGCGGCTTTTGAACAGGGAGCGATAGAATTCCCGGCTGAACAGAATGGCGGCCTCGTCGTAGATGGCATACTGCATCGCGACCACGGCCGGAACGCCCTGCCGGACCAGCCGGTAGGCCATGCCGGCCAGCGGCGCGGTGGGCGAGGTCTCCGCTCCCTTGCAGGCGTTCAGAAAAGCCAGCTTCAAGGTGGGGTGGTTGGCGAACAAGCCGGCAAAGCGGGCACCGTCCACGTACTCGCTGGCGCCGTCCTCGGCATTCAGTCGAAGAAACGCCCGGTCGCCGTCGAACTCGCCGTGGCCGATGAAGTGAAACAGGTGAAAGCGGCCTTCCAGCAGCGCATCGCTGATGTTGGTGGCGGTGACCGTGCCTTCGAGAAACGACAGCTCGACGCGATCCTCCAAGCCGGCGAGCGTCTGGAGCAGATTCGCCTTTTCCTCGGCCACGTCGAGGTCCGGGCTGCCGGGGATGGCGACCAGCATACCGAGGGGTAGAGCCACTTCCAGGTTCGAGATCGGCTCGAAAATCTCCAGGTATCGGACCAGGGGGCACTGCACCGACATCCCCAGAAAGCGATCCCCGTTCGGCCAATAAAGGAACTCCCAAGGCAGCGCGACCAGCTCGGGCGCTTCGATGCGCAGGCGGACGCGAAGGCCCCGTTCCGCCTCGCCCAGGAATCGCCCCGCCGACCGCTCGAACAGCAGCTCGATATCGCCGGCGAACAGCCAGCGATAAAGCCGGCTGCCGAGATCGATCAGACCGGCTTGATCGATCTCGCGCTCGGCCAGCCGGTCCTGGAAGGGCCGGATTTCGCGCCAGCCGGGATCGAGCGACAGCGATTCCCGAACCTCGCCCAGCGGCGATGCGGCCCGCACCGGGTACCGGCCTTCGATCCCGGCGTCGATCCAGAGATCGAAATTTTCGTACTGCATGATGGTTTCAGGCAGTTTTGGGGACGCGGCACAAGGTGAATTTGATGCCGCCCTGCGCTTCGATTTTTGCCCCGCTACCCATCAGCGCCACCTGACCTTCGCCGGAGATCTGGGCGCAAACCTCGATCTCCGAAATCTGGAACTCCCCGATCCGGTCGCATCCGTTCTGGAGAATCACCTTGATCTGATCGAAAAAGACATCCATGTTTCGCTTGAGCACGGAGACGCTGACGCCATGCGCCATGGTGCTGGCAAGCTTGCTACCGATACCGCGTTCTACCCTTTTTCCCTCGGCTGAACCTTCGACCGAGCTGACGACCAAGATGGTGTCCGCGCCGCTGATTTCCATCCGCTCCTCCTCGATTACCCGCCTTAGCTGATCGGTTGTCACCTCAATTCGGTCACCGAAACCGGTTAAAACCAGCCCGGCGTATTTGGTTTCGACCCGCCTTGGGGCGAGTTTAATCCTTAATGCTCCAATATTTTCAAAGTATTCCATTAATACATCCAAATGATCCGACCGAGTATATGGCTTTAGTCATATAACTTTAGTAATAAGAATTAAGTCGAAGAGGTACGAGCGTTGTTTTATAGGGTTCAATTTGAAACAAAAGGCAATACTTCAGGTTCTATTTTGAACGCCAAATATAATTCTTCATTCATGATAACTGTATTTTTAAGCGACACTATATTTAAATATGATCAAATAAATATAAAAATAATCAATAAATAATTTGTTGTTAATTGCGCTGTCGATCGAAAACCAATTGCGATAAATGGTCGATATTAATTATATTATATTAGTATATTCAATTAGTTATAATTAATAGCCGCATGCTTTACCGAGCCAGTAAAAGCAAAATGAACAGCTTGACAATTAATTCATGGCATCAAAATCGCAAAGAGCCGATCAGCGTTCTGGAACTGATATGTAATCGACAGACCTTCCGATAGGCTAAATGTCATATAACTTCCGGCCTATTTAACAGGAATGGTTTCTGGATTATTTTCAGAAAACGCAAGATTTAGTGTGACCGAGTTGCCGCGATTCTGGCGCCGCATCGCACGGTCATCGATTGGCAGGCAGTCTGGGAGAAGCCATGAAAGAACCCATGAAGTATTTTTCGCAAAGCATGACTCTGTTGGGCAAGGTCACCAACGTCAATGTCGCGGAGGCGTCATTTACCTTGCGCTGTCGGAGCGGAGACAGTTTTCAGGTCAGGACCAGCTCGCAGACGACGTTTAACGTATTGCGCAACTTGGACGGTTTGAGCCGGGATCGCGTGCCGACGCCGCCGAATTTTAATCCGAGCGGCGGCGTGTCCGAGATGGTGCGCAAATACGTTCATCCCGATGAGTTGGTCATCATTTATGGCATCTATCAGGCGCACCAAGGGAAGGAGCAATTTCAGGCCAGCACCGTGACGCTGCCCCATTACGAGCAAGGCCGTTATATCTTCGAAGAATCCCATTGGTGGCTGACGCAGATTTCCCGTTTGGCCGATGAGTGGTTGGACGATCTGTTCGGTGATCGCCGCACTTATGAAATGGATGACTTCGCCGAGTTTTATCAGACAAATCTCAATATCTTTGGCCTGCCGATGCAGGATGATAACGTGCAGGAATGCGCGACCTTATCCCGTCTCATCTACGGTCTTTCCTCCGCTTATTTGCTGACCGGCAATCTGCGTTATCTGTGCGCCGCCAAGGCGGGCGTTCAATATCAGCGTTACACCTTCCGCACCTTGAGCCACGACGGGCAAAGCTGTTTCTGGAGTTTCGGCAAACGCCGAACCCGGGATCGAGGCGCGAAAATCGTGGTCGCATCAGAAAATTGGGACGACCGCGACACCATTCCGCTGTACGAGCAAATCTACGCGCTGGCCGGCTTGGCCCAATATTACCGAATCACTCAAGATTGGGAGGTGTTGGAGGACATTCAGCGCACCATTCGCACCTTCCAAATATTTTATTTGGATTCGGTTCAAAACGGTTTCGCGGGCTTGGACGGTTATTTTTCTCACATCGACTACGCCACTCTGCGGCCGGACACCGAAGCGCTGGGCGACAACCGCTCGCGAAAGAACTGGAACTCCATCGGCGACCACATTCCCGCCTATCTGGTCAATTTGATCCTGGCGCTGGACCCGCTGCCGCGCGGCGGTGACGGTCGCGATGAAGTCGAGGATTTTTTAGGTACTTGCCGGAGCATTCTGGACACGACCGCCCGGTTGATTTTGCAGAAATTTCCGGATCCGGACCCGAAGGTTCCGTTCGTCAACGAACGGTTCCACGCCGACTGGACGCCCGATCAAAAATGGCGCTGGCAGCAAAACCGGGCCATCGTCGGGCACAACCTGAAGATCGCCTGGAATCTGACCCGCGTGGCGAATTATTACCGGGTCTTGGCGGATGAGGAGCGCTACAAAAACCGGGGCAGCGCGGCGGAGCAGCACGAGTTGTTGGCCACTGACTTTCTGAATCTGGCCAAAAAACTGGGCGATGCCATGGCGATTTACGGACTCGATCAAGTCCGTGGCGGCTGCTTCGACGCGGTCGAGCGCCACCCGCAACCCAACGTGCCCACGGAATTCACTTGGGGCAACACCAAAGACTTCTGGCAACAGGAGCAAGGGATTCTCGCTTATCTGATCCTGTTCGGCGCCACCCAGGAATACCGCTATCTGGATTTGGCCCGCGAAATGGAGATCTTCTGGAACGCCTGTTTTTTGGATCACGACAACCGCGGCATCTTCTTCCGGGTGAACGACAACGGGCATCCCATCATCGAAGGGACTTACGGCCAGAAAGGCGGCCATTCCGTATCCGGCTACCACGTTTTCGAGCTGAATTTTCTGGCGCATGTCTACACCCGCTCGTTCGTTCGCCCGATGATCGACCAGAAGGAAAATGGCGCCAATTTCTGCCTGTTCTTCTGCCCGGACAAAAAGACCGAGCGCATCACGCTCAATGTTCTGCCCGACTTTTATGCGCCCGACACCATCGAAATAGCGGGCATCACGGTGAACGGCGTGCCCCGCGATAACTTTGCGCGGGAGAATTTTCAAATCGAGCTGGATGACACCGAACTCGGCTCGCCGGTCGTCGTGGAATTCCGTCCCAAGATTCCAAAGAGGGCCGGGCAGTGAGCCTCCGACCCCTGGAAGGCAAAAAGATCGCGGTGCTGGTGGAAAGCCAGTACGTCCCCGGAGAGATCGAAGCCTATCGCTACGGTTTCGGAGCGCTGGGGGCGGAGGTGCACTTCATGTCCCGCCTGTGGGGCAACGAGCGCCTGACCTTCGTCGGCGAGGTGGAGCAGACCGGCCAGACGCCGCAGACGCTGGAGGTGAGCATCGACTTCCAGAGCGTCAAGCTTGAGGACTACGCGGCGGTGATCATGGCGGCCAACTACACCAGCGTCCGACTGCGCTATTTCGCGCCGCCGGAAGGGCAACCGGTCTCGCCGGAAATGGTTCGCACCGCCCCGGCGGTCGAGTTCTTCGCCCGCGCCATGCAAAACCCGCGCATCGTCAAGGGGCCGCTGTGCCACGGCCTGTGGATTCTGACGCCGAACCCGGAACTGCTGAAAGGGCGCAAGGTGATTTGCCACGAGGTGGTGCTGGCGGACGTGCTGAACTGCGGCGCGATCTACGTACCGCAGGACGCGCAAAACGGCGGGGTGGTGGTGGATGGCGATTTAGTGACCGGGCGAAGCTGGCACGAGGTCGAGCCGTTTATTCAGGCCGTTGCCCGACAGATTTTGGCGCTCGACGAGAAGGTTTGAACTCGTGAGCCGCAAGGTGTTTGTTTGGTTGGCCCTTCGCCAGCAGCCGGTCCACGGAATCCTCGGTGGAATGCGGCCGGCTCATGGTGGAGGTTCTGGAGCAGGGTCTGCGGCGCCATGGCTGGTGACCGCAGGGTTGGATGGAACAGTCGCGACGGGTTAGCCGTTTCCTGACGGCAAGGAGATGAGGTTATGTCTGGAATAACAGGGCATCGCAAGCTGCTGGAACAGCTTGAGGCCGATGGGATTCGATATATGTTCGGCAATCCGGGCAGCAGCGAGGAAGGATTACTCGATGAAATCGCGCGCTTCCCGGCCATCGGCTACGTGTTGGGGTTACAGGAAGCGGCCATCGTCGGCATCGCCGACGGTTACGCCCAAGCGACGCAGCGGCCGGCGGTGGTGCAACTGCATTGCAGCGTCGGTCTCGGCAACGCCATCGGCAGCCTCTATCACGCCAAGCGCCGGCGCTCGCCCCTGCTCGTCATCGTGGGCGAGTCCGGCGCCGCTTACGATTCGATGGACGCGCAAATGGCGGCGGATTTGGTCGCCATGGCCCGCCCGGTCACCAAGTACGCGACCCGGGTGATCGATTCCCGCAGTCTGCTCCGCCTGCTGCGGCGTTGCCTCAAGATGGCGGCAACGCCGCCCTTCGGCCCCGTCTTTCTCTCCGTGCCCCAGGATATTCTCGACGCGCCCAACGACGAGCCGGTCGTGCCGACCGTGGTGCCGTCCACGCGGGTCATTCCGGAGCCGTCGGCCATCGCCGCCGTGGCGGCCCTGCTGCGCGGGGCGCAAAACCCGCTGATTTTGATGGGCGATGGCGTCGCGCATTCGCAGGCGCAGGCGGAACTGGCCCAATTGGCGGACGTGCTGGGGGCGCGCGTGTATGGCGTCATGGCGTCCGAACTCAACATACCGTGGACCCACCCGCTCTATTGCGGCCTGGTCGGCCACATGTTCGGCCATACCAGCCAGCGGATTGTCGCCGACGCCGATGTGGTGGTCATTTGCGGCACCTACGTCTTCCCGGAGGTGTTTCCGCTGCTGACCAATCCGTTCCGGGCCGACGCCAAGATCATTCATATCGATCTCGATCCCTACGAGATCGCCAAGAACCACCCGATCACCCTGGGTCTGATCAGCGATCCGAAGCTGACGCTGAAGGCGCTGGCGGATGCGGTGACCGATTCGGCCACGCCGGCGCAACGGGAAGCCGCCGCCGGGCGCGCTCGCGCCATTGGCGAGGCCAATCAACGGACCCTGACGGAAGCCCGAGCGCGGGACGAGGCCGCGCGCGACGCCGTGCCGCTGCATATGTCGGCCTTCGCGGCGGAACTCGCCCGGCAATTGCCGCAGGACGCGATTCTGTTCGATGAATCGCTGACCCACTTCCCGGAACTGACCCGCTGGCTGCCGCCGCACGCGACCGGGTCGTTCTTCCAGACGCCCGGCGGCACGCTCGGCGTCGGGCTGCCCGGCGCGGTCGGTGTGAAGTTGGCGCATCCGGAGCGAACGGTGGTGGGCCTGTCCGGCGATGGCGGCTCCATGTACACCTTCCAGGCGTTGTGGACGGCGGCGCATTACCGGATCGGCGCCAAATTCGTCGTCTGCAACAACCGCAGCTACCGCCTGCTCAAGCTAAACCTGCTCGATTACTGGCCGTCGCTGGGCTTGAGCCCGGCGCAGTTCCCGCCGTCGTTCCCGCCGCCGTTCGACATCGGCGATCCCGATCTGGATTTCGTCGGGCTGGCGCGGGCGCTGGGCGTGCCCGGCCAACGGGTCGCGCAACCCGCCGACATCGCGCCGGCGATCGAGACCATGCTGGAGCACGACGGGCCGTACCTGATCGATCTGATCCTGGACGGCAGCGTGCCACGGCCAACCAATTGAACGGGAGATGGGTTATGTCGGATCACGACACGCCAAGGGTCGCGGGCTCCTTCAGCCGCGCGGAGATCGAAGCCTTCGTCGCCGACTGGTATCGCAAGCTCGATATTCACGCGCCCGCCGAAGAACTGATTTCGATGGTGGCCGATCAGGTCGAGATGCAGTTCCCGGAGGGGACGGTGCGCGGTGTCGAGGAGTTCCGCGCCTGGTACGAGGGCGTGATCCGGCTTTTTTTCGACGAACTGCATACCGTCACCCGCGTCGGCATCGTCTGGCGGGACGACCGCTGCCTGGTCGATGTGGTGGTCAACTGGCAGGCCCGGCGCTGGAACTCCGCCGGCGCCGCGCAGCGAATGGATCGGCTTCGACGCCTATCAACGCTGGGAAATGATCGCTTCGCCGGCCAGCGGACGACCGGTGGTCGTTCGCTACATCGTGGACGAATTGCGGGCGATGCCGGGTTCGCCGCCGCTTTGACTGGAGCCATCGATCACCGAGTGAACCCGGCACTGGATTTCAACAGTTAGCCACCCCAGAGGACAACCGCATGGCAGACATCCATCCCAACATCGCGCTGGTGCAGAGAATGTACGAGTGCTTCAACCGCAACGACATGGACACCATCCGCAACGAGATTTTCGCGCCGGACCTGGTCTGGAACCTGCCCGGCCGCCACCCGCTGTCGGGCACCAAGAACGGCGCCGAGGAAGTCCTGGCGTTCTTCGCCCAACTGGTGCGGGCGAATATCCAGGTCACGCTGGACCCCCAGGCCGACCCCAGCACCGGCGTCGATACCTTCGGCGACGATACGGTGGTGGAGGTCCATCGCGGGCAAGGGACGACGACGGTGCGGGATGCGTCGGGAGCCGAGTCGCAAGTCACGCTCAACGCCCTCAACTGCACCCATTACCGGATTCGGGATGGGCGGATCGCCCAGGTGCAGGTGTACATCAGCGACCAGCACACGGTGGACACCTTTTTCAACACCGTCTACCGCCTCAAGCCGATCCCCGACCGGCTGGCGGACTAGGAGACACGATCATGGCCATTATCACCGCCGAACAAGTCGCCGCCGCCTACGCGGCGCTCGCCACCGGCCAGCGCGACCAGATCGCCCAGTTGTGGGCCGAGGATTTGCGCTGGCTCGTTCCCGGCCACAACCAGCTGTCGGGCTGGAAGAACAATCTCGACGAATTCATCGCGTTCATGGGCGCCGTCGGCCAGACTGTCGGACAACAGCTTCCGCATGGACTCGATCGCGGTGATGGCCGCCGACAACTTCTCGGCGGACGTGACGCGCAACACCGGCTATCGCGCCGGCCAGCCGGACCGCCGCCTCGACATCGACGTGATCCATTGGTTGACTTGGTGGGACGGCAAGGTCATCGAGGGTCGGGGCGCCATCTTCGGCGACGGCACCGCCCAATACGACGAATTCTGGACCTGAGATCGAGAGGAACTCGCCATGCCCATCGTCAGCGTCAAGATCATCGAAAACTTCTTTAGCGAAGAGCAAAAGACGGCGTTGATCAAGGAACTGACCGACGCTTTCTGCAAGGCGACCATGGAAGCGGCCCGGCCCTACATCTACGTCATGGTCGAGGAGGTCAAGCAGGGCAAATGGGGGCTCGCCGGTCATCCGTTGCCGGACCCCGATTTTCTGATCAACGACTTCGTGCCCATCATCGAGGACGCCGCCGATGAGTTCGTCAAAGCCTACAACGTGCCCCGACGACGACCGCGTGGTCCCTCGGCGTAATCGTCCCCTGCCGGATTTCGCTTGATTAACAGGAGCAAGGTTTATGACCACCAGAGCAGTGATCGACAAATACTATGAAACCGCCGGGCGCGGAGCTTGGGACGAGTGGCTGACCCTGTTCGCCGATGACGTGACCGGCGACGAGCAGTTGGCCGGGCACTTCGAGGGCATCGACGTGCTGCGGGGCGCGATTGGAGCCATCAGCTACGGCTACAGCAGGTTCCAGATGATCCCCAAGCATATCGTGGTGGACGGCGACCAGGCGGTCGTGGTCTGGCGCTGCGACGCCGCCAACCGGGCCGGGACGCCCATCGCCTACAACTACCTGCCGGATCGGGAGGTGGTGGGCGCCAATTACTTCCGCCTGGAAAACGGCAAGATCAAGTACATGCGCACCATCCACGACGAGACGGCGTTCGCGCCCTTCAACCACCCCACCAACCCCAAGGCGCCGCCGGCGTAAGGAAGCGTCCCATGAGTGCTTACGACTTCGTCATCGTCGGCGCGGGTTCCGCCGGTTCGGTGCTGGCCAACCGGCTCGGCGAGGACCCGAGCGTCCGGGTGCTGGTGCTGGAAGCGGGACCCATCGACATTCCACCGGACATCGAAACCCGCATCCAAACTCCGGCGGCATGGCCGACCCTGCTCGGTTCCGAGGTGGACTGGGGTTATCGCAGCGTGCCGCAACCGGGGCTGGCCGGCCGGGAAACCCAAGAGCCGCGCGGCAAGCTGCCGGGTGGAACCAGCAACCTGTATGTCCTGATGCACATCCGGGGTCACGCTTCCGATTTTGACGGTTGGGCGGCGCAAGGCTGCGCCGGCTGGGACTACCGGAGCGTTCTGCCCTATTTTCAGAAACTGGAGGATCAGGAAGACGACACGGGGCCATGGATCGGGAAGGGCGGCCCCATCTCTTTATTAAACGCGGGATTGCATGATCCGAATCCGACTTCCCGGGCGTTCATCGAAGCCTGTCGGGAACTCGGCTATCCCGCGACGGACGATTTCAACGGTCCCCACATGGAAGGGACGGGCTGGCACCACGTCAACATCCGCGACGGCAAACGCTGGAGCGCGCGGGAAGGCTATTTGTTGCCCGCCCTGGCGCGGCCCAACGTGACGTTGAGCGCCAGCTCGCAAACCACGCGGCTGTTGTTCGAGGGGCGGCGCTGCGTCGGCGTGGAGTACAGCCAGAATGGAACCCTGCAAACCGCGCGGGCGGACCGGGAAGTGCTGGTCTGCGCCGGGGCGATCGAATCGCCCAAGCTGTTGTTGCTGTCCGGCATCGGCGATCCAAACCAGCTCCAGCAGTTTGCCATTCCGGTCGTGGCGGCCTTGCCCGGCGTCGGCGAGAACTTCCACAACCACGTCCTCACCGGGGTGATTCAGGGCACCGCGCGGCCCGTGCCGCCGGGCCATTTGAATCTGTCGGAAGCGGCGCTGTTCTACAAGTCCGATCCGGCGCAAAGCGGGCCGGACATTCAAATCGCCTTCGTCCATGTGCCGTTCGACATCATCATCGGCCAACAAAACCCCAACTCGGTCAGCATTCTGCCGGGCGTGGTGCGGCCGACCTCGCGCGGCTGGGTGCGGCTGGCCAGCGGCAATCCGCTGGACAAACCGCTGGTCAACCCGAATTACCTGGGCACCGAGGACGACACCCGGCGCTTGGTGGACGCCGTGAAGCGCGCCCGCGACATCTTCGCCACCCGCGCTTTTTCCGAGTGGGTCACCAGCGAACTTCTGCCGGGACCGGGCGTGAGCACCGACGCGCGACTGCGCGAGTTCGTGCGGCAGCGGGCCGATTCGTATCACCACCAGGCCGGCTCCTGCAAGATGGGAACAGACGATTTGGCCGTGGTGGACCCCAGCTTGCGCGTGCATGGCGTGGAAGGCTTGCGGGTGGCGGATGCCAGCGTGATGCCGGTGGTGCCGTCCGGCAACTGTCACGCCGGGATTCTGATGATCGCCGAAAAGTGCGCCGATCTGATCAAGGCCGGACTGTAAGGAGACGTTCTCATGATGTTTCACCATCTTTCCCTGAACTGTAACGACCTGCTGGCCATCGAGCGCTTCTACTGCAAGCACTTCGGCTTCCGGCGTGCCCGCGTGATCGATTTGCCGGATGGCCGCCAGATCGTGTTTCTGAACGGCGGCGGCGTGTACCTGGAACTGTTCCCGGCGCAGGGTGAACGGCCCGTTTCGCCGGATACCAACGCCGAGGGACTGCTCTATCCCGGCGTGCGCAACTTCTCGTTCCAGGTGGACGACGTGGATGCCCAACTGGCGGCGATGGGCGACGAGGCGCGCGTCACCTTCGGCCCCTTAAGTTTCGATGACTTCATTCCCGGCTGGCGCAGCGCGTGGCTCGCCGACCCCGAGGGCAACGTGTTTCAGGTGACCCAGGGTTTTACCGATCAGGACAACCCGCCCCCGCCCCCGGCCTGATCGGGCGACCAGCGTTTCAACCAGCGGAACGGCTAAAGGGAGTTTCTTTCATGGCATTGATTCAAATACGGTTCGAGTATCTGATCGGGTTGCGGCAACCCTTTTTGGTCAACGCCCGCCTGACGGGCAACTGGAACGTCCAGGGCTTGCGCTCCGAGCAGTGGAGTTCGGCGCCGATGGAAGCGTTCACCGCCGAGGATGGCTGTCCCGCCTTCCGAGCCACGGTCAATCTCGACGACAGCCAGATCGGCCAGACCTTCCGCTGGGGCGTGCGCGTGGATACCTCGCAACGATCCGATGTATGGGGCATTCCGACCGAAGTCAGCGATGCCGCCGTGACCGAGCGTTATCGCGGCTTCACGTTGCGCGCCACCGAGCAAACGGAACGCTATTACCTGACCCATTGCCGCCGGCTGGGCGCGAACAAGCTATTTATCGCCGGGCAGGCCGAACCGGCGATCCGCTTCGCGGTGTGGGCGCCAAACGCCCGCAACGTGGAGTTGGTGCGCGGCGAACCGGCCGGGGGCTACGTCTGGAACGATGGGCGCGGTGTGACCGCGACCATTCCGATGCGGCAAGTCGAGGACGGCATCTGGGCGACTGCGGTAGCCGACGCGGCGGCGCTGGCCGACTTTGCCGGTTTCGACCACACCCCCTACATGTTCCGCATCACCCGGGAGGACGGTTCGGTTGCCTATCGCACCGATATTTATTCCCGGTGCCAGATCGGCAGCGGCGGCAAGAACCCGGACAATCCCGCAGCGGGCGAAGCGCCCTGGAACGGCACGCGGCAAGACGTGGATGGCGCCAAAAGCTGCTCGGTGGTGATCGACCCCGAACAGCTCATGCGGTTGTTCCGCGAGGAGGTCTGGCCGGAAACGCAATGGCTGACGGAGGCGGAGTTCTGGCGGGACGAGTTCGACCCCAACCGCCCATTGCCGACCCGCATCGACGATTTGGTGATTTACGAACTCCACATCGATGGCTTGGGGGCGGGTCAGGACCGGCGCGGCACGCTGGCCGACGCCATGAACCTGCTCGATTATCTGGCCGATCTGGGGGTGAACTGCATCGAATTGATGCCGACCTCGGAATTCGAGGGCTGGACCAGTTGGGGTTACGGCACCTCGCACTACCTGGCGATCGAATACGCCGGCGGGGGGCGCGACCAGTTCAAGCACTTCGTCCGCGAATGCCACCGGCGCGGCATCGCCGTGTTGCTGGACGTGGTGTACAACCACTACACCCACGACGGCGAGCGGGCGCAGTGGGCCTACGATTCCACCACGCCGGAACACAACATTTATTACTGGTACGAGGGGCATCCCGGCGATTATCCCGCCTACGAGGAAGCGGCGCGGCGCGATCCACAACGAACCGCGCCCGGCCACGGCGGCTACATCGACAACATGTCGACCGGCTACGCGCCGCGCTTCTCGGACGAAACCGTGCGCAAGCTGTTCATCAGCAGCGCGGCCACGCTGGTCAGCGAATTTCATCTCGACGGCTTCCGGGTCGATCAGACCACGTCCATCCATTCCTACGCGGTGCTCCACGCCAACGGCGCCGTCGCCGCCGCCGCCCGGATTTTCGGCGCCAAGTTCCTGCGCGAGTGGACCCGCACGCTGCGCCTGCTCCGGCCCAACGCCTTTCTGATCGCCGAGGACCATTCCGGCTGGTCGGCGGTCACGCAATCGGGCGAGCAGGGCGGTCTCGGTTTCGACGCCACCTGGTACGCGGATTTCTATCACCACTTGATCGGCGACGCGCAGAACGATTCCAGCCGCGCCCGATTGCTCAAATTCGCCGGTTACGGCGACAACCGGGAACTGCGCGTGTCCTGGTTCGCCGGCGCTTTGGCGGAGAGCGCCACCGCCAAGGTCGTCTACCACGAATCGCACGATGAGGCGGGCAATTCCTATTATGAGGAAGGCGGACAGCGCGTCTATTCGGCGCGCACCCTGGTAACCGCGGTGAACGGCGCGTCGCTGAACGATGCCACCATCCGGCGCTACGCCGAGGCCCGCGTCCATGTCGCCGCCGGCATGACTTTGCTGGGGCCGGGCATTCCGATGTTCTTCATGGGCGAGGAAGTCGGCGCGTCCGAACCGTACCGTTACGACGATTTCATCGATCATCGGGAAAACTTCCCGGCGATGCGAAATGGTGTCGGCGCCAATCTGTTCCGCTTCTATCAGGAATTGATCCGGCTGCGGCTCGCCCATCCCGCCCTGCGCTCGCGCAACATCGACGTTCTCCATACCCACGACGCCAACCGGGTGCTCGCCTTCCGGCGCTGGGAGGGGAGCGAGGAGTTGCTGGTGATCGCCAGCTTCAACAACAGCGCGTTCGCCGACGGTTATCGGATTCAAAACTCGCGCATCGCGGACGGGCGCTGGCGGGAAATTTTCAACAGCGACGCTGCGGGTTATGGCGGCGGCGGGTTGGTCGACGCGGACCCGATCACCGCCAGCGGTGGCGCGTTCACCGCGCGTCTGCCGGCCAACAGCGTGCTGGTTTTTCAACGGTAGTGATGGCCGAGGAACCGACGGCATGGCGAACCAAACATTCATGCAATATTTCCATTGGGATTATCCCGCTGACGGGATCGCTGTGGGATGAGTTGGCTCGCATCTTCGGCGGATCTCGCCGCGTGCTGGTTTTACCGCGCTCTGGCTACCTCCGCCCTACGAAGGCCATGAACGCGAGACGCAGGATGTCGGCTACGGCGCTTACGATCTGTTCGACCTCGGCGAATTCAACCAGAAGAATACCGTTCGGACCAAGTACGGAACTCGACAGCAGCTAGAAAATGCCATTCAGGCCGCGCACCGTGCCGGGTTGCAAATCTACATCGACACCATTTTCAACCATAAGGGCGGTGCCGATGGTACGGAGGCTGTTTTGGGGACGCCGGTCTCCAATGACAATCGCAACATCGAAATCGGCCCGCCTCGGGAAATCGACACCTGGACCCTGTTTACGTTTCCCGGTCGAGGAACCACCTACTCCGACATGCAGTGGCATTGGCGCCACTTTGACGCGGTCGATTACGACCAGCGTACCGGCGACCGTTCCATCTTCAAGCTTCGCGACAAGCAATTCCAGACGCCCGTCGACCCGGAGCGGGGCAATTTCGATTACCTGATGTTCGATGATCTGGATATGGGTAGCGACGAGGTTCGCGCAGAGCTTAGGCGTTGGGGCGATTGGATCATGTCGACTCTCGACATCGACGGTTTTCGCTTCGATGCCGCCAAGCATATCCGCTTCTTTTTCTTCAATGAATGGTTGGATTACGTCCGGGGCAATGCCCGTGGGCGCGAGCTGTTTGCCGTCGGCGAGTATTACACCGGCAGCGTCGGGACCTTGAGATGGTTCATCGAGCAGACCGGCCGGCGGATGTCCCTGTTCGACTTTCCGCCTGCAATTCAACCTGCGCGGCTGCCTCGCGCTCGGGCGGATCGTTCGACATGCGGCAAATCTTCGACGGCACGCTGGTCAGCCAAGATCCGGCTTTGGCGGTCACCTTTACCGATAACCACGATACCTTTCAGAACGACCACCGCGATAACGCCGTCGCCGACTGGTTTCGACCGCTGGCCTATGCGCTCATCCTGCTGCGTGAAGGCGGTTACCCGTGTGTGTTTTACCCCGATTATCAACAAAATGCGGTGCGTCCAAACCTCCAGCAGACGCTCGGTCGCCTGTTGCAGGTACGGCGGGATCACGCCTACGGCCCGCAAAACGATTACTTCGATCATCCCGATGTCGTCGGCTGGACCCGGCTGGGCGACGCCGACCACCCGCGCGCCCTCGCGGTGGTGCTCAGCGACGGACCGGGCGGATCGAAGCGGATGAACGTCAACCGCCCGAACCGGACGTTCGCGGATGCCACCGGCAATGTCGGCGGCACGATCACCAGCGGCAATGACGGCTGGGGCGAATTCCGCTGCGATGGCGGTTCGGTGTCGGTGTGGGTCGAGCAGTAAAGGAGACGAACCGTGAGTCAGGCGAATTTACTCGAACAGAACAAGGCCATCGTGCGGCGCGCTATCGAGGAGGGCTGGAATCCGGCCAATCTCGCGGTGATCGACGCGCTGTACGCCGCCGATTTCGTTTTTCATCAGGAAAGCGGCGAAGCCGTGCGCGGCCTGGATTCTTTCAAGACCTGGATCGCCACGATCCACGGCGCTTTCCCCGACATTCGCTACCAGATCGAGGCGATGTACGCGGAAGGAGACAAGGTCGCTACTCGCTACACCGTGCGGGGCACGCACCGAGGCGACTTCCGGGGGTTGCCGGCGACTGGCAGGTCCTTCGACCTGACCGGGCATCTCATTCATCGCGTCGTGGACGGCAAAAAAACGGAAGGCTGGGGCATTTGGGACACACTGGGGCTAATGGTTCAGCTCGGCATTATCCCGCCGGTCCGCCTGGGCGGCGGCGCACCGCCCCCGGACACCGCGGCGAACATCGCCGCCACCCGGCGTTTGTTCGAGGCGTTGAGCAGTCGCGATCCGGAGGTTCTGCCCACCGCCATCGACGAACTGATGATTCCCGAATTCGTCACGCACGGCGACGCGCTGTTTCCGCTGGTGTACGGCCGGGACGCGCTCCGGCAGGCGATTCCCCGCTTCAAGGCCGCTTTCCCGGACGCCACCGCGACCATTCAGCAAATTTTCGCCGAAGGAAGCAAGGTCATGGTGCATGTGCGGGTCAACGGCACTCACGAGGGCGACTGGATGGGTGCGCCCGCGACCCATCAGCCGATGACCTGGACGGCGAGTTCCATCATCCGCTTCAACAGCGCCGGCAAGATGGTGGAGCGCTGGGTCATCGAAGACGAACTGGGAGTGTTGCAGCAGCTTGGCCGGGTTTCGCGCTTTCAAGGCCAAGCCGGCTGACCCGTCCACCGGAATGAGGAGAAAAGGCAATGGCATCGGTTGAAGAGAGCAATAAAGCCGCCATCAGGCGTTTCTACGACGAAGTCATCAATCGGGGCAACATCGCCGTCGTCGATGATCTGATGGAGCCCAATTTCGTGCATTACGGCGAAACCTTGTTCCCGCGGATCGAGGGTAGCGCGGCGATCAAAGCCGGGGTACGGGGCGTGATCAACGCCTATCCCGATGGCCGTACCGTGGTGGAAGACATGGTCGCCGAAGGGGATACGGTCGTTTGCCTGTTGTCTTGGCGCGGGACGCATCAAGGCCCGTTTATGGGTATTCCACCGACCGGCAAGACCTCAAGCTGGCGGGGTATTTCCACCTACCGCTTCAACGCAGAGGGCAAGATTGTCGAGCGTTGGGCCAATATGGATGTGGTGGGACAGTTGCAGGATCTCGGCGTGGTGCCGGAAATGCGGTTAGGTGGAAATTAATTCTCTCCAAGTCGAGGCATTATCAATGGCAGCACGAGGAGGATCTAACATGAAACGGTTCTATGTTTTACTGATCGCACTCGTACTCAGTTTTGGATCAGCCGTGTATTTGTCGGTTGCCGAAGAAACCGGAACCACAACAGGAGGCCCCCTGATAGCGAGTCCTCCAAGAGACTGTACCTATGGTCCTGATACCTGTATTCGTGGTTTCATCTGGCGAGATGCTGCTCCAAACGATCATATCTGCGTGAGACCCGAAGCGCGCGAGCAAGCGCGCATCGATAACTCTCGGGCTGCAACGCGCCGCAATCCGAATGGCGGAGCCTACGGGCCAAACACTTGCCTTGCCGGATACGTCTGGCGCGATGCTTTCCCTGGCGATGTCGTTTGCGTGGCTCCAGAAACACGAGCTCAGACGAACAGAGATAATAGCCAGGCGAATGCACGGAAAGCGTGTCGATAGAAAAAATCAGCTCTAGTTTGAGGAGGCAAGCAATTTCAAAAGCAAAAAACTATTGTTTGCCACTTTCATGAACAAGCGATAAACCAGGGCAACGTGAATGTATTAGATGAAATAATGATGTCCTCTTTCAGGGATCACGGCGAGACCTTGTTTCGCAGCCCGCAAAGATGGACAACTTGGAGAGAAAATTGGTACCCGTTCTGCTTAAATCGCCGTTGATTTAAGAGCAACACATTCATTGGCTAGTAAGATGAGAATATGACTATGAATCAGAATGCCCTGACCCAAGATGATGATAAAAAAGTATTGCAAAATAAATCGCCCGAATATTCGGATCATGGCAACAAACCATCGAGATGGTGGCAATGGTTGCTGATGTATCCTACAGCGATTATTGCACTGGCAGGAACGATCCCACCTGCTTGGGAATTTTACAAATCGTGGGATAAAGGTGTACCTTTTGGAGCAAGTCAAATTGCTTCCGAAGAAAACAAATTGTGGAAGAAAAACTTTGAATGCAGCAAAGGTGAGTTCATTAGCGCCAAGAATGATTTTAATATAGAAGTCGGAACCATTATCTGCCGATCCGGAGATGTATTATTGAGAATACAACCGCCTGGAAAGGGATATATTTATCGTTGGGTTGGGCTGGATTCGCTTACCTCTGAAAAGCTGGCTCTAAGCGATCTGCTTATCAATCAAGCTCACGCAAACAGCGAGCCCGCACCGATCATTTTGGCCCAAAATGGCCCAGTAGTGCTATGCCAAAGATGGGTCGATTCTCGGCGTCTGATAAGGCGTGTCGCGATCCAAGGGCAAGGGTGTTTCGATGAAATTGTCGATACTTATACTGGACGTATCGAACAGCGAAACGGCGCTCCCTGCAATAGTCAATGTTAAAGTTTAACTAGCCGGATTCGCCCAAGATTATTTCAGTTCTGGAAATTGGAGGAAACCACAAAATGTCGGAAGCAAACAAAGCCATCGTTCGCCGCTTCTATGAAGAGGTGATGAACCGAGGAAATGCGAGTTTGTTGGATGAAATCGTGGCTCCCGATTTCACGGATCACGGTGAAGCCCTGTTTGGTAGCCCGCAAGGGCGGGACGCCCTGAAACGAAGTATCATTGAAACGCCGACCATTTTTGCCAACCTTAACGTGCAATTGCACGACGTTATAGCGGACGGCGAACTGGTTGGCGTGCGCGGGACCATGCGCTGTTTTCAGCAGGAGGAGTTTCTGGGCATATCTCCCAGCGGTAATGAACTGACCTGGAATGGATTAGCTCTTTTTAGAGTGATGAACGGTAAAATCACGGAGCGCTGGTTTAATTCTGACAGCCTGAGCATCGTGCAACAGCTTGGTTTAGTTCCTCCGCTGGGAGCCTGAACGGCAAGGATCTGGTCTTGTAATAGAAAATAAAGAGGAAATAGCGATGAATCAGCAAACAGTAAATTTTTGCGAAAATCATGGCGGAAGTTATGATTGCCGCATCGAAATCCTCATGATCTTAGCTTTTCAAGCGATCTGTTTATCAAGGTCAGCTTGACAATTCTAACATCATTCGATTCAGCATGAGGAGAGAAACCAACATGAGTGAGAGAACGACGACGGGGTTTGGGAACCGAGTAACGTATGCGGGAATGGACGCGTTGGACGGAAGAATCAGAAAAGCGGTCGAGAGCGCCCGAGGCGGACGGATTGACTGGAGCCAGGTTTACCGCAACTACACCGAGGCCGCTCAGCACACCGCTTATGCGTCCGCCAATAAAGTGCCTCTGTTTCGAGAAGCGCGCCCGGCACCTTTGGACCGCCAGTTACGCATCGAACGACTGGCAATGGCGCTGGCCGATGGAACGCCGAGGGACGAACTCATCGAAATGATCGACGACGATGTCTTGCGCCGAACGGGGATCGATATTCGTGGCAAATCTTTCAATAACGGTGAGACATTTGGGGCTCGCATTCCGGTTTCGGGTTACATGAGTCCCGAGATGACCCTGTTTGTTCTCAAGTTGATGCTGAAGGGAGCCCGGGTCGTTCCCATCACGGAACACGGTGAAGAGCCCGTTCCGTATGGCATATCCGTGGTGGCTCCGTTCGCTGATCAGGCGTTGAACGCGCTGCAAATCACCGAAGGGATTGCGCGATTGGGCCGGCAATTTCTCACGCCAGCTCAGCGTGATAGATATAACGACGCGCGCAATGCCGCCATTGCGCAGCGTAATGCCGCCGCAGATTCGGGCTCGCTTCCAGCCGTTCCTCCCGAGTTGGATCCGGTTAACGAATACGCCAGTTTCCTGCAAAACCCGGCGAGCTTGCGTGCCCTCGTTCGCGACAGTTGGCCGCGGCCAAAGCAAGGCGAAGACGTTCGAGATGATTTCGCGGCGCGACTCGAACCTGATCTGGAGGCGCTGAATCAATTCGCTGGCATGGCCTGGGTGGGTGGCGGCGGAGCGATTGGCGACTTCGGGAACAACACGCGAGACTGGGCGCTACTCGAAGCATTCATCAAAGGCGGCAAGCCGGTGGTCGGCATCTGCTACGGCTCGATCGCGATCGCTCAGGCGAAGGACTCGCTCACCGGCGCGTATCTCCTGCAAGGCCATTTCGCAACCGGTCACGGCGACGCGGATAACTACACGGAAAACACGGCGACCATGAACCCGGATGGGACCTACAACCCCTCCATCAGTGGCGCGGCGCCGATCAATCTCAGCGATATGCTGAAGCAGGCGATCGGGCCGGAGGAAGGAGGCTACGTCATGGAACTCGGTCGAGCGCCCATGGCCGTCATGAGCGGCGGCGCCATCATCACCGGCAACACCGTCGAGGATGGAGACAGTACGGCGGACCTGTTGTTGGCGAGTCGGCTGGGGGGTCTGACCGGGGACTACTTCATCGCGGGTGATGGACGCGGACGTGTGCTCACCAAGGATGACCCGGCGGTCGAGCGTGTCGCGCGGGTTATTGGTTGACCGTTGTGTAAATCATATGGTCTTTTATTCCATGACTCACTTCTTGCTTCATCGAGGTTGCCCAAGGGCGTTGGAGACGCAAAAGGCAAAACCTGACCCGAACGATTCCTAGGTTCCAGGATACGCCGAGCGGAGGCCAAGATGTTTCACGAACGGGTCAAAATCATTATCGCTGTACAGCAGCATAAAACCGCTCTCCATGCAGCGCGTGGCAATCACCGTGTCGATGGTCTTGCGCACTGTAACTCCCGATGCCCTCAAGGCGCGGAAGTTTTTTGCTGCTTGAGTAGCGATGTCACGTCCAGCCAGACTCACAACATCCAGGGAAGTCAGAAGCCTTCTGGCAATGTTGAAATCGCGGTCGCTCGTAAAACCCTGCACCACTTCAGTCAATATGAGATCGCCGGTTACCACCGGCTCGCTCCCCAACAAGGCGTCAAGCGTGTCCGTTTGTGGCGTCGACGTTCCCCGGAAGTAGTCGATCCACACGCTGGAATCAACCAGAATCACGGCTCCATCCTCATTGCCTCAAGGTCGCCTTGCCAACTCAGCTTTCCGCGAAAGCGTCTGATTTCCTCCTGCTGGCGCAAGCGCAGTAGCGTGCGAAGCCCAGTTCCACCGCTTCCCGCTTGGTCTTCAGACCGGTCGCTCGAAGGGTGTCTTCCATGAGCTTATCGTCAATCACAATGTTGGTTCGCACGATGTGTAATTCCTAGACTTTAAATACACACCCTAACGTGTGACAGTTAGCATTGCAACCTCTACTGTCGGACCAGCGTTTTCTGAAATATGGAGGAAATGAGTGATGAAAATAGGCATTCTCGGCACCGGCAATGTAGGCCAAGCCCTCGGCATCGGCTTCGCCGCCCTCGGCCACGAGGCTAAAATGGGTTCGCGCGATCCCGGTCAGGAGAAAGTCAGAGATTGGGTCAACAAGGCTGGCGCGAAAGCCTCGGCCGGCACGTTCGCGGAAGCGGCCGCTTTTAGCGAGCTGGCGGTGTTGTGCACGATCTGGACGGGCGCGGAAAACGCTATCCAACTGGCTGGCCCGGATAATCTGGCGGGCAAAGTGGTGATCGATACCATCAATCCGCTGGATTTCTCCGGCGGCATCCCTCCCAAGATCGCTATTGGATGCACGGATTCCGCCGGGGAACAGATTCAGCGCTGGCTACCGGATTCGCGAGTGGTCAAGGCGTTCAATATCGTGGGCAGCGGGCATATGTTCAGGCCGGAATTTCCCGGTGGCCCTCCCGATATGTTCATCTGCGGTAACGACGATCAAGCCAAGGCTACGGTAACCGATTTGCTCAAGGCGTTTGGCTGGTCGGTGATCGACATCGGCGACATGGAATGCGCCCGCTATCTCGAACCCATGGCGATGGTCTGGATTCGCCATTTCTTCCGGGTCAATTCCGTCAATCACGCTTTTAAACTGCTGCGCAAGTAAGTCTTGAGGTAGCCGTTTCTTCTATCGCCGATTGGCGGGAGAAGAGTAAAGGCGACAAAGGAGCCCCACGATATGCGTTACAAACTCTTCGGCAATAGCGGTTTGCGCGTTTCGGAACTGTGTCTGGGCACCATGACTTACGGCGAGGAATGGGGCTGGGGCGCGTCCAAGGAGGAAAGCCGGCGGATTTTCGATGCGTTCGTGCAAGCCGGCGGCAATTTCATCGATACCGCCAATCACTACACCGGCGGAACCAGCGAAAAGTATGTGGGCGAGTTCATCGCCGCCGAGCGGGAACGCTTCGTGCTCGCCACCAAATACACGCTGAACGGACGCCCCGACGATCCCAACGGTGGCGGTAACCACCGCAAGAGCATGGTGCAGGCGCTCGACGCCAGCCTGAAACGGCTCGGCACCGATTACATCGACCTGTACTGGCTGCACGCCTGGGATTTCATGACGCCGGTCGAGGAGGTGATGCGGGCGTTCGACGATCTGGTTCGCTCCGGCAAAGTGCTGTACATCGGCATTTCGGACGCGCCCGCGTGGATCGTGTCCCGCGCCAACACGCTGGCGGAGCTGCGCGGCTGGAGCCCGTTCGTGGGCCTGCAGATCCAGTACAGCCTGATCGAGCGCACGCCCGAACGCGATCTGTTGCCGATGGCGCGGGCCATGGATATCGCCGTGACGGCCTGGGGTCCGCTGGGTGGTGGCCTGCTCACCGGCAAATACAACCCGGGGGCAGACAAGAGCGCCGCCGCCGATGCGCGCTATTCCGTCAGTCCCTGGGGTCAGGATTTGATGGGCGAGCGCAATTTCGGCATCGCCGCCGAGGTGGTCAAGTTAGCCCGGGAAATTGGCCGCACGCCCTCGCAAGTGGCCATCAACTGGATTCGACAGCAAAAGCGAGGGGTGATCGTTCCGATTCTCGGCGCGCGCAAACTTTCCCAGCTTCAGGACAATCTGGCGTCGTTAGATTTCAAGCTGAGCGACGAGCAAGTGCAACGGCTTGATGCAGCCAGTGCCATCGCACCCGGTTTCCCTCACGATTTCCTGGCGCGGGAAGGTGTTCAGCAGGTCATTTACGGCAATTCCTTGCCGCTCATCGACAACCATCGCACCTGAAGTCGAGCGTTTATTGCAGCGAGGTGATCGCCATGCCGCTCATCGTCCATTTCAAAAAGCCCAGCGATTGGCGCAATACCGTCAATATCCATTATTGGGACACTAACCCGGCCATTCCCCAAACGACGTGGCCGGGCGTGGCCATGACCGCCGAGGGCGACGATTGGTTTGTCCATCGGTTTGAGACCGCCGAAACGGCCAATATCGTGTTCAACGACGGGGTCGGACGACAGAGCGGCAATCTGCGAAGAGACCAGGAAGGCTGGTATTACCGGAATAATAATTGGTACGACGCCAACCCGGAACGACCCCAGGTTCCGGTGATTACCGCTTCGCCGCCCGCGCGGGTTTATCTGACCGCCCAACAGGTGGTATTGCAGGGCAGCAGCCGCAATGACACGATTTACTACACCACCGATGGCACGCCGCCAACCGCCACGTCCCCGGTGTATGCCGGGCCAATCGCAATCGCCCAGCCGACGACCCTGATGGCTTTCGGGATCAATTCGGCGGGCGACGTGGGGGGTATCAGCACCTTCGTTTACACCATCGATCCCAGCGCCGATCTGGAGCGGCCGACCATTTCCGCCAGCGTTGCCGATGGAAGCTATGAAAATCCCATCAATGTGGTTTTTACCCTGCGCGATAACCGGCCCGCGCCGGTCGTGGCGTATTACACCACGGACGGTTCGACGCCGACCCCGACCTCGCCGGTCTACGCGCGGGGCGACGCCACGGCGGGATTGGCGGGCAATCCGATCACGGTTACCTCCAGCGCGACCATTCGGTTTCTCGCCATCGATGGCGCGGGCAATGAAACCCGCCAAAGCTTCTACTACAACATCGGCCCCGTTAGCGCGCCGACGGATTTCCGCGAGGAAACGATTTATTTCATGATCACCGCCCGGTTTTACGATGGCGATCCCGACAACAATTATTTTTGCCGCGACCGGATCAAATTCAATTCGGCGACCGGGCAGGCCGAGGACCCGCATTGGCGCGGCGATTTCAGGGGACTGATCCAGCAGCTCGATTACCTTCGCGATCTCGGCTTCACCGCCATCTGGATCACCCCGCCGGTCGAGAACCGCAGCGGCCTCGATTACCACGGCTATCACGCCTACGACTGGACGCGCATCGATCCCCGCCTGGAATCGCCGGGCGCGACTTATCAGGACCTCATCAACGCGGCCCATGCGCGCGGGATCAAGATCATCCAGGATGTGGTGGTCAATCACTCCTCGCAATACGGCATTCGCGGCCAGGTCTGGATCGATCACTTGCCGATCAAGTATTACGTACCCCGTGGTTCGCAACAGGGCCGGGTCAACAACGGCCCCTATCAGGGCAATCTCGGCGATTATCGCAGCCCCAATCGAGAGGATAACGATAACCCGCTGGCCCCCGCCTGGTTCCGGGAGCGGCAAACTTCCGACCCGGCGGGGAGCGTGCCGCTGGTCGATCCGCGCACCAGCGCCACCGTGCCGAGTCCCGGTTACGATCCAAACCGCTTCTTCGGGGTGGACGCCAACACGCTCGATCCCGAGTGGTATCACCAGCAAGGCTTCATGGCCGGCGGCGATTGGGAAAGCGTGGCGATTCAGACCAAGCATTTGGCTGGCGACTGCATCGACCTGGCGACGGAACGGCAAAACGTCAAGGATTACCTCATCAATGCGATCAATCGGTATCTGGACATGGGGGTGGACGCGCTGCGGATCGATACCGTCAAGCACCTCTCGCGCGAGAACCTGCTGGAGTATGTCAATGCCTGGAAGGCGCATAGGCCGGGCTTGTTCGTGTTTGGCGAGAATCTGGTCAAGGGAACCGGCTGGGGCGATCTGGGTGGCGACAACGCGCCCAGCGATCTCCGGCCCTGGTGGTATACCCGCTTGGGCGATGATCGCCGCAATCCGAATTCGGGCGGCGACTCGGGATTTTCGGTGCTCGATTTTTCCCTGTTTTCCACCTTCCGGGACAATGTCAGCCGGGGAAGCTATGGCGGTATCGGCGGTATTCTGGGCATGGATTGGGTGTACGGAGATGCCACCCGACTGGTGACCTTTTTACAGAATCACGATGTCGGTCCCGACAATGATTTCCGTTTCCGCTTCCGGGGCGACCAGTGGATGGCCGCCGCCGCGTATAACATGCTCTGGACCATACGCGGCATTCCCTGCCTGTATTACGGCGAGGAAATCGAGTTCATGAAGGGCGCGCCGCAAGACATCATCGGCAACGACGATACCCTGGATACTACCGGGCGCGCTTATTTCGGCGATCATCTGACCGATGAAAACATCGCCGCCACCCAGGCGCATCCGCTGTATCAGCACATCAGGCGACTCAACCTGATCCGTCGCGGCATCCCCGCCTTGCAGAAAGCGCCCATGAGTCAGGTCAACGAATGGGGCGGCGGCATGAGCTTTGTCCGGGATTACAACAACGGCGAAAGCTATGCGGTCGTGGGTCTTGCCATGGGCGGCGATCAGGACATCACCGTGGGCAATATCCGAAACGGCGCCTACGCGGATGCCGTGACCGGCAACCGGATCAACGTGTCCGGCGGCAGCATTTCCTTCCATGTCCGGGGCAATTCCGCTGGCATTTATGTGCTGAATGGGCCGGGCAGGATCGGAGAGGACGGGGTGTATCTGAGATAGCGGGGCATTGCCGTGAGCCGGCCACAAGGTTTTGGGTTTGGCTAGAAAATTCGGTAGTGTCCCTTAGCCCTGTCGATTTCACGCATCTTGATTGAGGGTGGCGCCACCCCCCATCTGGTGGAGTGGGTACAGACGATGGCGGCGCAGAAGATGATGGAGACGGTGTCAGGCGACAGGATAAATTGCCCCCTTAGCGACACGAAGAATTGCCCCCTGGAGCGTTGGCCGGTTTGAACGGGTTCGGTTTGGTCAGGAAGTCTGAAGGCTCGACAACCGTTTCCGGTCTGAAGCGGAATCCGCTGGCCGGCAAAGTTTGCTGTCGATCGCTCCTGCCTGTCTCATTCAACGGTCCGATTTCGGTTTTGAGGCTGTCGCCGACGCGAAAAAAGTGGCCATTCGGCGTTTGATCGCGCCGGCCCAGCGGACGGGATCCTGCCGGAGTCGCGCGATCGCGGCGACCAGGCCGGGATACCAGGAACGGCCGCGCAGGTAGCCCAGCCAACGGTCGCGAAACCCGCGCAGCCGCGTCAGTTGCGCCCCGACCCAGGCGTCCGCTCGCGCCGCCCAGGGATAGGTCGCGATCACCTTCGGGCGGGCGGCCCGCCAGGTGACGTGGGCGAAATAGCCGATGCTGGCCTTGGCGAAGAGCATCGCCGCGACCGCCCCCGGCAGACCCGCCAAGCGATAGCTCAACAGGACCGCGATTTTGGACAGCTCCAGCAAACCCAGCGCCAGCAGCGACAGCGCCAGTCCGGCCGCCGGAGGGAAAGCGGCGACCCGGCGCTCGTAGCGCCGGACGATTCGCTGCCGCTCCAGCCAGCGGGCGAGCGAGCGGATCGGCCCGAACAGCAGCGTGACCAGCACGTAGGCCAAGCCGAGAGCGTGGCCGATCCCGCGCAGGATCGGATGCCGGTAGCGGTGGGGTTTCTCGTGGTCGGTCACGGCCCTCGGTCTCCAGGACGGTTCAACGAATCGCGGCGGTCGCTCCGGAAAGCGGCCCGCCATGCCCGGCCCCGCTCGCCTGTCGGCACATCCGGACAGGAGCGGGGCCATCTTCTCGCGGACACGCCGACCCGACCTTATCCGAGCATTTTGTACCCGATGGGATGGATCACCTTGGTATACGGCTGCGCGATGTTTTCCACGTGCCAGTTGGCCCAGAGGCGACCGCTCTCGTCCGGCTCCAGCGCCAACCAGTTGCGAGTGCCGATGTAGTGGGTGCGCGTGCCGGGAAACGGCGTCATTTCGGACGCGATGTCGCGGTCGTCCGCGCGTTGCTTGGCCATGACGCTTTCCAGGAAAAACAGCATGACCCCCGGCGGCGCCGGGTGGACGATGCCGGACGAGGTCAGTTGCGTGATCACCTGGGCCGAACGATCGCCCGCGCCGTCGCGGGCGCTGGTCACCACGCCGACCGCGCCGACATGCACGTCGCCGGACAGCAGCGTCACCCGGTATTGCCGAGCCTGGCTCAAGGCGAACAGCCGATGGATGAAGCGCAAGCGCTCCTGCTGGTGCGCCGGGCTGTTCCAGTGATCCCGCAGATCGTCCTCCAGCTCCTGTCGGCCGGGGAAGATAGACAGCGTTTTCTCGATGAGCGAAAAATCGGGGTGGACCACGGGGATGCTCGACAGAATCAGGAGATGGCGGGACCGATGGTCATCGGGCAGGGCATCGAGCCAGTCGTAGATCGCTTTCCAGTTGGCCGGGGCGATGATCTGGGCGTCGTCGCGGTCGCCGCGCATGTCGAGCGCCAGGATCGCCATGGCGTGATCGCCCGTCGATTCCAGGGTGCAGCCGTAGGCGAACGAGGTGCTGGCGGGTATCGCGAGGGGGTGCGCCTCGCCCTTGGCCAGTTGCAGTTGATAGAGGGCGAAGTAGTCGCGGGCGATTTTGAAGAGGCCCTGATGCACCGCGCACCCCTGGAGTTCCGGGGAGTAGGAGCCCCAACCGTCGAAGATGTCGTGATCGTCCCACATCATCAGCGTCGGGATGCGCGCCAGCACCGTCGCCGGCTCCTTCTGGCCCCAGTTTTCGATGTACAGCCCGCAGTAAAACTGGTCCACCTTCCGCGCCATGTCGGCGGTGAAGGCGCGCTTGACGGCTTGCGCGACCGGCAAGCCCGCCCACTCGCGCAACTCGGGGATCACCTCCCACAGCGAATCGGCGTAGACCTGATCGCCGCCCATCAGCAGCAGGTGGTAATGCCGCTCGGCGTGCGCGGCGGCGAGATCGCCCCACATCTGCTGAGGCACCTTGCAACTGTTTTTCACCTTCGCGCTGGAGAAACCGTTGCAGGAGGCGTAAGCCGCGTCGGGGAGCGAGCCCTTGGCCGGCGCCCAGAATTCCGCCTCGATTCCCAGCACCTCGTAGCTGACTCGCTGTTCCGCGTCCGTCTGCCGCACCGCGAAATCCCAGCGCCAGGCCCGCAGGCTCGGCTTGCTTTCCGGCATGGCCTTGAGCAGGGTCGCCGCGACGGATGTTTCGACCCCGCCAGCCGGCGCGAAAGCCAGCGTGGACGCATCGGTTTGCGTGTCGGTCACCAGCAGCGCGGACACCCGCCACTCGCCTTGCCGCTGCCCGCGAAATCCCAAAATCGGTCCCATCTTGATGGCCCGTCGGTTTCTTGCGGAACAGCGCTGCCTCCAATCCCCGCTCCACGAACGCCCGGCGCACCCGGTACACTGTGGACTCCCCGCAGTCCAGCGCCTCGGCGATCCGCCCATCGTCCCAGCCCGACCCGCCGGCGCCGGCATCGGCCTCGAGCAAAATCCGGGCGTGGATCAGCACCGATGCCGCCCGCTTCCCGGTGCGGATGAGGTCATCAAGCTGGGTTCGCTCTTCATCGGTCAGACGGACAATGAATTTGGGCAATGGCATGGTCAGGCTCCGGGTCGGGGAGTACCCTTCCAGGAAAACTCATGCGCTACTTATACCAAATTGCGTTCATAGATATACATGATAAGCTGCCTGTAGTGATGTTTTGTGTGATGAGGCCCTGATGTCTGCTCGCGCCGAGTTTCCCGAAGGCTCTCATGAGGTGTTAGCTGCACTGCTGCGAGAGGTCAAGACCAAAGCGGAGTTCCAACGGGTGCAAGCCGTGTGGCTACGGGTCACGCTCGAACTCCCCGATGAACAGATTGCGCAAGCGGTCGGGCTATCGGCCAACACCGTGCGCTGTTTAAGTTCCCGCTTTCGGCGCCAGGGCGCCTCGGCTTTGGCGGGTGCAGGTCGCGGCGGTCGGCGACATGAAAACCTGACCGTAGCCCAAGAGCAGGAGTTACTCCAACCCTTCCTCGAGCCGGCGGGCCGAGGGCATCTCCTGCGGGTTAGCCCCATCAAAAGGGCTTACGAGCAGGTCGTCGGTCACCCCGTTCCCCCGTCAACGATCTATCGTCTGCTCGGACGCCACGGCTGGCGCAAGTTAGCCCCGCGACCGCGTCACCCGAAGGCGGTCAGCGCGCGACAGCAGGCGTTTAAAAAAACTCCCCGAACTCGTTCAGGACGCGGTGCAAAACCCCGCGCGTCAAGGTCGCCCAGTTCGGTTGATGTTCCAAGACGAAGCCCGCTTCGGGCGCATCAGCGACCCACGCCGCTGCTGGGCACCTCCTGGCGTTCGGCCGGTGGTCGGCGCACAGGTGGTCCGACGCCATGATCGCTCCGGCCGCCCCGGCCGCGCCGTTCGACCGCGCCCGGTTCGACCGCGCCCGGTGGTCCATCTACGCCATCCTGATAGCGTCTTACCTGCTGGTGTTTTTCCATCGGATGGCCCCGGCCGTGGTCTCCGCCGACCTGATGCGGGCCTTCGGCACCACCGGCGCCGCGCTCGGGTCGCTGGCGGCCACCTATTTCTATCTCTACACCGTCATGCAGATCCCGGCCGGGGTGCTGGCGGATACCGTGGGCGCGCGGCTCGCGGTGACGCTGGGCAACGCGGTGTCCGGCCTCGGCTCCATCCTGTTCGGCCTGGCGGCCACCTTCGGCCAAGCCTTCGCCGGTCGGGCGCTGGTGGGGCTGGGCGTGTCGGTGGTGTTCGTGGGCTTGATGAAAAACAACGCGGTCTGGTTCCGGGAGCGCGACTACGGGTTCATCGGCGGGCTGACCGTCTTGCTGGGCAACGTCGGCGCCATCCTGGCCGCCGGCCCGCTGGCCGGGGCGCTGGCGATCTGGTCCTGGCGCGCGGTGTTCGTGGCGCTGGGCGCCCTGGCGCTGGGGCTGGCGGCGCTGGCGTGGCTCGGCGTGCGGAACCGGCCGGAGGACCTCGGGTTTCCCTCGGTCCGGGAGCTGGACGGCCAGGCCCGGCACGCCGACCGCGAGCGGCACTGGTGGCCCGACCTGCTGGGCGTTCTGGCCACCCGCCGGGCGTGGCCGGGGTTCTGGGTCAACCTGGGGATGCCGGGCGGCCTGCTGGCGTTTCTCGGCCTGTGGGCGATTCCCTTTCTGCGCGACGCGCACGGCCTGGAGCGGGACGCCGCCGCGCTCTACACCGGCGTCGGCTTGGCCGGCTTCGCCGGCGGTGCCCTGCTGTTCGGCTGGATTTCCGACCGGCTGCGCCGCCGCAAGTCGCCTCTGGTCGCCGGCGCCCTGCTGTACGGGCTGGCCTGGCTGGAGATCGGCTATCTGGGCTGGACGCCGGGCGGCGCGGGGATGCTCTGGTTCGCGCTGCTGGGCTTCGGCGCCGGCGCGTTCGTGCTGACCTTCGCCGGGGCGAAGGAGGTGGTCGCTCCCGCCGTGGCGGGCATGGCCATCGCCCTGGTGAACACCGGCGCCTTTCTGGGCGCGGCGCTGCTCCAGCCGCTGCTGGGTTGGGTGATGGACTCGACCTGGAGCGGCGCCGTGGCGAACGGCGTGCGGGTGTACGGCGCCGCCGACTACCGGGCGGGGTTCGGCCCGATGCTGGCCGGCGCGGCGCTGGCGGTGCTGGCTTCGCTGTTTTTTCGCGAAACCCGCTGCCGCAACCTCGCCGCCGGAGATTGATCGACAGCGATGAGCGACCGGTTGCAGCGGCGGGACGCTCCGCCGACCGACCCGCCGGAGCCCTGGTATCGCGCGATCCGGCGCGAGGCCGATGAGATCGGCCGCGAAATCGCTTGGTGGCTGCGCGGCGCCGTGACGTGGTCGCCGCCCGCGCTCCGCCGCTCTCGATCCCTGCCGGTCCTGCTGCGGACCCTGCCGGCCGATTTGCGCCCGCCCGCCGCAAGCTTGGCGGTCCGCCACCCGCCCGGCTGGGAGCGGGCCTGCGATCCGTGGGGGTTCCGGGAAAGCCTGTACGTGCTGGATGTGCTGGACCGTTGGGCGGGTCCGCCGGCATCTCCGCTCCCCTCGCTCGACATCGGCTGCAAGAACGGCTGCTATCTGCCAGGTTTGTGGGCGTGGTCCGGCGGTCCCTGGGACGGGGTGGAGCTGGACGCCCATCGCCGTTACTGGACCCTGGCCACTCGCCGTGCCCACGGCGAATGGATCGCCCGCCGCCTGCCCGGTTGTCGCTATCTCGCCGTCGATCTGCTCGATCTGCGGGGCGCCTACGGCTTCGTCACCTGGTTTTTGCCCTTCCTCCACGAGGCGCCGCTGCGGGCCTGGGGCTTGCCGCGCCGGTTCCTGCGACCGGCGCGCCTGCTCGACCACGCCCGGACGCTGCTGGCGCCCGGCGGACGGCTGCTGGTCGTCAATCAGGGCGAGGCGGAAGCCGAGCGCCAGGAGCGGCTGTTTGGCGAGGCCGGCATCGCCGCAGTTTCCTTCGGCCGGATCGAAAGCCCGTTCTCGCCGTTCCGGCGCCCGCGCTTCGGCTGGTTGGCCGTCGCTCCGCCGCCGAACTGAAGTCGCTCAAAAAACATCGTTCGATGCCTGCTGTCGGCGTTATGCGCCGCCATCCCCCGAGCGAGAGCGAGCCCGCGCACTCAAGTCCGGTTGCCGTGGTGTCGCCACCATTCCGCTGCCGCTTGGTATCGCCGCGTCGCTTCGCGGCAGCACTACCCCGGTAGGCTTTAACGTATCCGGGGCGACTTACAGCGAGGTGTAGGGTGGGTTAGCGCGGTGTAACCCGCCGAAACCGCAGCAGAAATCGGCGGGTTGGGGCGCCAGCCCTAACCCGCCCCACGATTTTGCACAAGACTTATCGAGGATTGGTATTACCTCCCGGCGCGGCCTCGGGGTCGCGACGATTTTTTTGAAACCCGTTGAACCGTCGGGCGCGCGAACGGCGATCACCGGTTTAAGAAGTTTTTGCGGATCCGGTGAATCCGCCCAGCCGAACCCGACACCCACCCCGTCGCACCGGCTTTGCCCCGGCAGATCGTTCTCGGACAAACGATCCATCTTCGCCGCGCGATATCGCGGCGACCGCGAAATAGCGAAGCTCTCCGGCCGCGCCCGCTTTGTCCCGGCCAGCCACCATAAAATCAATTATCTGATAAATAAAACAATTTATTTGAAATTTCGACATGGCACGGAGCTTGAAACAGGTTCGCGCGGGTCGCGGCCGCAGGCCGAAACCCACCGGTCAACCCGATCCGGCGGGTTCTGTCAGTCCGGCGGTACATCCGGGCGCGCTAAGGCCCATTTGTTGAGCCAAATGGTTCGGCAAGCGCGAGAAAGCGGCTATTCCGCAAAACGCTCGTTGTTGTCAATGTCCGTCAACCTCAAATTAGGAGTCATCGCTCATGAACAGCAAAACCATCGTCAGTTCCGCCCTCGCCAGCGTTTTCGCCCTGGGCCTGGTCGCCACCGCCGGCCAAGCCGTCGCCGCCGAGGAAAAGAGCGCCGAGAAATGTTACGGCGTCGTCAAGGCCGGCAAGAACGACTGCCAGACCAGCGCGCACGCTTGTGCCGGTCAGGCCAGCAAGGACGGTCAGGGCGATTCCTGGGTCTATGTCCCCAAGGGCACCTGCGAAAAAATCGTCGGCGGCAGCCTGCAACCGAAGGCTTGAGGCGATTTTGATGACCGCCAAGCCGGTTCTGTCCAGGCTTGGTCCCGGTCCGGTTCCGGCTCGCGCCGGAATCGGCCTGCGGGCCGAACACTACGCCGCCGTTTTGGAAGACCGCCCGCCGGTCGGCTGGCTGGAGGTCCACAGCGAGAACTATTTCGGCGCCGGGCGGCAAACCGCTGGATTACCTGGAACGCATCCGCGCCCATTACCCCTTGAGCCTGCACGGCGTCGGTTTATCCATCGGTTCGACCGATCCGCTCGACCGGCGGCACCTGGCCAAGCTCAAGGATTTGATGCGGCGGTTCGAACCCGCGCTGGTTTCCGAGCATTTGTCCTGGAGTTCGGTCGGCGGGCGTTACCTCAACGATCTGCTGCCGCTGCCCTACACGGAAGAGGCGCTCTATCACATGATCGCGCGGGTGGCCCAGGTGCAGGATGCCCTCGGCCGGCCAATCCTGATCGAGAACCCGTCCAGCTATCTGCAATACGTGGAATCGGCCATCCCCGAATGGGAATTTCTGGTCGAGCTGGCCGAGCGCACCGGCTGCGGCGTGCTGCTGGACGTGAACAACATTTACGTCAGCGCCCGCAACCACGGTTTCGACGCCAGCGCCTACTCTGCGGGCGATTCCGCGCCGCGTCGTCCGGGAAATTCATCTGGCCGGATTTACGGTGAACCGTTTCGACGGCGGCGAAATTCTGGTCGATACCCACGACCGGCCGGTCTGGCCGGCGGTCTGGGCGCTCTACCGCCAAGCGGTGCAACGCTTCGGCCAAATTCCGACCCTGATCGAATGGGACACCGACCTGCCCGAACTGGCGGTGTTGGTGGACGAGGCGCGACGGGCGGACGCGATTTTGGAGGAACGCCATGCTCGGGCTGCGTGAACTGCAACTCGGTTTTGCCGCCGCCGTGCTGGACGGCGCCGAAGGCGATTTCGACCGTCACGTCCGGGCGGCGGGACTGAGCGGCGCCCGTCGCTTGCGGGTCTACCGCAACAACGCCCTGCTCGGCCTGACCGGCGCGCTCGAAGCGGTCTATCCGGTGGTGCGTCGTTTGGTGGGCGAAGACTTTTTTCGGTACGCGGCGGCGCAATACATCGCGCGCCATCCGTCCCGCTCGGGCGACTTGCACGAGTTCGGCGAACATTTCCCGCCGTTTCTCCAGTCGTTCGCGCCGGCCGCCGAATTGACCTATCTGCCCGATGTCGCGCGGCTGGAATGGGCCTATCACCTGGTTTTTCATGCCGCCGGCCATCCGCCGCTCGATTTGGCGGCGCTGGCGCAAGTGCCCGCCGAGCGGCAGGGAGAATTGCGGTTCCAACTCCATCCCGCCGCGCGCCTGCTGGAATCGGCTTTTCCGATCCTGCGGATTTGGCGGGTCAATCGGGACGACTGCGGCGGCGATGCGACGGTGGATTTGACCGAGGGCGGCGTCAAGCTGCTGATCGTCCGCCGCGAGAACCTGGATATCGAATTTCAATCCCTGGAAGACGGCGAGTTTGGCCTGCTCGATGCTCTGGCCGGCGATGGCGATTTCGCCACGGCCTGCGAGCGGGCGCTGGCCGCGCAACCGACATTCGATCTGCCGGCCTGCTTTCGCCGGCGCGTCTCGCAAGGCGTCCTGGTCGCCTTTCACCTGCCCACCACCTGATTGTTCATTGATTGTTTCCACCCGAGGAGAACCCCGTGATGACCGCCACCGACACGCTCGACACCCAACCCCAGCGCTCGTTCTGGGCGAAAGTCGCGCCCGTTCTCAACAAGGCCGACGCGCTGTTTCACAGGGGAGCGGAACTGCTGACGCCCGTCGCCGATTTTCTGGCTCGCTACTGGGTCGCCGCCGCTTTCTTCGGCTCCGGGCTGACCAAGACCACCACCGGCAGCTTCGCGCTGTTCGGGCACACCTTCAGCTATCCGCTGAGCGTGTTCCCGGCGGAAAGCACGTTCGCGCTGTTCGAGTACGAGTACCACGTCCCGTTGCTGCCGCCGACGCTGGCGGCTTATCTGGGCACGGCGGCGGAACTGCTGCTGCCGGTGTTTCTGCTCTTGGGGCTCGGGACCCGTTACGCCGCCCTGGCGCTGTTCGTGTTCAATATTCTGGCCGTCGTTTCCTATCCCGAACTGATGGCGGCGGGGTTGAAGGATCACCAGGTGTGGGGGTTGCTGCTGTTGATCACGATGTGCCACGGTCCCGGCAAGCTGTCCCTCGATCACCTGATCGGCCGGCTGGTTCGTCGCTAGCCCACCGTTTCCGTGCAACCCGAAGGGATCGATCCCACCATGAACGATCTGGCGCAGCGCGTCGGCGAGGACGGGGTTAGCGTGGCCGCGCCACCCGGTTTTCCCACTGCCGAAGAGGTCGAGTTGCTGTGGCGAATCGGTCTCTTTTCCTCGGACGACGAGCGCGCCTTGCGGAAGCTTTGGCGGGTTCTGAAGGGGCGGACCGACGATTACTTGGACATGGTGCTCGGCATGGTGGCCGCTTACCCGGCGTTGGCGGCCGCGCTGGCCGAGGTCCGCCACCAAACTTGGGGCGTTTCGGCGGACGGTTCCGCAACCGTTCGCCGCTTGTTCCGAGAGTGGTTGTCCGAAACCTGCCATTCCCCCCAGCGATTGTCCTGGCTCAAGCGACTGTATTTCGATCTCATGCCGGAGCGGTCGGCGCAAAAGATGGCGGCGGAATTGCCGAGCTTCCGCTATCTCATCGCCCTGTCTTTCCCATTGGTCGCCACCCTGCGTTCCTTGCTGGCGGGCATCGAACTTGCGCCTCAGGAAATCGAGCGGATGCAGTCGGCGCTTCTGAAAGCCATTCTGTTGCAGGCGACCTTATTGAGCAAACTGTACGTCAAAGAGGGATTTTGGTAGCGGACCACAAAGAAATCGACCGCTCGCTCAATAGGCTGAGCTTGTTGCGAATGACGGATAGCGTTTTGGATAGTGTTTCCGACGTGGATATATTGATGATCGAACGCTCGATGGAATCGATATCCACGTCTGAAGCGCTACCGCCCATCGGGCGGTGGCATGACCCACCTGCCAATGAACTATTTTTCACATGAGGAGCTTGCAATGAAAACATCGATCAAATTGACTGTTGTCCTGTTTTCCGGGCTGGCGATGGGCGCCGCGTTCGCCCAAGGTTTCAATATGTCGACGGCAAAGATCATGGACGAGAACCATGACAACAAAATCACCAAGGAGGAGTACATGAAGCACAGCAAGGACATGGCGGCGTGGACCAAGATGGACACCAACAAGGATGGGGTGTTGGACGAAAACGAAATCAAGGTCGGCTTTAACGACAAATAATCGTAGCCGGCGACGGCGTATCGAGGTTGTCGTCAAACCGCCAGCCTCGCCGGTCGAGAGGAGGGTGGCGTCAAGTCACCCCTTCTCGCTCTCTTCCATCGTTTTTCATTCGTTGTTTTTTGGCCTCCGTTTTCGTCGCCGCCAATCTCCGGGAGCGCCGACGGCCACCGAAACGGCAGAGTCAATCCCGCCTATTCGGCCAAGTCTGGCCGCGACGCAACCGGTTTGGTCCAAACGATCGCATCAATAAAAAATCATAAAGTCGATCAACCGAGTCGAGAAGTACCGCGAAATCGACTATACATGACCCAGCGATTCTCGCCGAAAAAGCCGTCTCTGGAGAGCCTTGGTATGAACGGAACCGTTGCTTCACCCGCTGACAGGCGATCCGCGCCACGGAACGATCCCGATCTGCTGCCCCCCGACGAGCGGGACGACATGCACTTGGCCTTGCGATCCATCGTCGAGGGCACCGCCACCGCCACCGGCACCGAATTCTTCTACGCCTTGGTGCGAGAATTAGCCCAGACGCTGAACGTGCACCACGCTTTCGTGTGCGAGTTGCTGGAAAGCAAAACGCGGGTGCGTCCCCTGGCGTTCTGGTTCGACGGCAAGTTCATCGACAACACCGAATTCGATCTGGATGGCACGCCCTGCGAAATCGTGATTCGCGGCGAGACGGTGTATTACACCAACAAGGTTTACGAGATGTTTCCCCGCAACCCGGAACTCAAGGAACTGGGAATCGAAAGTTACTTCGGCGTACCGCTGGTGTCCGAATCGGGAAACGAAATGATGGGTCATCTGGCCGTCATGCACGATCAGCCGATGGTGAAGGAATTCCGGGGCATGGCGCTGCTGCGGATTTTTGCCGCCCGCGCCCGGGCGGAACTGGAGCGCAAGCGGGCCGAACAGGCGCTGCGCAAGAGCGAGGAACGTTTGGCCAGCATCCTGGCCAGCGCCATGGACGCCATCATCACCCTCGACGCGGAACAGCGCATCACCCTGTTCAATCCCGCCGCCGAAAAGATATTCCGCTGCCCGGCGACGCAGGCCGTCGGCCGGCCGTTCGAGCCATTCCTCTCCAAACGCCTCGGCAATCTGCTCAAGGGATACTGCCTGGCAGTCCGGCCCGCCACGGTTAATTCCCAACAACTGTGGGCGCCGGAAGGATTGACGGCCCGCCGCCACGACGGCGAGGAATTCCCGGTGGAAGCCACGCTCTCGCCGCTGGAGATCGAGGGTCGGCGGTTCTTCACCGTGATCCTGCGGGACGTGACCGAACGCTGGCAGACCGAGGAAACCCTCAAGCACTTGCAACTGGAGAAAGTGTATCTGCAGGAAGAGGCCAAGATCCGGCAAAGTCCCGATCACATCGTCGGCGACTCGCCGGCCATGCGGGAAGTGCTCGTTTACGCCGAACAGGTGGCGGGCACCGATTCGACCGTGCTGCTGACCGGCGAAACCGGCACCGGCAAAAGCGTGATCGCCCGGACGATTCACGACTTGAGCGCCCGGCTGGACAAAATGTTCGTGCCGGTCAACTGCGCCGCCTTGCCGGGGGAATTGGTCGAAAGCGAACTGTTCGGTCACGAAAAAGGCGCGTTCACCGGCGCGACCTGCCAGCGCAAGGGCCGTTTCGAGCTGGCCGACGGCGGGACGCTATTTCTGGACGAGGTCGGCGAACTGACCGCCGGCGCCCAGGCCAAGCTGTTGCGCGTGTTGCAGGACCAGGAATTCGAGCGTGTGGGCGGCAATCAGACCTTGAAAGTCAACGTCCGGTTGGTCGCCGCCACCAATCGCGACTTGGCGAAGATGGTCAAGGAGGGAACCTTTCGCGCCGATCTGTATTACCGGCTGAACGTGTTTCCGATCCGCATGCCGGCCCTGTCCGAGCGTCCGACCGATATTCCGCTGCTCGCGCGGTTTTTTCTGGACAAGTTCGCGCGGAAGATGGGCAAGTCGGTTCGCGACCTGTCGCCAAAAGCGTGCGAGCGCCTGTTGCGTTATCCGTGGCCCGGCAATATCCGGGAACTGCAAAACGTGATCGAGCGCGCGACCATCCTCGCCCGTGGCCCTCTGCTGGAAATCGACGACGCGCTCGAACTCCGCCTGGAAGATCAGGAAACGAGCATTGTCCCGGACCAACTGATTTCGTTCGAGGACATGGAGCGGTCTTATATCCTCAAAGTGCTGGAACGCACGCAATGGGTGATCGAAGGCGAGCAAGGCGCGGCGGCCATTTTGGATCTCAATCCCAGCACGTTGCGCTCCAGGATGCAGAAGCTGAACATCCGCAAAGCCAAATTCTCCGCCTGAACCAAATCCCCTTGTTCTCTCCTCACCATCGGTTTCCGGCCGGCGGTTTTCATTCGATCTTCCGGGAGAGCGCAAGTGGCGTCGGCCGCTTCCCGCGATAACGGCCAACGGCCAACCACGCCATTTAGAGGCTTCGTGATATATCGTGGAAACCGCCCCTCATATCGATCCGCTTCTGGTTTTATAATCAGATAACTATTTGATTGTAATATATTTATTTTATTATTATTCAAATGGCATGGGGATTGCTAAACCAAGGGCGGCCCAACAAATTCATCCCATGAGGCATTAACCCATGAACAAAATCATTACCGCCGGCCTTTTCATTCTGGCTGCTAGCACGATTCCCGTTTTGGCGGATGCTGCCAGCACAAGCGCTCGATCCACCTCTCAACAGGGAAGCGCGAGTGTCCGATACGGCGACCCGACCAATACATTTATCAGTTCCTGGAACGAAGCGCGCGTCATCAGACCTTGGAACGAAAGGGCAACGACTTCGCCATCCGCCAGCATCCCATCGTCTTCCTCTCGGACCATGGCCGGCACACGTTGCCCGCTGGCACCCCGACTCGGATTCAATAGCGATACCGATATCCCGGCCTGTTGAGTCGTGGCGCGTGACGATCCGGGCCAACGATGATTTAGAAGTACCGCCGGCATCGTCCGGCGATACTCCACAAAAATCGGCTTTTTTCGTCGGCCGTTCCCATCTTCGCTCGCTCAATCGCCAACAGCCAAAGCTGTGCGATCCCATCGAGTTTTTCCGAACTCTTGACATTCAAGGAGAACGTTCATGCCGAAGATCGATACTTGCGAACCCGCGCTGAGCAATCAGCGCGCCCTGGTGACCGGCGCCAGTTCCGGCATCGGCGCCGCCATCGCCAAGGCCCTGGCGGCGGCCGGCGCGAAAGTGGTGGTCAATTACGCCGGTGGCGCGGACCGGGCGCACGCCGTGGTCGAGCACATCCGGGCGGCGGGCGGCGAAGCGATGGCGATCCGCGCCGACGTGGGCCGGGAAGACGAGGTCGAGGCCATGTTCGCCCAGATGATCGGAACCTGGGGCAGCATCGACGTCCTGGTCAACAACGCCGGCCTGCAGAAAGACGCGCTTTTGGTCGAGATGAGCCTGGCCGACTGGCAAAAAGTCATCGACATCAACTTGACCGGCCAATTTCTCTGCTCCCGCGCCGCCGCCCGCGAATTTCTCCGCCGGGGCGTGGTGCCGGAACTGTCGCGCGTCGCCGGCAAGATCATCTGCATCTCGTCGGTGCACGACGTGATCCCGTGGGCGGGACACGTCAACTACGCCACCGCCAAGGGCGGGGTGAGCATGTTGATGAAGACCATGGCCCAGGAACTCGCGCCGCAGCGCATCCGGGTCAACGCCATCTCGCCCGGCGCGATCAAGACGCCGATCAACACCGCCGCCTGGATGACGCCCGAGGCCGAGGCGGAACTGCTCAAGCTGATTCCCTGTCGCCGGGTCGGGGAGCCGGAAGACATCGCCCGCGCCACGATCTGGCTGGCCTCCGACGCTTCCGATTACGTCACTGGCGCCACGCTGTACGTGGACGGTGGCATGACCCTCTATCCGGGCTTCGACCAGGGGGGTTGAAGGAGTCACCTCATGACCGATGCAACCCATTACGACTTCCTCATCATCGGTTCCGGCGCGGGCGGGTCGGCGGCGGCCTATGCCTTGGCGCGGGCCGGCCGACGGGTGCTGCTGCTGGAAAAGGGGCGGGAACTCCCGCGCGACGGCAGCACCTTGGATGTGGACAAGGTGATCCGGCAAGGGATTTTCAAGAGCAAGGAGCACTGGCTCGACCGGAACGGCCGGACCTTCGAGCCCGAGGAGTATTTCAACCTGGGCGGCAAGACCAAGTGGTACGGCGCGGCCTTGGCGCGGTTCGAGCCGCATGAGTTCGAGGCCGAGCCGGTGCACCAATGCCTGCCTTGGCCGATTTCGTATCGGGAGTTGCTGCCTTACTACGAGCAAGCCGAAATCTTGCTGGGCGTCCATCAATTCGAGCCGGAACCGGATCTGCGGGCCATCGTCGGCAAGCTGACCCGCGACGGCGGTGGCTGGAATGCCCGGCCCCTGGCACTGGCGCTGGATTCCCGCATCGTCGAACATCCCGAGGAAGCCGCACACTTCGACGCTTTCGCCTCGGTCAAGAACCTGAAGGCCGATGGCCAGCACGCCTTGCTGGAGCGGGTTCAACATCTGTCCAACCTCACCGTGCTGACCGGGCAAGCGGTTCGCGATTTCGTCGCCGACCCCGACCGGCCCGAGCGACTGATTGGCGTTCGCACCGAGGATGGCGGCGAATTCCGGGCCGACGCGGTGTTGCTGGCGGCCGGCGCGCTGCACTCGCCGCGGCTGTTGCAGGGCTATCTGGAAACCGCCAGCGGTCTGGCCGAGCGGCTGCCGTGCGCCGGACGCGGTGGGACGCAATTACAAATGCCACCTGCTCAGCGCCGTGCTGGCGTTTTCCGCCACGCCCAAGACCGACCTGCTGCGGAAAACCCTGCTGCTGCTCAACGAGCGGTTGCCGCACAGCAGCATCCAGCCTCTTGGGCTTTCGACGGCGAACTGCTCAGCACCCTGATTCCGGGGTTCGTCCCGCGCGGGTTCGCCCGCGCGCTCGGCCATCGCGCCTACGGTTTCTTCTTGCAGACCGAGGACGGTTCCGATCCCGCCAACCGCGTCGTCGCCCAGACCGACGGTGCCCGTTATCCCCAGCTCGACTACGACCCGGCCCGGTTGCCGGCGGCGCGAGAGGAGCATCGGCGAGTTGGTGCGCGACTTCAACTGGTCGCTGCTGGAAAATCGGTCTGCCGGCGGGGGCTAAGGCGATTCCGCTGGCCGGCACGGCGCACGCTTGCGGCACGCTGGTCGCGGGCGGCGATCCTCGTACTTCCGTGGTGGACGCCGACGGCAAGGTGCACGGCCTGGACAACCTGTACGTGGTGGACGGCAGCGTCCTGCCCCGCTCCAGCCGGGTCAACCCGTCGCTGACCATCTACGCCTGGGCGTTGCGGGTGGCGGAACGATTGCAACAAGGGGAGCGATCAGCATGAGCGGCGAACTACCCGATTTCATTCGCTTCGGGCGGGCGATCTGCGGCGATCTCGGCCAGGCCGAGCGGCGCGAGTGGTGGTTGGGCAACGGCTTGGGCGCCTACGCCGCCGGCACGGTCGCCGGGACCCTGACCCGCCGCTACCACGGTTTGTTGATCGCGCCGGTTTATCCGCCGCTCGGCCGGTGGCTGGTGTTTTCCAAAGCCGACGCCACCTTGCTGGATGGCGACCGGGAAATCCCGCTGTTCGGCAATCGCTGGGGCGGTGGGGCGATAAACCCCGAAGGATACGTTCATCTCGAATCCTTCCACCTGCACGGCCGGATGCCGGTCTGGCGTTACGCCTTGGGCGAGCGGGTGATCGAACAGCGCATCTGGCTGGAGCCGGGGGCCAACACGGTTTATGTCGCGTACCGGTTGGAAATCCCCCCCAACCCCCCTTTGCAAAAGGGGGGTGGCGAAGCCGGGGGGATTTTCGCACTGCGGGTCCGCTTGCTGGTCAACGCCCGCGACCATCACATCAGCATGGCGCCCGGCGGTTTCGCGCCTCAAGTGGCGACGGTGGGCGAGCAACTTCATGTCACCTGCCCCGACCGGTTCACCTTGCGCTTTCAGGCACTGGGCGGCCAGCTTCAAAGCGGGTGGGACTGGATCGAGAATTTCGATTTGCCGGTCGAGCGGGAGCGCGGCCTGCCGGATCGCGACGCGCATCTGTGCGTCGGTCAGGCATTGCTGACCCTGCGTCCAGGAGTCTGGGTCGGAGCGGTCGCCAGCCTGCGCGACGACGCTTCCGCCGACTCTGGGCGCGGCGCTACAACGTTTTCTCGACCGCGAAGCGCGCGTTGCTCGACCGCGCCCGCCCACACCTCGCCGACTCGCCGCCCGACTGGATCGAACAACTGACGCTGGCCGCCGACAGTTTCCTGTTCGCCCGGCCGCTGCCCGATTTGCCCGACGGCGAATCGGTGATCGCCGGCTATCCCTGGTTCGGCGACTGGGGCCGCGACACCATGATCGCCCTGCCGGGCTTGACGCTGGCGACCGGCCGGCTCGACAGCGCCCGGCGCATCCTGCTGACCTTCGCCCGTTTCGTTGATCGGGGTATGTTACCCAACGTGTTCCCCGGCGCGGGCGAGACGCCGGACTACAACACCGTGGACGCCGGGCTGTGGTACTTCGAGGCGTGGCGGGCGTATCTGGAAGCCAGCGACGATGGGGCGGCATTGGCCGAGGTGTTCCCGGTGCTGGCCGACATGATCGACTGGCACGTTCGAGGCACCCGTTACCGCATTGGCATGGACCCGGCCGACGGGTTGCTCCACGCCGGCGAACCAGGCGTGCAACTCACCTGGATGGACGCCAAGGTCGGCGATTGGGTGGTGACGCCGCGCATCGGGAAGCCGGTCGAGATCAACGCGCTCTGGTACAACGCCCTCAACGATCATGGCCGATTTCGCCGGGCGGCTGGGGCGACCGTCCGCGCCTTACGCCGAACTCGCCGCCAAGGTCCGGCAAGGCTTCCAACGCTTTGTCCGTCCCGCCGCTGCGGGCCTGTTCGACGTGTTGGACGGTCCCACCGGCAACGATCCCACCCTGCGTCCCAACCAGATTTTCGCCGTCAGCCTACCGCACAGCCCGCTGGACCCGGAAATTCAGCAGATCGTGGTGCGGGTCTGCGGACGGGAATTACTGACCTCTTACGGCCTCCGCTCTCTGGCCCCCGAGCATCCTGATTATCGCCCGCATTACCTCGGCGGGGTTTGGGAGCGTGACGGCGGTTATCACCAGGGGCCGGTCTGGGGCTGGCTACTGGGCCACTACGCGCTGGCCGAGTATCGCGTGCACGGCGACCCGGCGGCGGCCCAGGCCCGCTTGCAACCCATCCGAGATCACCTGCTAGACGCTGGCCTGGGCACGGTCAGCGAAATTTTCGACGGGGCCGCGCCCCACGTCCCGCGCGGCGTACCCGCCCAAGCTTGGTCGGTGGCCTGCGTACTGGAGGCATGGTGGCGACTGGAGCGGTTGAAACGGCGATAGCTTTTTTCTGGGAGATTGGAAAATGCCACCCGGGCGGTCCTCGTCGAGATGCTCCAAGCTTTCGCCATAGGCGTGTAATCTTCGCGAATTGTGCCCCGGATCAGCGCGCGAAGCGCGACAGTCCAGTGAGACTTGCCCCACGCGCTAAACCGGCTGGCAAGGCAACACTTGAAATCCGGCTTGCATGAAGCACCGGTCAAATGCCAATGCCGTATCGATCCCGAGTTTACGCATGGTCGCGAACGAAATGCAGTCGGTCAGTGAATTATTAAAGTGGACCCCGAAAAATAGACCGAGGACTTTGATATAGTTTTTCGTTTTCATTTGTGGAAAATAATAGAGTTGTTTATCAATAACTCTGGCCAACCTATTGAACAACAAATGAGTTTTTGAGGTTCTAGAGGCTGGCGGCCGCGAAGATAAAGTCATCCGCCAAATGCTTCAAATGATTGCTCAGCCGAACGGTCAAGACACGAAAGGAAACGAAAAATCGGAGTTTACTATAACATATTGATATATAACAGTAAAAATATTTATGAACAACTCTATTATAGATCGATGAAAGTCACAGACGGCCGGCCCATCGCCGCCACGTCGGCCCGAAGGGTGAGCCGCGCCCGGACGGGGAGGATCTGCTGGCGGTCGGGCGCCGGGCGCCCGCCTGCGGGGGAGCCGAAGCAGGCCGGGATCGAAATGAAGATTTCGCCCCATAAATTGCGCCACACCTACGCCACCCATCGGCTCGACGCCGGGACGGAACGGACGACCCGTCAAACCCCGGGCCAGGCGGATCCTCACCACACCCCCGATAGCTATCCATGCCGGGCCGGCGCACAGTCCCTCTTCATCAAGCTTTCCGCGCCAGACCCGTCCCTATCTGTTGCTAGCGCCGAAGAATCGTCGGGCCGTTTCGACTCATCCACCGTTTGGCGCGCGTTCTGCGCGGTGGCCATTGGGGGTTGGGCGCGGCGGCGACGGGCTCGTCGACGGCGGCGGCAATATCGGCGCTCGGGACGAACTTTGCGGGCGCGCCCGCGATTTGCCACGCGAACATCAAGAACGATGACGCGCTCAAATCGATGGCCGGTTCCACGGTGCTGTACGACCGCGCGTCGTCCGCGTACACCGCGCCATTTCCGTCGAATGGTTTGAAGCGATTTTCGCCGCTCGCGGGGCACGCTCGCATCCCATCGGGAAGTTCCGTCTCCGCGAACGAGTTGGGGCCTTCGACCGCCGCGCCGCTCAGCACGGGAGGGTTGCCGTCCAGCGAGCCGACCAGATTCGCGACCTGATGCTGCGGGCAGTTTGGGAAAACCGCGCCATCCCCCACGATGAACGAGCTGCCCTAAGCGTTTGCGCCCAGGATGTTGCCGGCCCAGCGCCGGGAGAGCCGGTCGAACCGCTTCGACCGGGCGAGCAGCGCGTACTCCCGCGCCATCACGGAGAGCCCCGCGCCGTGAGAGGCCGTGTCGTAGGTATCCCAGGGAAACCCGAAGCCGAAGGGGTCCGAATCGGCCTGCGCGACGGCGTTTTCCAACTGCTTGCGCAAATCGCGCAGCAAGTCGGTCTGGGAGATTTCCAGCCCCTCGGGATGGCCCGCCACGCCGATGGTGCGTATTCCACGCAAATTGGACGGCCATTCCACGGCAAAGTGGACGGTGGTTCCACGGCAAAGTGGACAGTCGGAGCGACGCGACGCGGGGGGGTTGGAATTGTTTACTCCCGGGTGGATTCCTCCGTCAAGGTTGGCTGATGTTTTCGCAAGGACTCGCCGGTCAGGGCGAGCGGATGGGCGTGGTGGACCAGGCGGTCGAGGATGGCGTCGGCCAAGGTGGGATGGCCGAGGGCCTCGTGCCAGTGGGCCACGGGTAACTGGCTGGCGACCACCGTCGAGCGGGTCCGATAGCGCTCGTCGAGGATTTCGAGCAGATCCCGCCGCCGCTCGTCATCGAGCAAGGCCAACCCCCAGTCGTCGAGCACCAGGACCTCGACCTTGGCGAGCGCGGTCACGAGTTTGAGGTAACGGCCGTCGGCCCGGGCGAGGGCGAGTTCCTCGAACAGGTGCGGCAGGCGCTGATACAGGGCGGTGTGGCCCTGTCGGCAGGCGGCATTCGCCAAGGCACAGGCCAAGTAGGTCTTGCCCACGCCGCACGGGCCAGTGACGAGCACGTTCTGATGGGCGCGCACCCAATCGCCGGCGAGCAGCCGGCGCACCAGGGCGCGGTCCAGGCCGCGCGGGTGGCGATAGTCGATGTCCTCGGCCACGGCCGCTTGCTTGAGGCGGGCCTGCCGTAACCGGTTGCGCATCTGGCGGTTCTGCCGCTCGGCGAACTCGCGGTCGACCAGCAGACCCAGGCGCTCCTCGAAGGTCAGGGCCTGGAGGTCGGGAGCCTGGGCCTGTTCGGTCAGCGCTTGGACCATGCCGAACAAGCGCAGTTGGGCCAGTCGCTCGCAAGTGGGATGATGGAGCATGGCAAATCCTCTCAGTGGTAATACGCCGGCCCGCGCACGTTGGCGTGGTGGAGGGGCAAAGACGCCTGCGCCGGGGTGGCGGTCTGGCGATCCAAGCCGTGCTTGAGGATCGAGGCGAGGCTGCGGTAGGAGATGGCCCGCAGCCGGGCGGCCCGCTGGCAGGCGGCTTCCAGCCGGCCGTTGCCATAGGCCTTGGCCAGGCGCAGGATGCCCAGCGCGGTCCGATAGCCTTGCTGGGGATGGGAGCGCGCCTGCAGCACCCGCTCGATGGCGGTCTGGGTGTGCGGGCCGATCCGGGCCGCCCAGTCCAGGAAGCGCGGGGCGTTCCAGCCGGCCACCGCCTGGTGCGCCGGCGCCAGATGGGCGGCCGCCGTGGTGTGCCGGCCCGGTAGCCGGCTGCGCGGATGGCTGGCGAGGCGTTCGCCGTGGTGGAAGATTTCCACGGTGGCGGCGGTGAAGCGCACGTCCACCGGCTGGCGGGCGTAGCGGTACGGCACCGAGTAGTAATGCCGCTCCAACTCGACGTGGTAGTCGATGCCCACGGTGGCCCGCTTCCACTCGGCGAACTCGTAGCGCGTCGGCGGGAGGGGTTTGAGGGCGGGGCGATCGACCGTCTCGAACGCGCTCTGGCGGGAGCCGGGGAGCCGCTTGAAGGGGCGCCGGTTCAATTCTGCCAAGAGCGGCCGGATGGCGCGATTGAGCTCGTCGAGACCGAAAAAGCGTTGATGGCGCAAGCGGGCCAGGATCCAGCGCTGGGCCAGGAGGACCCCGGCCTCGACCTTGGCCTTGTCGCGGGGTTTCCGGACGCGGGCCGGCAGCACCGTCACACCGTAGTGCGCGGCCAGCTCGGCGTAGCTGGGGTTCAGGTCCGGCTCGTAACGCGAGGGCGACTTGACCGCGCTTTTTAGGTTGTCCGGCACCAGCAGTTCGGGAACGCCGCCCAGGAATTCCAGGCAGCGCGCGTGCGAACCGAGCCAGTCGGCCAGCCCCTGGCTCCAGGTCGCTTCCACGAAGGTGTAGTTCGACGCGCCGAGCACGGCAACGAAAATCTGTGCTCGATGCTCTTCGCCCGTGATGGCGTCAATGACTGGAACGGTTTGGCCGCCGTAATCGACGAACAGCCGCTCGCCCGGCGCGTGGCTTTGGCGCAGGGTCACGGGCAAACGCTGGGCGAAGGCCCGGTAATGCAGGCAAAACGCGCTGTACTGGTAGCCGTCGGGATGCCGCTCCCGGTACTCCTGCCACAGCAGTTCCAGGGTCACGCCGGACCGACCCAGCTGGCGGTGCACCGCCGCCCAGTCCGGCTCCGGCCGTTTGATCCGGGACGCCGGCGCCGGCGGGAACAGCGCCCTTTCTACCGCCCGTTCGGTCAGGCCGTCCGCCAGCGGCCAAGCCAGGCCCGCTTGCCGCGCCCGCCGCAGGTAGTCCGCGACCGTCGTGGGCGAAACCCGCACCACCTGCGCGATCTCCCGGTTGGAGCGACGACCAGCGTGATGCAGCCGCAACACTTCTTCGATTTTACGCATGGATAACCTCGTGTTTGCCACCCCTGCCTCCAGTCAAAAGGCCAGGGTGCCACAGTTATCCCGCGCGTCGTTTCGTTACCTCGACCGTCCAGTTTCCCGTGGAATCCGTGTCCAGTTTGGGATGGAATGCGTGTCCAGTTTCCCGTGGAATCCGTGTCCACATTGGGGTGGAATACGCACGCCCCCGGTCCACGCCGTCGAGCCCACTCTCACCCCGAACCGCGACAGGAGCCCCGCCCCATGAGCGATCACCCTTTGACGGAACCTCGACCCGAAGCGGCGGGCGAGAGGCTTTACCGCCTCACCCGGATTCCGCGCGCGGCGCACGCCCGGCTCCTCCTGCATGATTTGGAGGCCGACCCGCCGTTCGGGGAGGTGCTACGGGAGGTGCTGCCGGACGAGGCGGCCCGCCTGGCATATTTGAATCACCTGGTCTGGCAGTGCGGTCGCGATCGAACCCACCGCCCCACCCCCTCGATGTTGATGAAGATCAACAGCGGCGGCCAGACCGGCGCGGGCCGGGCGGCGCGCCGATGAGGGGGAGCCGGGCGTGGACGAAGCGCGGAGCGTGTTGATCACCGGGGCCGGTCGCGGTCTCGGGCGGGCCCTCTGGGGCGTCTACGGTGATGCGGGATGGCGCACGTTTCCCGTGGTGCGGACCGAGCGGGCCGCCGGCGAGCGGCGGCGAGCCGAGCCGAACCGCTGCCACCCCATCATCGCCGATCTGGCGGACGACGGCGCGGTCGCGCGGATCGAGGCTGTCCTGTCCAAACATTGCGAGACCCTCGACGCGGCGATCAACTGCGCGCGGATCGCGGCGACTCGCGCCCGCGGCTCGACGCCTACCGCATCCGCTTCCACGAAAGCGGCGGTCCGATCAAGGCGGTCGTCACGCGGGGCGAGCTGGAACTCGCGCTGATCGCCGAGCTGTCGGGCGAGGGGGAAACGTGGCTCGCCTGCCACCGCTTTCGGCTATCCGCCGACCACAAGCAACTGACCGACGCGACCGGCGAGGCGGAGCTGGTGCGCCATCGCTGCCCGACAAGCTCGAAGCGGTGACCGTCGGGCTGTTATTGTACTCGCGGCTTCTGCCGATCACGGCGAAGGCCAAAAGACCGTGTCGCTCCAGATCAAGATCCTGCACGGGTCGAGAAGCCCCATCACCACACCCGCGTTTCCGGGCGGGCATTCCCCACCCGTCGCGCCGAGCGCCAAGCCATGAGCGAAAAATCCCAACTCGTCCTCCTCAGCCACTACAACCGCCTGATGAACGAGCGCCTTTACGCGGCGACGGCGAAAATGCCGGAAGCGCTCCAGAGGGCAGACCGGGGCGCCTTTTTCGGCTCGGTGATCGGGACCCTGAACCACATCCTGATCGGCGACATCCTGTGGCTGAAGCGCTTCGCGCGGCACCCGAGCGGCTACCGGACCCTCGAACCCGTCCTGGCGATGGGCGATCCGACCGGCTTGCGGGAAATCCGCTTCGTCGACTTGGCGGAACTCCAGGCCGCCCGGGACCGGATGGATCAAACGATCGTCGATTGGTGCGCGGAAGTGCCGGAAGAGGACCTGGCGCGGCCCTTGGCCTACCGGGATTTCGCGGGCCGTCCCCACCGCAAGAACTTGGGCGGACTGGCGCTGCACCTGTTCCTGCACCAGATTCACCATCGCGGGCAGGTCACCACCTTGCTCTCGCAAGCCGGCATCGATTTCGGCGACACCGACTTGCCGGAACTCCTCCCCGAAGAAGGCTGATCGCTCGGGGGCGGCGCGGCCGCCGCCGAGGGGTTCCGGCCTCGCTCGACGGCGTCGAGCAGCGCCACGATGGGGTTCGCCTCGTAAAGACTATCGAAGTCGGAGGATCGCGATGCTGCACCTGGTTCTGGAGCACGACCCGGCGGCCGAGGACCAGCGGGTCCTCGAACAAGGTTTTCTGGCCGCCCAGGCGGAGCGGGGGGGCTGCCCTTGCCGGCCTACCCGCACATGCTGCGCCACGCCTGCGGCTACGCCCTGGCCGACCAGGGCGCGGACACCCGGCCGATCCAGGACTGCCTCGGCCACCGCAACATCCAGCACGCCGCACGCTACACCGCCGCCAACCCGGCGCGGTTCGAGAAGTTGTGGCGGTAGACCGCCACCCCCGACTTTTGGCCCCGATGGATGGCCCGGCCGACCGGCCGAGATCGCGGGACAAACCGTCAGATCGCCAGCACCGCCAGGACCAGCAGCGCGATCCAGCCCAGGATCGGCAAGACGACGGCGTAGGCGGGGCTATCCAGGTCGCTGGGCTTGGGCCACCCCCACCAGCCGAAGGGCAAGACGTAAGTGGCCCACCACGCGCCGAACCAGATCAGGCCGAGCGAGAACCCGCAGGCCGGCGAGCGCGACGAGCCCCGCCTCGTGGCCGAAACGCCAAGCGAACCGCGCGACCACCCACGCGGCCAGCATGATCGAAACCAAGCGATTGATCGGCGGCAGGGTCATGTTAGTGGCACAGCATCTCGCACGGTACGCCGTCACGATTGCCGTCCAGTGTGGCTACCCCGCATTGCGTGAGGTAAAACTTCGCCTCCTCGCAGCTTGCCATCTCCCGGCAGTACCGCTTGCCGGCGCAACTGAACCCACCGGAAGCGGAAGCGGCTGGCGCGCTTGCAGCCGGCGCGGTCGCGGCCTTCGCCGCCCCTCCATGTCGCCATTCCCAATGGCGGCATCCGCTGGGCTTCGGGCAATCCCCACAGGCCGCGTTTCGCCGCCTTGGCCTCGTTTTCCAGCCGGTACAGCGACGGGTCTTTCGCGTAATCCCGGTAAACCCAGGCCGCTCCCCGCCCGATCATTTCGGCGTTCACGTCCAGATTCCCGACGTACACCCGGCCCACGGTGCGCCCGTAGCGGTCGGTATCCTGCACCACCACCCGCGCCTGCTTGCCGAATGCCAGATCGGAGAGGGTCTGCTTGGCGCGCTCGCCGTAGGGCTGCTTCGATTCGGGCGTGTCCCGATTTCGCCCAGCCGGACCTTGACCTGTTTGAAGCTGGCCCCGTCCGGCACGAGCAGGGTCAAGGTGTCGCCGTCCGACACGCCGACGACTCTGCCCGCGTATTCGGCGGCCGGCAGCGGCCCGGCCAGCAGCAGGAGGACGAGGAGGGCGAAGGGGCGCGAGAGGGGGTAGGGGATCATGGGAGGTTCTTCAAACGAATGAATTTATGGGAGGTGATCCGTGCGAAGTTGTCCACATTTGCTGTGGATAACTGTCGGGTCCCGGATGATTGATAGGTCTTTTTTGAAAGAGAGCGGGTTTGGTCCGGTAGTGCTCCTTCAG
>JBAOII010000034.1:0-17255 GCA_037045685.1 Candidatus Competibacter sp.
ATCTGTCTTTCGACTACGCCAACCAGCCACCTCTGCCGTCAACCTACATCAAGCAATCAGCGCTCCTCGTATCCTCTGTTGTTACTTTCGATAGCGGCACTATTTTCGCCGTCGATCCAAAGTTCTAGGTGGCGAGCAAGAAGCGGTGTCAGGATTTTTTACAACGATAAGGCTATCATATCTGGAAGATTTAAAGATGATTCTGGTTATTTCTCGGAAAGCGAAATAATTAACAGCTTGTATAATAAAAAAATTTTTATTAAATCATGTCGTAACTATGACTTATTTAATAACAGATTATGGATTATTAAGGATGTCAGGCTTTTTTACGCTCACCGAAATATTGAGTAATTTTGTATGTTTTTAACCTATTGTTATTAATTAAATTGTTATAAATGGCGCGTTTTTTGAAAATCATAACCTGAAACTTGAATGGTTTCACCCAAACCCAAAAGCATTCTTTAAATTTAGGAAAGCTTAACATGAAAACAACTCTACTTATGAAGAGCATAGTTCTGGCAGGGTTACTGGTCGGAATCGGCGAACAGGCTCAGGCAGGGGTTATCCGTGTTGGTGTTTCTGATTTCACTGCTGATGCCGGATTGATCACGTTCAGCGAATTTGGGGTGGGAACCGTAAATCCGACCTACCTTCCAGATGATTATGGTGGTGGCTCCGATGCTCCAACCGTGAGCTTCGACGGCTTCTTTAGCGGCCAAAATCTGAGCCTCACTCCTGGCATTGACTGCCCCGGCGCATCACCTTCCGGCTGCGTTGTGGGTGACCCAAGTGGTCCATTAACTTTTGCCCCTCGGGCGCCTAATACTTTTATCGCTCAAGACGGCTCTAACCCAACTAGTCCCGTACTTTCGGGTTCCCCCCTGTTTAATGGACCTATCGCGATTTTATTCGATGTGGATTTGGCGGGTGTCGGTTTTGATGGAGGCTACTTCAATGCGATTGGTAGCACCGCCATCACGGCTTTTGACCGGAATGGAAATCGGCTTGGCTCAGTCGCGAATCAAGGACTAGGAATCGAGTTCCTTGGTTTGGTGACAGATGACGGCAGCGAGCAGATCGCTGGAGTATTATTTGAGTTGGTGGGAGCCGAACCTGCTGGATATGCCATTGATAATCTTCGCTTTGCTCGGGCAGGCGAAATAAATGTTCCAGGTAATCCAGTCCCCGAACCCGCCACTCTGGCTCTACTGGGCATGGGCTTGGCCGGGCTGGGCGGTGTAGTTCGCCGCCGTCGCCAAGCTTGATCCGACGAGCGTCGAGATTTTTTACACCGGACGGCGGCCTAGGCCGCCGTTTTCGTCTGAGATATCCGATCTTTCAACGATTTTTGCTTGCGAGCGAACCAACCCCTACCCAAATCATCGCAACATCGCGTATAGTTGGGGAAGTTTTTTTATAAATACATTTGTAGCTTTATTAAAACACAATGCAGCGGCAATACTTTTCGAAATATAATCTCAATATATTGTTTCTTATCGGTTATATCGCCGCGTTCGGCCTGCTGTTTCACGATGCCTTGGCCAAGCTGGTCCAAGACTGGGCGACCGACGACAACTACTCGCACGGCTTCCTGATCGTTCCGATCTCGCTGTACTTGACCTGGGAACGCCGCGACCGGTTGCTGCACGCGCCCTCCAACCCCAGCTCGTTGGGCTTGCTCGTTCTGGTCGGCGGCATCGCCCTGCTGGTCGCCGGGGTTCTGGGCGCCGAGCTGTTCGTTACCCGCATCGCGCTGCTGGCCGTGCTCGGCGGCAGCATCCTGTACATATTCGGCTGGACGCACCTGCGGCTGCTCGCGTTTCCGCTGGCGCTGCTCCTGCTGATGATCCCGATTCCCGCCATCATCTTCAATCAAGTCGCCTTCCCGCTCCAACTGCTGGCGTCCCGATTCGCGGCGGGCGCGCTATCGTTGTGGGGAATTCCGGTGCTGCGCGAGGGCAACGTCATCATGCTGGCGCACACCACTCTGGAAGTCGCCGAAGCGTGCAGCGGAATCCGGTCGCTGATGTCATTGGTCACACTGGGTATTTTGCTCGGCTATTTCACTGAATCCCGCTCGTGGGTCCGGTGGACGCTCGCGGTGGCGACCATTCCCACCGCCATCTTCGCCAACGGCCTGCGGGTCGCCGGCACTGGCGTCCTCGCCCACTACTGGGGTCCGGAAGCGGCCGAAGGGTTTTTCCACACCTTTTCGGGATGGCTGGTTTTCGGTTTCGCCTTCGGCATGGTGCTGCTGGTTCAATGGTTGATTCGGGTCGTCGCGCCACCGCCAAATAAGATCGCAAAACCGCAGAGGAGTGCCCCGGAATGCTAGCGCGTGCCTCGATCACGATCATCCTGATGCTGGTCGGCGCGTTGTATTTGGCGCGCAGCGACCGCTTCGAACAGATCCCGCTGCGGGAATCCCTGGCAACGCTACCCTTGCGGATCGGCGTTTGGCGCGGCGAAAACCTGCCGAATTTCGATCCGAAGGTGGAGGCGGTCCTGGGGGTCGACGAATACGCCAACCGCTATTACCGAAGCGACTCGCTGCCGCCGGTTTCGCTCTATGTCGGGTACTACCAGTCGCAGCGCCAAGGCGACACGATCCATTCGCCCTTGAACTGCCTCCCCGGCGCGGGCTGGGAGCCGGTCCGCCGCGACCGCATCCGGTTATCGATGCCCGGCGATGCCGGCGAGCCGCCCATCAAAACGGTCGAGATCAATCGCCTCACCATTCAAAAGGGGCTGGAGCGGCAAGTCGTGCTCTACTGGTACCAGAGCCACAACCGGATCGTCGCCAGCGAATACTGGGGCAAGATTTACACGGTGCTCGACGCCATTCGCTACAACCGCACCGACGCGGCGCTCGTCCGGATCATCGCTCCGGTCAGCGGCCCCGAAACCGAACACGCCAGCGAACGGGCGGCGACCGAATTTGCCCGGGCGCTCTTGCCGGTGCTCGCTTGGTATTTGCCGCCTTCCGACCCGACCTGACCCGGCAAACGCGCGACGAATCCTCGCATGACCGTCCGCCGCTCGCTGACGTCGATCAACTCAGCCAAGGAAAACGAACGTGATGATGCCGAAGCTATCAATATCGCTGATTCTGATCCTGAGCCTGCTCGGCACGGCTTGCTCCAAAGATCCGGAAGTCGCGAAAAAGGAATATCTCGCAAAAGGAAACCAGTACTTCGAGCAACAAAAATTCCCGGAAGCCATCATCGAGTACCGCAACGCGGTCCAGCAGGACCCGCAATACGGCGAAGCGCGGCTAAAGCTGGCGGAGGCTTACGCCCAAACCCGGGACGCGAAGAACGCTATATTCGAGTACGTCCGAGCGGCCGGCTTGCTGCCGAACAACAATGAGGCCCAGCTCAAGGCCGGCGCACTGCTGCTGCTGGCGCAAAAGTTCGACGACGCCAAGGCGCGCGCCGAGCAGGCATTGACTAACGACCCCAAAAATATTGACGCTCAGATCCTGAAAGCCAACGCGCTGGCCGGCCTCAAGGACCTTGACAGCGCAATCAAGGAGATTGAAGAAGCCATCCAGCAAGACCCCGACGAGAGCCGGACGCACGGCGTGCTGGGCGCGTTGCAGATGGCGCGCGGCAACCGGGACGACGCTCGGGCGGCGTTCGAGAAAGCCGTTGCCCTCGACCCCAAGTCGATCAACGCTCGGTTGGCGCTGGCGAATTATCTGTGGGCGGCCGGAAAGCCAGCCGAGGCGGAAAAAGCCTTGCAGCAAACCATCGCCATAGAACCCGGCAACACGCGGGCCAACCGGGCGCTAGCGGCTTTTTATTTCGCCACCGGACGCGCCGCCGAGGCCGAACGGCCGCTCAAGATTATCGCCGAGTCCGCCAAGACGGAGATCGCACCCCGGCTCACCTTGGCCGATTACTACATCCTCACCAAGCGCGAACAGGAGGCCCGTCCTTTGCTGGATGGTCTAGCCAACCAACCCAAGGGGTTTGCCGATGCGAAACGTCGCTTGGCGGCGTTGGATTTCTCGACGGGTCAACGAGAGTCGGGGCATCGCTTGATCGACGAAGCGCTAGCCCGCGAACCAAAAAACCCGGAAGCCCTGCTTTTGAAGGGCCGTTTCCTGCTCGCGGATAACAAGCCTGATGAAGCGCTGACGAAAATACAGGCCGCGACAGAAGCGAATCCGAATTTCGCCGCCGGCCATTACGTGCTAGGCACCCTGTATGCCTCTCGCAATCAAACCGACCAAGCAATAGCGGCTTTCAAGCGGGTGTTGCAACTCAACCCGCGCGCTGTGGGAGCCCAGATGCAGCTCGCCCAATTAAGTTGGGCTGCCGGAGACGCGAAAGCTGCGTCGCGCTACGCCGAGGAGGCCGCGAATAATCAGCCAGATAATCCTGGCGCACAACTTCTTTTGGCGAAGCTATTGATCGCCCAAGAAGAATTCGATAGGGCGGAGACTGCGCTTAACGCGCTCATCCAAAAATTTCCAAACGCTGCCGTGGCGCAAACACATTTGGGAAGCCTACGAATGCAAAAGAAAGACCCCGCCGGTGCCCGGCGCGCATTCGAGCGCGCCCTGGAGCTGGACGCCAATGCCCTGGAATCGCTCGCTGGACTGGCGACGCTAGACTTGGCTGAAAAGAAACCGCAGGTCGCGTTGGCGCGCGTCGAAAAGAAGCTCCAAACCGCACCGAACGACACAAGTTTGATGTTGCTAGCGGCGCGAACTTCCGCGGCGACGGGCGATCTAGCCAAGTCCGAGTCGATTTTCCGCAAGGTGCTGGAGGCCGCCCCGGAACGCCTGGAAGCGTTTGGTCTGTTGGCGCAGTTGTATCTCAAACAAGGCAAGCTGGATCAGGCCCGGCAGGAATTCGAGCAACTGGCGCAGAAACAGCCGACCAACGCGGGCGCCTACACCATGGTCGGCACGATTCTGCAAGCGCAAAAGAAGGACACCGAGGCGCGGCAGTGGTACGAAAAAGCGTTGCAGGTGAATCCGCAAGCTGCGGTGGCGGCCAACAATCTGGCATGGTTGCTGGCGGAAAGCGGACAGGATCTGGCCACCGCGCTCCAGCACGCAAAGCAGGCGCAAGCGGTTTCGCCCGAGCAGCCGGATATCAGCGACACGCTCGGCTGGATTTACTACAAGCAGGACAATACGCCGCTCGCCATTCGGGAATTTCGGCACAGCATCGCGAAGAATCCCCAGAACCCCAGCTACCACTATCACCTCGGACTGACTTATTTGAAGGCCGGCGAGAAGGAACACGCCAAGCAATCCCTGCAAGAAGCGTTGCGGTTAAATCCGAGCTTTCCGGAAGCGGCCGACGCGAGATCGCGACTGAACGGTCTGTAAGTCGTGGCCCGACGCCGGTCTTTCAGCCGTGGGTGGAAAAGCGTTTTTCGCGCGGCGGAGCGGCGTTGAGCGAGCTCGGCGTTTTGAGCTATGGCGTCGCGGCGGTCGGCTGGCTGGTGCTATTGCTGTTGCTGCTGACCAGTTGGCGAGGTCGGCTACAAGGCGGGCTGCTGGTCACCGCCACGCTGATCAGCCTGTCTTGGGCGCTGCGGGCGGCTTATGACGCCGGCGGCGAAGAGATCGATTCCGACTGGTGGTACGAAGTCCTGGAAGTGGCCCGCACCGTGGCGTGGCTGGTGTTCCTGACCCATCTGCTGGAACCGCTGGTGCGGGAGACGCGCTTCGATCCTCCTTGGATTTGGATCTGGGCGATCCCGATCGGCGCTGGAGTGGTGGTACTCGGGATCGAGTTCAGCGCCCCGCTGGGCATGCCGGCTGACTCGCCAACCGATCTGGCTATTCTCGGTCACGTCGGTCTGGCGGTTGCCGGTTTGTCGCTGGTCGAACACTCGCTCCGCAACACCCCTTTGCGGCAGCGGTGGGCGATCAAGTTCCTGTGCCTGGGGCTGGGACTGATGTTCGCCTACGACTTCTTCCTGTACGCCGACGCGCTCCTGTTCAAGCACCTCGACTTCGTGCTCTGGGAAGCGCGCGGTTTCGTCAGCGCCATGGCGGTGCCGCTATTGGCCTTGGCTGCCGCTCGCAATCCCGAGTGGTCGGTGCACGTGTTCGTGTCCCGCCGGATGGTGCGATACTCGACAGCGATCTTCGGATCTGGCCTCTACCTTCTGATGATGGCGGGCGCCGGCTATTACATTCGCGAGTTCGGCGGAAGCTGGGGCGCCACCCTGCAAGCGACTTTCCTGGCCGGGGCGGGCGTTTTGTTGGCCGTGTTGCTGTTTTCCGGACAGATGCGGGCCAAGGCGAAGGTTTTTCTCAACAAGCATTTCTACCACTCCAAGTACGATTATCGCGAGGAGTGGTTGCGCTTCACGCGGATCTTGTCGGTCGGCGAGCCCAACGAACCGCCGCGTGTCCGCGCCATCCGCGCCATCGCCGAAATCGTGCACGGGACCGGTGGCTCGCTCTGGACTCGGGTTGGGCGGGAGCGCTTCACGTTGCGGACGAACTGGAATACCGGCGAACCCGACGTGCGACAGGAACCCGCCGACGGATCGCTGGTCCGCTTTTTACAGCAGCGCCAATGGGTGATCGATCTCGATGAATACGCCCGGGATCCGGAAATCTACACCGATCTGACGCTTCCGGACTGGTTGGAGCGAACTGCGGCCTTGGCTGGTGGTGCCGCTGCTTGCAAGGCGAAGCGTTGAACGGCTTCCTGGTTCTGAACGAGAGCAACGCTCGCCGACCGCTCGACTGGGAAGACCGCGATCTGCTCAAAACCGCCGGCCGTCAAGTGGCGGGTTACGTGGCGCTGCTGGATTCCAGCGAGGCGCTATCGGAAGCGCGACAGTTCGAGGCTTTCCACCGCCTGTCGGCTTACGTGGTGCACGACCTCAAAAACATCGCCGCGCAACTGGCGTTGGTCGTGCGCAACGCCGAACGGCACAAATCCAATCCCGCGTTTGTCGAAGATGCGCTCGGCACGGTCGCCAGTGCCACCGGACGGATGAACCGGCTGCTGGCGCAGTTGCGCACCGAGCGACCGTCGGGTCGAGTGCGGTCGCTGGCTTTGGCCGACGCGGCCAGGCAGGCGGTCGCGACCTACGCCGGCCAGCAGCCTGAACCCATCCTGCAACCGGATCCGGACAGCGATCCTTGGGTTCGGGTCGAGCAGGAGCGACTGATCGCCGTGCTCGAACATCTGATCCAGAATGCTCGGGAAGCGACCGGTCCGGACGGGACAATTGAAGTGCGGGTCCAGGCGGCAGGCGAAATGGGAGTGGTCGCGATTCGCGACAACGGTTGCGGCATGGACGAGCGATTTATCCGCGAGCGGCTGTTTCGGCCGTTCACCACCACCAAAGGCAACGCGGGCATGGGTATCGGCGTTTACGAGAGCTACGAGTTCGCTCGCGGGGCGGGTGGCGATTTGACCGTCGAAAGCGCGCCCGGAAAAGGCGCGACGTTTTTTCTCAGCTTGCCGCTCATCGAACATCCCCGTATGGCGAGCACGAGATAGGAGCGAATCGATTGGAAGCATCCGGTGGAAAATTGTTGATCGTCGAGGACGATCCCGGGCTGCGCAGCCAGTTGCGCTGGTGTTTCGACGGTTACGAGACGCTGGAAGCAGAGGACCGCGAATCGGCTTTGAGGCGGGTCCGGAAGCACGCCCCGGCCATCGTGCTGCTGGATTTGGGCTTGCCCCCCGACCCGGCCAACGCTTCAGAAGGGCTCCTCGCCTTGGAACAAATCCGGACGCTGGCGCCGGAGACCAAGATCATCGTCGTGACCGGCAACGACGAGCGCCAGAACGCCTTGCGGGCGGTGGCGATGGGGGCTTACGATTTTTATCAGAAACCGGTGGATGCCGACATCCTGCGGCTGATCGTGGATCGGGCCTACAACCTGTATCTGCTCGAACAGGAAAATCGGGATCTGTTGGCCCTCCAGACGACGGCGCCGCTCAGGGGCGTGATCGCGGCTAGCCCGGCCATGCTGGCGACCTGTCGGAACATCGAAAAAATCGCGCCCACTGCGGCCAACGTATTGCTGCTGGGCGAAAGCGGAACGGGGAAAGAACTGTTGGCGCGGGCCCTGCATGAACGGGGCAACCGGGCCAAAGGCCCGTTCGTCGCCATCAATTGCGCGGCAATTCCCGACGCCTTGCTGGAAAGCGAGCTGTTCGGCCACGAAAAAGGCGCGTTTACCGGCGCGGTCAAACAAACCCGCGGCAAAATCGAATATGCCGATGGCGGCACTCTATTGCTCGACGAGGTAGGCGACCTGCCTTTGCCCTTGCAGGCCAAGCTGCTGCGCTTTCTGCAGGAACGCACGATCGAACGAATCGGCGGTCGCCAACCGATCTCGGTGGACGTGCGGGTGGCCTGCGCCACTCATCGCGATCTGGCGGCGCTGATCGCCGACAGCCAGTTTCGCCAGGATCTCTATTATCGGATCAGCGAAGTGACGGTTCGGATCCCGCCGCTGCGCGAGCGGGAAGGCGACGCGATGCTGATAGCTCGCGCGCTGTTGGCGTCGCTCGGCCGGGAGTCGGGGAAAACGCGGCTTCACTTCGCTCCCGATGCGCTTCAAGCCTTGCAGGCGCACTCCTGGCCCGGCAATATCCGCGAACTGCAAAACCGGCTCAGGCGCGCGGTTATCCTGTGCGAATCCGACCAGATCTCGGCCCGCGATTTGGAGCTGAATCCCGATGAAATGCCCGATGCATCGTTCGATCTGCGCCAAGCCCGCGAATGCGCGGAACGGCGGACAATCCAGCGGGCGCTGGCCTCTACCGATGGCAATATATCCCTTGCCGCAGTACTGCTGGGCGTGACCAGACCTACGCTGTACGCGCTCATCAATCGGTATGACATCAAGGTTTGAAATAGCCGCAAAACGAGAAAGCCCGACGCGCGTGCGTCGGGCTTCCGGTGGAACCGATCCGGCTCAGGCGGCCCGCTTGCGACGGCGCAGGACGCCCAGACCGGCAAGGCCGATGCCCAAAAGCGCCATGCTGGTGGGCTCGGGAACGGGCGTGCCCGCCACTTTGAAGTTGTCGATCAGCGCTCCCTCAAACGAGACGCTGTCCAATAAGTATGAAATATTGACATCCGTCCAGAGTCGGATTTGAAGGTCGCTAATTCCCGCCGCACCAGAACCGAGGGTAACGGTGTTGGGGTTGTTTGGGATATCGCCCAAACCGTAGCTGGCTGCTTCAGTCCAATTATTACCTTGACTGGCGCTCCGCCAAGAAACAAAAAGAAAATCCCCGCCGAAATTATTGAACGGACCAACGGGAATAACAGAATTTTCCGAATTCCATGGTGACCAGTCAAATATCACTTCGACGTTGGTATACCCTACTGTAGAGAGAGAAATAGTGCTTGCGGCGGCGTCGATGAGTTGAGGAAACCGGTTGTCACGTAGCCGAAGCTGGTTGTTGAATATAGCAACGTCGTTACTTTGCGCCTCTACTTCTTCAAGCCAATTGGAGCCGGCACTGTTATTGTTAGCGCGTTCAAAATCATCCTCGAAAATGATCGCGGCCGAAGCAGATGACGTGACTGCCCAAGCCAGGGCGGCGATAGCGTACACGCACGATTTCAGTTTCATTATGATTCTCCATGCAAAACTAGTGGTGGCTTTATCCACAAATTCAAACATAACAGTTAGATTTAGGTTAAAGCTATACCTGGAAATAAAGCATAATTCGTGCCGAAAAAAAATAACAATAAAATATAATAAGTTATATTTTATTTGACAATCTCGCCAGCCCCGCTCGTTGAGGTTGATGTAAAATATCTTGACAATAAATGAGTCTTAACATCTCACCTTCGACCCGGAAAAAATAAACACAGCACGCTCATCGGACATAACTAATTGAATATAAAAACATAACAAACCAGTGGCCGAATAAAAATGAATTTCATACCAATAAACGCGGGTGTAAAATTTTCTGACAAGCTCGATGTCAACCAAGCGATGACTCTTCGTCAGGAAGTATCATGTGCTTACGTGTCGGGTCCCGCTAGATTATGTTGACACTCGAAGCCGCCGTCTGCTGGAATCGCGGCGGTTCTTGCGCGATCTGACAGTCGCATTACGGAGGCCCTGATGGACATTCGCCTGCACGCCAACGCCACCACCACGCCCAAGCAACGAGCGTATATCCAGCAAGCGTCCCGCCCGGCGGCCGAACTGGCCGTGGAGTTGGGGGTGAGCGAAACCACCATCCGCCGCTGGCGGGGACGGGACGCGGCGCAGGACCGCCCGCACACCCCGCACCGGCTGGCCACGACCCTGAATGCCGATGCAAGAGTTCGTGGTGGTGGAGTTGCGCAAACTCCTGTGGTTGCCGCTGGACGACCTGCTGGTGGTGGCCCGCGAGTTCGTCTGTCCGGACCTGTCGCGCTCGGCGCTGGATCGCTGTTTGCGCCGCCACGGCGTGGCCCGGCTGGCCGACCTGCTGCCGGAGGCAGAAGGCAACCCCCCGTTGCCCAAGACCTTCAAGGATTACGAGCCGGGCTTCGTGCACGTCGATGTGAAGTACCTGCCCCGGATGCCCGATGAAGCCGAGCACCGCTACCTGTTCGCCGCCATCGATCGGGCCAGCCGCTGGGTCTACTGCGAGATCCGGCCGGACAAAACGGCCGCCACCGCCGCCGGCTTCCTGGAACGCCTGCACGCCAAAGCGCCGTTCCTCGTGCGGACCGTCCTCACCGACAACGGCAAGGAGTTCACCGACCGCTTCTGCGCCACCGGCGAGCGCGAGCCGACCGGCCGGCACGCCTTCGATCAAATCTGCACCGCGCACGGCATCCGGCACCGGCTGATCAAGCCCCGGCACCCGCAGACCAACGGCATGATCGAGCGCTTCAACGGCCGCGTCGCCGAGGTGTTGAAAACCACGACCTTCGCCTCCGCCCGTCACCTGGAAACCACCTTGCAACGCTATCTCCACCTCTATAATCAACACATCCCCCAGAAGAATCTCGGCCATGTCACCCCGCTCGCCAAACTGAAGGAATACTACCGGACCAAACTCGCTCTCTTTCAAAAAAAACCTATCAATCATCCGGGACCCGACACTTACGGCAACGCTTCTACTGCCCCAAGCCGCTGGTGTGGCCCAACCGAACGCGTTGTATTCGCTGTTCCAGACACGCTCTCAAACTGGAAGTGGGGGCATTGTTAGAAGTATTTTGCGTTGTCAGCTTTTTTTACACTCAATGGAGGAACTTACAGTAAGCGCGATTGGTTGGGATAATTAATAAATTATCTATTAAAACATGGCATTATAAAAAAGGTCTTACCAATCGTCGCCTCGCCACTGATTTCAGTTACGATGCTCGGTACTGAGCAACGGGGTGTCAGGATTTTTTACAATTCGTCCTTGATCTGGATCGAACTACTTTAATTATGGTTCTTCGAGAATTCTTGTGGAAATCAGTGTTTGATGCCTCAAAAAGGTGACTAATAGTTGGTGACTCTTAAGTAACCAATTGATTTACAAAGGTGCTGACCTAGCCACTGTCCGGCTTGGAAGACCCAAGCCGGCCCTCAAGGCCGGTTCCACAAGAATCCTCGAAGAACCCAAATTATATTAAAAAATAATAAGTTAATTAGATAAGGCATAAAATATGCTTAATTCTTCCAGAACGCAACACGGATTTCGATTCTGTCTTTGCCAATAATCTTGAAAAGTGCAATCGCCGTGTCTTTTTCAAACTTGCCTGGCCGGGATAATTTGGGCGAAAATTCAGATCACATTTAGACATAAACGGCATCGATTTCGTCGAAAAATTGCAAAAAGTGGATGAAATAGAGGAAAGGGCACTGGGCTCAAACCACTGTAAGCCGCCTTTCCGGATGGGCGGAAAGGGAAGGGAGATACTGAGCTGCTGGGGAATCATGCGGCTTTTTGCATCATCAGGATTTCTTCAAGGCGCAACGGCGCGGTCAAGATGCCCAAGCGCACGGCCGGCACTTCGCCGGTGGTCCAGTGCGGACGGACGAAGTTGTGTTGCAACAGATGCACGTCCAAGGTTCGCTGCAGAGCGTCGGCGTTCTTGGCATACGTGTTGGTTCTGCGCCGAAAGGCGCCGTTGCTCCGCCGTAACGCCGCGTTGTGGCCTTCCAGATGATTGGCGTGGATAGCCGCCTCGGGGAAATCCAGTGGGGTGTCGGGATGTTCGGGTTGGGGCGCTTGGTACTTCGGGCGCTTGGGACCCCGCCGATGCCGTTGGTCGCCCTTGTTTTTGAGGCGCACGCGGCAGCCTTTCGGCAACGTCTGGCGGGGCCGGCCCCGCTTCCCGGTCCGCACCGTCTGGGCGCAAAGTTCGAACAAGGCGTTGCCGTAGCGGCGCTCCCCGTCGGAGAGAAAGGTCGTGTCCTGGGTCCGCCGCACCTGCGCGGCAACCGATTTCATGACTTTTTTAAACAGCGTGGCGTCTTTACGGCCGCACTGCTGATCCACCAAAAACCGGCTGGCCCGTTCCAGGATGATGGCCGTCCAGCCAGTCGAGTCCGCCGGGTCGGTCCGTTGACCCACCACGGTGTAGACCTCATCCCCTTCAAACGTCAGTCGGATGAAGGTCTGGCACAAACCGTAGAGCATCAACGTGGGTTTCATCCCGCCAAACCGGGTTTCCCACTCGGCAATCGTGTTCTTGTGGGTTCCGAGAATTCGGGCCGTCGCCCGCAGCCCCATCCCTTCTCCGCGCAACCGCAGCGCCGCCGCCACCTTGCCGATCGGGGTCTTGATGCCGTGCATGGCCGTGCCCGCCGTTTCCGAGAACACCGCCCCGCAAGCCCCGCAGCCGTGGAGGCGTCGGGTCCCGTTGTGAACCGTCTCATAGCGACCGTGGCCGGCGATGTTACCGGAATTGCAGGCAGGGCAAAGCAGTGTCGTCGGCGTCTTCATCGCCCCAGTAAAACTCACCCAACAACAAGACACAAGAGCAAATCCAGTGGTTTGAGCCCAGTGCCAGACGGGTCACGGCAGCGTAAATTTTTTCACGCCACCATACCCGCTGGGAGCGATGCTAGGTACCGAGGTGACTTATTGGCTGGTGCGGGACGCCACGCTGCCCGCCCCCGAGCCGACCACTTTCGCTTTGCTGGGCATGGGCTTGGCCGGGTTGGGCTATGCGGCTCGCCGCCGTCGCGAACAACAGTAGGCCACGATCTATCTGTCAGGATTTTTTACACGCCTCAAACGGCACCTTCGGTCGCCGTTTGTTTAACGATGACACCAATCGGGGGCGGATGCTGTGACTCTCCGCTTCCGCGCGCCGGCCCGGCGCATGGCGGCCATCGCGCCGTTTCACGTCATGGCGTTGTTGGCCCGCGCCAAGGTGCTGGAAGCGGCCGGCCGCTCCATCGTCCACATGGAAATCGGCGAGCCCGACTTTCCGACCGCCGCGCCGATCGTGGCCGCCGGCCAGCGGGCGCTGGCGGAGGGCCGCACCCGCTACACCGCCGCCGCTGGCCTGCCGGAGCTGCACCGCGCCATCGGCGCGCACTATCTGCACCGCTACGGCGTCGAAATCCCGGCCCGGCGCATCCTGATCACGCCCGGCGCCTCCGGCGCCCTGCAACTGGCGACGGCGCTTCTGGTCAACCCCGGCGACCGGGTGTTGCTGGCCGATCCCGGCTATCCCTGCAATCGGCATTTCGTGCGGCTACAGCGGGCGCTGTCGGGCTGAATCTGTCTTTCGACGGCGTCAATTTGCTCGATCGCCCCGTCTGCACACCCGCGCTGTCGGCCATCTTGAATGCGACGCTCAAGACCGAGACCCCTTGGCGGCCCCCGGCAGAGTGCGGGTTTGAGGGTTCGACACAGTTGCGTTCTCCGCTGAGAGAACCGTAACGGCAATCCCCTCTCCCGGCGGGAGAGGGGTCGGGGGTGAGGGGTTAATGCGACGCCGCGCCAGCCGCGCCGAAGCCGGTTTGCGCACGCACGTACTGATCCTCGAACGCCTCTTTCTCTCGCGCCGCCCGGACGCTGCTATCCGTCACCGAGCCCAGCCACGCGAAGAAAAACGCGATCGGCATGGAGAAGATCGCCGGTTGCTCGTAGGGGAAGATCGGGTCTTTGTTGCCGAGCACGACCACCCAGACCGCTTTCGACAGCACGACGATCAGCACCGCCGACACCAGGCCGGCGATGCTGCCCCAGATCGCGCCCCGCGTGGTCAGCCCCTTCCAGTACATCGACAGGATCAGCACCGGGAAATTGCACGACGCGGCCACGCCGAAGGCCAGACCGACCATGAAGGCCACGTTCTGTTTCTCGAACGCGATGCCGAGCAGCACGGCCAACACACCCAGAAACAGCGAGGAACGCTTCGAGACGCGGACTTCCTCGGCCTCGGTCGCCTGCCCCCGGCGGATGACGTTGGCGTAGATATCGTGCGAGATCGCGGACGCGCCGGCCAGCGCCAGACCCGATACCACGGCCAGAATCGTGGCGAAGGCGACCGCCGACAGGAAGCCCAGCATCATGTTGCCGCCGACCGCGTGCGCCAGATGCATGGCCGGCATGTTGCCGCCGCCGCGCAGTTTGCCGGCCAGGTCGCCGCCCTCGAAGTATTCCGGGTTGGTGCCGACGATGGTGATCGCCGCTAGGCCCATGATGGCCACCACGGTGAAGAAGAAGCCGACGCAGAGGGTGGCGATGAACACGCTCTTGCGCGCTTCTTTGGCGTTGGGCACGGTGAAGAAGCGCATCAGAATATGGGGTAGACCGGCGGTGCCGAACATCAGGCCGAGCGACAGGGAAACCGCCGTTATGGGATCCGCGAGCAGGGAACCCGGCCCCATCAGCGCGATGCCTTTCTTGGAATTCTCGACCGCCTTGGTCGCCAGCGTCTCGAAGTTGAAGCCGAACTGGGAAAACGCCAGCAGCATCACCAGCGTGCCGCCGCCGAGCAGCAGGCAGGCCTTGATGATCTGCACCCAGGTGGTGGCGATCATGCCGCCGAACGTCACGTAGACCACCATCAGCACGCCGACGATGACTACCGCGATCCAGTACTCCAGGCCGAACAGCAACTTGATGAGCTGGCCCGCGCCGACCATCTGCGCGATCAGATAGAACACCACCACGGTCAGCGAGCCGATGGCGGCGACGGTGCGAACTTGCCGCTGATCGAGCCGGTAGGAGGTGATGTCGGCGAAGGTGAACTTGCCCAGGTTGCGCAGCCGCTCGGCCATGATGAACATGATGAACGGCCAGCCGACATAGAAGCAGATGCAGTAGATATAGCCGTCGAAACCCTGAAAGTAGGTCAAGCTGGTCAGACCGAGCAGGGTGGCCGCCGACATGTAGTCGCCGGCGATGGCCAAGCCGTTCTGGGTGCCGGTGATGCCGCCGCCGGCGGAGTAATAATCGCTGGCCGTCTTGGTGCGCTGGGCCGCCCAGTAGGTGATGCCCAAGGTCATCATCACGAAGATGAAAAACATCACGATGGCATGGATGTTGATCGCCTGTTTCTGAGCTTGGCCGACATCCGGGGCGGCCGCGGCCAGCCCCACCCAGCCCAGCGCCAGCGCGGCGGTGGCGAATTGCAGCACTCGATGATTCATTCGATGGCTCCCTTGACGATTTCCGCGTTGATGTCATCGAATTCGCTGTTGGCGCGGCGCACGTAGAGGCCGGTCATCAGCCAAAACAGCAGGATCATCCCGGCGCCGATGGGCCAGGCGATGGAGGCTTTGCCGCCTTCCCAGATGGGCGTGGCCAGCAACTTCGGGTTGAACGCCACGACCATGATAAATATGAAGTAGATGCCCAGAACGACGGCTGTCAGCAGCCACGCGAAGCGGCTGCGCTTGGTCACCAGTTCATCGAATTTCGGATTGCTTCGAATCCGCTCGTACACTTCGGACGACATTTGTTTTTTCCCCTTCGGTTGGTGGGTAACATTGGCGGCGTTGGAAGCACGCGGCCAAGTCCTAAGAAATGTATAAGGTGCTCGCCATGTTGTCTATGCGGCGCCGAACGCTATCGCCGGCCGGGTTGCGGGCCATGGGTTCGATATATGACAGGATGGCGGATGTGGTAAAAATGCTTCCGGCCGCGACGCGGTTTCGCCGCAGGCTGGCCAGCCCAACAAAAATCCTCGCAACCACCCGTATGGTGAAGTCCACCCCATGAACGAAAATGCTCGCTTCGTTCTCGCGCTCGCCGCGTTTTTGGTGCTGGTGGCCGGTTTGGTGCTCGTGGCGGGCTACGCGGTTTACAGCGTCCTGGAGCCCGACCGGCAACGGGATTTGATCGGGATCTTGGCCCCGCAGGCGGAATTGCTCGCCGAGATGGGGTTGCTGCTGCTCATGGTTCTGGGCATCGCGTTCGCCGCCGCCTACCGGTTCTACGTCAAGGGTCCGCTGCGGATCGTCGAGGGGATTCGCATCGTTCTCAACGCCAATTCCAGCCATCGCCTGGAGCCGGCCGGTCCGCCGGAAATCAGGCTGCTGGCGCGGGCCATCAACGATCTGGCCGAGCACGGCGAAATGCTGGCGCGCGATCTCGAAGCCAAGGTCGCCCAAGCCAAGTCCTCGGTGGAGGAGGAGAAGAACCGGCTGGCGGCGCTCGTGTCCGAGCTGTCCCAGGGCGTGCTGGTCTGCAACGCCGACGGCCGCATCCTGCTCTACAACGAGCGCGCCCGCCAATCGCTGTCGCCCCCGGACCACGCGCGAGACGGGGCGACGCCTTCCTTGGTCGGCCTCGGCCGATCCATTTTCGCCATCATCGACCGCAACCTGCTGGCGCACGCCCTGGAGAGCGTGCGGGCGCGGCTGGAGAAAAGCGAAACCGACCCGAACGCGCAGTTCGTGTTCACCACTCGGGCCGGGCAGTTCATCCGGGTGCGCATGGCGCCGGTGCTGGCCGCGCCGGGAGCGCCCGCGAGCGAGGTCGGCGAGGCGGGCGGGCGGGCGGGTCCGACGCGGGCGGATTCGGCGGCGAACCCGCCCGCCGCCATCACCGGATTCATCATGACCCTGGAAAACATCACGCAGGCTTTCGAGCTGGATGGCACGCGCGATATGTTGCTGCAATCGCTCACGGAAGGCAGTCGGGCGGCGCTGGCGAACATCCGCGCGGCGGTGGAGACCCTGACCGATTACCCGGACTGCGAGCAAATCCATCGCGACCGTTTCATCCAGGTCATCCGCGAGGAAGCCCGCAACCTGAGCGGCAAGCTCGACAAGACCGCCGCCGATTACGCCGATTCCCTCAAGACGCGCTGGCCGCTCGAAGAAATGCTCGGCGTCGATG